>CAIZXS010000012.1 GCA_903937035.1 uncultured bacterium
CTAAGAAAACAGATTTTAGTATGATTACAGAAGAAGAAATATCCAAAGTCGAGTATGAACTCAATACAAGGCCCAGAAAAAGGCTTAACTGGAAAACACCATTAGAATTAATGAGTGTTGCACTTCAGGGTTGAATTCGCCCTTCCCTCTGTTGACAAACCTCTTGAAACGTGTATAATAGTATGATATAATTTCAGCAGTGGAAGAAAATCTTTTGTTTTAGTCAATTTATTCTATTTCTTTTATTATCAATTTCTCCTTTGCCTTTGCTACGGCAGATGAGCTTATTATTTTATTTGTAGCTTTTAACAGAAAAAGAGCCTGAAGTTTTTTCAGGATCAACGCTGTTTAATTAATTTCTTTAAATAAAAAAGCGCGAAGTCGCTTTTATTCGAGATAACCATCTTTTTTGGTATCTTTAATTTTTCGAAAAGTATGTTTAAAAAAACAACCAATGTATCGTCAGCTGGTTTGGTGCGTCCAAACAGTTTTACGATACCAAAAAACCTCGATGGTTTAGCGAGGACAAAACAAAAACCAAGTCGGACCCCGATGCCGATTCAAGTTCATTCGGGAAGCGCTAAAGGATCCTTGAGGATTATCCCGCTGGGAGGTCAAGAAGAGGTTGGTCGCAATATGACGCTATTTGAATATGGCGGTGATATTGTTGTCCTCGATATGGGAATGATGTTCCCGGAAGAGGATATGCCAGGGATTGATTATATCATTCCTAATATCAGTTATCTTAAGGGTAAGGAAAAAAATATTCGTGGCGTGATTTTGAGCCATGGTCATTTGGACCACATCGGCGCTGCGCCGATTCTTCTGCGTCAATTGGGTTATCCGCCAATCATTGGTCGAGATATGACACTTGCGATGGTGAAGAAAAAATTAGAAGACTTTGAAAAGGGTTCAGCTCAAAATTTGAAAACTATCCGTGTGAAATCGGTTGAAGACAAGCTTCGCCTAGGAAAATTTGAAATTGATTTTTTTGAAGTGGAGCATTCTATCATGGACGCTGTTGGTGTGATCATCAAGACTCCAGATGGAACAGTGATTCATCCTGGGGACTGGACAATGGAAAAAACTCCAGATGGTAAGAGACTTGTCGATTATAGTCATCTATCTAAGTTGCCTAGTCCACGTATTCTAATGCTGGAGAGTCTTGGCGCTATCGTGACCAATCCATCTCGTACGACAGAAGAGGAGATGTATCACAATTTGGAAAAATTGATGAGTGAAGCGACAGGTAAGATTATTATCGGTACTTTTTCTTCACAAATCAGGAGAATCGGTCACATCTTGGAGTATGCTGAAAAGATTGGTAAAAAAGTTGCCCTTGATGGCTATAGCATGAAAATGAATATTGATATTGCAAAGGAACTTGGTTACATCAAGATGCACAAAGAAACATTGATCACGGTCAATGATTTGCATAAGTATCCAGAGAACAAAGTTGTGATTGTTTGTACTGGAGCGCAAGGCGAAGGTAACGCTGTGCTTTCTCGGATCATTACGGATAACCATAGGTTCATTAAAGTCAAGAAAAATGATACGATTGTTTTTTCCTCTTCGGTCATTCCGGGCAATGAAAGAACGATTCAGCGCTTAAAAGATAATCTTTATCGTAAATGTGACAATGTCATCCATAGTGATATTATGGATGTGCATACTAGTGGGCACTGTAGCGCAATGGACATTCAGGAGCTACTTCGTCAAGTGCGACCAGACTTTTTTATCCCAGTCTATGCTAATCACTATATGCTAAAAGAAGCAGAAAAGTTGGCTGTGCGAATCGGTTTTCGTAAGGAAAATATTTTCGTTATGGATAATGGGCATGTGCTTGAAGTGCAAAAAGGCGGTGCCAAGCTTTTGCCGAAAAAAGTTGATACAAGTTATGTTATGGTGGATGGACTGGGCGTGGGCGACGTGGGACAAGTGGTTATTCGTGATCGCCAAGTGCTCAGTGCTGATGGCATGTTTGTCATTACAGTTATTCTTGATAGTAAGAAAAAGGAAATTGTCGGCAATATTCAAATAACTTCTCGAGGATTTATCTATGTTAAAGATAACTTTGACTTGATTAATGAAACCAAAAGGCGAGTGCAAAAAGCCATCAAAGACACGACGTCCAAGAAAACTTCCCCCGAAAAGAAGTTTATCGAGGATAATATTCGTGAAGTGGTCGGACTCTATCTTTTCCAACAAACCCAAAGACGTCCAATGGTTTTGCCGGTGATTATTGAAGTCTAATTTCATGTAACATTTTGTTTTGGTATTGTAAAGACGCCCCGCTGGGGCGTCTTTACGTAGGGTTCAATAATTGCTCAAAACCGGGAAATGGGCTAAAATGTATTTAGTTAGCTTCTCATGGGTAGTGTTTAAAAGTGCCTATTTGGCTTAGTGTTTGTATGAGTCGAATGAAGAAAATCATTATTTTTGGTCTTATTATCCTTGTGGCTATTTCAGTAACTGCGTATGTTCGTTTCCACAATTCAAAGCCTGGTAACATTTACAAGAAAACGTATGAAGAATGTAATGGAGTTGGCTTGGGGTATAAGGGGATGTGCTATGGAAATTTGGCGGTAAAAAAGAATGATATTTCTATCTGTGAAAAGAACATTGCGGATGATTTTGATAAGAAAAAATGTATAGAAGAATTTAATAACAGCAAAAAATAACACTATGAAAAAACGAATTTTTTCCGGCATTCAGCCGTCAGGCAATCTCCATATTGGAAATTATCTCGGCGCAATTCAAAATTGGGTCAAGTTGCAAAAAGAGTATGATTCAATTTTTTGTGTCGTTGATATGCACGCGATTACCGTTCCGCAAGAACCGGAAACTTTGCGCCGCCGCACAATTGAAATCGCTAAGATTTATTTGGCAGCCGGCATCGACCCAAAGAAATGTTCAATATTTATTCAGTCGCACATCTGCGAGCATGCGGAGTTGGGTTGGATTTTAAATACAATTACGAAAATTCCAGAGCTTGAAAAAATGACTCAGTTTAAGGATAAAAGCGCAAAGGATAGTAGGGAAAGCGCTAGTGCTGGTCTTTTTGATTATCCAGTGCTCATGGCTGCTGATATTGTCCTCTATGACACACAACTTGTGCCAGTTGGCAAAGATCAAAAACAGCACATCGAACTAGCGCGGACTTTGGCGCAAAGATTTAATCATAAATTTGGTGAGACTTTTGTTATTCCCGAGGCCTACACAAAGAAAGAAAGCGAAAACATCATGGGCCTTGATGATCCGACGAAGAAAATGTCCAAATCGGCCAAATCGGAATATAACTATATTGCTCTCAATGATGACGCGGAAACGGTGAGAAAGAAAATCAAAAAAGCAGTGACGGATTCTGGCAGTGAGGTTGTGTATCAAGAGGATAAGCCGGCGCTCAAAAATCTGATTAATATTTATAGTCTTCTTGCTGATAAAACGCCAAAAGAAGTCGAAAAGCTTTTTGCAGGCAAGAAGTATTCTGATTTCAAAACTGAACTGGCTGAAGTTATCATCAAATTCCTCGCGCCGTTTCAAAAGAAAATAGGGGAGCTGAGTGATGAAAAAGTTTTGGCTATCATGGAAGACGGTGCCAAAAAAGTGCGCCCATTGGCGAAAAAGAAGCTGGAGGAAGTGAAAAAGAAAATTGGGTTTATAGTCTAAATGATTATTTATTATTTAGCATGATTTAGTTATAAGAATCGCAGTTGCATGCTTAGGCGAGACAGGAGTCGGAGTGGGCTATTATCAAATTTTTATCAAGAATGCCGATTA
This sequence comes from uncultured bacterium, assembly GCA_903937035.1. GTDB lineage: Bacteria > Patescibacteriota > Minisyncoccia > Moranbacterales > UBA2206 > UBA9630. The sequence continues at coordinate 3,781 of CAIZXS010000012.1, forward strand.
TGCCAAAAGTGAATTTTTCGGAAAAAATAAAAAAACTTAGTAACTTTCTCGATCCATATTATCTTTGGCTTATTTTAATTTTGGCTTCAGCTTTCCGTTTATATCAAATTGCTTTGCGTGATTTTTGGTATGACGAAGCCTTCACTGGCGTTGCTGTCAAAGAAAAATTTTCTGACATGATTCAGATGATTATCAACGATATTCATCCGCCTCTGTATTATATCTGCTTGAAAGTATTTTCCTCCTTTTTTGGCTATAGCGTCTTTGGTATCCGCCTTTTTTCCGCTATTTTGGGCGTTCTCTCTGTCTGGGCGGTCTATCTTTTTGCCAAAGAGCTCTGTGATAAGCGCGCCGGACTTTTTGCTGCTTTTGTGGTCGCAATCTCTCCTTTTGCAATCCAATATTCGCAAGAGGCTCGTATGTATTCTATGCTTTCTTTTTTCCTCATCATGGCAGCCTATTTCTTCCTGAAGGCACTTAAAACGAATCAAACAAAAAGCTATATCCTCTGGGGAGTGTTTCTTGGGTGTGCTTGTTTGACGCATTACATGGGCATTGTCTTTTCCTCCACATTTTATTTGGCTTATCTGGTGTGGAATATTTTTAATGAAATTGCTTATGGTCATAAGTTTAATTTTAAAAGTATCAATGGATTGATTCCCACAACCGGAATTCTGCTTGGCTACGGCTCGGCTTTTCTGGTATTTTCCTTTTGGATTGGAGAATTCTATCGTCATATCACTGATCTCGGGGATAATCTTAAATGGGTTCGTCCGGCTAATTTGGGTGATATTTTTTGGAATATACAGATGTTTCTTTTTGGGACACCTCTGGGCGAGATGTCTTCCGGTATGCCTAATCCTAATTTCTTTCATCACATCCAGCAGACCTCAGTTTTGAGTGCGCTAACGGTTTTTCTCACGGGGATTATTATTTACTTATTTGTCAAAGATAAAAAAAAGACAGCCATTCTTCTGGTTTTTTCTTTTGGATTTTTTGGGATTGTTTATGCTCTCTCTCTTTATGGCAAACACTATTTTGTTTCTCGTTATCTTGTGCCCGGTGCATATTTTATTTTTACTCTTTTGGGCGTTTGGCTTTCTCAAATCCGCTGGCGCTATGTCATCGCCACACTTGCGCTTTACGCTGTTCTTTTGGGCTTCATGGCACACTTGGGATTTTCCACCGGCTGGAATGTGCTGAAAGAAAATTCGCCAAAATATGAAAAAAACAATTTCTATATTCTCACTTCTTTCGATTACGTCATCGCCAGGTATTATTTAGGTGAAAAAAAGCTTTATTTGTATAATGTCGATTGGCCAGCGTATGACCCCAGCCGTTGGGCAGCTATTGGACCAGAGCTTAGGCGAGTTGAAAGTTTTGATGCGATTGCCAGTGACCCGAATGCTATTATCATCTCCAATACGCCGCTCACCAATAAGCGCAGTGTCGATCAATCATTCAGCCCTAATCGCTTGGAGCTTATAGATAGCTATAAAAATATTTTAGTTTATAAGATAAAAAAATAAGGCCTAGTCAACTTCAGAAAAAAAAGAGAGGCGCGAGGCCTCTCTTTTTTTATGTCTCGTTAGTTTACTTTTTTAATTCTGAGATTAACTCTTTGAGTTCACCAGTGGTATATTTTGGAGTATTGCTATCAAGCGTAAATCCATATTCATCAGTTAAAGCATCCCACAAATCAAAGCCTTCAACTCTTGCAAGAAATTCATCTACTGGGTCTCTCGTGCCAATTTCTTTGCGTAACTCATCAGGCAAATCTTTGAGTAGAATTGTTTCGCTTAGGATTCTAAGTTTGAGATACTGTTCAAGTTCAGAAGTAATTTGGGGCAGTTGCCTTTTGGGTAGGTCTTTTTTAATTTCGTCAGCACGTTTTGATATCTTTGACTCCGCTTGTTGTTCTGGTAATTTTGGTGCGGCTGGTATATCGAAATTCATAATTTTATTGTTACGAATTAAGCTATTTTAATCAGTAAAAGTAAATTCGCCAAACGCTTATTCCAACTCTAGCGCTTCCACATTTATCGGAGTGATTATCGCTCCGGTCCAGTCTACCTCCGGGTAACTATGCAGAAATTCATTGAGATATTTTTTGAGCTGATCATAGCGTTCTTGAGTTTGTGCTTCAAATTTGATAGTCAGATATGGACCATTTTGAGAATAACGAACCACAAACATCGAATCTGCCAGATTGAGCCTAACTCCATCTCCTGCTCTTTCATCGGAAATCACTTCTGCCTCGGGATAATCTTTTTGAAGCACAGCGCTCATCTTTTCGATGAGGGCAACTTTCTTATCATCTGCGCAACCGATTTTTATTTCCGGGCTGGAGATGTATCTTGGCAAGCTCTCCACTGCTTCAGAAAGCGATTGATTGGTTCGTGACAAATAGGCAAGCAAGCGCAGGGTTGAATATATTCCATCGTCGTGGTTATAGAAATCAGTTGAGAAGAAAAAGTGGCCGGAAAGTTCTCCGATGAAGGCGGCTTTCACTTCTTGATTTTTTTTCTTCAGGAATGAATGCCCAGTTCTCCACATAAAGGGGACGCCGCCAGTAGCTGAAATTGTATCTTCCACGACTTTTGAGCAGAGCGTGTTATACATTATTTTTTCTCCTGGATGTGAATGCAATACATCGGTGGAAAAAATGGCCACGAGCACATCGTTCCAAATCACACCTCCCTTATCATCTACAATCCCGATGCGGTCGCCATCGGCATCATAGGAAAATCCAAGATCAGCTTTTTCTTCTAGAATTTCTCTGCTCAATCTGTTGGCGACGAGATTTTCAGTTGGGTCGGGAGTGCCCAGTGGAAATGACGGATCAATATTACAATTTTTTTCCACCACCTCACAGCCAATCTTTCGCAAAAATTCCGGCACAATCACTCCTGCAGTGGAATTGCTCGGATCAATTACGACTTTGAATTTTTTTGTGATGGGCAATCTTTTGTTTAAATCTTCAAAATAAGCCTGGCTAATATCTTGTTTTTCTATCTTTCCTGGTCGGTCACCCTTTTCGTAATCTTCTTCCTCGACCATTCTGCGGATTTCTTGAATCCCTTCACTGACCAGTGTTTCTGAAAAACCAATTGCAAATTTAAATCCATTATACTCAGAGGGATTGTGCGAAGCTGTCACGAAAGCACCGCCAGGGGAATCGAGATAATATTGTGCCCAATAAAAAGTGCCAACCAAACACATCCCAATATCAATCGTATCCACTCCAGCCCAACTGAATCCGCGGATCAGTGCTTCGCTATACTCGGCACTAGTAAATCGACAATCACGTCCGACAACTGCCCTTGTCACGCCCTGCCTTTTCATATACGTTCCATGCGCTTTTCCCAGATGCTCTGCAATTTCCGGACTAAGATCTTTCTTAACTATTCCTCGCAGGTCATAACCGCGAAAAATATTTGGGTTTACTTTCATATTTTTAGTAAATTAATGATTAGCGTTTAACCACATTATATCACAGCTCACAAAAAAACCGCACTTTCGGAAAGTGCGGTTGTTTTTTCTCTAGGCTAAAGCTTTTTTTAAGTCCTCCACCATATCGACTGGTGTTGGGTCTTGGCCATAGTTCAAGGCCAGATAATATGATACCCAATCAATAAAGAGTAATGTGCCAAACATCTTTGTAAATAAGTCAGAACCGGGCATTTCAAAAAAAGTTGTTTCAATGCCCTTGGCTTTCAAAAGCGGAGCTGTTATTTTCATTCGCTTCAAGATTCTGGGATTGTCAGTCGGATCAATTAATGTCACAATATGGAATTTTCCTTGGGGCAAAGTGTACCCAACCATTTCGTTGTGATTAAGTTCAGGATAGAAATTCCAAAAACAGGGTGTTTTAGCATTTTCATTGATTTTTATTTTACAAATCAAAGCGATTGACTTGCATTTGTCTGTTGTGTGGATGATGGGAGTTTTCCCGGTCAATTTTTTTGCCAAAGCTTTGCCTGGCGCTTCCAGTGCCAGAGCCAGTTCATCTAGTTTTTTGGTCAGGCGATTGATTTCTTTGGATTTATCTTCAATTAGTCCGAGATTAGCTAGTATCTGTAAGCTGATTGAGAAAAAATATCCGCTAGCATAGCGCGGTTGACTGACTGAGGGAAGAATGACATGTGGAATATTATTTTTCACACAGAGCTCTTGTAATTTTCCGCCATGCATAAGACCGACTGACGGGAGGTTTAGCGCAATTGCTTCGTTAAGAGTGGATATAGTCTCTTCCGTGTTTCCGGAGTAGGAGGAAAAGATATGCAGGCAATTTTTGAGTGTTTTCTTGGGAAGTGTATATGATCTGTTTTGAATTATCTCTAGCGGTTGGTTGCTTTTTAGGTTACCTTCATAGAGATGGTCAATGTAGGTGCGCAATAGGTCAGTTGGGAAAGAGGAACCGCCCATACCAGAAACGCATATGGTGGTGAATTTTTGTTTTTTTAACTTAATATTTTTCGCAAGACGAAACCCTCCGGCGAACTGCTTGGGGCAGTCAATGATGACTTGGCGTAAATTTTCTTTGTCAATTTTGTTTGTTTTTGGCATATTATTTATTTTAAAAAATAATTATTTCCAAACCCGCTTCGTATTGATAAACCATTTTGAAACATTTGAGAAGCGTTCCGAAGGAGCAACAAGATTTGTTGCATCAATACCTTGGACTTTTTTATTGACCGGATAGATATATTCTGGTGAACAGAGGAAAATGGCCGGAACCTCTTCTACTAGCTTTTTTTGAAAATCTGCATAGAAATTTGCTCTTTTTTCTCGGTCAAACTCAACGCGGGCGTCTTCAACTAGCTTGTCAGTGTCGCTATCACCAAAAAGAGCCAGGTTTAGTCCGGGATCCTTTTTTTGCGCTGAATGCCAGAAGGAATAGAGGTCTGGTTCAGCTCCCAAAACTTGTCCAAAGAGTAAGGCTTCATATTCTCTTGGGCGGATATAGTTTTGTTGAATGTCTGAAACGGAAAGGCTATTGATGTTGACTTTGACGCCAATTTTTGCCCACTGAGTCTTGAGAATCTCTGCGCTCTTGGAGAATTCATCCCAATCTGTTGTGGCCAGACTTATCTCTAGCACCTTATCATTCTTTTTGCGAAATCCTTCATCGGACATTTTCCAGCCGGAACTTTCGAGCAGCTCTTTGGCTTTTTCCAATTCAAAGTTAATTTTTCCCAAATCAACCGAATAGCCGATCATTCCCGGTAGGATTGGCGAATAAATCGGGGAGCCTTTTCCGTTTAATACGATTTTTACTAATTCATCTCGGTCAGTGGCCAAATTCAGTGCTTCTCTGACTTTATCCTCAGCTAGAGGTAAACTCTTACTTTGATTTAAAAATACTGCGGAATATCTGGGAATAGACGAAGAGTGTAAAAAAGAGCTTTTTTGATTTTTAATCTCGACTATCTTCCGGGAAGAAATGGTCCCCATACCCATAATCTCTTTGCGGTTGTAAGCATCTAGAGCAGATTCCTCATCGGTGTAGAAGTTGAAAGTAATCTTGGAAAGATAGGACTTTCCTTCGAAAAAATTTGGGTTAGCAACAAGCTTGTAGGAAAGAATATTGCCCTTGGAATCTTTTTGAAAAGCATTATATTTAAAGGGTCCTGTGCCGATTGGTTCGAGGTTTAGCTGAGTAAGGGGAAAATTATCCGGTTTTACATCGTCCCAAATGTGTTGAGGGAGAATTCCAAAAGTGACATTATTAAGAAAGCCAGCATAAGGGCTAGTGACAAAAGTGATTGTAGAATCATCTATTAGATTAGCGGTCACGCCCTGCCAGTTAGAACGTAGAGGGCTCTTGTAAAATGGATCAGTGATTAGATTGAAGGTGAAGAGCACGTCACGGGCAGAAAACGTTGTGCCGTCATGCCAGGTGACATTTTTTTTCAAACGGAAGGTGTAGGTTGTTTTGTCTTCGCTGATTTCATAGCTTTCGGCGAGGTCGGGGATTAATGTGCCTTTTCCGTCATATTTAAGGAGTCCATTATAGATGATTTTGGCGATATCGGCGTCAACATCATTGGATGCGGACAGCAGCGGATTGATATGTTGTGGCTGTCCCACGCTACCCTCAATATACTCACTGCCATAATTGGGCAGAGCAGTGGTATGGGAATAATAGGAAGAAACTCCCCAGTAACCCAGAGAGGTAATAAAAAGTAAAACTAAAAAAGAGAGGAGTGTCTTTTCTTTGAAGCTGCTGACTCTATAGAGTTTGGAAATGCATTTCGGTGAGAGCCATTTGCGATTTTCGGTTGGGATACTAATATTTTTAACTTAACTTGTTAGACAAAATCAAATTAATAATAGCTAAAATAATGAAGGCTGTTGAAAGAGCAATGGAAAAATAAACCAAAAATCTCTCAAATCCTCGTCTCGTGTAGTAACCTTCGAATCCACCACCAAATGCTCCAGATAACCCTGCACCTCGATTTTGCAATAAAATAGAGATGATAAGCAGGATGGCGATGACGATTTCAGCAATATTAATAATTTTTAGCATTTTTTTGAAAAGTTAATAAATTTTTACAAATTAGTCATTTTTTATTTTGCGCCTAATTTCAGCTCAATAACTCATTTGAGATTAGCACGCCCCTCATCTTCCGTCAAGTGCAAAAAGGCTGTTTTTAGCTATTTTTTGGCTTGGAATAGCCAATATGGTGCTGGTCAAGAATGGTCACCTTTTGTTTTTTCGGGGGGTATGGTTTAATTAAAGGGTAATGAAGACGATAATTAATAAAATTAAAACAATAATATGAAAATAGTTATCTCAGCCGGAGGAGTTGGCACGAGAATGTGGCCGTTGTCTCGAGAGAATTCGCCAAAGCAGTTTGATAAGATTTTTAAGGGAAAATCCACATTGCAATTGGCCTATGACCGAGTAGCCCCAGCTTTTGGCGCAAAAAATATTTTTATCCAAACCATGCCAGCCTATCAGAAAATGATTCGCAAACAACTCCCAGGACTGCCAAAGGAAAATATTTTCCTCGAACCGGCGCGGAGAGATAATGGCCCAGCAGTTTGTTTCGCGGTTAATCAATTAGTTAAGCTGGGTAACAGTGGACCGATGGCAATTGTGTGGGCAGATCATTTAATGGATAGAGTCAGTGAGTTTACAAAAGCCTTGAAAGCTGGAGAAAAACTGATCGAACAACAAGCGGATCGTTTTGTGTTTATTGCTGAGCGCCCTCGTTTTGCCAATAATAATTTGGGCTGGATGAAAGTAGGCGACCAGAAAGGCGAGATTGGAAAGCGTGATTATTTTGGTTTTGAAGGTTGGAAATATAAACCAGAAAAAGCCCTTTGTGATCAGATGTTTAAATCGGGAGAATATTATTGGAATCCAGGTTACTTCATCACTTCAGTGGAATTTTTGCATGATTGCTACAAAAAACTGGCCCCAGAAATTTACAAATGCGTGACGAAAGGAAAATATGAAACGTGCGAAAAACTGTCTTTTGATAATGCCATTATTGAAAAAGTAGATCTTTCGAGTGCTGTCATCCTCAAAACCAATATGGGCTGGAGTGACCCGGGCACGCTCTATGCGCTGAAAGAAGCACTAGAAAAAAGTAGCGATTCCAATGTGACAAAAGGTAATGTAGTTGATTTCGAGACAAAGGATAGTCTAGTCTATAATTTTGAACCAGGGAAGATTGTGACGACCGTTGGCCTCAAGGGTATGGTAGTGGTGAATACTAAGGATGCCATTGTTGTCGTGCATAAAGATGATGTGGTTAGGATTTCTAGCTTGGTGAAAGAGATGAAGGTGAGGGGATTGGAGAAATACCTATAAAAATGGAAAATGTAAATCTCAAAAATCAAAATTTTTATGTCATCCTGAGCGTATCAATATCTGCCAGTGACAGATATTGACGGAGTCGAAGGATCTACTCTAGGTAATCGTAAGTTTTGCCATAAATCATTAAGCCAGCGATAGCGGATAGCAGATCCTTCGACTGCAAAAATTTTCTAGCGAAAATTTATTCCGCTCAGGATGACAATTATTTTTTTCTGTGTCATCCCCGCGGAGGCGGGGATCCAGTGTAGGGGCTTAAGAAAAAGTAATAGCTATATGTTTTGATAAGCAATGGAAGCGGAATCTGGAAATGAGTTTAGTGGAATAATTCTAGCTCTGGTGATTGCTATTCTAAGATAATTTTGAGACTAGATTCCCGCCTTCGCGGGAATGACACTAGGACCAAAGTAAAAAGCCAGTGTTTTTCCGTGAATCCGTGTGATGGGATTTGGGAAAAACACTGGCTTGGCGGGCAGATGGGTTTATTAGACCCCAAGACCCATTCTTTCATAAATCTCTTCCAGGGGAATCTTGTAATAATGTGCAAAAGCTCTTGTGGCCCCAGTTATTTCCGAAAAAATCATATGGGGGTTGGTTTCGTTTTTTGTTTCAATTGACAATGCTCAGCCAATGGCTGTTAATAGCTGGGTAAAACCTTCTATGACAGCATAATTTTCCCCATCTTTAACGCTCAGGAAGAGCTGTTTCAGCTCCGCTAATTTCTCCTTGGCTTCCGCTATTTGATCCATTTTTCTTGCACCTCCTTGTGCTGGCTTGTTTCGCACCTTTCTTTATTCACAACCTTTCAGCGTGGCGGTTACCCCACCGACTGAATGCATCAATCCATCAATTAATGGGAGTCTGACTTCATCGGTTTTTTTGCGGGGTGTTTTGAGATTTTTACTTCTTTCCACTCTGGTCCCATTTTTTTTGGAACCACTGATCTTGTTTTCTTTAGTCATAAAACCTCCTCCATTTGGGGTTTACATACTATGTATATGGCATGATTGAATTGGTAAAGAATGACTCACACTAACATGATTTATTTCACTTTGTCAATGTTTTAGCACGCAGAATGATATTTTTTAACCAAAGTAAAAAGCCAGCATCTCTCCGAATCCGCGAGGGGATTTTAGAAAAATGCTGGCTTATTAGTTGAGGGTAAGCGAGGAATATAATCATATGTTTTACACAGGGTATTATTAAACGTTTTGTCATCCATATGCGTTATTCCTTTTCTGTATTTTTTACTGGTAAGGTGCTAGTATGTTACTAATCTCGAAATAACTGCATATACTAGCACAATTTAACCATTTTGTCAAATGTCCGAAAACAAATTCAAAATTTCATCCAAGTTTAAGCCTGAAGGTGATCAGCCTAGTGCGATTGCGCAATTGACTCGCGGGCTTGAGGCTGGCAAAAAAAGCCAGACGCTTTTGGGTGTGACGGGGTCAGGGAAGACTTTCACAATTGCCAACGTGATTGAAAAAGTACAAAAGCCGACGCTGGTGATCGCGCCGAACAAAACTTTGGCTGCGCAACTGGCGCAGGAGTTTCGCACGTTTTTTCCAAAGAATGCCGTGGAATATTTCGTTTCCTACTATGATTACTATCAGCCCGAAGCCTACATCGCTTCGACTGACACCTATATTGAAAAAGAATCACAGATTAATGAAGAAATTGATCGCTTGCGTCATGCGGCTACGGCGGCTCTTATGAGTCGCGACGACGTGATCATCTGCGCGTCCGTGTCTTGTATCTATGGTTTGGGTTCGCCGGACTATTATCGCAATTCGATGTTAGAAATTAAAATCGGTGCGAAAATGGAACGGGAAAAAATTGCACGAATTCTCGTTGATATGCAATATGCGCGCAGTGATATTTTGGCGCGGGGAAAATTTCGTTTGACTGGAAGCACGCTCGAAGTGATTACGCCCGGACGAGAAATTGTGACCCGAATTGATTTGGAAAACGATGTGATTCGAAAAATTGTGGAATATGATTTTTTGACTGGCGAAAAACTAGCAACGCTTGAACAGACGTTCATTTATCCAGCCAAACATTTCGTCGTGCCAGAAGCAATTATGGAAAGTGCGCTTGGCAAGATTGAAAAAGAATTGGAAGATCAGAAAAAGTTTTTTCAAGATAAGGGAAAAATTTTGGAAGCAGAACGGATTTGGCGGCGCACGCGGCAAGATTTAGAAATGATGCGCGAAGTTGGTTATTGTAACGGTATCGAAAATTATTCCTTATATTTGACCGGCCGCGAGTCCGGCGAAGCGCCCTACACTTTGATGGATTACTTTGCAGCTAATAATGCTTCACATGGCAATGGGGGACCTAGAGACTTTTTGACGGTGATTGACGAATCGCATGTGACGGTTTCGCAACTCAATGGAATGTATAATGGTGATCATTCTCGAAAAGAAAATCTAATTGATAATGGTTTTCGCTTGCCGAGCGCATATGACAATCGACCACTGAAATTCCAAGAATTTGAAAAAAAGATGGCGCAAACAATTTTTGTGTCCGCGACACCGGGGAAATATGAAATTGAAAAATCTATCACAAGCGAGGTAGAGACGCCCTGCCCTGGCGGGGCGTCTCTACGGGCTAGTGGAATTGTCGAACAAGTCATCCGTCCAACCGGCCTTATTGACCCAGAAATCATCATTCGCTCGGCCAAAGGACAAGTGAAAGATGTGGCGCTGGAAATTGAAAAGACAGTCGCCAAGAAAAATCGCGTACTCGTGACGACGCTGACCAAGAAAATGGCCGAAGATCTTTCTGATTTTTTGAAGGAAAGTGGAGTGAAGGCGGAATATTTGCACAGCGGTGTGGACACATTGGACCGCGTGCGCATTTTGGAAAAACTCAGACGTGGGGAGTTTGATGTTTTGGTTGGAGTGAATCTTTTGCGTGAAGGCTTGGATCTTCCCGAAGTGGCATTGGTTGCCATTCTTGACGCCGACAAAGAAGGCTTTTTGCGCAGTGAGACTTCGCTCATCCAAACGATTGGTCGCGCCGCCAGAAACGTGCACGGGCAAGTCATTCTCTATGCTGATCAAATGACCGGTTCAATGACGCGAGCGATTGCAGAAACCAATCGCCGTCGCGCATTGCAAACGGCGTATAATAAAAAACACAAAATCACACCAAAAACAATCAAGAAAAAAATCAGCTCGATCGTTGATCATGAAATTAATCCCAAGATCGTGCAAGATTTTTCTCAGCTGGAAACACTGGAAGATATTGCGGGATATGTGAAACTGCGCGAGCGCGAAATGAAAGACGCCGCGAGAAACCTCGAATTTGAAAAAGCGGCGATTATTCGTGATGAGATTTCGCAACTGAGGAAGATGCAGAGGAGTTAATTTTTTTAAACCTAAAATCATGAAACTTTGCAGTGCGTGCCTTTTGGGCATAAAATGCCGTTATGACGGTGGCGATAAGGCGAATGAGAAAGTTTTGGAATTAGCCAAAAGAGAAATTTTGGTTCCAGTTTGTCCGGAACAATTGGGCGGTCTCTCAACTCCACGAGAACAAACTGAGCCAAAAGGCGACAGGGTCGTCACGAAAAGCGGGGTTGATGTAACGGACATTTTTGAAAAAGGTGCCGAGCAAGTTTTAAAGATTGCTAAAGCCAAGGGAATAAAGAGCGCTATTTTGAAACAAAAGAGTCCTTCTTGCGGATGCGGTAAAATTTATAACGGAACTTTTTCTGGAATAATTATTGAAGGTGATGGGATTACTACGAAACTGCTCAAAGAAAATGGTGTGGAGGTTTTGACGGAAGAAGATTTATGATTGAAAAAAAGTTTATTATGATCAAAGCAGAAAAACAAATGATAACTATAGTTAACGAAAACGACGAAATCATTGGATCTGGAGAAAGAGGCACTACGTCCGAGGATAATATTTGTCGCGTTTCTGCTTTGTGGCTGACTAACTCTCATGGGGAAATCTTAATTGCCAAGCGTCATCGCAATAAATTTTATCATCCAGGAACATGGGGTCCGGCTGTTGCGGGAACAGTTGAAGTTGGTGAGTCATATGAGGATAATATCATCAAAGAGGCCGAAGAAGAGTTGGGACTCGAAAATATTAAGCCGAAGATTGGACCAAAAATAAGAGTTGGTGATATGCATTCATTTTTTCTTCAGTGGTATCTTCTGGTTGCGGACAAAAACCTTAATGAATTTGAGTTGCAGTCGGACGAAGTTGAGGGAGTAGATTGGATCTCGCCAGAAGAATTGGAAAAACAGCTCAAGGAGCAACCAGAAAAATTTGGTCCGAATATGAAAAGATATTTTAAATTGTTTCATTCTTGCGCATAGTATTAATAATATTATAACTAACTTGCAATCTAGCTAAGGTGATAGCGGACGAAAAAAGTGATTTTTGAGTAACTCTTGGATGCTATGTCTAAAAAAATGAACAGCCTCTTATCGACTAAGCGGTGCTGAGGTAAAATTGACAAGAAAGGTTGCGAGTGAAATAATGATTGAATTCTGGAAGGTCTGAGTCTATTTCTGTTTTGGCAGTTCTTTGCCAACTTGAAGTTCTCCCAAATATCCCATATTGAAAAGGAGCTGTGTCATGATGAAAGTGCTTGCTAGAAACATTCTTCCTTTTTTGGTCGGTCTATTATTTCTGTCAACTGTTCCTGCAAATGCCATTGAAAAAATCTATGGCCTAAATGTGGGGTTCTATGTCGATGATCAAGATCCTAATGAAGGAGTTTTTGTGAGTCAGGATCAGATTCGTAAGCGCTTGGCGATTATTGCGCCGTATACTTATCTGATTCGTAGCTTTTCATGCGCTAGTGGTCTGGAGGAGATTGGACCGATAGCGCGCGAGTTTGGTCTTCTTGTGGCGGCTGGTGCTTGGTTGAGTACGGACGCAGCGCAGAGCAGGAACGAGCTGAATAATCTGTCTGATATATGTAAGCGAGGCGGCGCAGATGTGGCGATCATTGGTTCGGAGGTCCTCTATCGAAAGGATTTTTCTGCGAATCAATTGATTGCATACATTAATTATTTTAGAGAAATAACACCTAATGTTCTGGTTGCAGTGGCTGACAGTTACGATGTCTTGGAAAAAAATCCCGCCGTTATCAATGCCAGCGATATTGTACTGCTAAACGTCTACCCATACTGGGAAGGCATTGCCGTTGAAAACGCTGTCAAGCGCGTGCACGAAGTGTTTAAGGGTTTTCAAAAGGATTACCCCGAAAAATACTTTGCTATCGGTGAAACCGGCTGGCCTTCAGCTGGTGATACGATAGGTGCAGCGGTGCCGAGTGATTATAATGCTGCTTGGTACTTCCTGGATATTACGTCTTGGTCAAAAATAGAACGCGTAGTCGTGATTCAATTTGCGGCTTTCGATGAGCTCTGGAAAGCAAAGCGCGAAGGGCCGCAGGGCAGCCATTGGGGCATTTGGGATAAGGATGGAAAGTTAAAAATTTTGATGCAATATACGTTCGATGGCTGGATGTTCCCAAAACATTGGTGAAATCAAGTTCAGCATTGAAAAAGTATCGCACTCTATTAAAAAGAGCGAACCGAGATTTTGTCGGTTCGCTTTTTGAAACTCTTTTTGGGAGATGTCGCGTTGTTTTTTGACTATTTGAGTGGGAAATAATACTATTAGATGGTATAGACGCTAATATGTTATAAATTTGAATAAACTAATAATTAAAGAGATACTATGAAAAAATTCAGCATCAAAAATATGGAAGGTATCGCACCAGGGCACGAAGACCCAAAAAATCCTGGAACATTAAAGCGTGTAATTTTCACGGCCGATGATGTCAAAATTGAAGGAATAATGCAAATGATTAATTGGTCAAAAATGCCAATGGGAAAAAGTCTCGCTTTGCATTATCATGAATATATGGAAGAGGTGTTTATTATTCTCTCTGGTAAGGCGGAATTTGTGATTGATGATGAATGTGAAACGCTTGAAGCCACTGATGCTGTTTATGTTCCACAACAATCAAAACATCTGATGAAAAATATCGGAACAGAACCTTTGGAATATCTTGCTATTGGCGTGGTCACAAAGGCTGGCGGGAAAACGGTTGTAGTGGAAAAAGCAGAGTAATTTTTAATTTTCAGGAAAATAAAAAAAGTGCATTTATAAAAATATCATGGAAGGACCAGAATTATATCTCAAATCAGCAAAAGAAAAACATTTTGCCAAAGAAACGCTGCTTTTCGAAAATCGTATCAGTGATTTAATGTTTGCTGTTATGTCGAAATTGTCTAAGATGGTCAAATCTGTCCAAATTATGAAAGACGATAATTTTGTGCACAGGAGAGACCGCACAGCTAATGATATCCATGTTTTCCTTGAGCTCAAAAATGGGGAATTTTTTCATCTTAAGGCATATACGAAGCATATGTTGGATATGGACGACATCCCTGTGGAAAAAATATTTTTGACGGGATATGTTCAGTCATCAATTTCTCAGATTGGTGGCAAGCATTCGCTAAAGCAAGGTTGGTATGAGTGGAGCGATGAGATAATTACAGCTGAAATAGTCGCGCAAAATCAAGCACTTTTCTTGGAATGATGCTTGGCGGTCTGGATCTTGGTCTTAAATCATATCTTTATAGGTAGAAATGGATTTTTTCGCCATGCTTGCACTAAATTCCAAGATTGTTTATAATACAAAAAGTATCGGTAAATGAGCCGATAAAATTAATAAATAATAAATTTTAAACTAATGGAAACAGAAAAAAAAGAGCCCACGGAGGCTGAGTGCTGTGAGAAGGGGACATGTGGTTGCGAAAAGTATAAGAAATTTATGCCAAAGATAATTGCGATTGCGCTTTTGGTTATTGCGGCAGGAGGATTTAGTTATTACAAATTAGTTTGGCAAAAACGCAATTTAAGCCAAGCACAAGCAAAAACAAAGGTTGAGGATTTCATCAATAAGAATTTGATGCAGGGAGGAATGAAGGCTAATATAACTTCAGTTGCCAAAGAGAACGGAATGTTTAAAGTGATGGTAGAAATTGGTGAAGGTGCACAAAAGCAAGAAATAACTTCTTATCTATCAACCGATGGGTCCAAATTTTTTCCTAGCGTGATGGATATTGCGGAAACGGAAAAGAAAATGGCTGATCAAAAACCAGCCGAAACTAAGCCTGCTGCAGAAATTCCTAAGACTGATAAGCCAACGGTAGAGCTTTTCGTGATGAGCTATTGTCCATATGGAACTCAGATCGAAAAAGGTATCTTGCCAGTAGTGGATGCGCTTGGAGCGAAGATTGATTACACAATGAAATTTGTTAGCTATGCAATGCATGAAAAGAAGGAAATTGACGAGAATTTGAAGCAATATTGTATCCAGAAGAACGAGCCTAAAAAGTTAAGCGCCTATCTTAAATGCTTTTTAAAGGATGATACTAAGGCGGCTGACTGTCTAAAAACTACTCTGATTAATCCAACAACGCTTAGTAGCTGTATTGCTGCTACGGATAAGCAGTTTAAGATTACGGAAAGTTATAATGACAAAGCATCTTGGAGTAACGGAAGCTTCCCTCCTTTCAATGTTGATAAGGACGCTAATGATAAATATGGCGTAAAGGGTTCCCCGACACTTGTGATCAATGGTGTTGAGGCTTCTGCTGCCGGACGAGACGCTGCTAGCCTTTTGAAAACTATCTGTTCTGGATTCAAGACTGCACCAAAGGAATGTTCAGTAACACTTTCAGCTACAGCTCCTGCACCAGGTTTTGGTGAGGGCGCTGCTCCTGCCGGAGGCGCTGCTCCTGCTGCTGGCGCTGCTTGCGGAAACTAGATTTGAAAGCTTAGTTTTAAGAAAGAAAAGTCCCGATTAGTCGGGACTTTTCTTGTTTGTTTAGAGATACTTGACAGTGTTAATGTATCAATGATAAAATAACACTGTAATTATTAAATTCATCCCCCACCACTTTTTTACTCGCATTTACAATGCGGATAGGGGCTAGGTTTCAGGAATATTTATCACATGCACCGATTGTAATTGTGAATTAAAGTCCAAAAGTAAAAAAGTGGTGGGGGATAAAAAATATGATTCTAACTGCAAAACAACAAAACATTCTCGAATCCATCCGGGAATTAATCAGTCAGGGCAAAGAAAACCCAACTAGTTATCGTTTGCAAAAATTTCTGGAATCCCAAGGTGTGAAAGATAGTTTGAAATCAGTTATGCAGGTGATTGAGTCATTGGAAAAAAAGGATCTCATCAAGCGAGATAAGAACAAAAAAATTTATCTGATTGAAAACGAGAACTACACGAACTTCAAAAATATTTTTTCTGTTCCAGTATACGGCCTGGCTTCTTGTGGAGAAGCTTTGGCTTATGCGCAGGATAATGTGGATGGCTTCTTGCAGATTTCTAAAGCACTTTTTCGCGATAAGGACGAATCGCTTTTGTTTGCAGTAAAGGCGCTTGGTGACTCGATGGATAAAGAAAAAATCAATGACGGAGACTATGTTATTTTTGAAAAATATGAACATCAAGAAGAATTGGAAGGCAAAATTGTTGTTGCGGTGGTCAACGGCATGGCAACGATTAAGCGTTACAAGAAAGTCAGTGAGGATGTGATTGGACTTTTCCCAAAATCGACCAATCCGATTCATCAGCCGATTTTCATCCACAAATCCGATTCTTTCATTTTTGCGGGAATTTTCAGAAAAGTTTTGCCGGTGAAGTATGTCAGCCTATAAATTATAGGCTTGACAAAATGGCTTTTTTGACGCTATGGTTTAGCTAGATGGGTTTTTTAACATTTTTTCACAGGAGGTGGGAATATGGGATTTGCAAGTTTTAAAGTTGTGGTGTCGAGCTCTAAGAATTTATTTGAGCTTCTGGAAAGAGTCAAAAAAAATGATTTTGAGTTAGGGGGAAAAATTTCCTCCGCAAAAGTTGGGAAGCACATTAATATTAAGGAGCTTTCAAATGAAGAGACTATGAAAAAAGTCATTCTCATTGCCGGAGAGACTGTCATTTTTTATTCTTCAATGCAAGAATTCTCAGTCGATGTTTTTCCTGACATGGTGTGAAGCTTTAATATTTGAAAAGGAGGGTGCATGGCGGATAGAATTGAAGGAGCGGTTCGTAATTCAAGGACCGCAAGTGCAGTCCTAGAAAATCTCAAAAAGACTAATCCTCTCGATCATGCAAGAGTTGGATCGATGGAGATTGGTTTTGGGAAGAACATTGATCTAAGATATCTTCCTGCCAGTGATTTTATTTTTGAGGGTGAGCGAGTAGTTTTTTACCCCAAGCCAGGCGAGTCTTTTATCGCAAGTTTCTTTATTGACAGATAAATTCGGAAGACTCAATCAAAAGCCAATTTTGTTTTTAGTGTTATTTTAGCTAAAGCAAAATTGGCTTAATTTTTTTTGATTTGGCTTGCAGTGAAAGTCAAAAAGTTATAAACTGAAATATGCTAAAATATTTAAATTTATGCAGGAAGAATTGATTATTCGCGGAGCGCGCGAACACAATCTGAAAAATATTAACCTCAATTTACCAAGAGGTAAATTTGTTGTGTTTACTGGAATATCTGGTTCAGGGAAAAGTACGCTGGCTTTTGATACGATTTTTGCCGAGGGACAAAGACGCTATTTGGAAAGTCTTTCTAGCTATGCGCGGCAGTTTTTGGGTCAAATGGGAAAACCGGAAGTGGATTCGATTGAGGGCCTCAGTCCTGCGATTTCGATTGACCAAAAAGCCGCTTCACACAATCCGCGCTCAACTGTGGGCACAGTGACGGAAATTCATGACTATTTGCGCTTGCTTTATGCGAAAATTGGCACCGCGCATTGTCCGATTTGCAACCGGGAAATCGTGAAACTTTCCACAGATGAGATTGTGGACAGAATTTTGAATATTTGTACGGAGGAGGGCAAGAAATCGGCCAAGGATAATTGTGCAATTGAAATTTTTTCTCCAATTGTGCGAGAGCGCAAAGGTGAATATTCCACGCTTTTGGAGGAGATGTTTCGGCGTGGTTTTTCCACTGCGTTTGTGAATGGAAAAAAGCATGTCCTGGATGAAAAGATTGGGACGCGGGTAAAATTGGAACGCTACAAAAAACATAATATTGACATTTTGGTCGACAAAGTGGAAATAAATTCAGAGAATATTTCACGGATTTTTGAAGGCGTCGAGCAGGCACTGAAACTTTCCAAGGGTATTGTCAGAATAAAATTTCAAAATCCTAATTTCCAATTTCAAACCAAATCCAAAGTTCAAAATTCTAATGACAAAAAAGATAAAGAAATAAAAAAAGTTAAGGATGGAGAAAAAGATAAAATCAGCGAGATGATTTTTAATCAGAATTTTTCTTGCCCGGTGCATGAGGTGGATTTTCCCGAGCTCGAGCCGCGTTTGTTTTCTTTCAATAGCCCGTTTGGGGCTTGTCCATCTTGCGAAGGCTTGGGCGTGAAAAAGGAAATTGATCCCGATTTGGTTGTACCGGATATGAATAAAACCATCGCCGAAGGTGGAATCATGCCATGGAGTTACAAAAAAAATAACTGGCAGGGGACGATTTTGCGGGCTGTTACTAACTTCTATCACATCCGCGACAACGTGCGTTTGCGTGATTTATCGGAAGATGATTTTAATACTTTGCTCTATGGTGGACCTGACGCTGAGGATATGATTTCCGAAGACGCGGCCGATGAAATCCCCGTGACTCTGCGCAGCAAAACCGGATCAAGTTGGAAGTATAATATGCGTTGGCGGGGAGTGGTTGGTTATCTGCAGGAGCGTTATCTCAAAACGGATTCGGAAGGCGTGCGCACTGACATTGAAAAATACATGTCGCAAAATCCTTGTTCGACTTGTCTCGGGTCACGCTATAAAAAAGAAGTCTTGCTTGTGACCGTGGGAAATAAAAATATCCAAGAAGTTTCCATGATCAGCGTGCGGGAGACTTTAGATTTTTTTCAGAAAATAAAGTTTAGTAAACGCGAAGAACTGATTGCGAGCAGAATTCTCAAGGAAATTCAAAATCGCTTGGGTTTTTTACAAGATGTTGGTCTCGGGTATCTCTCGCTTGGTCGCGCGGCGAACACCCTGGCCGGTGGAGAGTCGCAACGCATTCGATTGGCTTCGCAAATCGGCTCACAGCTCGTTGGCGTGCTCTATATCCTCGATGAGCCATCGATTGGTCTTCATGCTCGTGACAACGCCAAGTTGCTCGCTACGCTCTTGCAATTACGCGATGTGGGAAATACTTTGATTGTGGTGGAGCACGACGAAGAAACAATGCGCGCGGCGGATTATCTAGTGGACATTGGACCGGGAGCGGGAAAACATGGCGGAGAAATTGTAGCGGAAGGCTCACCCGAAGAAGTGTTGAAAAGTGAAAAATCCTTGACGGCTAAATATTTACGCGGTGATTTGCAGATCGAAATTCCTAATTTTCGGCGACCTTTGAAAAACAAAAAAACACTCGTAGTGCGGGGAGCACGCGAGCATAATTTGCAAAATATCACTGTGTCATTTCCATTGAAAGTTTTGACTTGTGTGACGGGCGTGTCTGGGTCAGGAAAATCTACGCTTGTGGAAGATATTCTCTATAAAGCCCTGTCGGCCAAAATTATGCGTTCCTTGGAGCGACCAGGTAAACATAGTGAAATTGTCGGCGATCATTATCTCAACAAAGTGATTATGATTGATCAGTCGCCGATTGGTCGCACGCCCAGATCGAATCCGGCGACCTACACGGGTCTGTTTACTGCCATTCGCGAACTATTCGCCGAAACGCGCGACGCCAAAGCGAAAGGTTATTTGCCGGGAAGATTTTCCTTTAATGTTAAAGGTGGACGTTGCGATAATTGTCAGGGTGATGGGTATAACAAAATTGAAATGCAGTTTATGCCGGATGTCTATCTTCCCTGTGATGTTTGTGCTGGAAAAAGATATAATAGCGAAACGCTCAAAGTGAAGTATCGTGATAAAAATATTGCCGATGTACTAGCCCTGACCATTTCCGAAGCCCGCGAATTTTTTGCTAATTTTCACGACATCGCGGACAAACTGAAAGTTCTCGAAGATGTCGGCTTGGGCTACATTCAACTCGGCCAATCCGCCACGACACTTTCCGGGGGAGAGGCCCAACGCATCAAGCTTTCCACCGAACTTTCTAGGCGAGCGACAGGGGATACACTCTACATTTTAGACGAACCGACAACTGGCTTGCATTTTGATGACATTAAAAAACTACTAGGCATTCTCAATCGCTTGGTTGATGCAGGAAATACGGTTATTGTTATTGAACATAATTTAGACGTAATCAAAACCGCCGATTGGATTATTGATCTGGGACCGGAAGGTGGTAAAGAAGGTGGAAAGGTAATTGTCAGTGGTACGCCGGAAGAGGTGGCGAAGTGGCATAAGGAGAGTTGGACGGGGAAATATTTGAAGGAAGTTTTGAATAAAAAATAACACAATAAAGTGTCATCCCTGCGACCGCGTGCCGCCTTAGCTTTAGCGGTGGAGCAAGGCGGGGATCCAGGCACCTCGGGTCATAAGAAAAGAAAAACGAGATTTACTGGTTAAAAAATAAAAGTTAGAAGATTTATAATTCGATTTTCCAGGGCTTAAAACTAGTGGAACCTAGATTCCCGCCTCCGCGGGAATGACAGAGATGAGGGTTTTCAGGGAAAAAATAAAAGGCAGAAGTTTCATGACAATGTCATAAAATTTCTGCCTTCACAAGGGACTTTTTGACTTAACATCGATGGCCATAAAACAAAAATGACCATAGTGACAGTATTATCCATGGCAGGTTAATTATAATAAATATGAACAGAGCAATCTTCCTTGTCTTGTTGCTATATTCACTATCATTAAACTGTTCGGCTAAAATTCCTACGTAGAGTCCATAGGGAAATCCAATTATCCATAGAAAGAAATAAGTTAGGACAAAAGTATTCAATAACGTGTTCATGCGTTTTTTTACCTCCTTTCGTGGCTATATTTTTTCGTTTTTTCTAGCTTTTCTCATGTTGTTGTCAAAGAGGATATTGTAATGTAGCTTGTATCTATACAAATGTCAACTACTAAAATTGCTAAAAAACTAAAAAGTCTGCCAACTTCTCCTGGTGTCTACATCTTCAAAAATGATGCGGAGGTTATTTTATATGTGGGAAAAGCGACGTCGCTAAAAGACAGGGTTTCGTCATATTTTCAAAGTCGCAGTGGCTATGCTCGGCCAATCGAGATGTTTATGGACCAAGTCGCGGATATTGAAGTTCGGAAAACAGAAACAGTCCTCGAGGCATATATTTTGGAGCAGGAACTGATCAAGAATTGGCAGCCGAAGTTTAATGTGGATGGAAAAGATGATAAATCATTTTCTTATGTTGCAATTACAAAAGAAGATTTTCCACGCATATTATTTTTACGAAAAAGAGAGATAGATCAAGATAGCGAAATAAAATCAAAATTTAGCAAAATCTATGGGCCATATATCTCAAAGAAAAATATTGAAATCGCACTGAAGATTCTCAGAAAAATTTTTCCTTATCATTCCAAAGTGCAAAAAACAGAGAAGGGTTGTTTGGATTTTCAGATTGGACTTTGTCCTGGGCCGTATGCTGGGGCGATTTCGAAAGATGATTATGCGAAAAATATTAGGGGAATCAAGATGATTTTAGCGGGGAAGAAAAAAGGTCTTATTGCCAAGATGAAAAAGGAAATGTCGGATCTGAGTGAGAAACAAGAATTTGAAAAGGCTGGGAAGGTGAGAAATGCGATTTTTGCGTTGCAGTATATTCGCGATATTGCACTCGTGTCATATAGTATGAAACATGAAACATATAACAAAAATGCAAATACAAAATCATTTCGCATCGAGGGTTATGATATTTCGAATATTTCTGGACGGTCCAGTGTTGGGTCTATGGTTGTTTTTGATAATTCTCAAGGGGAAATGGTAGCGAACAAAAGTCAGTATCGCAAATTTAAAATTAAAACGGTGGAAGGTGCGAATGACACGGCTTCAATGGCGGAAATTTTGGGGCGCAGATTTGGGAATAATTGGCCGCGGCCAGATCTCATAATTTTAGACGGTGGACAAGGGCATCTCACTGCTGTGAGGCGTGTGCTCAAGAATTTTCATCTGGAAATTCCACTGCTCGCTGTCGCCAAGGGACCAAAGCGCAAAAAACTAGACCGCTATGCTTTCGGCAGTGTGCCGGAAATTTCGGACGAAATCATCGAACGCGTCAGGGATGAGGCGCATCGGTTTGCGATTACGTATCATAAAAAATTGCGGGGGAAGAGTTTTATGGAATAGTTCCAGAACTTACGCCTTTGTTGAAAAGTTTTCAGCTATAGAATCAGCTTTTACTTGTTGGCGAAAATATGGTATTATTTTAGTATGCTTTCGGTTTAAAATGACTATATTTTGCGGATGAGAAAAATAAAAAAAACAAGAAAAATAGCTCTTAGGTTGAGAAGAATATTTTTCAAAATCAGGCAATTTAAGCTCAGACTTTTTTGGGTTGTTTTTTCGGCGGGCGCGAAGAGTTTGCCAGGGCGTTTTTGTGCGGGAATGAAAAAAATTCCCGGGACGATGGCAAATTTACCAAGAAATATAAGAAATTTAAAATGGGTAAATATTAAGACTTTTTCTCGCAGAAATTATCCCTTGCTCTTGGCGATTGTGTTTTTGACCCCGGCTTTTATTTTACTTTTCCTTTTTGTTAATTCTCGCATTCACAAGCAAACGACTCAAGCGGCGCCGTTTACAGGCGCAGTGAGAGTTTCCAAAGAGAACACCACTCTTTCGACCGCGGGAGGATGGCTCAAATCAATGGCTTTCTCCGGAGATGGAATCAATGGGGATGGTGATTATTTTCAGCCCATCCATCCTGGAGCCAGAGCGACCACTGAAGGCGCAGCAGGAACGTTGGCCGTGGGAGAGGTGGTGATGCCAACGATCACAGCTAATGCTTATGATGCGGCTGGGGCGGTGTTTATTCCTTGGAAGCCAAATACTAATGGAAATTTTTATGGCGTGACCTTGGCAGTGGCGAATCTCAATACTACTGCGGCTAACTTAAATGTAGTGGTGGAACTTTTGCGTTTTCCAACAGCATCCTATACTGGCACCCCTCCGACTGTTGTCTGGTCTAACTACGTTGCTTGCTCGGCAGTGAATACTTGTGTTTATGCCGCCGATACAGTGATTGAAAGAACACAAGTGATGCGTTTTGATCAAAGCATATCCGGCGAAGCGGCCTATCCGGGGCAATACGGAATCCACTATATGGACTTTCGTTTTGATCCTTTAGCGGTCACGACAACTACGCATTATGGTTTTCGAGTTTATTATAACTCTTTAACGACAGCATCTACTTGGCCCAGGAACGGAGCGTCAAAACCAACAGTAAATGCTGCGAATTTTGGTTTAGGAATTACTGATGTGGACACAGCCAACGCCTTGACAGTAACAGTTCCTTTGGCCAATACGACCCAATCGAGCTATGCAGTGGCAATCAATTCTGCCCCGGCTGTCGGTCAAGCCGCGGCTGCGCGTACTCAAAATGAGCATTGGAGTGGCACTTATTCTGACTCAAGTGGTAACTGGACGATTGCCGGTTCTGTTTCCGGGGTGCAAACAGCAAAATTGACTTCATCTACCGATGGAGGAACTGGGGTGGCGTGGGTTAATGATGGCGTGACAAAGACAACATTGTCAGCTGACGCGACTGCCACTACAAAACTTTGCGTCAGTTCCATTGCTGGTTTTGCAGTCAATCAATATATTGACATCTGGGATGCGGACACAACTTCAATTCAAAGAATTATTGCTTCCGTGAGTTCTGCTGATGTCGGCTGTTCCAATGGTCCGTCAATTAATGTTACTGCAACTTTGGCAGCGACCGATAAATTTACCCTTTCCAAAAATGCGACTGTGGCGCGAGCAATATGGAAATTGAGAATTATCCAAGGAGCGGAAGAAGCCTTCACGGAAAATATGCCGACAACGACAAAACTTTGCGTGGCCGATGCTTCACGCTTTTCTGTCGAGGCAACTGCCGGATCAAGCAATATTAACATTTGGGACGATAACTCGATCATCGCCGCCAGAAGAATCACCACAATTTCATTTGCCGATGCTTCTTGCGCGAGTTTGAATAGTATCACGATTGACACCGCTATTACGGCCGGAACATATACAATTGATAAAAACGCCAGAGTGGCGGAAATATCCGCTAATTTTTCTAACAATGGAACCCCGACTGATGGAAATATTTTTCGCTTCACGACTCTTAATATGGGACAAAATCCCGCCAAAATTGGAAATGGAAACAGTTTTGTTTTGCTGTATGGAAAAACCGCTGCTCCGGCCACTAGTGCGGTTAATTATCCCTGGATTGCTAACCAGCGGCATGCTTTTTTTGTGGCCTATGGTGATGCGGATACGACGGCGCCAGCTGATGGTGATATGGCGATTATCGGCGGTGGTGCGGCTGATCCTGACTCAGGTGATTCAGTCAATCTTTCCAATGATTTGGTTTTGGGAAATATTTCTCCACATACGGTTATGGTGGATAAAAATTTCGACATGCCAATGGCCTATACAGGAGCGACCGGGGGAGGCGTGGGAAGTGGATTGACTACGCCAGCCACCGCTTCCTATGGTGGATCCGGTTTTGTTTCGATGCTAATCTCGACCAGGGCCAAGCTGGCTGTTTCCGATGCTATCAATCAGCGCTATCGACTTACTGCACCAGGAAGGATATTGCTATCTTCCGGTGCGTCTTTAGAATTGGGTTCGTCCGTCGATCCTTTGCTAAAAACAACAACAGTAGACTTATATCAGGATTCTGTCGGTCCATTAGTATCAACTGTGTTAACTTCTGACTCAACAACCAACACCTATATTGACATGGCTTCCACTGCCGGGTTCTATATTGGAGATGTAGTAATGATTAAAGATAACAACAGTGTTCCGACAACAAGAATCATTGCGGCAGTCACTTCTTCCACTCGATTGACTTTCACGGCGGCGATGGTGGCCGGATACACCGTTGCTCAAGGTGCGACGGTTTCTCGCGGACCAAACACTGATGTGCCAACCGGAGCAGACAGAAGAAGTTTCATCTATAGTGCCAGGGCTCAAGCAGCTCGAGTGAATATGTACTCTCAAGGGGCAGATGATTATCGGACGCCGCGGGCTGACTTAGCAGTGGATATCGATGGGAACATTGATACGGGCTATCTTGGAGCGCAACAAACGGCAGCCGGGAATGTTTGGATGGACGCCGCGGGGAGTTTGGCAGGCGATTGGTCGGCACTTGATCCACTTTCCGTCGCGCAAGGAAATTCCTATGCGGTCAATGATAATGATTCATCAATCGGCATGGGAGCCAATGATGACGCTAGTGTTTTTCCGACTTGGACGGGAGTAGGAAGTCTTGGGACTAATGCTGATGCCGTCTACAATCCGGAGCAAAGTGAAATTGGAACGATTCCGCTGACCGATATCTATAACTATGACAATACGGGAGGTGTCTTTTCAGTGAACTACCAATCCGCATCTTCGTGGACAATTTTTGGTGATGGAGCAAATACGGAAAATAACGATGCGGTCTATTTCGGTGATCAGGGAAACACGCCAATCTATGCCTTGGAGTTTAATATTGGAACGGCTATTGGCGCGACTGCTAGTCGAATTTGGGAATATTGGAATGGATCGGCTTGGACTGAATTTGTTCCAAAATTTGGTTGGAAATATGTCCCGCGCGGAACGAATAATTATGGAGTGGGGGAATATTGTATCCCGTTTAATGCTGATCCGATATATCCCACAGCCACTGTTCAAATGACGGACACAAACACGCTTTTTGCTCCAGGGCAATACGTGAAAATTAAAGACAATGATTCGGCGACCATAATTAGGCGCATTTCCACGGTGACAGCCGGAGCTCCGGCCAATGTAGTTTTCACTGAAATTATTCCGAGTGGCTACACAATTGCTCAGTCGGCCAAAGTTTGCATTTCAAACGGCGGTCAATGGCTGCCGATGGCGGCAAGTGATTTATTTTCTCAAACCGGGCGTACGATGATTTCTTGGAATGCTTGGGATATGCCAAGCGCGGCAAAAACGACAGTCAACAGCACGAATGCTTATTGGGTGAGAAATCGTATTTCTGATTTCACATCTTGGACAACCGCGCCAATAAATCAGACAACTTCAGTCAGCATGCAAGGAGTGGAAAATGTGAACTCAGAAAATCTGACTGTTTCCAGTTCGGTTAGCGAAGCGAAGATAAGTCAGCTTTCCAACGGAGTTTCTTTTGATCCCAATGAAACCTGGACCCTTCGATATGATGATAATTCTACAGCTGTTTCAACTCTAAAAACTACTCGCTGGTATGAATCGCAACTTGCTTCCTGGGGAACGGCGCATCGTTGGCTCAGTCCCAATCCGGATGGGGAAACTTCTGCTTACTATGAAAAAAATTCACAGGAAGCCAACTGGCATAGTCTCAACGGTGATTTTTCTTGGACTGATCAAAGTGTCTACGCTAAAGTCTATATGAATCAGCCAGTAGACGCGACAGTGGGAAGGCGCGTGGGAATATTTTTGCGTCAAGATGGTGATGATTATGGCTATGCTGCTTACATAACTAAATCAACCACCGTTTCTACCTTGGGTTGGTATTCAACTGCGCTCGGAGCAGAAACGGCAATTGGTACGGCAACTAACATCACCTTTAATGCTAATCAGTGGTATTGTTTGCGCGCTGAAGCAAATGGCACAACTCTTCAGGCCAAATTTTGGTCACCAGTTTCAGAAGACGCCGATTGTAATGGTGATATCAATGAACCAGGGACTTGGACAGAATCAGAAATAAATCAAACCGCTTTTATTGCCGGACGATTCGGTTTGGCGGCGGACATAATGCTGGCGCGTTTTGATGATGTAACAGTGAAAAACACAGCTGGCACAGAAACCTGGTTTAATGATAATTTCAATGATACCGGTTGCTGGAAGGTAATTGGTTCCATTCATGGAAGTCAAGGATGTGCCTATAATTCAGTCCCATTCACTTCTAGCTATCTTAATTTTACGCTAAAACATCGAGGGGGGGTGCAATCCGGAGAAACTGGAATCAACGCGATAATCGGCCCATTGAATGCTCCGGAAGAAGGCGATGAAATTTATCTTTCTCCCTTTGAGCGGGGATCAAGTATCGGACTTGATGAGGCCGTGGGCATCACCACTTCTGACGCAAAAACTAAATATGAAAATTGGGATTTTGTCTATAACTCAACTTCCGGAAAATATGATGTGACCGGTTCGCAATATGGAGCAGCTGGGACGGCTACACCCGGAGCGACCTATACCTCTCCGGATAGCGAGGTGACCTTGAGAATAAAAGCGGGAACACCGGTTGGGCCAAAGTTTGGCAATCGAGCAGCTTATTTTCAAAACAGTTTTCAAAGAGGGGTGGGAAATTTTACCGGACTCAATAATCAATCTTCGGCCATTATCATTCAACCAACCTGGGTAGTAGCTGGTTCAGCCACTGGGTATAATGTTGAAGGAATTGGCGGGGTAGCAACACAAAAAGGCACAATGGATTTTTGGTTTAAGCCGAATTTTTCCGGCAGTCCTGACTACATACAGTATCTGTTTGATTATGCTCCCAATGGAAATACGGATAGGATTTTTGCGCGAATTATGCCCAATGGCGTAATTGAAACTGTGGTTGCCCCGACTTTTGGAGTTGGAGCGACAGGAAAATTGGTCAAATCTTTTTCTGCAACCGCTGGTCAATGGTATCATTTCCGTTTAGCCTGGGAAGATTCTGATGCTGGACAGCTTAATATTAAAAAGGCCTGGATTGATGGCGCGGCTTTTACGAGTGCCAGTCAAGGGACAGCCTTGGGAGCGAGAGCGGCTAATGCGGGTTATTTGCGGCTTGGTAATTCTTGGCAGTACAATGCCGGCTTTGATGGCGCGATGGATGAGTTCGCTATTTTTGACGATGCTGTCGATACTTCTAGCAGTTGTGACTGGGCATCTTCAGTGGCATTTACTGTTCCCACTACTCCTTGGACCAATGGGCAAACGGCGGGATGTACCACTGGGGGCGGAGAAGTGAGAACGGGGAATATCATATTTTTGACTCATTTTGACAATGCTTTTGAAAAACAAAAAGGGACAATGATGCCGGATTATTTTATTGGACATCCGGCGATGGTTTTCACTAATGGCGCGGAGACACTGACTGGAGACCGGCTTCGTGTGGTGACGTATCCCAAGAGAACCAGGATTTGGATGGACAATACCGGATCGCAATATACCCCCGCGGCCAGAATCAAATATTCCGAAGGCTATAATATTGGAACCGCTCCCGGAACGGAAATTGGCTGGGGGACAACTTTTCAATATCATCATAGAGCTGCTTCCGATAGCACTAGTCAGCCGATAACTTCACCGATTCTCAACCTAAGAAAACAGATAAGAATTTGGTCAGACGAAGATGTGAATGTGGCCAATTCTACTGCGCCGATTAATCAGGGATATGGATCACTGCTGTATTGGCCGAAAGCCATTGATGTTAATCATATGGAACTTTCCCAATTGTATTATGGTTTTTATCTCTCCGGGAATCCTTTTACGACCAGCTTGCCATACCCCACTCAATATATTCGAAAAAGTGCTTTTAATAATGTGCAATACTATAATATTTACACTCTTTCCAAAACATTAGGCACTCAGGTGATTGATGATAATAATTTTTCCGCCCAAAGTGCCAATTATTATCCTTTTCGAGAAGATACTTCAGCCAACATCACTTTTTCCAATAACTATGTCACGGGTTATTCTTCCGGCTATTTTAACTATTTAAATGGAGGAAGAATCTTTAATATTTCTGGAAATAAATTTCTCAATGCTTATTACCCAGTCAGTCTTTTGGCAGGAACGGCCAAGGTTACCATTGCTAATAATGAATTTTGGCGCTTTCGGCGAGGCATTACGCTTAATGGAAACTCATTCATTCCGATGTCGGGGAATTCCTTTGATGGCGGAACTTCCTCGGAAACCAGCAATGGCTATTACGGAACAGGCATCTATGTGGCGCCAAGCTCTAGTAATGTAGAGGTGACTGATTCCAATTCAACCTTTGGAAAATCAATTTGGAATGAAGCCGATGTTTCCTTAGTTCCTGATACCACCTCTTGGCTCGCTGGTTCACTCTTGCGCTATACCGGAGAAAATTCTTCTTTCAATAGTAACTTCCACTATCTAGGCAACTCTACGCAAGATAAATTCGGTGGTGAATATTTGGCTACCGCTATTCCGGGAGTGGATGTTCGCATGGGGACAGGAAAGGATATTGTTAATTATACTAACTATGGGCTGATGAGAACGACTGGCCCAAATCTTATCGACACGACAGTTAGAACGTCTGGCGGGTATGCCTGGAGAATGGAATCAACTTCCAAAACTGATGCCTTGGAATATACGGCCAAGGTGGTGGGTGTGGCGGGAAAGCCCCTCGCTATCACGGGGTATATCAGGATGAATGCAAATTACGGCACAGCTAATTTGCCAACAGTGACTGTTTCCGGGCTGGGGATGACAGGCGCAAATCTTTCGTGGACAGCGAGTGCTACCGCTGACAGTTGGCAACAGTTTGTTATTTCTGGTACCCCAACAGAATCAGCTCTTGCTACGGTAGCTTTGTCAGTCAAGTCTGAGCCAACTGTGGCCGATTCAGGAACAGCTGAAAATGTTGATGACGGGCAAGGAATAAATGTGCCGACTCTAATTGAAGATGCAGATAAGAATTGGACTTGGAATCAGTGGACAGGTTACAAAATGCGAGATGACCAGGGCTTCATTTTTGACATTATTGGTAATACCGCAACCAGATTATTACTAAAAGGTACGCGGATTCCTTTCAGCAACACCTTGCCTACTCAGCCGTATGGTGGAATTTATGAAATATATTCTCCGCCCTATGTGTATCTGGATGATATTTCCGTTCTTTCTGGGACAGTGGATACGGGAACACTGGATTTCTATTCTCAGGGACAGCCGGTTTCTCCTTGGCTCTCGACCGGCCTAACAGCGGAAAATATTTGGGGAGCTCAATATTCCACTTTTGCTGATATCACCGGATCATTTGGTCAGTTGCTCAATGATTCCCTTGTTGCAAAATATTCTCGTGTGTCAGATCTGTCTCCAACTTTGACTGAATTCGACACCGACCTGGATTCCGCGACTGATGATTTCTATAATAATGGAGTAATAATTTTCACTGAAGGATTAAATGAGGGTGTGATGAGAAGAATTTCTGATTATGCGGGAGCTTCAAAAACAATCACAGTTGATCCGGCTCTGCCACTTATTCCATCTGACAATAATCGGTTTGCGATTATTGCCGCGACAGCTTCGGCCAGTGGTTCCGGCGGTGGGGCGACTGCTGCTGAGATTTGGAGTTATGTCTCGAGAACTCTGACGGATGCAACTTTGAATTCCGGAAGCTTGGCTACTGCGGCTGATGTGGCGAATATCCGTGCGGACATTACCAGTGTCCTGACTGAGCTTGGCACAGGTAATATTTCTGCCATTAAAACTAAAACCGATAGCATTGATTGGTCAGATGTGACCGGATTAGTCACTACGGCGGGCGAAATAAAAGCTAAAACGGACTCGATCAATTGGTCTGACGTGACGGGAATTGTGACAACTGCCGGGCAAATTAAATCCAAAACTGATACGATCGATTGGGATGCCGTGACTGCCATTAAAACTAGCACTGATACAATTGCTTGGAGCGATGTAACCGGCATTATTACCAGTAGTGGTCTCATTCAAGCTAAAACTGATACGATTAACTGGAGTGATGTGACGGGCATTAAAACTGCGACGGATAATATTGATTGGTTGGATATTTCTGCCATCAAAACCAAAACCGATACAATCGCATGGAGTGATGTGACCGGTATTAAATTAAACACAGACACGATTTCCTGGGGTGACATTACTACAATTAAAGCCAATGTAGCGACCTTGATTGCGGAAATTGGCACTGGCAATATTTCTGCCATTAAAACAAGAACTGACAGCATTAATTGGTCTGATGTCACCGGCATCATAACTTCTGCTGGCGAAATTAAAGCCAAAACAGATACAATCGATTGGGCAAATGTCACAGGTATCAAAACTAAAACAGATACAATTGATTGGGATAATGTTACAGGCATCAAAACAAAAACCGATACAATAGCTTGGGGTGATATTGCTGTTATCCAGTCATCAATTGATGCGTTAAATGACATTTCTGCGGCTGACATTTGGACCTATGCCACGCGAACAATTACGGGTGATGTTGCGCTCACGGCTGATTCTCGAAAGGCGATTTGGGACACGGCTTGCACAATTCTCAACACTTCCGGAAGTATTGGAAAGCAGGTGTGTGAAAATCTGGACATTAAAGTTTCCGAAGCGGGGGGGGCAGGTGGTACTACGCTTACGGCGGCTGATGTTTGGAATTATACCACTAGAACGATAACTGGCCTGACTGATCCGGCACTTTCTGCTTTGGCCAGCAGTGTTTGGGATAATGCTACACGGACGCTTTCATCCTATGGTAATGATATAACTGCGCAGGAAGTTTGGGACACATTGACCTCAAGCCTCACGACAATTGATTCAGTCGGAAAACTGCTTGTGACAAATGTTGATGAAACGATTTCTTCTCGCGCAACTCAGGCGAGCGTGGACGCAATGGCTTCTAATTTGGCGACGGTGCTTTCAGAAATCGGGACTGGCAATATTTCCGCGATAAAAACAAAAACGGACACAATCAATTGGAGCAATGTGACAGGACTTGTGACTACTGCTGGTGAAGTTAAGTTGAAGACTGACACAATCAACTGGAGCGATATTGGAGCGATCAAAACAAGCACTGACACGATTGATTGGGATGACATTACCACAATCAGGCTCAAAACCAATACTATCGAGTGGGGCGATATTGCGGATATCAAATCCAATGTCGCGATCCTTATTTCGGAAATTGGAACGGGCAATATTTCCGCCATCAAAGCGGGAACGGACACAATTAGTTGGTCTGATATTACCGGACTCATAACCACAAGTGGAGCAATAAAATTGAAAACCGACACGATTGACTGGAACAAAGTTGATGCGATAAAAACTAAAACGGACACAATCAGTTGGGATGATGTTACAGGTATTAAATTGAAAACGGATACGATTAATTGGACAAACATTGATACGCTTAACTCGCGAGTGGATACCACCATTTCTTCGCGTGCCTCGCAGGCCAGTTTGGACGCGCATGAATCAGCCGATGCTACCTTTAGAACGAATACTACGGAAAGTCTGGGTGAAATTTCAACTGACGTGACCAATTTAGTTTTGAATGTGGGAGAGATCCGCACGAGTCTTTCAGCGATTGAAACTAAGATTGATACGATTGGAGCTAATCTGAATTCAGTCGATGATAAAATTGACATCCTTGATACTAATGTGGATAGTATTAAAAATACTGCCGAAGACACGAATATTAAGGTTTCTGCTATCCAGACAGTCGTGAACAATATTTTAAATAAGTGGGGCTCTTATTCCGCCGCTGATATTATTGGTTATGTTGACGCGCTGGAAGGTTATGTCGGGCAACCGGATGATGATTCTTTGCAGGAAACATTATTTGGTCGCCTAAAAAAACTGGACGGATCAGCTGGTGGTGGCGGTACGCTTGATTTGGTCTATGCGCAAGTGCAAGCTACGCACAATAAACTGTTGTCCGTGGAGAGCGATCTTGGCTTTGAAGGTAAGACGACTAGTGCGTATGATGAGATTGCTGCGATTAAAAATTATGTGGATACGGTTGAAAGCGGGATAAATAATTTGGATAGTCGCACTTCCAGCATTGCCTCTTCTGTCTCAACTGTTTCAAATGACCTCAAAGATGTAACTGGTCAAATCGGCAAGGTGGATGTTGGCTCTTTTGATTCCATATTTGAAGTGCAAAAAACTGACATTGAGTCTTTGAAAAACAAGGTATTGGAACTAAAAGCGCTGGCAGATATTAATCGACAACTGCTGGAACGCACCGTAGATGAGCCCACGGTCAAGGTGATGATGGAATGGGGCTCGGTGATTATTAAATTTATTATTGTTAATCCGTCTGACTCGAAAGAACAAAAGGTGCCATTTAAGGCCTATCTTCCAAAGGAAGTCCGCCAGGAATACGTCATGGATCTGGGCGGTATGGAGCTTAATTATGACACAACGACGGAACAGTATTATGTAACGGCGGATATTTTTCTGAAATCCGGTCAAGCAATTACTCGCGCAGTTGAGATTAAGGATATTTGGGTGTTTTCTGACGAAGAGATCGCGTCTATCAGAAAGCAAGCTGATGAGTTGAGTGCTGGACTAACGGACAACTCCTATAAAACTCAAGCCATTACACTTAAGACCGATATCAATACTCGTCTCGATAGGATTGTCAGGAAGCAAAAGGACAATAACGCTACTCCGCAAGATCATATTTTAGCCTATCGGGAAAATCAAGAAGAAATGAAAGCGGTAACAGAAAACACTAAAGCGCTGAAAGATTTATTGCTTAACTCTGGTGTTGGCAAAAATTTTCTGGCTTCAATCGGTGGAATTCAAACTTTTGCCACCTGGGGGATTGTCTTGGCTTTGATTTTTGGTATGGGCGCTCTGGGATTTTTCTATTATGCTCTCTGGAGAAAAAAAATTATTAATGCTAATAAACCCGATCCTAAGGAAGATGAGACTATCAAGACCGACAAAGAGTCTGATCAAGAATTAGAAACACAAATCATTGAGCTTCCGACGCCATCGCCGGCACGCCTAGTCGGGGTTTCTCTTTCTTGGCAAAAAAAGATTTTCACCGGCTTAGTTGTTTTAGCGAAAGACTTAGTGAGATTTATTGGATATATTTTGAAAAAAATAATTTCTCTTTCGATAAAAATTTGGGTGACAGCTCTCATATTAGCGGTGCTGTTTGTAGGGGTTTCTACTCTTTGGCACTATCGAGAAAATGAAAAATTGAACGTGCAAAAAGAAAAACAATCGATTAGCTTGCCAGAAAACCAAGCAAAGGAAGATATTGAAAATTTAAATGAAAGGGGCAGAAAAGTAACTAAGATGGTAGATGAAATAAATAAAAAAGCAGAAGAAAAAACCAATACAAATCAAAAAATCGATGCTTTATTAGAAGATCAGGAGCCAGCGATGGATGAGTCAGGAAAGGCAGAAAAAGAAAATAAATTGGTGATAAAGAATACTCCAACTAATTTTCTCAATGTTCGCAAGGATTCATCAGTAGAGAGTGAGATTGTTGGCAAGGTTTATCCGAAAGAAAGTTATGTCTATTCAGCTGAAAAAAGTGGTTGGTATGAAATTATTCTTAAAGATAGTCAGAAGGGTTGGGTTAAGGGGCAGTACGTGGAGCTATCTGCTAGGGGAGCTGTTCAATCTGATGGGCTTGCTGCCCAGGATACTCCGGAAAATCAACTGGTGGTCAAAAATACGCCCACAGGATATCTTAATGTGAGAGACGCGGCCTCTGCCGGTGGCGCTCTTTTGGGAAAAGTTTACCCAGGAGAAAAATATATTTTTAGTGAGAAAAAAGATGGTTGGTATAAAATTAAAATTAAGGATGATGAAGAGGGTTGGGTTATTGGTGAATATGTTGATGCTAAGGGTCCATTGGCGCTTGATGATTTGGACAGAGCGGATAAAAAAGAAGTTTTAGGCGCTAGCGTCAGCACGGATAGGTTCATTGTTATTAGGCAAACATCTTTAAATTTTGTGAATGTCTATGAAAAGCCAAGCTACACGGAGAGAATTATTTCAAAGGCGTATCCTGGTGAGGATTATGCTTTTTTGGAAGTTCAAAGCGGGTGGTACCGGGTAGTGCTTGGCGATAAGCGAGAAGGCTGGATTTTAGGTGAATTTTTGAAAGTGGAAGACAATGGAAAAACTCAGGATGATGATCAATGGATAGATGTGCAGCCAAGTGATGGGTCGTATGTCAATATTCGCAAAGACGCCACGGATTCATCGGCGATTGTGGAGAAGATTTATCTTTCCAGTCATTTTTTGAAATTAGAGGAAAAAAATGATTGGGTAAAAATAAAATTGTTGGATGGGAATGTCGGTTGGGTTTTAGGAAAATTTGTGAATAAATAAGGCTTATCAAGGCAAGAAATAATGAATTATGCGTTTGTCTGGAAAAAGTCCGCACGTACATTTCATCTAGCATTTCAAGGTATTTGGTAAAACAAAGAGGGAAAACTAAAAAGAGGAAATTATGCTTTTAAGATTTTTTTCGGGAAAATGCGTAATTCCTAAAACTAATAAAGTAAGCTGGCGATAGTTCGATTGTAGGTGTAGTGGATGAGTATCGCTAAGGATAGTGCAAAAGGAAAGATCCAGCGATACTTTTGGGAAAAGAAGAGCATTAGTAGTATAGTAAAAACATGTAGTGTAGAGGTCAAGAGGAGTCTTTCTATGAAAATAAGCGGTGAGGCGTAGAGATTAGAGTTGGAAAGATAAAAGATATTTTCCGAAAAAGCGAAAAATAATCCAATCAAAATAGACAATTGCAATTGGAAAGTTCTCTTTCCTGGGATAGTTAGAATGAGCAGAACAAAAACAGCTTTTATGCCTTCTTCAATGATATAGGGATAGGGAAGAATCTTTTCAATTGGTAGCAAGATAAGCGAGCTCAGCAGTGCGGCAAGTGGTAGGGCGATTGCCAAGTAGAGAGATTCGGCTGATTTTTTTTCACCTTTTTCATTTTTTGTTTGAAATGAAGTCATAAGTAATTTTTGATAAATTAGAAATCAGTTCTTTTGATTTTGACAACTCTAAATCTTTAGTCATGATGCAAAGATAGTAGGGACTACTATTCTCGTAGACAATTCCGCAATCAGAAATGCCATCCGGGCGCTCACCGTACTTATGCGCAACCTGAATTTCCGGTGGAACTCCGGCAGAAATAAGGCTTTCCACTTGAGTGTCTGTGGTAATGCTGAGGGCTTTTTCTGAAAGTTCCGGGGAGACATAGGTTGCGAAATAGAGAGCCTTAAAAAGGCGAGTATATCCGCGCGGAGTGACAGTTGGTTCGCTTTTTTCCTGATACGGATTAGGGATGCCCACATGAGCAAAAATAGCATTTA
Organism: uncultured bacterium; assembly: GCA_903937035.1. Lineage (GTDB taxonomy): Bacteria > Patescibacteriota > Minisyncoccia > Moranbacterales > UBA2206 > UBA9630. Next base: position 39,849 of record CAIZXS010000012.1, read on the forward strand.
GTTCAGAGGGGGAGAGCTGTCGACGCAAGACATTTTTTGCCGTATTATCTGAAGCAAGGATCATTTCTTCTAGTAGATTCCAAAAAGATATTTCATAACCAGCACCTTTTTTGTATAATTTACCAGAATTGCTATCGAGATCTTCCGGAAGAATTTTCATGCTATCTTTGAGAGAAATTTCTTCTAGCGTAACTTTTTTCAGGATGCCAAGCATTATGGGAATTTTTAAAAGGCTGGCTGGCGTAAATCCTGTTTTCTCATTGATGCCAAGCCAAGCTCCTGTGGTTGAATCTTGAAGAAAAAAACCAATATTTTGCTCCGCTCCAAAATGGGAGATTTCTTTTTCGATTGCCGGCTTTAAATCATTGAATTGGATAATAAGCGAATCGGTTTGGACATTAGAGTCTATCGGTACTTGGCTTTTTTGGTTGACAAGCTGGTAGTGTTTTTCTGGCTGACTAGTCAAGATGCTATTGGTATGTTTTGACTTTGTGTATAAGAATATATTCAAGATTAGTGAAAGAAAAAACAAAAACAAGACCAGCGCAGTTGCTCTATTTTTAAAAAATAAATTCATGGTCGATTTTTTGGTTAATATGCAATTTTACAACTTACGCGTTTGTCCGGAAAAAGTTCGCACGCATGTCTTTCTCGGCACTTCAAGGCTTTTAGTAAAGCACGGAAAGAAAGCCAAAATGAGGAAACCGCGCTTTTAAACTTTTTTCGGGTAAATGTGTAAGTGCCAAGTTTATGAAATTATTATAGCAGGCCATACGAAGAAAATCCAGGATTTTCACACTTTGACTTATCTTGAAAAAAAAGCTAAAGTCGGGGTTGAGATCAGAAGAACGAAATACTTTATGTCAAAAATCCCAATCTCAAAAATCATCCGTTCCAAGAGAAAAAACATCGCGCTTGTGATTTCACACGACGCGACCTTGATTGTGCGTGCTCCAATGCGCACCCCACTACACTATATCGAAAAACTGGTCGAAGAAAAATTTGACTGGATTGAAAGAAAGATGCGAGAATTTGAGAAGCGTCCTAAGGCCGACAAGAAAACTTTCTCGGAAGGCGAAGAGTTTCTTTATTTTGGGAAAAAATACAAATTAGCGCTGACCAATGGACTCAGGATTGAAGCTACTGAGGATTTTGAATTACTTTTCCCCAGAGTTTTTCTTTGGCGGGCGCATCATCGAATGCACGATTGGTATAAGAAGCAGGCGCATAAAGAAATTTCCGAGCGCACAAAAATAATCGCTGATAAATTAAACCTCAAATATTCATCGCTCAAAATTTCCAATGCCAAAACTAACTGGGGATCATGCGGTCCGAAAAATAGTTTGAATTTCAATTGGCGGCTCATTATGGCGCCTGAGGGTGTCATTGATTATGTCATCATCCATGAACTGATGCACATTCTTGAAAAAAATCATTCGGCAAAATTTTGGAACAAAGTCGCGGCTATGATGCCGGATTATAAAACCGCCAGAAAGTGGCTGAGGGAAAATAGTAAGGTTTTGACGTTGGAATGATTAACAGCTTGCCAAAACCCAAAAGCTAGTGTAAAATTTGTTCCTAGTAATGCTATTGACGTCTTTTTTAAAAAAATATAACTCTTTTTTGTCTATGTCAAAAAACAAACCCAAGGATCGTAGTCAAATTATCGTTCGCGGAGCACGTGTGAATAATTTAAAAAATGTCGACGTGGAAATTCCGCGTGACAAGCTAGTTGTCATTACGGGACTTTCTGGCAGCGGAAAATCTTCCTTGGCTTTTGATGCAATTTATGCCGAAGGTAATCGTAGATACTTGGAGGGCATGTCGAGTTATGCGACACAGTTTTTAGATGTATCAGCGAAACCGGATGTGGACAAGATTGAAAATCTTACCCCGACAATTTCTATTGATCAAAAAAGCATCGCACGCAGTCCGCGCTCAACTGTTGGAACGTTGACAGAAATTTATGATTATCTGCGCGTGCTTTATGCTAAGACTGGAATGCCGCATTGCCCGCATTGCAAAACACCTCTAGAGAAAATTACTAATTCAGAGGTCTTGGAAGATATTCTTAATTCTCCTGATAAAACAAATATCGCGATTCTCGCGAAACTTAATGGCAAGGAGCGAAATTTGAAAGAGACCTTAAAAAGTATTAGCCAGCTTGGCTATGCACGACTTCGATTTAAGGGGAAAATAATGTCACTTACTGAGGCATTGGCGCTAAATAATGTTGACGCGGATGAGACTTGCAACGCTGAGATTGTGATTGATCGATTGGTCTTGAATAAAAAAAATCCTGATCGAGAAAGGATTTTGGATTCAATCGAGACTGCTTTCAAGTTGGGCAAAGGTATGGCTGTGGTAATCAAGGATAACGAAGCCGAGAAGATATATAATCGTGATTTCGTGTGCAAGAAATGTTTTTTTGAAGTAGCCGATATTACCCCGAAACATTTTTCTTTTAATAGTCCTGAGGGTGCTTGTCAACATTGTTCTGGGCTTGGTATAATCAAGGAAATTGATGAAGATCTCTTGATTCCAAATAAAGACCTAACGCTCGCTGAGGGGGCAATTTTGTCGTGGAATAAATCAGGCGGGAGATCAAGTGTGCTCGCGAGTGGAAATAATATCTTGAAAATGCTGGGAGACAAGTATGGATTTTCTGTCGATATTCCGGTGAGAAAAATTAGTCGTGAACATCTGAATATTGTGCTTTATGGTTCGAATGATCCCAAGATAATCTTTGAAGGAGTCATTCCGACAATGAAAAAGAAATATGAAGAATTGAATTCCAACTATCTGCGGAGTGAGATTGAAAAATACATGATTGAAAAGGTTTGTCCGCTTTGTTCAGGCAAGCGATTAAAAGGTGAATATCTCTCAGTTCTTGTAGCTGGGAAATCGATTGATCAAACAGTGGATTTATCTCTTGTGGATTTTTCTATTTTCCTGGAAACACTAGAAAAAACAAATATTAGTTCGGCCAAGAAAAATATTATTTTACCGTTAGTCAAAGAAATGAAAGCGCGTAGTGCCGCACTTCAGAATGTGGGCTTGGGCTATCTTTCGCTTTCGCGCTCGGCTAATTCTATTTCCGGCGGAGAAGGGCAGCGTATCCGTCTTGCAACTCAGATCGGTTCGGAACTTTCTGGCATCACTTATGTTTTGGACGAGCCTTCTATTGGCCTGCATAATCGTGACACGGAAAAGCTGATTGCGACAATGGAAGAATTGCGTGAAGCGGGGAATTCATTGATTACTGTGGAGCATGATGAGCAAATAATTCGCAAAGCGGATTGGATTATCGATATGGGGCCTGGTGCTGGTGAGGAAGGTGGAGAAGTGATTTTTTCCGGCGACCTTGTTAAACTTTTAAAATCAAAAACTTTGACGGCGCAATACTTGAATGGAAAAAGACACGTTGGCGATAAAAAAAAGGCGCGCAAGGGTTCTGGAAAATTTATTAAAATTCAGGGAGCGACGGAGCACAACTTGAAAAATATCGATGCGAATCTTCCCTTGGGAAAATTTATCTCGCTTACCGGTGTTTCTGGTTCAGGTAAATCAACATTGGTAACTGATATTCTGTCGAAAGCCTTGGCGAAACATTTTTTCAACACAAAAGAAACTCCTGGTAAACATAAGAAAATTAGTGGGATGGAAAGTATTGATAAGGTGATTAGTATCAATCAATCTCCAATCGGTCGTACGCCAAGATCAAATGCCGCAACGTATACTGGTGTATTTTCACTTATCCGTGAACTGTTTGCACAGACGGAAGAATCACGTACTCGAGGATATGATGCTAGTCGGTTCAGTTTTAATATGAAAGGCGGGCGTTGTGAGGATTGTCAGGGCGAAGGAAAAAAGAAAATTGAGATGCATCTTCTGCCGGATGTTTATGTTGCCTGCGAAACATGTAATGGCGCAAAGTACAATCAAAGAACGCTAGAAATTGAATATCGCGGCGTGAGTATTGCTGCGGTACTTGATATGAGTGTGAGTTACGCGTTGGCCTTTTTTAAAAATTCTAAATTAGTGACAGAGAAATTAGCCACACTGGAAAAAGTTGGTCTGGGCTACCTTAAATTGGGGCAAAGTGCAGTAGATCTTTCTGGTGGAGAGGCGCAACGGATTAAGCTGGCGACAGAGCTTTCTCGTCGTGCGACTGGTAAGACGCTCTATATTTTAGATGAACCAACGATTGGTCTTCATTTTGAAGATATTCGAAAGCTGTTAGGCGTGCTTGACGCGCTTGTGGACAAAGGCAATACTGTGCTCGTTGTTGAGCATAACGTGGACGTGATTCGTAATTCTGATTGGGTGATCGATCTTGGTCCAGAAGGCGGATCGGGCGGAGGAGAAATTGTTTTTGAGGGGTCACCGGCGGAACTGAAAAAATGCTCAAAGAGTTGGACGGGGAAATACCTCTAGGAAATGGAAAATGTAAATCTCAAAAATCAAAATTATTTTCTGTCATCCTGAGCGTAGTCGAAGGATCTGCTTGGGATAACTGCAAGCTTTACCATAAATCATAAAGCCTGTGATAATGGAAGGCAGATCCTTCGACTTCATAAATTTTCTATTGAAAATTTATTCCGCTCAGGATGACAAGTTTTTTCATACTACTTTCTATGCACAGCTCGCTTTCCCAAAACATTCTTGCTACTATTGCATACTACGATGTCCTGGATTATCCCTTGACGGTTTTTGAATTGTGGAAATATTTGATTAGTAATCAGCAAGCAGTAGGTGGTGACGAGGAAAAAGACAAGGTAGTACTTATAGATATAATCAATGAAATAGAAAACGAAGAGCTGAAAAAGCAAATCGAAACTTTCCGTGGGTATTATTTTTTGCCAGGGCGCATTAATTTGGTGGCGCAAAGAATTGAGCGCAATAAGATATCTGAAGAAAAGTATGAGATAGTCCAGTGGGTCGTGCAGTTTTTGCGTTTTGTGCCATATGTGAGAATGATTTTGGTGACTGGTCGGGTGGCAATGAAAAATGCTGACAAAAAAAGTGATCTTGATCTCTTAATTTGTCTGGAAAAAGGAAGAATTTTTACTGGTAGAACTTTAGTTACGCTAGCGATTCATCTTTTGGGAAAAAGGCGTTACGGAAAAAAAATTACAAATAGAATTTGTCTTAATTATTTTATTACTACTGGATCTTTGGAGATTGAAATGCAAGATCTTTTCGCATCCTCGGAGTATTTTTTTGCTCTTCCCGTGTTTGGTTTTAATGTTTTTGGAGAATTTCAAAAAGCCAATGGCTGGATTTCTAAATATCATGAAAATTTTAGCTCCACGGAAATTCCAAATCTAAAATTGAAATCTGACAACTATTTTTCAAAGTTAATTCGATCTGTTGGTGAGAAATTACTTGGCTTTGATTATCTTGAGCAAAAATTAAAAGTCTGGCAAACTAAAAGAATTGCCTTGGATCCACGTACGAATATGCCCGGAAGCATGATTGTTGCTGATGACAATTCTTTGGTTTTTTTGCCTGAGCCGCAGGGGCCGAAAGTTTTTGAAGCATTTAAGCTGAGAATGGAAAAACTAGAAGAAAAACAGCAGAGATGCCCCGTTAGGACGTCTGCTTGACTAAGTCTTTCGTTTTTGTCAAAATAGAAGATATTAGCACTCTAGCCTTATGATTGCTAAAACGATATCCTCCTCGCCCTTAGGGAGAGGATGTCACGAGCACGTGACAGGTGAGGGTTCTTGCTAATACGGGGAAGCTGTTGGTTATATTGAAAGCTTTGGTGTTATTGATAGCACCCTCATCCGCCCTTCGGGCACCTTCTCCCGGAGGGAGAAGAGAAATTAAATGACAATTTGTTTAATTTATAGAAAATAATTATTTAAGAAGTTTAAACTTATGAGCAAAATTATCAAATTTGACGAAGACGCGCGAAAAAAAATCAGAGCCGGAATCGATAAAGTGGCTGATGCGATCAAAGTCACGATTGGACCACGAGGAAGAAATGTTATTTTAGACAAAGGCTTTGGTTCACCGGTCATTACTAATGACGGAGTTTCGATTGCCAAAGAGATTGAGCTGGAAGATAAGTTTGAGAATATTGGAGCGGATTTGATTAAGGAGGTGGCAAACAAGACCAATGACACGGCGGGAGATGGAACAACAACAGCGACAGTTCTCGCTCAGGCGATTGTGCGAGAGGGATCAAAACTTGTAGCGACCGGAATGAACCCAATTAGTATCCGTCGTGGAATCGAAGATGCGAAAAATGACGTCGTGGCGGAGCTGAAAAAGAATGCCAAAGCCGTGACTTCCAAAGAGGAAATTGCTCAAGTAGCAACTATTTCTGCTGAAAGCGTGGAGATGGGGCGGATGATTTCTGAAGTGATTTCGCAAGTGGGAAAGGATGGCGTTGTGACAGTAGAGGAGTCTCAAACATTTGGACTAGAGCGTGAAATAGTCGAGGGAATGAGCTTTGATAAGGGCTATATTTCACCGTATATGCTTACTGATAGCGAATCTCTGAAGGCGGAAATGAAAGACGCCTATATTATTATTACAGACAAAAAGATCTCCACTGTAGCAGAAATTCTGCCAATTTTGGAAAAAATTACCGCTGGTGGGAAAAAAGATATTGTGATTATCGCCGAAGATGTAGATGGCGAAGCACTCACAACGTTGGTTGTGAATAAATTGCGTGGAACATTAAATGTGCTTGCAGTAAAAGCGCCAGAATTTGGGGATAATAAAAAGGCGATTCTTGAAGACATCGCCATTATCACTGGGGGGAAGGTAATCTCCGAAGAAGCAGGAATGAAAATGGAAACAGTGGAACTTAATATGCTCGGACAAGCTTCTAAAATCATCTCCACTAAAGACACAACCACTATTGTTGGTGGTAAGGGTAAGAAAAAAGATATTGATGCGCGCGAGACGCAAATTAAAAAACAGCTAAGTGCTAGCGAAAGTAAATGGGATAAGGAGAAATTGCAAAAACGACTAGCCAAAATTTCTGGTGGCGTGGCAGTGATCAAGGTTGGCGCAGCAACGGAAACAGAATTGACATACATGAAGCACAAGATGGAAGATGCTCTTGCGGCGACCCGCGCAGCTTACTCCGAAGGCATTGTAGCTGGAGGTGGTGTGGCACTATTGCGTGTAGCAGCTAATCTGTCTGCCAAGGCAGAAAGTGCGCTGGCAAATGTTAAATTTAAGGAAGAGGGCTTAGAATATAGTGTGGGATATAAGATGCTACTTCGTGCTCTAGAGGAGCCAGCTAAACAAATCGTGGCTAATGGTGGGCAAAAGGACCCTGGCGTGGTTGTTTATGAAATTACTAAAAATAAAGGAGCTAATTTTGGCTTTGACGCAAGTAAAGGGGAATATGTTCCTGACATGCTGAAGGCTGGAATTATCGATCCGATGAAGGTGACGAGAGCGGCTCTTGAAAATGCAGTTAGTATCGCAGCTATTTTCCTCACTACGCAAGTAGCGATTGCCGATAAGCCAGAGAAAAAAGAGGCAAGTATGGGAGGCGGGATGCCGGGTATGGGTGGTATGGGAGGAATGATGTAGAAACTAAAAAAGGTAATGGAAAACAATATCAAAACGAGGGGGTATGATTCATTTCATGCCCTTTGTTTTTTGGCTGAAAAAAGTTATCCACAGTTGCTTTCTTTCCCCCTTCTTGTTTCCCATAAGACATTTAATCGGATTTGTGGTATAATTTAGTTATAAAATACAAAAAAGATAAAAATAAAAAATATGTGGCTTGTCAATGATTTAAATTTGAAAAAGCAGGCGCGTGATTTAGGGGTTAAGCTTTGGCAAACTCCTGGCTTTTTGTTTATCATACTCGGCGTTTTGTCAGTGGTCGTCATGACCGCTACGTTTTACATTTCCAAAAATTATGATAGTCCGGAGATGCTTGTTGTGGCAGAATGCATCGTTGTCATTGTCATTTTGAGTATCGGAAATTTTGTGATAAGTCTTATTGAACAGATGATAAAATTGAATCGGATGAAGAGTGAATTTGTTTCAGTAGCCTCTCATCAACTCCGAACCCCCTTGTCAGCTATTAGATGGGAAACAGAGCTGTTACTTTCGAAGTTTAGAAAGGAATCAGTCAGCACGAAGCAACGTCAAAGCATCGAAAATATTAATGCTCTGAGCGGAAAAATGACTAAATTGGTCAATGATCTTTTGGATGTGGCCAGAATCGATCAGGGAAGGTTGATTATAAAAAAAGTGCCCGTGGACATCGTGGAAATCATCGAGGAGGCTGTGTCTGGTGCAAATGCCATTATTAGGATTAGAAATATTGAAGTGGTTTTTCGAGATAAGAAAAAAATTCCTTTGGTTTTTGGTGATCCAGAAAAATTGAGAATGGTTGTTGAAAATCTATTAAATAATTCCATTAAATATACGACTAGTCATGGTAAGATTGAGATAAAATTGCTCAAGAAGGGCGATTTTGTATTTTTTAGTGTTAAAGATAACGGTGTGGGCATTCCTCTCGAGCAACATGGTCGTGTTTTTGATAAGTTTTTTCGTAGCGATAACGTTGTTAAATATCAGACAGAAGGGACGGGACTTGGGCTATATATCGCCAAAAATATCATTGAGCAATTAAATGGCAAGATTTGGTTTGATTCAGTGGAAAATTTGGGATCAATTTTTAGTTTCTCTGTTCCTGTGAGTAGGAAAGGTAAGAATTTAATTAAATAAAAGAGCTCATGTATTTTCTGAAATAAATTTTTTTCAAAGATTTATGATGGTGAATATGCAAGCTTAAATGAATAAATATATGACAAAAATATTAATTGCAGAGGATGAGCCAACATTACATAGAGCCTTGGCGGAGTTTTTGACTGAAGAAGGTTTTGAGACTATAAGTGCATTTGATGGTGAGGAGGCTGTTACTTTGGCTAAATCGAAAAAACCAGATCTAATTCTTTTGGACATTATTCTTCCCAAAAAGGATGGATATGAGGTTTTAGATGAACTCAAAAGTGATGAAAAAATACAAAAAGTGCCGATTGTGTTACTGACCAATCTTGAAAGCGCTGAGAATATTCAAAAAGCCTTCGATAAAGGCGCAACTACATATTTAGTTAAATCAAATTACAAACTGGAGGATGTTGTTAAAAAAATAAAAGAAGTTTTGGAAAATAATAAATAGAAATTGCATGCGGATAGGAAATGAACAACTAAAAAACTTCATTAAAGATTCGGAAATGATTTCCGATGAGAATCTTAAGCTTGCCTTCGAAGAGGCTGAGGAAAATAAAAAGGCACTAGGGGACGTGCTACTTGCAAAGAAATTTATTGATGAAGAAAAATTGCGCAAATTATATGCCTATATCTTAGGCATTCCTTTTGTAGACTTGCAGAAGGAAACAATCGCCACGGAAATTCTCCAGATGATTCCTGAGCCGATTGCCAAGAAATATAAGATTGTGGCGTTCGAGAAAAATGGTGCAGAACTTAAGATTGCAATGCTTAATCCGGAAGATATTCAAACCGTTGATTTCATTAGAAAAAAAACCGGACTGCGAATCGTCACTTGCATTACTTCGCAAGAGAGTATTGAAGCAATTTTAAAACAGTATGGAAAGAGTTTGCGCGCAGAATTTGGCGATATGATTGATAAAAATTCTGCTGAAGTGCCAAATGGTGAGACGACAGATGATCTCGAAGAGATCGCGCAGGGATTGCCGATTATTCGTATCGTTGATACCTTGGTAAAACATGCCATCCTTCAGGGCGCATCAGATATCCATATTGAGCCCGATGAGAAGGAGGTGCGAGTGAGGTATCGGATTGATGGAATGCTTCATGAAGCGATGACCCTGCCTAAGCAAGTGCGCGATGGGATTATTGCTAGAATTAAAGTGCTATCTAATTTGAAGTTGGATGAGCATCGCATTCCTCAGGACGGTCGATTTAAGATTGAAAGGGATGAGGTGAAGATGTCTTTTCGCGTTAGTGTGCTACCAATTTTTGACGGAGAAAAAATTGTAATGCGACTTCTTGATGAATCCTCAAAAGGATTAACACTGGAAATGATGGGTCTTACTGGCAAGGCACTTGAAGCGATTCATACGGAAATAAAAAAACCAAATGGAATGATTTTGGTAACCGGACCAACAGGTAGCGGAAAAACGACGACACTCTATACCATCATGGATATTCTCAATACGGTTGACGTTAACATTAGTACAGTGGAAGACCCAGTGGAGTATCGAATGCCTCGAGTGAACCAAACGCAAATTCATCCCAAAGTGGGGCTGACTTTTGCGGCCGGCCTGAGAGCTCTTCTTCGTCAAGATCCAGACATTATAATGGTGGGGGAGATTCGTGATAACGAAACAATGGAAATGGCTATTCATGCTGCTATGACAGGGCATTTAGTACTTTCAACTTTACACACGAATAGTGCTGCTGGGACACTCCCACGCTTACTCGACATGGGAGCGGAACCCTTCTTAGTTGCTTCCACTGCAAATGTGATTATTGCCCAGCGTTTGGTGCGAAAAGTTTGCCATGATTGTTGCGTGGAATACAAGTTAAATGATAAGGAGATGGATGTTTTGTCGAATAATTATGAAATGGAAAAAATACTGGAGGTCATAAAGAGAAGTGATATTTTGGGCGGTACCTTGAAAGCAAAAGATAAATGGAAGGATGTAAAACTATTCAAAGCCAAGGGATGCGAACAGTGTATGGGAGGCTATAGAGGGCGTAATGGAATCTATGAGGTCTTGGAGATAGATGAGGAAATTCGAAAGATGATTTCGCAGCGGGCATCCTCTCACGATATTGAAACTAAGGCGCGAGAAAAGGGAATGTTAACGATGATTGAAGATGGTTTTGCGAAATGCATTCAAGGATTGACAACCGTAGAGGAAATATTAAGAGTAACAAAAGAATAGTCTTATGAAAGTTTTCTATAGCGCTAAAAATTATTCCGGCGAGACCAAGGCGGAAGAAATAGACGTGAAAAATGAAAGAGATTTGGCCAATCAGCTTCGGGCTGATGGTTATATTTTGACGTCTTTCAAGGAGCTCAAAGAAGAAAAGAAAAATGATGTTAGTGTAAAGTTTATGGATCGTTTTTTTAGTATTTCGCTGAAAGATAAATTGATGTTCACTCGTAATTTGAGCGTGATGATATCCTCCGGACTACCAATTTCCAAATCGGTTAGTAATATTTCCGTGCAGACGAAAAATAAGAAGTTTCAGCAAATTTTAGTTAGTATTTTTGATGACATTCAATCAGGCACGACTTTTGCTGACGGGTTAGCTCATTATCCTGGTGTTTTTGGTGATCTATTTGTGAACATGGTCAGAGTCGGGGAATCAAGTGGAAATTTGGAGGAAATCTTAGAAATTCTTTCTATTCAGCTTGAAAAAGAGCATGACCTAACAAGCAAGATCAAAGGTGCGATGACTTATCCCGCGGTGATTATTGTGGCCATGATTGGTATCGCGGTTTTAATGTTAACCTATATTTTACCGAAAATGATGGGGGTTTTTGCTGATATGAAAGTTGATTTGCCAGCATCGACGCAGTTTATTATTAGTTTGAGCAATGCTCTGAGAGATCATTATATCATAGTGGCCATTGGGTTCGCCTCGTTCATTTTAGCGATTAGATATCTATTGACGATGGAAAGTGGGAAAAGAATATTGGGTTTTATCTTGATCAATATTCCTGTAATCAAAAATATGGTAATAAAAGTAAACTGCGCCAGATTTGCGAGAATTTATAGCTCACTTCTTCGTAGCGGAGTTCCGGTTGTGCAGGCATTGACAATCATCTCTAACACGCTGACAAATTATTATTACAAAAAAGCCGCTATGGATGGCATCGAAGATGTGCAAAAAGGAGTTAGTCTTAGCAAAGTGATTGAAAAAAATCCGAAAGTATTTCCCGTTCTCATGGCTCAAATGGCGCAGGTTGGCGAGGAGACTGGAAAAACAGAGACAGTCCTTTTGAAGTTGGCCGAGTTCTATGAAGATGAAGTAGATCAGATTTCTAAGAATATGTCTTCCATTATTGAGCCGGTGCTTATGATTTTTATTGGCGGAGCGGTGGGATTTTTTGCCATTTCGATGCTTCAGCCGATGTATAGTCTTATGGATAACATAAAATAAGGGTGATTTTTTTGATAGATTTGGAGTGGGAATAGCTATGTCGTGAAGTATGAAAAAACAAATACAAAAATATTGCCTTAATGGGCAGACAAAAAAAGGATTCTTGCTAATTGAGGGCTTGACGGTGCTTTTTATTTTTGCCTTGGTTACCGTAACATTCTATTCCGTTTTTAGTATTGGAATCCGCTATATTCAAGATGCAAAGAATCGGCTTGGTGCTCTTGCGATTGCCAATGAGAAGATTGAAATTATTCGCAATCTTCAATATGACAGTATCGGTACGGATGAGGGAGCCATAGAGGGTGACATTCCACAAGATCAAGATGTCCTGGAAAATACGCGTCAGTATCATATTCATACCGATGTGTCATATATTGATGATCCTTACGATGGGTTGGCCTATTCTGACACTGCTTGGTTCGAGGACTATAAGAGGGTGACTATCACCGTTTCTTGGATTAATGGAGGAGGAATGGAAGAAGTTGAGCTGATATCTCGGTTTGTTCCACCAGGGAAAGAGGTGCCTCATATCGGAGATGGAATCCTTTCGATAAATATTTTTAGTGATCAGCCTGGTGGCGTTGGCATCCCTAGCTCCAGGGTGGATATTTATAACCCAGATACTGGAATCGATACGTTTGGTACGACGGATAGTACGGGAAATGTGACTTTTATGGGCAGTCGCGTGTCTGACTCAATCCAAAAATATCAACTTACTGTAACGAAAAATGGCTATGAAACCGTTCACACGATGTCGCCCTATCCTACGACAGCCTATGAGCCGATTGATGTGCATGCTTCAGTGGTGACCGGATCAATGAATGTGAAAAATCTTGTGCAAAATGAATTGGCAAGTATTAAGATTTCTTCCGTCAATCATTTAGATGAGCCTATTGCTGGTGTGTCTTTTGACCTTGTTGGCGGAAGAAGATTGGGCACAGATATAACAACTTTGCCCGTTACCCCGATTTACAATTTTAATGAAAATGGCACAACTGATTCCGCGGGAGAAAAATTATACAGCTCGATTAGTCCTGGGGAGTATACTTTTGCTTTAACTGGTTCAGCGCTCAGTGATTATGAGATAATTAGCATGAATCCACCAACTCCATTTTCTTTACTATCGTCTGATGGAACGTTGAATGTTAGTTTGAAACTAGCGGATAAAGACGTTACTTCATTTCTTATCACCGTTCTGGATGTGAGTAATGATGCTCCTATCGCCGGAGCCAAGGTGAAATTAACGAACTCTAGTTTGAATTATGAAAAGGAATTAGATGCTGCGGGTGATGGAAGAGTTTTTTTCCCAGATTCTTCCGACCCTCTTTTGCCGGAAACATATCATGTCAAAATTACGGCAAGCGAATTTTCTGATAGTGAATTTGATATTACAATCAATGCCAATGAATTGAAATTGGAAACTAAAAAATTAACCGCTTCATAAATGAACTCTGAAAATACATTATTAAAAAAGCAAGAAAGCCTATCTTTTTCTGAGAATATCGCTCCACGCGTATCTGTTGGACGCCGAGGCTTAACTTTAATTGAAACGCTTATGGCGATTGCTATTTTTGCTGTTGGAATTGAAGGTTTTAGTTTGCTTTTTATGCGTGCCTGGAAGAATAACTCCTACACATTAGAAATGGGACAATCTTCCATGGCTGTTTCACGGGGAGTAAATACTCTCGTGGGCTATTTAAGGAGTGCTAGGCAATCAGATAATGGATCATATCCAATTATATCGGCAAATGATAATGATTTAGTTATTTATTCTGACTACAATCGCGATGGAATAACGGAACGACTGCATATTTATAAGAGTAATCAAAATATTTTAATGGGCGTGACAAATCCAACGACATCCATGCCCAAGACCTATCCTACGGCTGATCAAGAAGTAAAAACTATTGCTGTCCGAATTGTTAATACAAATTCCGAGCCGATTTTTTATTACTACGATAAAGATTATGCCGGGGGAACAACTCAGCTTCCGCTTGAAACACCGGCTGCTGTTGCTGATATACGTCTTTTAAAAATTCATCTCAAAATAAATATTGATCCAAATCGTGCTCCCGATAATATCGAAATGCAAACATACGTGGAACTGCGGAATTTAAATGATTATGACAGAATCCACTAATTGAATAATAAAGCTATATTAAATGAAGCAATATAAACTTATTACGATTAATAAAAAAAATAGTGGCTCTGTTTTGGCATATGCGCTGGTTATTATGTCAATTGTCACGATGATCTTGGTTTCCATGTTGGGTTATATTTCATCTCAGCTTAAATTTAGTTTCAATCGTGTTGAGAAAGAAAGATCTTTTCAGATTGCAGAAGCGGGAATTTACTATTATCGATGGTATCTTGCGCATGAGACTTCCGGAAAGACTGCCCTGGAGATTAACACTTTTTTGCAAACTGGAGGACCAATGGGTTTTGCTCCTTCTCCAGTGGAGTATGAAGACAGTGGACAATATCAGATCGTAGTTACTCCACCAGTCGCTGGATCGACAATAATTAATGTTGAGTCGACTGGTTGGTCTGACAAGGTGCCTGATATGAAAAGAACAGTAAGGGTGAGATTCCGGCGTCCATCATGGAGTGAGTATATTTTTTTGTCTAATAGTTTCATGAACTTTGGAGATCAGGCAGTAGTATATGGGAAAGTTCACTCGAATAATGGAATCCGTTTTGATGGTGTAGCGTATAATACTGTCAGCTCTTTACTTCCTCGATTTGACGATCCGACCTATGGAGGCAATAGAATGGAATTTGGCGTGCATACCACAACGAATCCTGCTGATCCTAGTGCTCCTACTTACCCTTGGGCTAGCGGAACTGTTCCTGATCGGTCAGATGTTTTCAAGGGCGGACGGGCATTTCCTGTTTCTGAAGTTAGTTTCACAGGCGTTACAACTGATTTAGCGAATATGCGGACAAAAGCCCAGGCAGGGCAGGGTAGGTATTTTGATAATGCCGGCGGAGGTAGAAGATTAAATCTTAAAACTGATGGAACCTATGACATTTGTACTATCAATTCATACAATAACAATACAAAGGCGATTAGCGACTATCTAGGAGTAATTACGGGAGCTACAGGGACTTATAGCGGAACCAATGGAAATAGTTGCACAGTTTCATCGTGCTGCTTAGGGAGTTCATGTCCATATATTCAAGCAAGTAGAACTAGCAGGGGAAGATGTGTTAGTCTTTCTAATTATAGTATTATCAATGACGGGGTAATTTTTGTGGAAAATACCGTTTGGATTGAAGGGGCTATTAACAATAATCGGGTGACGGTTGTCGCTGCAAATCTTTCTGGCTCGGGTAGTCAGCGCGATATTTATATAGGGATTAGCAATAATAATTTGCGTTATGCAGCCTATAATTGTGCTAATATGCTTGGACTTGTAGCGCAAAGAGATGTTCTCGTACTTAATGATTGCCCATCTAACTTTATTGTTGATGCGGCGCTTTTGGCGCAAGGAGGTATGGTGGGAATTAACGACAATGGTTTTAGCGGAAAAGATTCCCTGACCTTTAATGGTGCAATCGCATCCTATTTGCAGCCATATTTTCAACATGGAAATAGTGGTTTTGCAGATCGTGTCTATAATTTTGATAATAATTTGCTTTATTGCCCACCACCATATTTCCCAACCGGCACGGAATACGCGATTGATCTTTGGGAGGAGTTATGAGATAGAAAAAGTATGCTATAATTAAATTATGAATTTTCTGAAAAAAAATATATTTACTTTCGAGGATGCATATTTTGGCATTGATTTGGGCGATCTTTTTGTCAAAGTTTTGCAGTTGGAGAAAAGGGGTTCCGATGATTTTGTGCGTTCTTTTTCTATCGCTCCGATTCCTGGTGGTTGCATCGAAGATGGCCGGATAATTGATAAGAAAAAAGTTTCTCAAGTAATAAAGACGGCAATCGCGACAGCTCGACCAAAAAAAATAAATTCAAAAAAAGTCATCTGTTCCTTGCCTGAATCAAAAGTTTTTTTGCGAGTGCTTTCTATTCCTAAAATGGATAAATCAGAAATTGGCGAAGCCATAAAATGGGAAATAGAAGCGAGCATTCCGCTTTCAGTTGATCAGGTCTATTATGACTGGCAATTGATTAGTGAAATAGCGGACAAACAAAGCATCTTGACCGTCGCTGTTTCAAGGGAGATTGTTGATGATATTCTGGAAGTTCTCGAGGGGGCCGATTTGGAGGTGTATGGCCTTGAAGCTGAGTCAATGGCTACAGCACGGAGTCTTATTAATGACTCTGGCGAAGATAAAGGAGTCTCTTTGGTTGTCGATTTGGGATCAAAGCGGACTAATTTTGTTATTGCGGAAGGTAATTTACCTTTCTTTACCTCCAGTATCCCGTTTTCCTCTAACGGTGTGACGGATGCTATTGCAAAGACATTAGGGGTAAATAGTGAAGAAGCAGAGAAAATAAAGATTTCCCAGGGCGTTGGTTGTTGTCATGACGATGATTCAGTTTTTAATTCAATTCGTTCTTATCTTGAAGGGCTTTCTGTGGAAATAGAGAAAACAATCGATTTTTATCAAAATATAAGTAATGAATCAGGCAAGGTCGATAAAATTATTATTTGCGGAGGAGCTAACTTGAAGGGGCTTGTTCCATATCTTGCGAAAAGACTAAAAAACAAGATTTTTATTGGCGACCCTTGGGTGAATTTGGATTTTGGTGGAAGCTTGCCCGTAATTAGCAAGGAAAAATCTATCCAATTTACAAACGCCATTGGTCTTGCAATGAAAAATAAAATAGTATGAAAATAGGAATTAACTTACTTCCACCCAATAAAAAAGAGGACATTTGCAACGCAGAGCGATTTCGTTCTGTGTTGGGCTGGGAGGCGGTCATTTTTTTCCTAGCCATTCTGTTTTTCGGATTCATTTTTGGCGTTAATTATCTGCTTGATTTCAATCTTCGAGTAATAGCTGACAATAAGGTCAGTGACTCACGTGGATCAAAGCAATACGAAACAATAAAAAACTACGAGAATAAATTTTCCGAAATTAATTCAAGGATAACTAAGATTTCCAATATCACTAGCGGCCAGATTTATTGGTCAACGTTATTTTCAAAATTAGGCAAGATAATTCCAGATAACGTTGAGATTAGCGGAATATCCACGAAAAATTTTTCAATTTTCTTTGCAGGAAAAGCTAAAAATCGGGAGGATTTATTATTGTTTAAAAATAATTTAATTCAAGAGTCGTGTTTTGAAAATGTTAATTTGCCTCTTTCTAATTTGGTTTCAAAAGAAGATATTGTTTTTCAAATAGATTTGGAAATAAAAGAAGAATGTATTAAAAATAAATGAAAAATTTTTGGAAAAAACATAGAATAGTTCTTGTTATCAGCGCTTTTTTGCTGATTATCTTGCCTCTTTTTTGCTGGGCAGCTTCATTCATGGTAGCAAGGGTGAGAGCTAAGGCGGATCTGATTCAGGAGAAAGTGATTGATAACAATTTAGAAAAAACTAAGATTGAAAAAATACCCAAGATGGAGGAGGTAAGTGCTGAGTTTGAAAAAAATAAGGATGCTACAGGGATAATTCTCAATGCTAACAACAAAGTTGATTTTATTGAATACATTGAGTCCCTAGCAGCTGAGACAAAAAACGATGTAGAAATAAAGGTTTTGAATGATGATCAGAATAATGCGGTAGTTAAGGAAGCAAAAGCAAAAACTGTCAAAAAAGATAATGCTGGAGAAATCAAAAAAAGTATTGAGGAACGGCTGCTATATAAGCAGTATATTTCCATGCAAGTTGATTTAGTTGGGGATTATGCGGGGTTTTTGAATTTTGTGCATAAATTAGAAAATAATAAATATTATGTAAATATAGTTTCTTTTAATTTACAAAAGGAGCTTATTAATAAGGCCGACTCGTCAAAAAAACAAAATTCTTCATCTAATGGCATATTTCTCTCGCCCCCTGGTCAGGGTGACGCTGGCGCTGAAGCTGAAAATGATGGCGAGTTGATGCTTAAGAGTTCTTTGAGTATAATTGTCTATATCGAATAAATGTTAAATTTAAAAAACATAAAAAAAGATATTGCCTCCGGAACCTTATGGGGGCAGGTGGGTAAGTTTTTTAGCGGCAATGTTAAATCGTTTGTTTTCATTTTATTTTTTATATTGTCTGGTTATTGCATATATGTCTGGTATTCATGTGTCTATGATTATAGATGGAGCGAAGATAAGAAATCGGAATACTTAAAAACAAAGGACAAGGAGGTCACGTTTAATCGAAAAAAGTTCCAGGAGATTGTGGAAAAAGAGCAAAAAAGAGAAGAGGAGTATGACAAAAAAATAACAGTAGAGAGGGATATTTTTGGAATAAAATAGTTTTTCAATAAAAAAATGACCGTGAGTGGTCATTTTTTTGTGCGCCGGACAGGAACTGAGCTTTAATTTTAAAAGCCTAATATCAAATTTCCAATCAAATCCAAAATTCAAAGTCCAAAGCATTTTTGACATTTGGATTTCGAGTTTTGCTTGACATTGGAAATTTGAGCTTTGAAGTTATTCATTTCTACGTGCGCCCTGAGGGACTCGAACCCCCGACCCTCTGGTCCGAAGCCAGATGCTCTAATCCGCTGAGCTAAGGGCGCATAGACACTTTCTTATTTCGTTTCTAAAATTTTCAGGGGGGTGGCTAGAGAGAATCGAACTCTCGACGCAGGTACCACAAACCCGAGTTTTACCACTAAACTATAGCCACCACTCTGAAAACTTTAATTTTTCCTGTGCCCTCACCAAGATTCGAACTTGGGACCATCTCCTTAAGAGGGAGCTGCTCTACCAACTGAGCTATAAGGGCGAAACCATGAAACATGTAGCATAAAACATGTAACAGGATAAATTATACATCAAATCATGCTTTTGTTACATGCTGCATGTTTTATGTTTCATGAGAAAGTGCGCCGGGCAGGAATCGAACCTGCGACCAATAGCTTAGAAGGCTACTGCTCTATCCACTGAGCTACCGGCGCAGATAACACTGAGAACTATTCGAGATAAAAAATTGCCCATTGGCAATGGTATTAGCTTATCAAAGATAGGCAACTAAGTCAATCCTTGGATAATTATACCGTATAGCTTAATTTATCCCATGCTCTTTTTTGTAGACTTTCCATTCCCGGTCAGACCAATTTTTTGGTTTTTTAGTGAGTAGGCCAGAGGTTTCTCCTGGATGGGGAAACTTAGATGGTGATTCGTAGTTGCTCTTGAAAACATCTTCGCGGATCAAGTTGCCATCTTTGTCATTGATTTGTTGTGTGAAGGTGGTCTTCATTGAGCCATCCGGATTTTTTTCTAAGATTGTTGGACCAATGACGGTCGTTTTTCTTCCATCAGAGGTGCCATAAAACTGAAAGGTTAATTCTGTGCCGACAATTTTCGTCTGAATTAGGATGTAATTAGGCGTGTCATTTTTAAAGCGCAGATCTGGTTTGGGGATATAGACGGTTGAATCCATCCCTTGAGGATTGTAATACCCTACAGGATAGGCGTGGTTCCTCCTCGCAGTGATTTCTAGTCCGGAGTAAATTGCCGCGCGAAAAGCGGTTGTTGAAACTTGGCAGATTCCTCCGCCGAATTCTGGTTCAGTTTTATCATGCTTGATAACTAGTTCTGGTAGATAGCCATGTTCACCGTCAACTTCACCTAAGACTTTCACAAATGAAAATTCCTCTCCGGGTTTAATAAGAAGACCGTTGAAGCGATCGGTGGCAACGTTGATATTGAAAATTCGATTTTTTGGTGAGCCTCTGAAGTTCGAACGACCTTCACCAATCAGCGTGTCTATTCCCATATTATCGACCGAATCAATAGCGACAATAGGGTTGATATCCTGGTATGGCAGGTCTATCTTAGTATTAGTTGATTTGTTTTTTAAGGCAGCTAATATCAATTCAAGACTTTTTGTCTTATCAAGTTTGAAGCCTTTTTCGCTCAATAAGAAAAGTGAAACCTTTCCTTCTTCAACTTTAAATTTAGAATCAGCTGGCTCTTTATTCATTTTGGTGGCAAGGCTAGTAATGGATTTCCTTATCATTTCCATATCCAACGTCACAAAGATGTTTTGCTTAAAGCCACTTTCCTTGCGATAGCTGAAGTCTATCTTACAAAGAAGCGATTTTTTATATGCACAAAAGTTGCCATTTTCTATCTCAGCTTTATAGCTTTTTGTGTAGCTGAGTGAGGGCTTGATTTTGAGCCAGTTAGCTATCTCTGACGCTGGAATAGAGATGTCTTGGTCTTTTACTTTTAGGACTAAATCAGTTTCAAAATTCGCGCTAAATTCTTGTATCGTTAAAAAACCCAAATCAGCCCCTTCGGCCAAACAGCTAGGCGAGAGGAAAAATAGGAAAAATAAAAAAACAGCGAAATAATAGATGAGTTTCATATTATTAAGAATACATCAAGGATAAGCTAAAATCAAGGCGGATGCCCATGTCTATAAAAAACAAAACCTCGCAGTAATAGCGAGGTTAAAAAGACGTAGATATGTTGACTAATTAGAATCCTCGAACTTGAATTTTTTTCGACTTATTGCTGTCAGCTTTGGGCATTCTTACTGTCAAAATTCCATTTTTCATGGAAGCCTCAATCTTGTCGGCAACAACATCAATTGGTAAAATTACAGAACGCGAAAACGAACCCCAATAGCACTCCTGGTAGTAGTAATTTTCTTCCATGACCTGCTCATCATTTTTTCTTTCTCCACGAATTGTGAGCATGTCGTTGTTGATGCTAACATCAAGATCTTCTGGTTTTACTCCTGCGATGGTTGATTTGATGACAATGTCATTATCTGTCTGGTAAACATCAATAGTTAATTGGCCTTCGTTATTTTCCAAATCATTAGGCTGACTTTCTTCCCTTGCTTCTCTGGAAAAGTGACTGGGCGTTGAATGTGTTGCAATTTCTCTTTCCATTTCAATCTCCTCGTCTTCTCCATACATACTCACACTTGGTGAAATCGTTCGCTCGGAGATGTATGTATCTTCTTCTATCGTTCTTGCTCCAGTTAGTCTTTCGAGAAAAGATTTTTTTATTTTGGTCATAAGTTTCAAAAAATTATTTATTACTCTATGTTTAAATTATAGCTGACTATCAGTATTTGGCAAGTTAATTGTATATTCGTTTAATTCAGGCGTAAAATGAGAAGATTATAGAGAAAATGCACTAAAATATTTAGACCAAGAAAGAAAATACTTAGGCTTATTTGGGTGGTAGTATTTTTTCGGAAAAATAATCCCAAAAGTGAAGCTGTGAGAATGTGAACGAGAAAAACTCCAATAATCGGAAATAGAAGGTTCTTCTCATAGGATAATTGTTTTAGAAATATGTCGATAGATGCAAAGCCCAGTCCGATAAGAAATGCTCCAGAAAGGATTTTTTCTTTCACTTTTAATTTTGCATAGTGATTGTAAATGAAGATGAATTTTATCGTCTCTTCAATTGTGGCAGTGAACAGAAGGAATATCAAAGAGGTTTCGGACAGGGTCAACCCAAAAATTGGTGGACTTAGCTCCAAAATTAATGCTCCAAGAGCGGCGATTATTCCTTCAAAGAAAGCTTGAATAGGCATGGTTGGTTTTTGTTTTGAAAAATATTATTAAATTTATTCCTGACGAAAAACTTCCGAAAAAATATCTTACCCACTTTGTCATTCCCGCACCCATTTCACGAGCATGAGTTCCGGCGGCCTGCCTGCCGGTAGACAGGGAATCCAGTTTCTGGTCTATATTAAAATACGAAATCGTTCTGGTTAGAATCTTTTGCTTATCAAGACGCGAAGATGGTTGTGCTTTATTGAGTTTTCCTACTAGATTCCCGCCGGAGTTTATGCTCGTGAAACGGGTGCGGGAATGACACTTATAATTTCAAACTCGCGCTTGTCTCCATATTTTTCCAAGTATCCTCCATGCCTTTTTTATTTTTTAAATTTTTCCAGCGATAATATCCTGCTATGGCAATCATAGCGGAATTGTCCATGCTGTAAGTTAGCTCTGGTATGAGACAGGTTGTATTTTTCAAGTTTTCTTTTACGCTTAGTTCTAGTTTTTTTCGCAAAGCCATATTTGCGCTAACCCCGCCGGCCAAGAGAATCGTTTTTGGCGTATGTTTTTTGGCGGCGCGAATAGTTTTGGCAATCAAAACATCTGTGACGGCAGTCTGAAATTCTTGGCACATTTCAGATATATAGTTATGATCCTTTAGATTTTCTGGATTTTTTTTTGTGGCATAAAGTACGGCAGTCTTTAGGCCAGAAAAAGAAAAGTTAAAATTAGCAGACTTGAGCATCGGACGGGGGAGTGTGATTTGGAATTTTTTCTCTCCAGAAAATGCATCTGCAAATTTCGCCACGGCCGGACCACCAGGATAGCCCAAACTCAAAATGCGCGCGACCTTATCAAACGCTTCGCCAACTGCATCATCGACTGTTTCTCCGATAATTTCATAGCTCAGATGTTTTTGCATTAAAATTAGTTGAGTGTGGCCGCCGGAAACAATCAGACCAAGGATGGGAAATTTTAGCTTATCGATTTTGTTAGAAATAAAGTTGGCGTAAATATGACCCTCGATGTGATGGATTCCGATGAGTGGTACGCGCCAGAGATAGGACAATGTTTTTGCGGTGGTCGTGCCGACAAGTAGCGCAGGAATAAGTCCTGGCCCATTTGTGACAGCAATTAAATCTAAATTTTCTGGTTTTTTCCCAGCTTTTTTGAGCGCAGTTTCAATGACGGGTAGGATATTCTTTAAATGTTCTCTGGCTGCTAGATTTGGCACAACACCACCCCACTTGGCATGGAGCGTAATTTGAGAGGAGACGATATTGGAAAGTACCATGACTTGGTCATTTTCCACCTCCAAAACGGAAGCCGCCGTTTCATCGCAAGATGTTTCTAATCCTAAAATTAGCATAAGATTTCACAGTTTATCCTTTTATCTTAGTTGAAATAGGGGATAATTGCAATTTTTATTGACTTTCCAGGAGGAATCGAGTAAACTATTAAGTCAAATAGCTCATTGTCAATCAATCTTGAATCATAAAAATGATTCGAAAACATATAGAAAGGAGAAAATCAGTTATGGAGAAATTAATCTTAACCTTGTTGATGATTATTATTGTAGTCTCAATTGCGGAGACTACCTTTTCTGGAGATATTAATCCGCATATAAGAATGGCCTGTGAATGGCGTCAAAGCGTTATCGACATTGCAACGGAATTGGGAAGTCAGGAGGTAAATGAGCTTATTAGTCAGGTCGA
Source organism: uncultured bacterium (assembly GCA_903937035.1). Taxonomy (GTDB): domain Bacteria; phylum Patescibacteriota; class Minisyncoccia; order Moranbacterales; family UBA2206; genus UBA9630. Next base: position 63,320 of record CAIZXS010000012.1, read on the forward strand.
GGAAAGGCTTATAGTAGGGAAAGCTCTTATTGGGGTAATTGAGCTTATGGAGCAAAAAAATGCCTCAGATTGGGTTCTTATTATTCCAATATTGGAGGAAAAAGAATTGTGGGAAAATTGGAAAAATCTTTTCCTATTTTCTCCAGTTCAATTTGTGTCCGTTACTCGTTCTATAATGATCGATGGGAGCGCAAATTTCAGCCATATAGGAATGGCGCTGACTACCCTTCGGGAATATTATCGGGCAGCTCATTCTAGTGAGGAAGGATGTGAATGGCGTGCTCAGGCTTTTTTGAATAAGTGTATGTCTTTCCTCGGAGGGAAGGCTTACAATAAATTGGTGTATGCCCAGGCCAGAAGAATGACTAACGAGATAGCGAGGCAGAGTTATTGCGATCTAGGCTATTTTATTCCAAAGCCGGTTAAGCATGGTAAAAAATTAGAGAGGATTTTTGGAAAACCATTCTCCAAAGAAGAGGACTATTTTTTCCAGATGAATCTTTGGATCCATGCTCTATTTATTATGATTGATAGCGATCCAGAAGTCGGAGATGCGAGTGACCAAAAATCCAAGCTCATAGAAATTCTCAAATACTATGAGCGCGGAGGTTCGGTTGGTTGGCATTAGTTGTTCTTTTTTATATGTATTTTCATAAACACTTTGGGTGGCTGTATATTTTTACAGCCATTCCAAGGTGTTTTTTGTTTGTTGCCTAAGTACTGGATTTATTTTTTAGGATGTGCTATTATCTTTTCTAGGTAAATAAATTGGAAAAAGCAGGTATGCTTTGTTTTGATTTTGGCCCCATCGTCTATCGGTTAGGACATCAGGTTTTTTTACCCCACACCAATTTTAATGGCCCCATCGTCTATCGGTTAGGACATCAGGTTTTCATCCTGAAAAGAGGGGTCCGACTCCCCTTGGGGCTACAGGCCCAAAATTGGTGTGGGGCAAGTCCTGAAAAGAGGGGTTCGACTCCCCTTGGGGCTACATATGGAACAGCTTGGTCAAAACATCTTTCAATTTTTGCATCAGTATGGCTATTGGTTGATGGTACCACTGATGATTATTGAGGGTCCGGTGGTAACAGTAATTGCCGCGATGCTGGCATCCCTTGGCGCTTTTAATGTTTTTTTAGTTTTACTTTTTTCAATTCTCGGAGACATTATTGGAGATATCGCGCTCTATGGTTTGGGCTATCGATTTGGCATGGGGTTTGTCCGGCATGTTGGGAAGTATATGGGCATCACGGAGAAACTGGTATTGCGGATGCAGAAATATTTCAAAAAGCATGGAGGAAAAACAATTTTTGCCGTTAAATCGACAACGGGACTTTGTTGGGCTACTTTCACGGCCGCCGGAATCGTCAAAATGGATTTCAAAAAATTTCTGAAAAATTCTTTCTATGGTGGTATTGTTTGGAGTGGATTTTTGGTTGCAATGGGTTATTTTTATGGCTACCTTTGGCGCGAAATAAAACAATACATCCAGTGGATTGGCTGGGCAATTTTTGCTGTGGCAGCTGCCTCTATCGTCGTAGTTACGCTTTATAAGAATCTCCAGGCAAAGAAGCTTCTACGGGAAGGACATGAAAAATAAGCCCTTTTGTTTTCATAGGTCATCAAGCAAAATCTTGCTTGGCTTTTTGTGCTTGGTTGGCTAAATTAGATAAAGGTAGTAGGATATTAAGTATGGTCAAGCGATTGTATGAAAAAGTGAAATCAGTCATTTTTGCTGATCCGAAGTTACTCTACAAAGAAGAGATTGCCTTCACTAATAAGCCCTTCTACTTTGCTGGTGTTAATAATCGGGCGGTTTTGCTTGTGCATGGCTGGACCTCAACTTCCTATGAAGTTCGTCGCCTTGGTCGTTATCTCAATGAGAGTGGTTATACCGTTTCTGCACCGATGCTTCGCGGACACGGAACAGTGCCAAAAAGCTTGGAAGATGTTAGCTTTTTGGATTGGCTATCGGACCTGGAAGGGGAATGTCAAGCGCTTAAAAAAGAGCATACGCAGGTCTATATTGCTGGTACTTCAATTGGCGCTAACTTGGCAATGATGTTGGCCAAGAAAGACCAGTCTATTTCCGGATTAGTTTTGATGGCCACGCCATACAAAATTAAGTTAGAAAAAATTACAGTGGGGTTCGCCAAATTGCTAGGTTTTTTCAAGGCATATAATAAGAAATTCTATCCACCAACCTTTGGACTTTCTTCCACGATTACGCGTTTGATTTCCTATCAAACCTATCCAATCAAGAGCGCCTTGGAAACATTTGAGCTGATAAGGGAATCACGCAAAAACTTGGAAAAAATTATTCAGCCGTGTTTTATTATTCAATCACAGAGCGATCATGTTGTGGCGAAAAAAAGCTTGGAGAGGATTTTTGAAAAAATCGGTTCGAAAATTAAGAAAAAAAAATACATTAAACGAGCCTATCATACTTTCATATCAGATATTAAAAATGAAAAGATCTTTGAGGAGATTTTGCAATTTTTAGATGAAAACTAGGAGTTATGAATATTGCCATCTTCACTAACAACTATTTGCCTAACCCCTACGGCGTGACCGTTTCCGTGGAAACATTTCGCGCGGAATTGGAAAAGCGGGGACACACTGTCTATATTTTTGCACCCAAATGGAAGGGGTATCTAGATGAAAATCCGAACGTTTTTCGCTATCCTTCAATTGATATTGAATTTAAGTTTCGTTTTCCGTTGCCCTTGCCTTTTTCTTGGCGGATGCACAAGGTTCTAAAAAAGCTCAAGATTGACATTGTCCATGCTCAGCATCCCAATCTTCTGGGAGCAGTCGCCAGAAATTGGGCGAAAAAAAAGAAGATTCCCTTGGTGTTCACTTGGCACACGCTTTACGATCAATATACTAATTTCATCCCACTGGTACCCAAAAAATGGGCAGCGAATTATATTATCAAAAAAGCGACGGACTATGCCAATGGTGCGAATGCGGTCATTGCTCCAACGGCTTCGATTATTCCAATCCTCCGAAAGTGGGGAGTAAAAAAAGAAATTATCCCGATTGCCACTGGAATCAAGGCGGGGGAATTTGAAAATACTGATCGAGAAATTGTGAGAAAAAAGCTTAATATCGCCAAGGATGAGATTGTGCTTTTTCTGGTTTCCCGATTAACGGGAGAAAAAAATATCGAATTTGTTTTTCGCGCCCTGAGAAATATTCTAGCGGACAGTCCGCTGGAAAGCGGACTGTCCGCGCGAAAAGTGAAATTTTTGGTAGCAGGGGATGGCTATCTTTTGCCTGAGCTAAAAAAATATTGTGAAAAAGCGGAGATTTCTAACTCAGTGATTTTTGCGGGGCTTATTCCTCATGAAGAAGTGAAAAATTATTTTGCGGCAACGGATATTTTTGTCTATGGTTCACAATCAGAAACTCAAGGCATTATCCCGCTTGAAGCGATGTATATGGGTCTCCCAATTGTAGCAGTCAATTCCACTGGAATCAGCAGTCTGATGCTCAATAAGGCCAATGGTTTTTTGGTGCGCGAAGATGAAAGAGAATTTTCTGATGCCGTTTTAAAACTAATTAATGACCCTGAACTGCGCAAGCGTTTTGGGGAAGCATCAGGAAAAATTGCGCGAGAGAATTTTACGAGCGAGGTTTGTACGGATAAATTATTGAAAGTGTATGATGAGGCGATCAATAATAAAAATGGCAAATAACTAATGTGTGTCATTCCCGCGGAGGCGGGAATCCAGTGGATAAACTTAATGAAAAGTCATTGGTATAATATCTAGATAGTTAATTGAAAAAGCCTCTTCTCCCCTCGGGAGAAGGTGGCCGGAGGCCGGATGAGGGTGCTCACAGAAACAATAAAAAACTTTAATTTAGTTGGTGGTTTTCTATGTGTTGGTGAAAACCCTCACCTGTCCTTCGGACATCCTCTCCCGGAGGGCGAGGAGGATATTTTGCAAGAATGAATAAAGCAAAACACCCTCGACATAATTCATGCCAAGGTGCGTGACCGTTCAATTTATAGGACGATAAACTTTTTGACTATTTTTTTCTAAAAACAACCCAATATCCAGAAGGGTCGGAGTGCGCGGTTATCGGAAATGCGGTTGCGAGGCAATAGCCCGCGTCCTCTTGTTGCTTAAGGAGGGTTGAAAACGTTTTTCCGAAATCATCTGACTTTGTTGTGTTGTATGGTGAATAGATATAAAATAAATCATTTCCATAATCAACAATGAAGCATCTTCCAGCTTCTGTTTTTGGTTGGTCGGTTATGTCAGCCATAGTTGGCGTAACAGGAACGAGTAGAATGATCGCCATTGCAAAAACTATTGCACACTTTTTCATTTTCGATTCTCCTTTTCTGGATTGTTAAGAAATATTTATTTGCGAGTCTTTGCTCGATAATCGACAGTAGCGCAAAAAGCATAAAAAGTCAAGCTCACTCTAAATGTACATCCTTCGCGAATTTTTCCAAGGCTTTTGCGATAAGTGGGTGTTTTTTTAGTTTTGAGTCTGTCTTGAAAATATTCTGGGCTTCCGCGCGAGCGAGTTTAATTAATTTTAAATTGTTGAGATTTTCCATAGCAATATCAGAAAATCCCGATTGGGATTTTCCGAGCAGTTGTCCCGGGCCGCGCAGTTTCAAATCAATTTCGGAAAGTTCAAATCCGTCATTGCTTTTTTCCATTGCGCGCATGCGTTCTAGCGCGGTTTTGGTAGCTGAGTCAGTGAAAAGAAAGCAATATGACTGGTGCTCTCCACGACCGACGCGGCCACGGAATTGGTGGAGTTGGGAAAGACCAAAGCGGTCGGAATTTTCGATGAGCATGATTGTGGCATTGGGGATGTCGATGCCAACTTCGACGACCGAAGTGGAAACCAGAATTTGACTTTTTTTATCCTTGAAATCTTGCATTACTGTTTCTTTTTCTTTAGATTTGAGTCGGCCATGCAGTAGTCCCAAGTGATATTCAGGAAAAATTTCAGAAAGTTTTTTGTGCTCTTCGGTGACTGCTTTGACTTCTGTGAGCACTTTGGATTCTTCGACTAGTGGCAAAATAACGAAGACTTGGCGGCCGGCATCAATTTCTTTGCGCATAAAAGCATAAATCTGATCTCTTTGCGCAGGGAGGACAATTCTGGTGATGATTGGTTTTCTATTTTTAGGCATCTCGTCCAAAATGGATAAATCGAGACTGCCAAAAAAAGCAATTGCCAAGGTGCGCGGAATTGGCGTCGCGGTCATAGTGAGGAGGTGGGGGATGGTTTTCTTTTTTCCATCTTTGAGTTGCATGGTTTCTTTTTGCAACTCGGATCTTTGGGCGACGCCAAAGCGATGCTGCTCGTCAATAATTACTAGCGCAAGATTTTTGAAATTAACATCTTTTTGGATAATGGCGTGTGTACCGATGACTAGGTTTATTTCTCCATTTTCAATTTGCCCTAGCATTTGATCGCGCGTAATCTTTTGCGCCTTTGGTTCCCAACTTTGAAAAATTAATTTATAGGAACTGGTGAGTAGCGCAATTTTGAAATCATATGCGGAAAATAGTTTGCAAAAACTTTCAAAGTGTTGGAGTGCGAGCACTTCAGTGGGAGCAAGGATGGCGACTTGATGTTTTTGGGAAAGCACACTAAGCGTGGAAATAGCTGCTACAACTGTCTTTCCTGCGCCCACATCGCCGTTCAAAAGGCGATTCATCGGACTCGTTTTTTCTAGGTCTCTTAGGATTTCAAAAGAAGATTTATGTTGAGCTCCAGTTAGTTTGAAGGGAAGATTTTCAATGAATTTATTGATCAGTTTCTCGTCAAGCAAAAGATTGGTCGCGCTTTGCGCTTCCCAGGTATTTTTCACTCGCAGTGTTTTTATCTGCATCAAAAACATTTCGCGAAAAGCAAAAGTTTTTTGGGCGATAAGGAGCTTTTCTTGATTTTCTGGAAAATGGATCTGCCCGAGTGCAGAAATTAAAGAGTAGAGATGAAATTTTTTGCGAAGTTCTTCTGGCACAAAATCTTCCAACTGAGTGATATTTGCAAAAAACGTTTTCATCTGCCAACGGATCCACTTGGAGGTGAGACCAGGAGTTTCGCTGTAGATTGGCACAAGTTGTCCTGTGTTAGTTTTTTCGCGCGAGGCCCTTTCCCAAGCAGGATTGGAAAGTGTGAAATATTTTCCCATGCGACTGAGTTTTCCTGATAGACGAACTTCGCTGCCAATCGGCAGAGATTCGAGCATGAAAGGTTGGTTGAACCAAACCGCTTTCAGGGGGGTTTGATTTTCATCTTCTAGATAAACTTCCGCAATGGTCATTTTGCGACGAAAAATACGATTTAGCTTTGTTTTCATGACGACAGCTGAGACAGTGACTACTGAATTTAGATGTTCATCGGAAAGCGCGACCGTTTGGGAAAAGTCGTCATAACGAAAGGGTAGGTAGAACAAAAAATCTTGCACGGTAAAAAGCCCCAGCTTCTCCAGGATTTTAATATACTTCGGAGTGATTTTGGGAATATTTTTGAGAAGAGTGTTCATTTGTGCGCTTAGCAGGAATTTCACCCCACACCAAATTGTATGGGATATTTGTGTCCTTAGCAGGAATCGAACCTGCGACCTTCTGGACCGCAACCAGACGCTCTATCCACTGAGCTATAAGGACGTACGATAAAAAAGCGACAACCTATGCTTTTTAACACATAAAAAAGAAAAAAGCAATATTTTTTATATTCCCAAAAATCTTTCCAATAGCTCCGCTGCGTTATGTTCTTGTTTTATTTCCGGGATGTATTCGAGTAATATTCGACGGATCTCAACAGGATCCTCCTTGTTGATTGGAATATGTACAAAAGGCGTTAGGTAACTTTTTATGTGCAAACTGATTACTTTTTTATATTCCGGATCATAAAAAATCCAAAAAGAACGAATATTTTCAAATTCGTATATTTCCTTGCCGGCTAGTATCCCCTCGGGTACGATTTGAAAATTGAGAATGCGCGGCTCTTTATTGAGGTGCATGTAAGCAACAATCCCGATGAGAACAAAAACGATAGCCATTATGGGGTTATTGGTAAATGTGGCATAGATAATAATTGCGAGAAGGACGAGTGCAGCGTAAGAAAGGCGTTTTTTATTTTGTTCAACCATATCAAATTCTGGTGCACTCCAAGATAAATGTGAGTCCTGGGAGTGTTGCTCCAAGAGTTCTGTGTTATGGGGGGGAGGAAGCATTTCCGGTTCTTCCCAGTTTTTTTCTAGAAGTAATTCTTCCTCGGCGTTATTCTTGGGATGTTGTTTGTGATTTTCGATATACATTATTTTTTTGGGTAAATTTCTAACTCTAACTTACTCCATATTAGCATATTGAACTTGAAAGGACAAAAGTTTGTAAGATTGTAGGGAGGAGAGAATTATAATAGAATTTGAATTTCTCTCTACATATTAGTAAAAAGAAAAAATAGAGTGTTCTTTGATAGGGTTTACAAATACTGGTCCAGCTGGTAGTATTTAAAAGTTAGGTTTAGGATATTGGAGAGGTGGCTGAGTGGCTGAAAGCACCACACTGCTAACGTGGCAAGGGGTAAAACCCTTCGAGGGTTCAAATCCCTCCCTCTCCGCCATGAACGAAGTGAATAAGGAGAGGAGCAAGCCAACTGCTTGGCTTGCGTGAGGGATTTGAAAGACGGAGCGCGGCGGCGCGTTGAAAAGTAATAATATTACTTTTCAAGGGTCGAGCAAATTTTTAGCAAAAAATTATGCGTGACCAAATCTTCATTTTGTTCTCAATCTTAGTATACTGGAGAGATGGCCGAGTGGTTTAAGGCAACAGTCTTGAAAACTGTCGTACTGTTAAAGGTACCGTGAGTTCGAATCTCACTCTCTCCGCCTTCGCTAAAGCTTCGACGGATAAATCCGCAGTCTTAAATCTATTCGGGGTGTAGTATAGTGGTAGTACGCAAGGCTGGGGGTCTTGTAGTCGGAGTTCAATTCTCCGCACCCCGACCAGTCTAAATCTTTTGCCTGGCAATAATTGCACCAAAGACTTCTTTTGCTCCTGAATCTTTGAGGATTTTCGCGCATTCAAAAAGTGTTGCTCCGGTCGTAGCGATATCATCTATGAGTAGGATTCTTTTGCCCCTAAGAGCTTCTTTCGCTTGCGATGGAACGCTGAATGCGCCGTGAAGATTACTTAGTCTTTCTTGATAGGATTTGATTTTCATTTGCGTTTTAGTTTTTTTTCGGCGAAAAACTAAATCGGTACGAACCGATAGCGGGAGGCCTGGCGTCAAACTTTGGCCTATGAAATTAGCAAGAATTTCTGCTTGATTGAAACCGCGCCATTTCAGCTTGTGTCTATGAATTGGAGTGGGGATTATGAGATCCGGCAGGGGGAGATCGTTTTTCTGCAAAGCTCTGGTGATGATTTTTCCCAGTGGCTGTCCGAGGTCGGAAACGAAATTGTATTTAAATAAATGAACAAATTTGGCAATTTTTTGGTAATCGGTGGCGCAAACTAGGGCGCTTAAAGATAATAAGGAATTTTTTTCAAATTGATGTTTGCGACATTTTTCACATACAACGCCAGCTTGCGTGATCTCTTTTTCACAATAGGGGCAAAGTTGGAAGGAGAGAAGTGGAAAATTTTTCACACATCTCGAACAAAGCCAAGTATTTTTTTTCCGACAAATCAAACACGAGATGGGGAAAAGCGCATCAAGAAAGAAAGTATTTACTTTTTTTAAGAAGGATGATGGCTTTTGGATATTTTTGATTTTAGTTTTTTGACTTTTTATCCAGTTTATTTTTTTCAATGTTAATTGTCAACAAAGCAGGTTTATGTTAAAATATTGGAGTATATATAATCTACTAATAAACAAAAAATGAACAATAAAAAAACAAGGAACAATAAAAAAACAATTAAGTTGATACTCGCTAGTATTCTAACAGTTTTTGGATTGGCTTTTTGCATTTCTCAATCCAAGGCTGCTAGTACTTCGCTACCGGCACCAGTCAATTCGATTACGGTTGCCACCGTCAATATATATGATGCGAAGATGGTGTCACAGGAGAAAAATAGATTGAAGATATCCTTTGATCTTTCTAATCGGGAACTGGTACAGCCGGATGTGCATTATGCCGTTCAGCTTATGAAGAAGGATGTAAATACTTTGTCGGTAGTGGATGAAAAAATATATCCCGAAACGATTAATCTTGGCAAAAATGAAACACTCAAGAAAGAAATCGAATATCTCGCCCCGCAATATCTAAATGGAAAGTTTCGACTTTGGCTTGTAGCAAAAAATGCAAGTGGTATGAATTTTTCTAGTGCTAATTTGGGAGAAATAACACTTGCAGGGGATAATCAATATGTGGGGATAGACACTGCTACCTGTTATCTTAAGGTGGTCGGAGAATCAGGGGATAAAAAATATAACCCAAGGCAGGGGGTAGATATTAGTAGCGAAGAAAAGTTAATTGCTACTTGTGATGCAATGAATTATTCCGATACAAGTCTCACTCTTACCCCCCAGATTAAAACTTACTGGCGTTCTACTTTTGGAAAATTAGTTGAAGATAATAAGGAGCCTCAGACAGTCCTGTCCTTTGAAGCAAAAAAGCAAAAAACAATTTCCATTACATTACCAAAGGCTAGTCTCCCGCAAGCTTATGACGCGGTTTTGGAGTTGGTAGATAATCGAAAAAAAGTTCTTTCCACTCCTGTGGCTTTTCACTATGTCTTACAAGGAGCTAGCGCGACTATTCAGAGCTTTATTATGGACAAAGCTGCCTATCAAAAAGGGGAGACAGCTAAGGCATCTTTCTTTTGGACTCCTTCCGCAGACATTTTTCCTGATTCTCGCGCTGGTCTTTACAGCGAGAAGATGGCTATGACGATGCAGATTGAAATTAAAAATAGCAAAGGCGCAAATTGTATTAGCCCAACGAATGAGGCTCTGGACGCAACAAAAAATGCTCTGAATTTCAGCTATCCAATAATTACTGAATGTAACGAACCAAAAATTGCAATCAGTATCAAGGATGCTAAAGGCAATATTTTAGACAAAAAGGAGTATTCATTGGAAGCTCAAGCTCAGAAAGCAGTTGTAGAAAAACTGGGAACTGCAAAAACGGAAAAAAGCTTATTGACCTACGTGATTATTCTAGTCGTGGTACTCTTGATTATTTCTTTCGGCCTGATTTATTTTAAAAAGAATAATGGTAATGGTGGGGATATAACAAAACTGACTATTTTTTTAATTCTATTGGCAGGGGGATTGTTTTTGTCTGCTAGTGGAGTGCGAGCGGATACATGGACAGCTTATGTTGCTGGAACAGTCAAGGGTTCTGGTGAGCCAACAGATATACCGATTAATTTTGATGTGAGTTTGAATAAAGCTGTGTATGCGCCAAATGAGGAGATTAAAGTCAGTGGAACGGCAATGTCTTTTATTTGTGCTAATAGCTCTAATGTAAATATTGAGCTAACTGGAGAAACGAATGGTAGTGAAAAAACATTGATTCCAAGAAGTATGTATGGTTATTCTGGGACAGTCTATATTAACGGTGGCGATCCTGTTATTTTTCAAGCGCCATCTGTTCCAGGCACATATAAAATGCACTATGCAGGCGAGGTTGGTTATCATTCGACGCCAACTGAGCATGATACCTATTATACTGTCGTCGATCCTTGCGTTCAATCATGTTCAGGCGATGCTAGTTGTAAAGCGACTCAACCTGGCTTCTCAACCGAAGTTACCACAGCAGGAACGAAATGTTGCACTACTGGTGAAAAATGCTACAACTGCATAGCTCCACGGATCTGGGATTCGTTGAGTGGAACTTGCAAAGATCCATCTTGTGTTCAATCATGTTCAGGCGATGCTAGTTGTAAAGCGACTCAACCTGGCTTCTCAACCGAAGTTACCACAGCAGGAACGAAATGTTGCACTACTGGTGAAAAATGCTACAACTGTATAGCTCCAAAGGTTTGGGATTCGTTGAGCGGAGCCTGTAAGGACCCATGCACACCTGGTAATTGTACTGGCAGCTGTTCACTTCCATGCAGTCCTGGAATTTGTGGATATCAGACTCCAACGTGCTCCAATTCTTGTCAGACATGTCCTCAAACATACTGTGGTTCTTGTAGCTCTGGTTGGCAAGAAAAATAGCAACGTACCTTGTGGAAAAATCTCAGTTTCTGACTAGCTGCTTATTTCGATGAAATGAGAAATAGACAAGAAGCATCCGATTCTTTTGGATGTTTTTTGTTTGCGAAAAGCATTTGATAAACTTGGGTTAATGCTGTAAAATTAGGATAGAATTAAAATATTATTTATTCTTGCTAGCTGGCAATGTGCCAATTAGTAAAAAAAATGAATTATGTCTCTTAATGAAATACAAAACGAACTATATAAGAAGGAGCCAAGCAAGGAATTGCTGCAACATGAAAAAAGTGAATTTGATGCAAGCTCGATAGTCTTTTCTTCCCCTGAAAAAAGCGGACTGCCCAAAGATGAATGGTTGGAAAAAGAGGATGTGATTGAAAAGGAAGATAAAAAGATTGTAAAAAAGGGAGCGCTTATCGTGGGCGGATTGCTCTTAGTGATTGCAGTTGTGGTGGGATTCTATAAGATAAAGCAATCTTTTTTCAACGCTGATCGGCTTTCTGTCTCCTTGGAAGGACCGGCAGAAGTTAAGAGTGGCAATCTAGTTACCTATGAAATAAAATATAAAAATGACAACCGCGCTGATCTGAAAAATGTCACGCTGAAGATGACTTATCCCGAGGATTTTAAGCCTGAAGGGAATGCTGATTTCAAGAGCGAGGGCACAATGGTTAGTGTGCTGAAATTTGCCGACATCAAGGGGCAGAGCGAAGGAAAGATAGTTTTTAATGGACGAACCTACAGTCCCAAGGGGAACTTGATTAAGATTAAAGCGGAAATTTCCTATATGCCGTCAACAGTCAGTACGACTTTTGTGGTGGGGGATCAATTGTCAATTGGTGTTATTTCAGCTCCAATAGCCCTTGAGGTAACGGCGCCACAAAATATTTCGGCTAATGACGAAGTAAATTATTTGATTAATTATAAGAATGAAGGCGTAGAGAATTTTGAAAATATCCGGGTTAAAATTGATTATCCTGAACAGTTCACGTTTACCAGCTCTGATCCTAAAGTGTTTGAAGGAAATAATATTTGGTATATCGGTAGCCTGCCTGGTGGGCAAAGTGGAAAAATTGTAGTGGCCGGAAGAATGTCTGGCAATCGGGATGAGGTTAAGTTGGCCAAAGTAACAATCGGTGCGAATAATAATAGTGTATTTGTCAGCTATAACGAAGAGAGTGCTAGGACAAAAATAATATCCTCACCGCTAGTAATCAAGCAGACAGTCAATGGCTTGGATAATCTAACTGCAAATGCTGGTGATAATTTGCGATTCAAGATAGATTATAAAAACGAAGGACCGTTGGGACTTCGTGATGTAATCGTGACCGAACATATCGATAGTACGGTTTTAGATTATTCAACATTGGACACGGATGGAGGGGCATATGATGCTAACAGTAAAACAATCACTTGGAAGGCCTCGGATCATAAAGAATTAAAAAATCTTGCTTCGGGCCAGGGTGGTACAATATCATTCATAATAAATATCAAAGGGGTTATTCCTGTGGCAAGCGGTAATGATAAAAATTTTGTTATTTCCAGTTTGGCAAAAATTGATAGTCCTGACATTTCAACACCTATTAGCATGAATAAGGTTATCTCTGGGAATAAGATGGATACTAAGCTTAATTCCAAGTTAGTCTTGGATGTGAAGGGTTACTACAATGATGCCAAAATTCCCAATACTGGACCAGTCCCGCCTAAAGTCTCACAAGAATCAACCTATACCATGCATTTCATCGCATCGAACGTTTCCAATGATATTGAAGGCGCAAAGGTGGAAGCGGTTCTACCTACATCAGTCAGTGTGACGGGAAAATTTTTCCCTGAAGGATCTCCAATATTTTATAACGAAAGAACTAATTCTATTGTATGGAATATTGGCAATTTAGAGGCCGGTGCCGGAATAGTGTCTCCAGGGAAAGAAGTAGCCTTTCAGGTGAAAATCAAACCTTCTGTCGACCAGGTTGGGCAAGAAGCGCCACTACTCAATGAATCTGTTTTTTCCGCTAAGGATCTATTTACAGGAGAGAATATATCTGCTAAGGTTCCAGGTAAAAGCACGCGACTCTATGAGGATGATGGTTTAGTGGGAAGTTATAGGGTATCCAATTAATGTTCAGTCTAATAGCCAGAAAAAATACCGCGAGAAGCGGTCAAATTAAGACAAGAAACGGAGTAATTAATACCCCGTTTTTTATGCCTGACGCGACGCGTGGTTTTGTGAAATCGCTAGATAGGGATGATTTGCTTGAAGCGGGCGTGGAACCGATGGTGGTGAATACCTATCATTTATACTTGCAACCCGGAACGGAACTTATTAAAAATGCCGGAGGCATCCATCAATTCATGAATTGGCATGCGCCGCTTCTTTCTGACTCAGGCGGTTATCAAGTCTTTTCTTTGATTCATAAAAATCCCAAGATGGGAAAAATTACTGATGAGGCTGTTATTTTCAAATCTCCCTTGGACGGATCAACGCATATAATTTCACCAGAAAAATCCATTCAAATTCAATTTGACCTGGGCGTTGACATGATGGTGGTACTGGACGACGTGCCACCGAATAGTTACACAAAAGAAAAAATCAAAGACGCTGTCGAGCGGACTGTTCGTTGGGCAGCTCGTTGCAAGATTGAGTATAAAAAGCAATTAAAAAAGAGAAAAATATCAAAGGCAGATCGTCCATTAATTTTTGGTGTTATTCAAGGTGGAGGACATGCTGACCTGCGAAAATATTGCGCCGAAAAGCTTGTTGAGATTGGATTTGATGGATATGGCTTTGGCGCGCGGCACGTTGACACAGATGGAAATTTTATGGAAGACGTTGTGCGCGAGACCGCCAAGCTTATTCCGGAAAATTCTTTACGTTTTGCCTTGGGCGTTGGAACACCAGCTGATATTGTTAAGTTTACCAATTGTGGTTGGGATATGTTTGATTGTGTGATTCCAACAAGAGAGGGGAGACACGGACGGTTGTTTATAAGAAAGATTGCAGAGACGCAATTTATTGCGTCTAAAAAAACAAACAAAGACGCGATAAAGCGCGTCTCTACGATGGATGATGATTTCTATGAAACGATTAATATTAATAACGAAAAATTCAGAGAAGACTTTGGACCAGTGGACGCCGCTTGTGATTGCCAGCTTTGCAAGAATTATTCGCGAAGCTATCTTCGTCATCTCTTTGCCATGAAAGACCCAATCGCCATGCGACTCTCAGCAATTCATAATTTGAAATTCTATATGGATTTGATGGAAGACTTGCGGGCGGAGATTATAAATAAATGACATTTTTAAATTTAGTGGGGGAGCTTTCCTGAAAGACACTCCCCCGACGGAGTTTGATCGCGCTGAAGGTTTCCTTAACCAGCTGAACTTTCTCAGCTGATCACATCAGAACAGGCCCTGGTTTTTCACGGGTCTTACAAAGACTCGTCGAGGGACTTTGCCCTCGATCTGCTCCAAAATGCGTAGCTCATCGGCTAGCAAATAAGCGGTCAGAGACCCTAGCTCACAATCACACTCTATATTTATACAATCAGGTTTTCTACGTGTAGTCAAGTTGGACATTGCCCGGTTCTCTTGACTTTTTGCTTTAATTGTGCTATTATTAAAAATCGTACGTGGACAATTTATTTGTTCGAATTGTCTCGCTAAATGGCCATTTTTTGCTACTTTTCGTAGCTTTATTTTTTAACAACTTTGGGAGAAAAGTTCAATGAAAAGATTGATTCTGGTATGTTTTCTCGTGGCGACTATAGTTGTGTTTTACTCTTCTGGTGTTTTTGCAAAGAGTGAGATTGTCAGCAGTATTAATCTGGTCAATAAAATCCAAGATATTGCCGTGGACGGCAATGGCATTATTTATGCCACGACCGATTACAGCAGTAACGCCTGGGATGGAGATGTTTTTAAGCTCCAGCTCAGTGGGAATCAGCTGCAAAAAATTTCCTCTTTGCGTGGAAATGGATTCCGTAATCGGGATGCTTTTTCTGAAATGTCCATTTTGAACGGGAGGGGCTATGTGCTCTCAACCTACTCTGAATCTTGTGGAATTGTGGCGGATTTGAGTACCATGACAATCGCCGTGCCCATTGGTATGGAATGTCAAATAAAGGACTCAAAAATTATTACCACTGATGGCGTTGATATTTATATTGGTGGTGGAATGTTGAGTGGTGGAAAGACTGTGCCCTATGTGCGGTCATATGTCCCACTTTCCAATGGAGAGCTGAATTATCAGAGCGCCGTTACTCCCGAAGGAATTCCTGAGAAAGTATTTTTTCAGCCAGAAAAGAAGTATCTCTTCCTGGCGATGGGAAATGCTGGGATCGGGGCTTGGGACACAACCGATCCAAGAGCTCTCTGGAAGTTGGGTCAGCCGCGAGACACTTTCTACACTGCGGATGGCTATGATTATTTCAAAAGAGCCATCGATATGGTGTCGGAAAATCAATATGTCTATGCGCTGGCTGGGGATGATCAATGTTGGAGGGGTGTATTGGCGATCATTAGTTTGACCGAACCAAGCTATGATGAGTATTGGTTTCGGTTCGCTAATCAGGTTGGTGGGCTGGATATTGATGACGGACCATTATTTTTGAAAAAAAGTGGTAATCGAATTTTTATCGCTACAAAAACATCCAGCATTCTCGTTGTGGATGTTTCAGACGCGATGAAGCCAAAGCTTATCGAGACAATCTCAATCATGGCAACAGATTTTGAAGTGATTGAGGATAAGCTCATTGTGGCCAGTGACAACCTTTTACAAGTTGTGCAGTTGGCCGGTGAAAAAATCGTTGGCGACATCAATGATGATGGCAAGGTCGATCTGGCTGATGCAATTTTGGCATTACAAGTCACGAGCGGAAAAAGCGTGACTGTTAAGGTCGAAAATGGTGTCAATGGAAAAATCGGCCTCACGGAGGCTGTGTATGCCTTGCAAAAAACTGTAGGGCTGCGTTAGAAAAAAGGACCATCCGGGAGATTTCCCGGATGGTCCTTTTCTTATACTTTAGAATTGTATGAGCAGTAGCTGTTAAGTTGGTGCTCATTTTTTTGTGCTTTTTGGCAGTAATTATTCCTGCTTCCCATTTGCAAGAATGCGCAGACTTTCTTTGATGGTACACAGCTCTAGTTCTTTTTCTTTGAGTCTTTTTCGGAGATCATCAACGAGGGCATCTTTTAGCTTCAACTCGCTTTGACAGGTTGTTCTATCATCCATACAGTTGGCAAGATTTTTTCTCACTGGGCAGTCGTCGCATTTTTCTGCTTGCAACCGTTTGGCTTCAGCAGTAAAACGCACAAGGCAAGTGTGGATTGACCCAATCAATGATGGATCTATCTTTTGGAATGGAGCTGGCAACTCCATGGTTGGCTGATCTGACGGGAGTGGCTGTTTTTCTGAAAGAGAATCGGCGATCGTTTTCTCAATCTTTTCCTTGACATAAGTCTCCTGGATTATCTCCCAGGTTATGCCGTCATCCAGAAGTTGCTTCAAGGGCTTCGTATACCAGCTTTGCTTGATAGACACGAGATGTTGCATACGCGCCTTGGCCTTTTCGTCTCCTCGCAATACACCCCAGGTTAATTTATAAAGACTCAATGTGAACTTTATAATTCCCACAGATGATGCACATTCTGCGGCCTCTAATTCCAGCATTATTTCAGGGAATCTTGAGCGGTGAATTTTAAAGTCAGGCGTTGCCCAACTTATGATTATTTTTCTAGCTTTAAGCACTTTTGGATCCGTTTCTCTTCTGTATGATGGTGAAAAGCGAGAAATAAAATCCGCAGCCTTGTTTAGTCGTGCATTTGTTGTCATAACTCTAGTCTCCCTAGTGTATTGTTAATATGCTTTATTTCTAGCGATAATTTAGTAATAGATATTAATAGCACAAAACAAAAGCTTTGTAAAGAGCGCGGTTTGCCTTTTTTGCTTATCTGGCTTAGATTATATATATGAAAAAAATTGAACTTTTAGCGCCGGCTGGCGACCTAAATAAACTAAAATACGCCCTAGCCTTTGGCGCGGACGCCGTTTATTGCGGTGTGCCGGATTTTTCTTTGCGGGTGCGGATCAATCGGTTTTCGGATAATGATTTAACTAAAGCTGTGGAATACGTGCATGCGCGCAAAAAAAAGATTTATGTGACGCTGAATATCTATGCTCACAATCAGCATTTGGAAAAAATCAAAAAGCACATTCAATTCTTGAAAAAGTTGAAAGTTGATGCGATTATCGCTAGTGACCCAGGGATAATTCTCCTTATCCAAAAATATTGGCCAAAGTGTGAAATTCATCTCTCTACCCAAGCCAATGTGACCAACTTTGCGGCGGTAGAGTTTTGGAAAAAGCAGAGTGTGAAAAGAATTATTCTCGCGCGAGAAGTTTCACTCTCGGAGATTAAGGAAATCAAGAAGCAAACGAAAAATATTGAGCTGGAATATTTTGTTCATGGCGCGATGTGCATGAGTTATTCCGGGCGCTGTATTTTGTCCAAATGGATGACGGACCGCAGTGCCAATCTGGGTGATTGTTCGCAGCCGTGTCGGTGGGAATACCATGAAACATGTAACATGAAACATGAAACAAAAAATGCAGGGGGCGATAATTTCCTTAGTATGAGTGTGATTGATGATCAAAAACGCTATGGGATGGATGTGGAGGAAGATGCACACGGGACATATTTTTTTAATAGTTATGACATGAATTTGCTTCCGCACCTTTCTGATTTACGTGAGGCGGGCGTGGAGTCATTCAAGATTGAAGGACGAGCCAAAAGTGCCTATTATCTAGCAATTGTGACACGAGCCTATCGTGCCGTGCTTGATGCCTTGGAAAATAATCTGCCAGTAAAAGAAACCAAAGCGATCATTAAAAAGCAAAAAATCGAACTGGATAACTTAGTACACCGTGGATATTCAACCGGCTTTCTTTTGGGGCGAGAGCCGGAGCATAATTTTGAAAATAAAAATAATCCGGCTAAATTTCAATTTGTGGGCGAGGTGAGGGGAGTGGAAGGAAATCTTAATATTTTACGCGTGCACAATCACGTTGCTATTGGAGACAAATTGGAAGCAATAACACCGAAAGAAAACATCAAGCTTAAAATAAAAAGGATTTTAGATTATAATAAAAATGAAGTGGCAGTGGCTGATGGCGGGCACAATAGGGAGTACTATTTTGAATTTGATAAAAAACTGGAAAGCGGAAGTTTGGTGCGGAAAGTGATCTAAAAAGTTTAAAGCGTAAACTTAAAAACTAATATAAAATTATGCGAGAAGATAGGGTCTATAAAATTGAAGTGCATGTGGCGGGAATTTGTTTTTGGGGCGATAAGGTGCTGATTGTGAAAAGAAACTCCAAAAGGAGGCTCTATCCTAATCTTTGGGAGTGTGGTGGTGGACAAGTTAGAAATGGAGAAAACTTTGAGGAGGCCTTGATTCGTGGACAGAGAGAAGAATTGGGCGTCGAAATCAAGCCGTTGCGGATGCTCAAAAATTTAGGTACCTATGAGATTATTACCAATAATCCCGAGCAATCAAAGATTCCGGGAGTTAAAATTTTTTGTGAAATCGTTGGCTTTGCACGTGGCAAAGAGCCAGAAATTACTGACGAGCATAGTGAGTGGAAATTTATTTCCAAAGCGGAAATTGGTGATTATGAATTTATTCCTGGGTTGAAAGATGAGATTAGAGAGGCGTATGGGATGATAGAAAAATAAAGCCAGGGCGTTGACATTTGTGCTTGCTTATAATACATTAACCCAAAGTAGCTTGAAGCTACTTTTTTGTACCTAAGATATTAAATATTCCATTTAATGATAATTTTAAGAGGAGGGAAAATGGGAAAGAAAACACTAAAAAAGATTGAAGAGGGAATTGTATTGGTGGTCGGTTGTGGAAATGTGGGGAGCGTCGCTCTTCATAAGATGGCTAAACGGCCGGATGTATTTCGCGAGATTCATGTCGTTACCAGAACGGGAACGCAAGCCGAAAAGGTTCGCGATTCTATTTTGCTAAAAACCCAAGGAGAAGTTGAAATCAGGCTTCATAAAGATGATTTCAGCAACATCGGGAAGGCAATCTGTCTGATTCGTAAGGTGCAGCCGGATTTGGTGATGAATATTGGTCCGCCTTACTGGAATCTGGAAATCATGCGAGCATGTCTCAATTATCGAGTGCATTATCTTGATACGGCGTGCTATGAGCATCCTGATCAATATGGTTTTTCCAATGAAGAACAGCTTGCCATGCACGGTGAATTCCGACAGCAGGGCCTGATGGCCATGCTCCAGTGCGGATTCGATCCGGGAGTGACGAATATTTTTGTGGCCTACGCGATTCAGAAAAATCTTTTGGATACAATTGATTCGATCGATATTCTGGATTGCAACGCCGGAACAAAGAACGCCGTCTGGGCGCCGAACTTCGATCCAGAGATTAATATCCGCGAATTGGTCTTGCCCATCAAATCAGTGCTTAATGGCCAATGGAAAGAGCATGGTCGGATCATCGACGATGATGCAATTCACTTTCCATTTAAATTTCCTCAAGCAGGAGTAGAGCCGGCTTATCTTATGTATCACGAGGAGCTGGAATCACTGAAAAGAAGTTTTCCTGGTATTGGGCGGATGCGCTTCTGGATGACGTTTTCCGAAAAATATCTGACTTTTCTGCGAGTGCTTCACACAGTCGGTTTGACACGGATCGACCCGATCGACTACGAAGGACATTCCGTGATTCCAGTGAAGTTTCTCAAAAAATTACTCCCGACCGGAGATGATTTTAATGAAAGCTATGAAGGAAAAACTTGTATCGGGTGCATCCTGAAGGGATTTAAGGACGGACGGGAAAAAGTGATCTATATCTATCAAGTCTGTGATCACAAAGAGGCCTTTTTGGAAACTGGCGGAAACGCCATCGGCTATACAACTGCTGTACCGGCGGTTGTGGGCGCTCTGATGATGCTCCAATCTGACAGCCCATGGCTCGAAGCGGGAGTATTTGTCCCCGAATCGCGTCAAGCGAAGCCTTTTCTTACGGAGTTGGCAAAAAATGGATTGCCCTGGCATGTCGAGATCCTTTCTGATTTGCCGGAATTCCTCAAGCAGGATTTTTGAGGTAAGTTCCGTGTTGATTATTTTGCGCCAAGGAGAGAGGGGAAAATTTCCCAATCTCCAAGGCGCGTTTGTTTTTTCTGTTGTTAGCATTGCAGCAAAGGAGTTTACACTTTTTAAATAAAAAAGTAAGCTAAAAAGTTAACTTTTTAGCTTAACTCCATGAATAAATACGATAACCGCTATCTTATGCTGCAAGAAGAGAAACTGACCCAAATCATTCA
>CAIZXS010000013.1 GCA_903937035.1 uncultured bacterium
CTTAGTGTTCTTGCAATCTCTCTTACTGTTTGCTTCTCCCAAAGCATTTCTTGGATTTTCTCACGTTCTTCAATTGTAAAATGTTGATATTTCATACTCTGATTATATCAGAGTGTTGCACTTACTTGTTGAACTGACTAAGAAAGACCTGGTTTCCAAGTCTATCCAAAACAATAGCCGGATACCTCGCCTAAGCTGGCACCCTGATTGAAACTTCACCGTCTGGCAGAGCATCATGGGGATTTTTAACCACGGGATTGAGTTTTACCATTTTTTCAAAACTACAGCGATATTTTCTAGCAACATCCACAAGTGTTAGGGGCTTTTTCTTCTTATCTCTAATCAAAATTTCCTGTTTCGACACTATCGCCTCTATCCCATTTTTCGCCACAATTTCCGTCGAAGAAATGCCAAACTTCTTAGCCAGCATCGAGAGATCTTCTTTCTTGCCCACCTTATGCCGAAAAAATAGATCGACTTGCTTGACTGGAATTTCTCGCCAACGCGGAAAAGAACTTTTTTGATTCAATGGATCGCGACCAGTTTCTTTCTTCTTCTTTTCAAGCACTTCCCAGATAGCATGCAACTTAGCCGGATAGTTGATATTTTGAGAAAATCCACCAATAAATACATAGAAGGCTTCCCTTCTATTTTCTAGCGTCCCCAGAATAATGACGCGATCGCCAGAGCTGATTTCTTCTTCGTGTTTTGCATTATTCAATCTCAACAACTGTTCTCTGTTTGTCTTGTATTTTATCGCGATAGAGTCCCAACTGTCACCGCGAGAGGCCTTATGAAAAATCTGCTTGTTATGAGAGAAATCCACCTTGGCTTTTTCAATCTCTCTTTCTAAATATTTCAGATAGTTCGGATAACTTATCTCGCGATTATTTTCCACCGCTTCTTTCCTAAATTTCCAAACCATCCCTCCATTATAGCCAGAGATAACTAAACCCCAGTCATTTTCCATCTTGGAATATAGACCCAAAAGACACTGCGCAGCTGCTTTCGCACTCCTCGGCGGATCGCGCCGTTCGTCGTAGTTATATCTTCTCTTCAATCCATATTTTCCCGCGGTTTCAGGAATAATCTGATAGGGACCAACCGCGCTTTTCTCAGACTCGTCGTCTAGCTTCCAGTGCGATTCAGGAATGGATAGATAAAAACATTTTTCAAAATTTTCCCAAAAGACCTTTTTTTCTTCTTGTGACATTTTTTGCCCTGCGACAAACTCAAGGCCCACCGCATAGAATTCTTTCTTGGCCAATGCCTCCCAATCTTTCATTCGGACCAAGGCACTTTCTAGGCTTGATTTCAGCTTGCCTTCGCCATAAGCTTTCTTCCAATAATTTTTAAGCTTAGTCATCTCCACCTCACCCAATTTCACGTTTTCCGCTGGCTTAAAACTAATAAGCTCTCTGATGGAACGACAATCTTCTTCTTTTTCTTGCTCTGCCTCTTTTTGCTCCTGAACATCCAGTTGCTTCGTTACAAGATCCGGTGTCTCTATTTTCAATTCCATTTCCCCTGCTTTTGCAACTCCAATCTCTTTATTCCTTTTCCAATACGCGAAAAGTTTTCCTAGCGATTTTGCGACATCTATTTTCTTATCCACTCCGGCTAAGATACCTGACGCTGCAAAAAAGCTAGCACCAATCAAAAAATTTCTTCTATCTGGATTGAAATTTTCTGACGCTTGTTCAAGCTTTTCTCTTCGCGCAGGCTTTCGCCTTTCTGGAAAATTTTGAGGACTTTTTTTACCAAATTCTTCAAACACTTTTTTGTTTCTAGCTAAGTTATTGCTAGTTCAATAATAGCCCTGAACTATGTTTTCTACAAGCAAAAAATGTAAGCAAATAATAGGCTTACAAAATATTTGGTTAAAATTCAAAGAATCACGTCTTCTTGCGAAGAAAGTGATGAAAAAGATAATTTGAGAATAAGTTCGATGAGTTCAATTACAAAATCGTTTCTATTAACCTAAAACTTACTCCTCCTTCCCATCACTATCGTCACAAAAGCAAGAAGCTATGATTTATGAGTATAGCATACTTTTAGCCTCCTGTCAATGCGCCAAACCCCTCGCGCACATTCTTGCCTCAACTGAAGCTCGCTGGACTCAGTGCTGTTTGCCACTATTTTTATTTCCTACTCAACATGCCGAAATAATAACCTACTTGTATTCTCCCCTTTCCGCCTTGTTAAAATCCCCGAAATTCGCTAGACTGAAAACATTATTCATAAAAACAACTTATGTCATTAAAAATCGGAATCGTTGGCCTCCCTAATGTCGGAAAATCAACTCTTTTCAAGGCTCTTACTAAAAGCGCCGTAGATATCAATAACTACCCCTTTTGCACGGTTGAGCCCAATATCGGAATCGTAAAAGTACCAGATGAGCGCTTGGAAAAACTAGCAGCGATGTCCCATTCTAAAAAGATAGTACCGGCTATTGTAGAATTTGTAGACATCGCAGGGCTCGTAAAAGGCGCAGCGGAGGGTGAAGGTTTGGGCAACAAGTTCCTCGCCAACATTCGTGAAGTGGATGCAATTGTGCATGTTGTACGGGTTTTTGAGAATGCCAATATCATCCATGTGCATGAAAAAGTTAATCCAATAAGTGACATCGAAACGATTCACACGGAGTTGATTTTGGCCGACATGGCTACTGCCGCAAAAGTTGCCTTTAGACTAAACAAAGAGGCCCGTGGAAACAATAAAGATTCGGCTATAAAACTAGAAGTGGTTGAAAAAATAAAAAAAACTTTGGAAGAAGGAAATCTCGCTAATACTTTAAAATTAGATTTGACTGATGAGCTCACTAAAGAAATTGTGCGCGAAATGTCTCTGCTCACCATGAAGCCGTTTCTCTTTGTCTATAACGTCGTAAATCCGGATGATGCCCTTTCTCCAGAACTAGAAAAGAATCCACATGTAAAGTTGGATGTTAAGATTGAGGAAGAACTATCGGAAATGGACCCCGCCGATATTGAGGCGTTGGAATTAAAAAAAAGAATTGACGATCTCGTCGTTGCTTCATACAAACTGCTCGACCTCATCACCTTCCTTACCACCGGCGAAGATGAATCGCGCGCTTGGACGATTTCAAAAGGCTGGACTGCGCCACTGGCCGGCACAGCTATCCACACCGATTTCAAAGAAAAGTTTATCCGCGCCGAGGTCATTAATTGGCAAAAGCTCTTAGACGCCGGATCTTGGTCGAAAGCAAAAGAACTCGGCACACTCCGATTAGAAGGCAAGGAATATGTCGTGCAAGATGGCGATGTGATTGAGTTTAAAATTTGATGAACTTAGTATAGCTCCTGCACAGAAAAAATCAAAAAAAGTTGTCATCCTGAGCGTAATAAATTTTCGCTAGAAAATTTATGCAGTCGAAGGATCTGCTAACAACAATCCCAGTTTTTGCAATATGAAACAATACTTCGTATACCTACTAACTAATAATTCAGGCGCATTATATGTCGGATTTACGGGCAATTTAAAAAACAGGATCTGGGAACATAGAAATAAGACAATTAAAGGTTTTGCGGAGAAGTACAATATAGACAAAATAATATATTTTGAACAATCCGAAAATGTTCATAGCGCTATTGCCAGAGAGAAACAACTAAAAGGTTGGTCGAGAAAAAAGAAAATAGCTTTGTTTGAAAAAGAAAATCCCGAATGGCGAGATTTGTATGATGAGCTATAGCTAGAGATAGCGGAAAGCAGATCCTTCGACTGCGTCCGAGTACGGACTCCGCTCAGGATGACAAGTTTTTTTGTTATCCCCGCCTCGCTCCACCGCTAAAACTAAGGCGGAACGCCGTCGCGGAGATGACACAGATGGGAAAAACTTTTTGTAAAGTTTTTCGTCACAAAAAAAATAATAAGTTAAAAAAATATTCATGACAATCATCCACGCAATAATTTTCGGCGTTATCCAGGGACTCGGAGAATTTCTACCTATCTCCTCTTCTGCTCACCTTGTGATTTTCCCTTGGCTTTTTAATTTTCCTGATCCGGGGCTAGCTTTTGACGTAGCACTACACCTTGGCACACTCATTGCTGTTATTTTGTTTTTTTGGAAGGACTGGCTCCATATTATCTCTCTTGCTTTTGGATTTTCCGAAAAAATAAAAATCTCTCCAAAAACATCCTACCCGAAAAACACACTTTGGTTTTTGGTTATCGCCACAGTGCCTGGCGCTATCGTCGGATATTTATTGGAAAAACAAGCGGAAACAATCTTTCGCTCCCCGCTTCTCATCGCCGGGTCACTTCTTTTCGCTGGACTAGTCCTTTATTGGTTTGACAAGATTGGAGAAAAAAATAAAAATTTCGACAAAATTACTCCTAAAAACGCTCTTTTCATCGGCCTCTCACAAGCCATTGCAATTGTTCCCGGAATCTCTCGCTCTGGCGCAACTATTTCTACTGCCCTGGCATTAGGCTTTGATCGCATCAGCGCCGCACGCTTCTCATTTTTAATGTCTGCTCCGATTATTTTTGGCGCTACTATTTTGAAATTTCCAAACCTGCTACATGATTTTAACCTGACTGAGTTCATCGCCATTCTCGCGGCCACAATTTCCGGACTCCTCGCTATCACGGGACTACTTAAATTTATCGAGCACACTAGTTATAAAATATTTTTCTGGTATCGTCTTGTTTTTGCGGCAATTATTGTTTTAGTTTTTTTCTGGCGGTAGAAATCAATCGAGGAAATAAAAAGACTATCTTCTTTGATGAAGCTAGTCTTTTTTCTTTTACTAATAATCCTAAACCACAATCCTCCTCTTCACCATCCCCCTTTCTCTGATTGTCAGATTCTCTTCCTTCTGAGAAAACTGACTGGCATTAGTCATGGTCTTTAGGATGTAGTCTCCGGGGTTAGCCAGCAGAATGTAGCGACCTTGTTCATCAGAGATGGTTCTGGCTACTAGTTGCTTCGTTGTGCGATCAAGGAGTGAGATGGCACTA
>CAIZXS010000014.1 GCA_903937035.1 uncultured bacterium
ATTAAGGAAGAAGGCCACCACCGACTTCAGCGGGGTCAACTGCACTAGTGGTTTTTCCTTCTGGACGAAATAGGTCGTGACCGCATAGGCCACGAAGGTGCTAGCCAAAAGCAAAAGTGCTGCGTAAAAATATTCCATAATACCTCCCAACAATCCCCCTTAACTGAAATATCGGCAATATTGCCACAATCACATTGATACAAAAAATTGGTAAAAAGCTAATATAGTATATTAGCATATAATAAGATTTTTGTCAAATTCCGCAGTGGCGAATTCAACCCTGGAAATACAAACAAAAACCCAAGGTCTCTCAGTGAGAGACCTTGGGACCCGCAATTACACAACCAAAAACACTGCTGCCAATCAAAGTGAGTTGGCCAAAACCCAAAATAAGCTCAAAAATATCCGTCGAGCGAAAAGAAAAATCCATCGTCGCAACGGATTTTAATCGAACAATCCAGAATAAATTTAGCTTTATGCTTCCAGCCGGACACGAAACTTGTGTCCGGCTGTATTATTTTAATCTAAAACTAATAAACATTCGCTATTTCTGAACCTCAAATATGTCGTTTAATGCACGAGTTATCCTTTCCGGATCTATCTTAGACGCTCCCTCCATCTGACCAGTTCTATCTTTAACCAAATAGTCCGTAAACCGTCCAGGGGCGCCCCAGGCCTCGCCGTAGTCTCTCTCCCCTTTTCTAAAGGCTCTTTTAGCCGTATCGCTAGTCACTCGTCTGGTTTTTGTTGATGACCAAAGCATTGGATTGTTGATATGCAAAATCACATTTGGCGTGCCAAGACTAGACGCAAGATGTCCCAAGCCAGTATCGGGAGATATGAATGCTTTTGACATCTTCAAGATCAAAGGCGCTTCGTCTAAGCCCAACTTCGCTATCACCCTAGACCTATCCCTCACCGATTCTGGAAGTTTATCAATTACTTCTTGCTGATATTTTCTCGCTTTTTCATCATTCAAATCTTGAATAAAAACTATTTTTAAATTAGCAGGAGCTGTATTCATAAAACTATTAATTGCTTCCAACCATTTACTTGGCTCATACTCCTTTGGAACAATAGAACTAGCAAAAGATACTGTAAGAATTTGATCATCCTCGGATAATCCCAATTCCTCTCTTTTTCTACGACTCCTATCTTCAAATTGATCAATAGGCGGCCAAAAACTATCTAGCTTTCCAAGATTATCATAAAGTTTAGTTCCCAGCATCATTTCCATATTTCTAATAACTCGCAAAGGAAGCGGGTAATAAAACTTCAAAGCCGTATTTCCAGTCTTAGATCTTTCTTCTGGAGCTTGTTCCAGAGTCCAAGATGAATAGTGAACATTTAAAACATTTTTTTCATCCTTAAACTCATCTTCGGATAATCCAAAAATAGATGAATCTCTAAAGCCTTTATTGTCATTAATAATATATCGCTTCTTCTCACCAGCAAAAGCATCTCGCACATCCTTATCTAGCTTAGTCGACACAATTCTAATTTTTGAATTATTCGCAACAAAGTCCTGAAACATTTCCGCATGCTTTGTCACAATTACAATTTCCTTATCACGCATATCATTCAATTTAAAATATTTTTCCAAACAAGTAATAATAGGCACATCCAATATCGTATCTCCCAGCGGAGGATCGTACATAACAACAATTTCCTGAGCATCATTGATGCCTTTTATAATCGGAGAATTATCATAAAATTCACGATTAAATGGCTTACCTCCGATAACTGCCTTGTCAATTAAAACATTCCTGGCCATTTTCAGATAAGTATCAATAATTTTCTCCCTGAAATCATCTTCTGAAATTTCTGAGCCATATTGAAACTTATATTGTCGATGCAACTTATCGAATATTTCCTTATTATTTCTAACCTCATCTATCTTCTCAATAATATAATGCAACTCCTTACTATAGACTGGATTCGCCATTAAACTTCTAATTTCCGCCTCCGCTAACTGCGGCTTAAGATCTTCAACTCTAGAAAAATAGCCTTTTACATCAAGCGACTTATTGCCCAAGACAGAGCCAGAAAAATCTCCTCCATATGAGCCAGAACCTTCATAATATCCTCCCATCTCAACTGGACTATCAAAAATTGGCAACCGACTCTTTCGCTTTCTTCCAATCACAGGCTCCATCGGCCTCCGCCCCGCCATCGGAATGACAAACGGCCAATCAACTTCGTAGTCAGATGGGATCATGAATTTTGTGGAATGCTCAGCCACTTGAAGGAAAGTGCTCGTTTTGTCCACAGCCGGGATATCAATAACGTCTTTGATCGGTCCAAGACCATCTCCGGTGTGCGTGGCAAGGATGCCCATTTGTTCGACACCATTTTTCATGCCCAACGATTGCGCCACTTCCGCAAATTTTCCTTTGAAAACTGCATGCCCTTTGACATCCATTTCAAATAACATTTTTCCATTCTCACTGTTTGGGTCGATGCTGATATGTCCCTGCGCATCAATCGGCACTTCAATTACGTTGTTTTGCGTACCACGCGTCAGCGAAAATAGCATCTTCATTTTTCCCTCACTCATCAACTTTTGCGCATCAGCGGAAAGACCGCTATGGA
>CAIZXS010000015.1 GCA_903937035.1 uncultured bacterium
AGTGCCATCTCACTCCTTGATCGCACAACGAAGCAACTAGTAGCCAGAACCATCTCTGATGAACAAGGTCGCTACATTCTGCTGGCTAACCCCGGAGACTACATCCTAAAGACCATGACTAATGCCAGTCAATTCTCTCAGAAGGAAGAGGATCTGACAATCAGAGAAAGAGGGATGGTGAAGAGGAGGATTGTGGTTTAGGGGGAATCTTTTTGCTATTGCATAAATAGTGCTTATTTTATCTAAATGGCCTATTTTTGGCTTTCTTGAAAAAAACTCAAAAGTAGGTTAAAGTTAGGTTATTGAGAAAAATAACCGATTAATTCGCGACTTTATGGAAAAATACGAACATAAACAAATTGAAGCAAGATGGGCGAAAAAATGGGTGGATGACCAAGTTTTTGTGCCAAACCTGGAAGGCAGTAAAAATCCCTATTATGCTTTGTTCATGTTCCCATATCCTAGTGCCGAGGGTTTACATATTGGAAACTTCTATTGTTTCACTTGCATCGATGTGATGGCAAAATATAAGAGACTAAAGGGCTTTGATGTTTTTGAGCCGTTTGGGTTTGATGCTTTTGGGATTCATTTGGAAAATTATGCTTTGAAACTTGGTGAGCATCCGGCAAAGGTTGAGGCGAGGACGACGGTTAATTTTCGCAAACAAGTGCAGGCAGCGGGTCTCAGCTGTGACTATACTCGCGAGGTTGACACCACCACCCCAGAATACTACAAATGGACCCAGTGGATTTTTGCGGAGCTTTTCAAAAAAGGGTTGGCCTATCAAAAAGAGGCCTATTTAAGCTGGTGTCCTTCTTGCAAAACAGTTTTGGCGGACGAGCAGATTGAAGGCGGCGTGTGCGAGAGATGCAAAACTGCCCCTGAAAAAAGAAAAATGAAGCAGTGGTTTTTCAAAATCACGCATTATGCTGAGCGACTTTTAGGCGGTCTTCCTGAAATGGACTGGTCGGAGATTACAAAGAGCGCACAAAAAAATTGGATTGGAAAATCCGAAGGAGCAAATGTAAAATTCAAAGTTGCGGATAGTGAAGAAGTATTTGAAATTTTCACAACACGCCCCGATACACTTTTCGGTTGTACTTATTGTGTTTTGGCGCCTGAGCACGAGCTAGTTTTAAGAATCGTTTCGCCTGAACAAAGAGTGGCAGTAGCAAAATATATCCAAGAAGCGGCCGCGAAATCGGAGCTGGAAAGAAAAGAGAATAAGGAAAAAACCGGAGTTTTTTCTGGCGCCTACGCAGTAAATCCGGCTAATCAAGAGAAGGTGCCAATTTGGATTGCAGATTATGTTCTCGCTGGCTATGGTTTTGGCGCGATTATGGCAGTACCCGCGCACGACGAGCGGGATTTTGAGTTTGCTAAGAAATTTAATTTGCCCATTAGGCAGGTAGTTGCGCCATTTTTTTCCGCGAAAGTAGGCAAAGATAAGCCAAGGGAGGATAGACGCACAGAAAAAAGAAAAAATATTTTTGCAATCATAAAGCACTGGGAAAGGGACGAATATTTATGCTTAGATTGGGAGAAATTTGGTTGGAAATCGTTTATCATTGGCGGTGTTGATGATGGAGAAAGTGGGGAAGTAGCGGCGCTAAGGGAAATAAAGGAAGAGACAGGTTATCAAAATATAAAATCAATCAGAAGAATTGGTGACGAGGTGCATACTTATTTTTTTGCTGCACATAAGGATTTAAATAGATATGGGATATGTGAGACATATTTTATTGAACTGGCGGACGGAGAGTTCAGCGAGCCTGAGAAGGAACACACAAAAAATCATGAAGCAGTTTGGGTAAAACAAAAAGATGTTTTTGAATTTATTAGTTTAGAAAACCATTTATGGTATTGGGACATTTTAATGAATGGCGAGAAGGCTTACGCAGGAGAAGGGAAATTGATTAATTCAGAAAAATTTGATGGGCTCGATATTCCAGATGCAAAAAAAGCTATCACAGAATTTGTTGGTGGCAAACTAGTTTCGAATTATAAATTGCGTGATTGGTGCATTTCGCGTCAGCGTTATTGGGGGCCGCCGGTGCCGATTGTCTATTGTGAAAAGTGTGGTGCAGTGGCAGTTCCGGAAAAAGATTTGCCAGTAACACTACCGGAAATGGAAAAAAATTGGGAGCCATCGGGAGATGGAAAAGGCCCACTTTCCAAAGTGGAAAGTTTTATGCAAACGACTTGTCCAGAGTGTGGAGGAAAAGCCACTCGCGAAGCGGATGTGATGGATAACTTTTTGGATTCAGCCTGGTATTTTTTTCGCTACCTTTCTCCGAAAAATACCAAAGCAATCTTTGATCCCGCTTTAGGTAAAAGATGGTTGCCAGTCGATCTTTACGTCGGTGGAAACGAACATGCCGTTCTTCATTTAATGTATACTCGCTTTATCACAATGGCGCTCCACGATCTAGGTTTAATAGATTTTGACAATCCGTTTAAAAAATTCAGAGCGAATGGGATGATTTTGAAAGATGGGAAGAAGATGTCAAAATCAAAAGGTAATGTGATTAGTCCGGAAGAATATGGCGATAAAGTTGGCTATGACGCACTTAAGAGTTACATCTTGTTTCTCGGACCACTAAGTGAAGATCGTAGTTTTTCCGATGAAGGAATTATGGGAACAAAACGCTGGGCGGAAAGAGTTTTTAATCTGGTATATCATGTAGATTCTGAGTATATAGACGAAAAAGTTGTTTTGCAAAAATTGCATCAAACAATAAAGAATGTGGAGGGTGACATGGAAGAGCAAAAATACAACACAGCAATTGCAAAATTAATGGAGCTGACGAATGTTTTCTATAGTGCACCAAAAATTTCTCAAAAAGTTTTCAAGAAATTCCTAATTATAACAGCCATTTTTTTGCCAGCTCTTTCCGAAGAACTCTGGGAAAAGATTGGTCATGCCGAATCAATTTTCAAAGAGAAATGGCCAGAATATGATTTGAATTTGATCCTAGACGAAGAGATTGAGCTCGTAATCCAAGTTAATGGAAAAGTGCGCGATACTGCGAAAGTGAGCGTGGATATTTCAGAGGAAGATGCAAAAAAAGTGGCGCTAGAAAGTGAAAAAATAAAAAAACACCTCGAAGGAAATATGGTAAAAAAGATTATTTTTATCAAAGGACGATTGATTAATATTGTAATTTAGTTGTGAACAGTGAGCAGCGAACAGTGAACAGCGAGCAGCGAACAGTGAACAGTAAACAGTAAGTGGTGGGAAAAATGCGAATTTTCTCATTGGTACTGATTTCTGGTCACTGATTCCTGATCCTTGATCATTGATTCCTGATCATTGATTCCTGATCACTGGCCTATGCAAGCAGTAATCTTAGCAGCTGGTAGGGGAAAGAGGATGAAGAATTTAACAGACGAAGTCCCGAAGCCAATGTTGAAGTTAAAGGGCAAGCCGATTTTGGAGCATAAAATAAATATGTTGCCAAAAGAAATTGACGAGATAATTTTTGTTATTGGTTATTGCGGTGATTATATCATTCGTCATTTCAAGAGATATTTTGGCGGGCGAAAGATCGTCTATGTTTATCAAGATAAGATCAACGGAACTGGCGGAGCGTTGCATCTGGCACGGAGCGTTCTTCGGGATAAATTTCTTGTCATTATGGGTGATGATCTTTATCATAAAAAAGATTTAAAGCGGATGTTGAAACATAATCTGGCTATTTTGGGACATGAAGTTGAGGATACGAGTAAATTCGGAATCATTAAAACAAATAGGAAAGGCTATATGGTCGATGTGATTGAAAAGCCAAAAAAGTCTAAAGATAAGTTGGCGAATACTGCAGTATATATGTTGAATAAAAAATTCTTTGATTATGATCTTGTGCCGATAGGAGGAGGAGAATTTGGTTTGCCGCAAACTCTTGCAAAAATGTCTAGTAAGTATAATATTGCAGTGGAAAAAGCCACCGAGTGGCATTCCATAGGGAGTCCAGATGATTTGAAGTTGGCCGAAAAAGTTTTATATAAATTCTTGTAAAAAATATGCCTGAAAAACTAAAGAAGGTCGTAACAATTGGAGGTGGAACGGGTAGTTTTATGCTTCTGAGTGGTCTTAAAAAATACCCGATTCATCTTTCGGCGATTGTTTCGATGGCGGATGATGGTGGGTCGACTGGAATTTTACGGGATGAACTTGGCGTGCTCCCTCCGGGAGATGTGCGACAATGCCTTTTGGCACTGAGCAATTCAACTGAAACATTGCGAGAGTTGATGAATTATCGCTTTGAGGATGGAGGACTCAAGGGTCACAATTTTGGCAATCTATTCCTCAGCGCCCTAGAAAAAATTAAGGGTAATTTTTCTTCAGGAGTGGAAGAAGCGGCGAAAATCCTGAGCATCAAAGGCGAGGTTATCCCGGTGACTGACGAAGATGCTCATCTATTCATACTCCTTAATAATGGAAAGCTGATCAAGGGAGAGGATGAGGTTCGTCACAATTTTGAAATTAGGAAAGTCGGAATTAAGAAAAGCTATCTTTCTCCTTCAGTACGCGCGAACAAGAAAGCGGTTCAGGAAATCTTAGAAGCTGATCTGATTGTGATTGGTCCGGGTGATTACTATGGCAGTATTATGCCGAGTTTTTTGGTGCAGGGAATTTCTGAAGCGCTCAAAAAAACAAAAGCCACGGTGGTTTTTAATTGTAATTTGATAAATAGGAAGGGTCAGACTGATAATTTTACCTTGGATGATTATGTCAATTTGATTAATCAACAAATTGGAAAAGAAAGGATTGATTTTGCCACTTTTAACACAAAGAAGCCTGGCAAAAATTTGATTAAAAAGTATGAAGAAGAAGGTTTGCTTGTGGAATTCGATCACAAACAAATCGCGAAAAGGACATATCGCGTAATTAGAGCAGATCTTTTGAGTGATAAAAAATCAAGCTACAGCAAGGCTGATGCTCTGGCGGCTACACGAGCATTTATCCGCCACGATAGCGAAAAATTGGCACAGGTGCTTATGATGATTTTGGAATTAGGGAGGTATGAAGGAATTATTAAGGAAATAATCTAGCTCTCTTCGCATGAAAATATTTATCGATTTTGATGACGTTATTTTTAATACAAAAAAATTCTCATCCGATTTATTTGAAATTTTTGGTCGTCATGGAATCACGCGAGAGGAGTTTCGAGATTCCTATTATACTTTTTCCAAAAAATCTTCATCACATGGTCGACATTATGATCCTGATGCACAAATTCGAGTTTTGAAAAAAAAGAATGGAGTTGATGTTAAGAGCTTGAAATCGGATGTTAATAAATTTCTAAGGAATCTCGGTCAGTATGTTTTTTCTGATGTTGAGTTTTTTTTGAAGAATTTTCCCAAAAAGGATTTGTTTATTTTGAGCTATGGACAAGCTAAATTTCAAAAAATTAAAATTAATGGTACGGGAATTGATAATTTGGTTGATAGGGTTTTTATTACTAAGCGTAAGAAAGCTGATGTTATTTTGGAGTTAGCGCGGAAATATGCTTTTTCAAAAAAAGAAGCTATAATTCTAATCGATGATCACTCGGAGCAATTGGAAGCAGCAATGAATACTGGTGGCAAGATTAAAGCGTTCCATCTTTGTCGTAAGGAGGGGCGTTATCATGCTTTGCCTTGTCTTTTGCGAGACTATAGCGTGAAAAATCTTAAGGCTGTAGAGCGGATAATTAAAAAAGAAAAAATGTGATTTTTATGGAGCAAGAGAACGAAGAACAGAAAATAAATGGCGAAAAATTTTTTACCCTTTCGGAATTTCGTCACGAGATTGGTATCCCTTTGATTTTGGCGAGAAAATTGGTCTTTTGGGGCGAAGTTAAAGCCTCGAAAGCATTTGACGGAACATTGCAAATTGCACATTCCGAAGTTTTGGTGGCAAAAAAAATAATGGCTACTCCTTGGAAAAAAGCCGTCTATTTTTTTCGAGCATTGGGGCCGGGGCTGATTACTGGAGCGTCTGACGATGACCCGTCTGGCATTGGGACCTATTCTTCAGTCGGTGCTAAGTTTGGCTTTTCCATTCTTTGGATGGCAGCCTGGCTTTTGCCTGTAATGCTTGCTGTGCAGGAAGCTTGCGCTCGAATTGGAATTGTAACTAATAAGGGTCTTGCCGGAGTTTTGCAAAAGCATTATAGGAAAAAAATTGTGCTTGTCGTTGTAGTGTTGCTCATTATTGCAAATATTGTAAATATCGGTGCGGATTTGGGTGCGATGGCGGCAACACTTACGATGCTGACCAAGATTAATTTTTATCTGGCTGCAATTTTTTTCGCGCTGCTTTCCATTGTGCTTGAAGTATTTATCGGTTATCATTTTTATGTTAAATTTCTGAAGTGGTTAGCCTTTTCTGTTTTGGCCTATGTAGTGGCCGGGATTCTCATTCACCCGGAGTGGATGACTGTTTTTCATTGGACATTCATTCCTGGAATCAGATTTGATGAAGAATATGTCTTTGCCATGGTGGCAGTGTTTGGAACAACAATCACGCCCTATCTTTTTTTCTGGCAGGCATCGGAGGAAGTGGAGGAGAATAAATTACATAAAAAATTGCACAAGCTGCTCAGTGGAGAGAGGGAGGATGATTTGCATACCAAGATTGCTAGGATGCGCACAGACGTTGGTACGGGAATGATTTTGGCTAATATTGTTTTTTTCTTTATAGTGCTTACTGCGGCGCAAACATTTTTTGCTCATGGCATTACAAATATTGAATCAGCTGAACAGGCGGCGCAGGCGCTCCGACCGCTTGCGGGGGACTGGGCATATCTTCTTTTCGCTATTGGAATTATTGGCACAGGACTTCTTGCAGTGCCGGTTTTGGCTGGATCAGGCGCTTATGCTCTCGCGGAAATAATGAAATGGCATGAAGGGTTGGAGTTGAAATTTTCTCGCGCCAAAGGCTTTTATGCCGTGATCGCTCTTTCGATTCTGGTTGGACTTGGGTTGAATTTTTTCCAGATCAATCCAATCAGGGCACTTTATTATTCCGCTTTCCTTAACGGCGTAATTGCTTTTCCGCTCCTCATTGTTATTATGGTAGTAGGGAATGATAAAAAAATTATGGGTCGCGAAACGCATCCACTCTGGGTAAAATTCTTTGGTTGGCTGTCGGTTGTTTTTATGGCGGTGTTAATATTGATTTCAATTTGGTTGTATTTTAATTAGTTTAAGCTAAATAATATGAAAGATAGAATTATGTCCGCCCGAGGCGGATCCGCCTCGGGCGGAAAATATAAATTTTTGCCCAAAGAGGATGCGAAGGTGAATGAGATTATTGTGCGGGAAAATAAGCGTCAAAAAGAAGAGCTGGAACTGATTGCTTCGGAGAACTATGTTTCTTCAGCGGTACTTGAAGCTCAGGGGTCAATACTGACCAATAAATATAGCGAAGGAACTCCGGGGCATCGTTACTATGGAGGAAATCAAATCATTGATGAGATGGAGCTTCTGGCTGTGGCGCGACTCAAGAAAATTTTTTGGGCGGCGCATGCTAATGTGCAGCCGCTCTCTGGCTCACCGGCTAATGCAGCAGTCTATATGGCATTTTTAAAGCCTGGGGATAAAGTTTTAGGGCTAAAGTTGGATCATGGCGGACACCTTTCTCATGGTCATCCGGTCAACTTTTCTGGTATGCTTTATGACTTTGTGCAATATGGAGTGGATCCTAAAACTGGTCGCATTGATATGGCGGAAGTGCGGCGGATTGCCAAGCGCGAAAAACCGAAAATGATTGTAGCGGGTTATAGTGCTTATTCACGAGAAATCGACTGGAAGGGATTTAAGAAAATTGCCGATGAGGTGGGTGCTTTTACCTTTGCTGATATTGCCCACACCGCCGGTCTTATCGCGGCAGGACTGCTTTCCAATCCTGTGCCTTATTTTGATGTTGTCTCCACGACGACACATAAAACTCTGCGTGGTCCAAGGGGCGCGGTGATTATGTGTCAGGAAAAATTTGCAAAGCAAATTGACAGAGCGGTTTTTCCTGGGATGCAGGGTGGTCCGCATAATCATACTACGGCGGCAAAAGCAGTGGCGTTCGGAGAAGTTCTTCGTCCAAGCTTTAAGAAATATGCAGCCCAGGTAATTAAAAACGCCAAAGTAATGGCGGAAGAATTCATTAAGTTAGGCTATGATGTGATTTCTGGCGGAACGGATAATCATTTGTTCATTTTAAACCTTGGAGCGCGAGGAATTGGTGGGCGTGAAGCGGAAATAGTTTTAGAGCAAATAGGGATTTCCGTCAGTCGCTCAACAATTCCCAATGATCCGAACCCACCAATGAATCCCTCCGGAATTCGCATCGGATCGCCCGCCGCGACAACGCGCAAGATGAAAGAAAAAGAAATGCGAAAAATTGTCGCTTGGACCCACGAGGCTTTGGAAAATAAGGAAAATAAGAAAGTGCTATCGAGGATTAAAAAAGAAGTTAGGGGATTGTGTCTGGCATTTCCAATTCCGACAGAATGAGGCCAAAAAATAACATAATTACAAGAACGCATCATAAGATGCGTTCTTGTTTTTATGCATCAAAAAAAGTTATCCACAGTCCCATTATTTCCCCCTTCTTGTTTCCCACTTTCTGTGGTATAATTTATCCATAACTAGATCACTTTATTCATCCAAAAAATAAAGCAAAAAAAGCAAAATAAATACAAGCCGTTCTGCTTTTAGCTAGGGCATAGAAGCATGATATTTTCGAAAGCGAAAAGTGAAAAAAAATACAAGAAAAATGTAGCCATTTTTCTGCTTTGCGTTATCTCTTTTGCTCTTTTTTCTTTCCTCAAAGTAGAGGCAGCCAGACAAATGGAAGGCGTCGCTTTTATCACCGATAAAACCGGTCAAATGATCAGCGGGGATTACACCGTACGCTTCGCTCTCTATTCTCAAAACAGAACAACAATTGACAGCTATCCTTCTGACGCAGACAGAGACAGTCGAATCTGGGAAGAAACTCAAACTGTCACCATCAAAAATGGTATTCTCAAATTCAATCTTGGTCAAAACCAAGAACTGCCCATCCTGACCAATAACGAGAACAATCAATTCTACCTGGGAATTAGAATTAATCAGGATAGTGAGCTGATCCCCAGAAAAAGAATCACTTCCACCCTCTTTGCCTACAATGCCACCAATGCCTCACTACTTGATGGCAAAAAGATTGGAACCCAATCAGGAGATATCCTTTCCCTCAACGCTACGGGCAAAATTGATATCCAAAACCTCCCCATTGGTACAGGAGCAGGACAGCTGATCACCGGCAATGACTCAAGATTAAATGATTCCCTCACCCTTTCTGGAGCAAAATATCTCACCCTTTCCAATCAAAAACTAACCGCTAATAAAATTAAACTCAGCACTGATACCCAAGGAACTCTTCCAGTCAACCAAGGAGGCACTGGACTTACCAATACTCCAGAAAATGGCAAGGTACTCATGGGTACCGGATCTGGTTATGCTTTTGGTTCCATTTTGGGAGCGGGGAATGTTAATGTGGTTACAACTAGCAGCAATATTTCCATCTCACTGAAAGACACAATCAACGTTAATAGTCTCGATGTTAATGATCGCCTCTATCTGGCAGATAGTTCCGTGCCAACAACTCCCGCCAATCGTCTTTACAGCAATAGTGGTAATCTTTATTGGGGCAATACCATGCTTGGCGGTGGTGGTGGCACCCTCCCGACTGGTACAACCGGACAAACACTAAACTATCACACTTCCTTGGGTTGGTCTGCCAGCAGTGTTCTTTACAATGATGGTACTAACATCGGAATTGGCACTACTAGTCCGAGCTACAAATTGGAAGTGACTGGTACAACTAGAGTCAGCGCCCTTAATATTAATGGCGCCTACAATCTTCCCGTATCCGCTGGTACTACCACGCAATACCTAAGAGGGGACGGCACTTGGAGTGCTCCAGCTGGCACTAATCATAATCTGTTTTCTAGCGCTCATTCCGACACAGCCAACATTGCTCCCGCCCAAGGAGACGTCATCTATTACAACGGCACCAACTGGACTGCCCTTAGTGCTGGAACGAGTGGTAATTTTCTACGAACGAACGGTGCCAACAGTAATCCGACTTGGCAAGTGGCGACTGGCACCACCTACACAAGATCTGGCACACTACTGCAATTAGCGGGCAGCACTTTCTCAGTCAAAGAAGGTCTGCTCACGAACGGCCGAATCTGCACCTATTCCACTACCAGTGGACTAGTCTGCGATACGGATAGTGTCTCAGTGGGCCACAGCCCACTCACCATTAACGCGACCAATAACGGTCTAGCTCTAAATGGTCAAGAGCTAGCTATTGCCCTCGCCTCAACTTCAGCAACAGGAGCACTAAGTAATACCGACTGGCAAACATTTAACAGTAAACTTTCACCAGCCCTCACCAGCGGAAATCTTTTCATTGGCAACGCCTCAAACATTGCCACTGGCGTTGCGATGAGTGGAGACGTCACAACCACCAATGCGGGAGTAACTTCAATTGGGGCGGATAAAATTACTGAAAGCATGCTACGCGAGAGCACCAACACTCCGGCTAACGGCAATATCTTGGCCTACAACTCAGCAACGAATGGTTTCGCTTGGGTGCCGACTGTCCCTGGACTATCACACAATCTTTTTTCTTCCAGTCACCTGGATATGGCCAGCATCACTCCCGCCCAAGGGGACTTCATCTATTACAACGGCACACAATGGACCACCCTCGCAGCTGGTACCAATGGTTATCTCCTGCGAACAAATGGATCAGGCGCTAATCCAACTTGGCAAGCTGCGACTGGTACAACCTATACTGCTAGTGGCAATCTCCTC
>CAIZXS010000016.1 GCA_903937035.1 uncultured bacterium
ATCACATCTGCCATGCGGTGGCGCCCAATGGTCCAACATTAACTCTCGCGAATCTTTCAAAAGAAGAAATTTTTTGTCGTGCCTTATTAGCACAACTACCCCATGATTTTTTATCATATTGTAAAATTTTATTTCCGATAACGTTCGCGGATATGAGAAGTTGCGTAGCAATTTGGGTTGAGGCTCTGCAAGAGCCGAACCTCATATCCGCTGTTAGGCGAGGGTGAGCGACCAAAGGGAGCGAAAGTGCAACGTCCCCTTGAGTCAAAAAAGACCGCCAGTTATTTCGTAACTGTATCAATCTTTTCAACTGGAAGCCAATCATCCATATTTCCATAATTGCTTTTGTCTATTGCAAAAGATTTTACTTCTTCAGTTTTCTTCAATTCAATTAAAACTATATACCTTTTTCCAGCCCATTTTTTAAACTGGTTTTCAGATAAATTAAGTTTATCTTGATGCTTTTTTACCAAAGCAACTGATTCTTCTGTAGACATTTTATCTGAATTAAAAACACTATCGACAATAGATTTAGCTTTAACAGTACCTTCCGCATTATTATTGATAAAGAATAAAATATCGCCTTTATTAACTCTTCCATAAGGTAATTTTCTTCCAGTTGCACCACGAATAATCATGGTTTTACTTCCATCTAATAGTTTTTCTAGTTCATTTGCTTTTGCATCAAGATAAACTACATGATCCATTTTGTTTTCTCCTTTCATAGTTTTAATTGTTAATAATAAAAAAATCTTTTGCAATTAAGGTCTTTTTTGATTTCGCCTAACGTATCGGCATTATCTGAAGTTGCATAGCAATTTGGGTGTAGCGTAGCGAAACCAGATATGCCGTGTTGTGCGATGTTACAAATTCAAAAAAATTACTTACAATCTTCTTTGCAACTACACTTATCTTCAAATTTTGAATTACACACGCCATCGCCACACGCCAAGCATGTCATACCAGGTTCTACTCCAAAACTATCCTTTGGAATTATAGCATTACAATTTTCATCATGTGGTTGTGGTGACATTTTCTTAACTAATCCTGGGCAACATTGAAAAGAATCCTTGTCTATCGTGTCAACATACTTTCCTTCGCTAATACAGTCGATGGTTGGTTGCAAAGAAGATTGCTTATTGACTAAAAAATCATTATTTTGAACTGGCTTATTTTTACTAGCAAAGAACACAAAGACTACTATTGATAAAATAATAACCGAAAGAAAGGCAATAATGATTTTTTTATTCATCATAAATAATTTTTTTGAATTTGTAATTTCGCACAACTCGTTCATATCCGAAGTGTTTTCGGATATTGTACATAATATTGCTAAATTTGTGAATATTATGTACACTTTATTTATGCTTAAATTATAGCAAAAAAGGTGATGGACGTCTATTTGAAAAAATTAGAAGACGAACTTAGATTGAGGAGATATAGCCCAAAAACTATTGATTCTTATCGTACATGTGTCGCTAGCTATCTAAAGACTAAGCAAAAGGATTTTGAAATTGTTGATGTTGATTCTATAAAACAATACATATTGTCGAAAATAGATGATGGTAAGTCATCTCAGACGACCAATCAGCACTTGCAAGCAATTAACTTTTTCTGCTGGAATGTTTTGAAGTTTCGGGGAAAAATCGATATTCGCTTTGCCAAGACCCCCAGTAAATTACCGATTGTATTGTCGCGAGATGAAATTGGAGAAATATTATCAGTAATTGCCAACGAAAAACATAATTTGATGATAGCGTTGGCGTATTCTGGGGGATTGCGGGTTAGTGAAGTCATCAACCTGAAAGTTAAGGACATCTGTTTGTCCGAGTTAGTCGTACATATCAAGGACGCAAAGGGAGGCAAGGATCGGATAACGCTTTTACCGGAAAAGCTAATTATTAATATTGAAAAAATAATTGTAGGCAAAAATCTTAACGAGTATGTTTTTGCCAGTGAGCGTGGGGGGCGATTAACCGAAAGAACCGCCCAAAAAGTTTTTGAAAACGCTCTAGAAAAGGCGGGGATTAAAAAAGAAGCTACGTTTCATTCTTTGCGGCATAGTTTTGCTACACATCTCTTGGAAAATGGTGTCGATGTGCGATACGTGCAAGAACTGCTAGGGCATGCTAATATTAGAACGACTCAGATTTACACTAAAGTGACAAATCCCGCATTAAGAAAGATTAAAAGCCCATTAGAATAGCCTAATTTTATGAAAAACATTAGAAATTTCTGCATAATCGCCCATATTGACCATGGAAAGTCCACTTTGGCGGACCGAATGTTAGAAATAACAAAAACTGTTGAAGCGCGCAAGATGAAAGAGCAGTTGCTCGATCAGATGGATTTGGAGCGCGAACGGGGGATTACGATCAAGATGCAACCGGTGCGAATGGAATATGCTGGGCATATTTTGAATTTGATTGACACTCCAGGGCATGTTGACTTTGGTTATGAGGTTTCGCGTTCACTTGCGGCTGTTGAGGGGGCGGTGGTTTTGGTTGATGCTACGAAGGGCGTGCAAGCGCAAACACTGGCTAATCTCTATCAGGCGATTGAGCATAACTTGGAAATCATTCCCGTGGCCAATAAGATTGACTTGCCAAACGCTGATGTGGAAAAAACTAAGGCTGAGATTATGCATATTATTGGTTGCAAGAAAGAAGATATTTTGGAGGTATCGGGTAAGACTGGCGAGGGCGTGGACAAATTGCTGCAGCGAATCGTGGAAGTTGTGCCTGCGCCGAGTGGCGATGAAAATAAGCCATTGCGCGCACTTGTTTTTGATTCTAAATATGATATTTATAAGGGAGTTTTGGCTTATGTTCGCGTAATTGATGGCGGAATTTCAGCCGAAGAAGAAATTTTAATGCTGGCAACTGGCGCCAAAAGTGATGTGATTGAAGTCGGTTATTTCAAGCCAGATTTTCAAAAAACTCCAAAAATAAAGGTGGGCGAAATTGGCTATATCGCAACTGGTTTCAAAAGTGTGGAATACTGCAAAGTGGGGGATACAGTCACCATTTCCAAATTTGAAAAACAAATTGAAAAATTGCCTGGTTATCGTGAAGTTAGTCCGATGGTCTATGCTTCTTTCTATCCGACATCTGGTGATGATTATAATTTAATGCGCGATGCCCTTTCTAAATTGAAGTTGAACGACGCTGCTTTTGTTTTTGAGCCAGAGAGTAATTTGGCCCTTGGTCGTGGTTTTCGTTGCGGGTTTTTGGGACTGCTTCATCTGGAAATTATCCAGGCTCGCTTGGAAGCAGAATTTGAACTGAGCCCAACCATCACCACACCTGGCGTTGTCTATGAAATTCAGCTGACTGGCAAAAATGAAGAAGATCGCTTGAAAGTCTATTCACCGTCAGAATTACCTGACCCATCCGCAATTGAGGCAATCTTTGAGCCCTACGTTAACTTGGAGATTATTTCTCCATCAAATTATTTGGGAGCAATTATGGAAATGATGCAAAATACACGAGCTGAATATCTTGATACAGAATATCTCAATAGTGAACGGATGATTTTGAAGTTTAACTGTCCCTTAACGGATGTAATCACTAATCTGCACGATGATCTCAAGAGCGCTTCCTCTGGTTATGCTTCAATGAACTATGAACTTTCTAACTACCGGGCCAATGATTTGGTTAAATTGGATATCATAATCGCCGAAGAACGAGTAGAAGCGTTTTCACGGATTGTTCCTAAAATTTGGGCTCATAGTGAAGGCAAGCGGATTGTCGAAAAACTGAAGGATTCTATTCCGAGACAAAATTTTCAAATTGCTATCCAAGCTGCGATTGGTGGAAAGGTGCTGGCACGCGAAACTGTGAAAGCTTTTCGCAAAGATGTGATCAGTGGGCTTTATGGGGGAGATATTACGCGCAAAAGAAAGCTTTTGGAAAAGCAGAAAAAAGGCAAAAAGAAGATGAAAAACATCGGCAAAGTAACCATCCCTTCTGAAGCTTTTCTGGCTGTATTGAAGAAATAAATTAATTTCAGGACTTACGCGTTTGCCAAGAACAAGCTTTTCTATAGCCAGGGTTGATCCGGAAAAGCTTTGGTGGTTTTAGGGGTTAAAATAAACAAAAAACAAACCTTAAATAACCATGCGCTCTAAAGATTGTTTTTGGTGAATGTGTAAGTTGTAGATTTGTATTCTATTTAATAATTTGGTATCATATCAATATGAGTTTCAAAAAACGAAATAAGAAAATATACAAAATTTGGGTGGTCATCTCCATTTTAGCTGTTCTTTCGATGGTTGCCTTTACAATTGCGCCTGCGATTTCAATGTTGGGTAATTAATTTCCCTTATATGCGAAACGATAGCGACAAAGGAAATTC
Organism: uncultured bacterium; assembly: GCA_903937035.1. Classification (GTDB taxonomy): domain Bacteria; phylum Patescibacteriota; class Minisyncoccia; order Moranbacterales; family UBA2206; genus UBA9630. Next base: position 4,357 of record CAIZXS010000016.1, read on the forward strand.
GTGGCTGATTCGGATTATAGTTTTACTCGGCTGCGTGGCTGTGGTATTTATTTTTTTGGCAATTTCTAAGGAAACTTATCGAAAAAAACAAGTTCAGGATGAAATTACAAAACTAGAAGTTGAAGCCCGGAGGATTCAGGGAGATAATATGCATCTAGCAGATAAGATTAGTTATCTTGAAGGGCGAGATTATCAAGAAAAAGAAATAAGGGATAAGTTAAATTTGCAAGATCCTAAGGAGAATGTTGTGATTATTGATTCAGGCTTAACTCCAAAAATAGCTGACGCGGAAGCAGTCACTGTTCCAACTCAGGAAGTGTTGGTCAAGGCGTCAAACCCGCAAAAGTGGTGGAACTATTTTTTTAAGTACTAAGTCACTTTATTAAAATAATTTATGTCAAAAGCAGCAATCGAAAAGAAAATTAAACCACTAACAATCGCTATCGGGTTGGTGATTTTTTTCGTTGCCTATTTGCTATTCATCGCAATTTTGATTTATGGCTTTAATGTCTCCAATAAATTGACACGAAAAACTGCCCGTATCATTCCCTATCCAGCAGCTAGCTGGGGAACTACCTACATAACCGAGGATAAATTGAAAAGCCAGCTTGATTCAGCTAGAATGTTTTATGAAAATCAGGATTTTTCTGATCTCGGTATGCGCGTGGATTTTGCGACAGAAGATGGGAAAAAGAGATTGAAAATTAAAGAAAAAAATGTACTCAATAAATTAATCGAAAATCAACTAATCGAAAATGAGGCGAAAAAACGCGGTATCGTTATAAACCCTGAAGATATCTCTCAAGCCGTTTCTCGAAAGATGCAAGAATATGGAAGTGAAGAATATCTTAGAAATAATTTAACGCGCCTATATGGTTGGACAATTGCGGATTTTGAGGAGAATATTGTTAAGCCGGATATGTATAAGGAAAAGTTATTTGCCGATATTCAGGAAAATGATAAAACGCGGACTGAAGCTAAAAAGAAAATCAATCTAGCCTTGGAAGAATTGAACGCTAAAAAAGACTTCTCTGCTGTTGCTGAAAAATACTCTGAAGGTGAAAGCGCAAAAAGCAAGGGAGAATTAGGTTGGTTTGGCAAATCGGAAATGTTACCAGAAATTGCTGTGACCATATTTAATTTGAAAAAAGGTGAGAGAAGCAAGGTAATTGAAAGTTCACTCGGATTTCATATTATTTTAGTAGAGGATAAGAAGACTGAGGATGGTGCGGATAAGGCTCAGCTGAAGCAAGTATTTGTCAGAGCAAACAATTTCGCAGATTGGTTGGACATGCATGTTAAAAGTTTCGATATTAATATTTTTTCAAAAGATATGTATTGGAATAAGACTGACGGACAGGTTGATTTTGAAAATACAGATTTGAAAAATTTTGAAAACAATCTCGAAACAAATTCTCCTGGTGATATTTCTGTTTTATTTTAGTTAATTAATTTTAAAATAATTCCAGGGTAAGCTTAAAAATAGTTAAAAGCAACTCTTGGAAAATAATAGTATGGCGAAAGCAATAGTTAATGAAGATCTTTGCATCGGTTGTGGAACATGCGAATCTCTTTGTCAAGGCGTCTTTAAGATTGAAGACGGAAAATCAAAGGTTATTTCTGATGATTGTGGAGATTGTGATTGTCAGAGCGTAGTTGATAGCTGTCCAGTAAGTGCGATTTCAATCGAGTAGTTATTTCTGATGGAAACTTTTTTCTGTTCTTTTTTAACTGCTTTAAAAAAGAACAGGCGGAATAAATTCAAAAAAATGATCTAATACATTTTGATTTAGTGCAAAATATAGCACTTAATTGAAATAAAAAATATATGGATAATTTAGATATTACCCCTGGTGTGCCACAAGGGGAGAATGAAGTGGCGATAAAAAAAAGAAATCACAAGCATTCTATTTTATTTTTTGTCTCAATGATGGTCATGGCTATTCTTGCTTCTTCTCTTTTTGGAGCGTTTTTTGGATTTGTAGCGGGCGGATTCGGTCAAAAAATATTTACACAGATCTCCGGGCGATTTCCGGAGATCTTTAAGTTGGACAATGGTCAATCGCCAACAATTAAGCTTGATCCGATTGTCTCTCGAGAAAAGATTGTCGAAGAGGATTCTGCGGTTATCGATGTGGTGGAAAAAAGCACGCCCGCCGTGGTTAGTATTATTATTAGTAAAGACATGCCAAGAATACAAAGCTTCAGTCCCTTCGATTTTTTCAATAATCCGGACTTTTTCAGCAATTCCCCCGATCAGAATAACCAGCAGGATAACTCTGGAGGTGATAGCAAGAAAGAGAAGATTGGCGCGGGAACTGGTTTTATTATAACAGCCGATGGGATGATTGTGACAAATAAGCACGTTGTCTCTGACGCCGCAGCTGAGTATACAGTGCTAACGAATGATGGCAAGGAGCACGTTGCTAAGGTTTTGGCGCGTGATCCAATAAATGACATCGCTGTCATAAAAATAGATGGAGCGGATTATCCAACGCTAAATTTTGGTGATTCTGACGGATTAAAAATTGGTCAAACAGCCATTGCCATCGGCAATTCACTTGGTGAATTTTCCAATACCGTTAGCAAGGGAATTATATCGGGATTAGGGAGAAACTTGACCGCAGGAGGACGGATGGGCGACAGCGAAAAATTGACAAATATCATCCAAACTGACGCGGCAATTAATCCTGGAAACTCTGGTGGTCCGCTCTTGGATATTCATGGGAAGGTGATTGGAATAAACGTAGCAATCGCTCAAGGGGCGCAAAATGTTGGTTTTGCAATTCCCGCTACTCAAGTAAGAAGAATTACAGAGCAAGTCAAGACGACTGGCAAGATTTCTATGCCTTACCTAGGTGTCCGCTATATCCCGGTTGATAAGGATTTGCAAAAGCAAATTAACTTACAGTTTAACTATGGAGTGATGATTCTGCGTGGACAGTCAGTTCGAGATTTCGCAGTTATTCCCGGCTCGCCGGCGGATAAGGCAGGGCTTGTGGAAAATGATGTGATTTTGGAATTGAACGGAACGAAGATTGATGAGAAAAATACTCTTGTAGATCTTTTGACTAAATTTAACGTTGGCGATGAGATAATCTTGAAAGTTTGGCACAAAGGCGAGACAAAAGAAGTTAAGCTTAAATTGGAGGAAAGGAGTTAATACCTATGGATCTCAATAGATTTACAACAAAAGCACAAGTCGTACTTCAGAATGCGCAAGAGCTAGCGATTATCAGTAATCAGCAACAAGTTGATGTTTTTCATTTGCTTTTTGCGCTCCTGGATCAGGAGGATTCTATCATTCCCGTGATCATGAAAAAAATGGAACTGGATGAGGAGAAAATAAAGTATGACATAACAAAGGAAATTGAAAAGTATCCGCATAATCCACCCCAGGGAATAAAGCAGATATTCATCGCTCCAGAGGTTGTCTTGGTTTTGAATAATGCGGAAATTGAAGCACGAAAAAATGATGACGAATACGTTTCAACAGAGCATCTCTTACTTTCGTTCTTGGCAACGAAAGGCATAATCCGAGATTTTCTCACGGCGCACGGGATTAGCTATGAAAACATCCTGAAAATCACAAAAGAATTGCGTGGTTCTCAAAAAATAGATTCGCCTGATCCTGAAAATAGATTGCAAGCGCTAAAGAAATTTACGATAGATCTGACACAACTGGCGAAGGATAATCTGCTCGATCCTGTGATTGGTCGAGATGATGAAATCAGAAGAGTGATGCAAGTGCTCAGCAGGCGGACAAAAAACAATCCGGTCCTGATTGGAGAAGCGGGGACGGGAAAAACAGCCATTGCGGAAGGGTTAGCGCAAAGAATTGCAGATGGCGATGTTCCGGAAACCTTGAAAAATAAATCACTCATGTCTCTAGACCTTGGGTCATTAATTGCTGGCACAAAATTTCGTGGTGAATTTGAGGAAAGGCTGAAAGCAATAATCAATGAAATTGATCGTGAGTCCGGGAAATACATCCTCTTTATCGATGAACTCCACACTCTGGTTGGTGCTGGCGCAATTGAGGGGGCGATGGATGCTTCTAATATGCTCAAACCAGCTTTGGCGAGAGGCAAGCTGCGCATGATTGGAGCAACGACCACGAAAGAATATCAAAAATATATCGAAAAAGATGCGGCCTTCGAAAGGAGATTTCAACCAATTGTTGTGGGCGAGCCATCAATTGAAGATTCGATAGCAATTCTGCGAGGGCTCAAGGAAAAATATGAGGTTCACCATGGCGTGAAAATTACTGACGCTGCCATTCAAGAGGCAGTAAAACTATCCGATCGTTATATTACCGATCGCTATCTTCCTGATAAAGCAGTGGATTTGATTGATGAGGCGACAAGCGCACTGCGCATGGAAATTGATTCAATGCCCGCAGAAATTGATTCAACTGAGCGGCTTTTGCGAAGAATGGAGATTGAAAAGAAGGCGTTAGAAAGAGAGAAAAACCCAGATGCCAAGAAAAAAATTCGAGAGTTGAATCGTAAGTTGGCGGAAATACGAGAACAAGAAGGAAAAGTTTTATTGCAATGGAAAGCAGAAAAAGAATTAATTACCAATATTCGAAAACATTCCATTGAGATTGACAGACTAAAATCTGCAGCAGAAATTGCGGAACGAAAAATGGAGCTAGATAGGGTGGCGGAGATTCGTTATGGGAAAATACCTGAATTAGAAAAGAAGGTGCTCTTGGAAAAAAAGAAATTAGATATACTACAAGATAAAGGTGCGATTCTTAATGAGGAGGTAACCGAGGAAGACATTGCTAAGGTAGTTTCTCGCTGGACAGGAATCCCTGTTTCAAAAATTATTGAGAATGAAGCTCAGAAGTTAATTAAGATGGAAGAGGTTATTGGCAAACGAGTTGTGGGGCAATCTGATGCAATTTCTGCTATTGCCAACGCGATTAGGCGTTCACGTTCCGGCATTGTGGAAGGAAAAAGGCCAATTGGATCATTTATTTTTCTTGGACCAACTGGAGTTGGGAAAACAGAATTAGCTAAGGCTCTGGCAGAGTTTCTTTTTAATGATGAAAAAGCGATTGTTCGGGTGGATATGGGAGAATATATGGAGTCACATAGTACTTCGAAGTTAATCGGTTCGCCACCTGGCTATGTTGGCTATGAAGAAGGAGGGCAACTAACTGAAATTGTTCGCCGAAAACCATATTCTGTCATTTTGTTTGATGAGATAGAAAAAGCCAATCAGCAAGTGTTTAACATCCTACTTCAGGTTCTTGACGAAGGACATCTTACTGATGCAAAGGGCAGACGAGTGAATTTCAAAAATACGGTAATTATCATGACTTCCAATCTCGGGTCAGAGATTATTCATAAGAAAAATCTCGGTTTTCGTGAAGAAAGAGATGATGATGTATTGGCTGAATCTGATATGCGACAACGTGTTTTAGTTGCACTCAAGGAGAGTTTTAAGCCGGAATTTCTAAATCGGATGGATGAAGTTATTATTTTTCATCCGATTGATTGTAAGATGCTGCGGCAAATTGTTGATTTGCAACTGGCTCAAATTGAAAAAAGACTAGAGGAGAAAAAGATTAAAATAAGATTGACGCCTTCCGCAAAAGAGTATTTAAGCAAAAAAGGTTATGACACTACTTACGGCGCGCGACCTCTGAAACGTCTCATTCAGACAGAAATAATGAATGAGTTAGCGCGTATGATTATAGAAAATAAGATCAAGGAGGGGAATAAGATTAAGATCGACTCAAAAAACGATAAACTTATCTTTGAAATTGCGTAAAATATATGTTTCTAAAGCTGCGTCCATTTTTCTATAGTCTCGTCTTTTTTCTTGGCTTGGAATTCATTATTTACATTCGCAACAGCCCAAATCTTGTTTTATTGGCAATTCTCGTGCTTCTGATTTTGTCTTTATGGGAAGGGAGACTAATCGGTGAAAAATGGAGATTTTCCATTTTGCCAATATTTTTCACACTCTCTTCTGCCTCTTTGCTGTATCTAATAACCCTTGCCTATGAACAGCAGATTTTCATTGTACTTGCGTCCGCAATGAACTACTTGGCGCTATTTGGCGCCTATCGCCTCAGGAAATATGAAAAGGATCAAACGGCGAAAGGCATGAACATGGCAGCTTCATCTGCTACGATTTTCTTCACCTACACCAGTACCTACGGACTATATCTGAATTTTCTTGTCCCACTATATGTCCTAATGTTAGTATATTTTTTTAGCACTCTTTTGGTAAGCTATCAATATTTTTCTATTATCAAAAACGATGGGAAAAAACTCGTGATGGTTTACAGCTTTCTCCTTGGCCTGGCAATGACGGAGATAGTTTGGGCGATGAATTTTTGGCCTTTTGGGTATTTGACCACTGGGGTAATTGCGCTTATACTTTACTATATGCTGTGGAGTATCGTTCAGGGCTATTTTTTAAACATGTTAAGCCAAAAAAGGGCTATAATGAACGTGCTATTTTTTTCCATTTTGATTTTAATGGTTCTCTTGACTTCAAAGTGGATCCCGGTTATTTAATTGATAAAATATATAACTTATATTTATGAGTAAAACTAAGGAAATTTTGATTATTCTTGTGATTATTATAGTAAGTGGATTAAGTGGCATAATCGCTAATCGCTATATTTTTCCACGCCTAGCCATGACAAAGTTTTTTGGCAAATATGATTTCATCAAAAAATCGACTGAAAATATTACGGTAATCAATAAGACTGAGCAAGTATTCATCAAAGAAGACTCTTCGATAAACAAGATTGTCAGTCAAGTAACCTCGTCAGTGGTAAATATCACATCCTATGCTGCGCCTGAAAAAAACGCTCTATCCGGAAAAAATACTAATACCACAACACAACTAGTGATAAAAAGCGGCACCGGATTGATCGTGGCAAGTGACGGCTTGATCGTTACCTACGCCAGCGCAATTATTCCGGAAAATGCTAAATATAAAGTAATAGTGAGTGATAAAAATATTTATGATGCAACGCTCATTGAAATTGATTCATATAGTAATTTAGCTTTTCTAAAGATCAATGCCAGCAATCTTTCCGTTGCTTCTTTTGCAAACTCAGACGAAGCAAAACCTGGAGAAAAAATTATTGCGATTGGAAACGACTTACCAGCAAGTGCTCCGTTTTTCGCAGCTGGAATATTAAGTAGCTTTAATCCGTCGTATAATTTGTCAGAAAAAACAATTGCTTCATCGGAAAAATTAGAGGGAGTTTTTGAGATTGATAATTCTCGACAGAATCGTTACCTTGGTGGCCCAGTAGTGGATTACTCGGGTCAAATTATCGGTATTACGGGTTCGGTGCGCAGAGATAATGCGGATAGCTTTTTCCAAATTCCTTCTAATAAAGTAAAACTCGTAATAGAGAAGGAGCTGCGGAAGGAATTGAGTATGAATTTATTGCTGGGCATATATTATATTTCTATCGATAAGGCATATGCTTTGATTAATAATTTGCCGAGTGAGACGGGAGCGCAAATCTATTCTCCTTCTGGTCAACAGGGACTCTCAGTCATTGCCAACTCCCCGGCGGATATTGCCGGACTAAAGATCAATGATATTATTACAGAAGTTTCCGGAGAAAAAATTACAATCGAAAAATCACTGCCAGATCTCCTCTACAAGCATAAAAAAGGTGAAGAGATTGAGCTTACTATCTTGAGAAATTCACAAGAATTGAAAATAAAGATTCAAATGTAGACTCCCAAAAGTATGCAAATTAAAAAACAATACCATGCAATATTATTACTCGTCGCTGTTCTGATCATATATTTCTCCTTTGGACTCACGCATCTGACTAAGTTTGTCTCATTTGATGAACATTATTGGCTATATAATTCTGATGATGATCGAATTCACCAATATTGGAATGCGATTTTGAGCGGGGACTGGGAGGATACGCGGATCAATGATAAGCCAGGCATTACTTTGGCCTACACATCAGGAATTGCGCTGCTTTTTAATAATGAGTCTTCCCGAGGGCATGTTCTCTATACGGACAAAACAGTAAAAATTTTTGATCCGGAGGTCACTGAAAAGATAAATTTACTTTTTCGTCTACCAATACTGCTAATAACTGGTTTTTTTGCTTTTTTCTTTTTCTGGATCTTGAAAAAAATTACTGGAAATGAGTGGTTAGCACTTTTGGCAGTCGCCTTGACATACTTATCTCCCGTGATTATTGGAATCTCGCAAATAGTTAATCCAGATTCAATGTTTTGGCTTTTTTCTTTTGCTTCAATGCTTTCTTATGTTGCATGGCTGAAAATATTTGAAAAAAAATATTTCTGGATGACGCTAGTGTTTTTTGGTCTTTCGATGGCAAGCAAATATGTTAGCATCATTTTGATTCCATTTTTTCTTTTCATGTCTTCCGCGTTCTACCTCTTTGAGTTCTCTGCTTGGAAAGATGGGCGGGGGGTCTTGAAGAAAATCGTTTTTCGAAATAGTCTTGCTTATATAGGAATCATTGCCGGCGGTTTTTTGATTTTTGCGCTAATGATGCCGGCCGTCTTTGTTGAACCTAAATATTTCTATGAAGGAACGATTGGATTTCCGGGAATGGCGCCAATTTTTTGGCTATGCATGCTCGTAAATGCCATTATCGCTGCTGATGCCTACTTTAACAAAAATCGCATATTGCATTTTGCATTGGAAAAGTTGCAAATTGTTAAAAGAGTCGCGCCCAAGCTGATAGCATTCGCCCTCCTTTCAAGCATTGCCTTTGTGCTTATCAATTGGATGCTTCGTCATCGATTAATTGATCTTTCGGATGTTTCGTTTGACATGAAGAGGAGACCTGAATTTGGAAATCTACCCTACGCCTATCGATTTGTCATGGAAGCTGTGCCACTCGCTTTTGCCTCATTGCCGCTAGTTCTTTTTTCTATGTTGTATTTGTGGTCAAAATCTATTTTTCAAAAAGTAAGACATGATTATTTAGCATTTATATTTTCAGCTTTTATCGCAATTTTCTATCTCGCTGTGATTAAGGAAGGATTGGTCTTAACAATTCGCTACAGCATCATCCTATATCCTATTTCCGCCTTGCTTGCAGCAATCGCTCTTGATAATTTTTTCAAAGCGTGGCAGGAAGGAGAAGGGGATGGGCGGAAATTTTTGCTTTTTATTGCATTCCTTTTTTCCATCATTTTACTGCTATTTGGAGCGTCTTCATTTGAACAAGCCAAGATAATCAGTGAAGCTAACTTGCGTATTTTTTATAATTTCCACAGAATAATTTTCGCCTTGATTGTTATTGTGGTTGTAGCCATATCAACCAGAACTGTTTATGCGCTTATCTCTTGGAAGAAATTGCGCCAATTGTCATATTTGGGAATTTTCCTTCTTGTGATCAGCTCAAGTTTTGTTAGCATTTGGCTTATAAAACCGTATTATTTTAGCTATAGCAATGAGCTGCTGCCAAAAAAATATATAATCACGAGTGGCTGGGGCTATGGTGGCTATGAGATAGCAAAGACCATGAACGCCTTACCCAATGCTAAAAATACCACTGTCTGGGCCGATTCTTATGGATTTTGTGAGTTTTATGTGGGAAAATGCATTCATAAAACAAAGATAAGAACAGATATCTATCCGATTGATTACTTCTATTCGACATTGCAAAGTCAGTTACGCCCAGAATATATTGGCACTCCTTATCGAGAAGACGGAAAAGCGATAGCTAATATTGAAATTGATGGTCGCTACAAAAATTATGTCAGAATATTTAAGGCCAAAAAGGTGATACAAGAAAATAGCGTCAACGAATAATATATGAATAGAGAAAGTGATAAAATTATAATTTCCGCAGATGACTTCGGCATCAGTCGCTTAGCCAGTGAGAATATCATGAAGCTTGTTAATCAAGGGAAAGTGGATCGAGTAGAAGTCATGATGAGTAAAAACATCACACCTTCTCAAGTTGAAGCGCTTTTAGCGTCCAATGTCAAAATTGATATTCATTTGCACTTAGTTAAGGATGAATTGGATTATTGGCAAGAACACGCAAGAAAAATTGAAGATGGAGCAGTAGTGCGAGGTATTAAGTTTATACTGAAATATACAGTTGGGATTACGAGTGCAAAAAATATTGAGAAAGAATGGCAACGACAAATTGAAGAATTTGTGAAAATTTTTGGAAAAGCGCCAGATGGTGCCAGCTCTCATGAACACATTCATTTTTTTCCACCTTATCTAGGGTGCTTACTTGAACTCTGCAGAAAATTTGAGATAAATTACGTCCGCTTTGGAACAGCGAGCGCAAAGGATTATTCCTCAATTTCAAAAATATTAAATTGGCTGAGAAAAAAGAGTTTGAAAAAGTTCACCCAGACGGGACTGTGCTCAACAGATTATCTGATTAGCTATGACTGGGTTAATGATTTAAATCTAATTTCAAGACAATACAGTAAGGATCTTTCAAAAGAAATTGTTTTTCACCTAGAAAAAGACCATGAATTTAATGTTTTAGCTGATTTTGAAAAACATAGTTTCATTAAATAATATCTCATATCTAGTATATGCTAAAAAAATTTACTTCAGAAAAGATAAGGAAAGCCAGAGGAGTTATTGCACTATTGTGCATCTCGCTCGGGCTTTATTTTTCTTTCGGTTTTTATCATATATCAAAATTTGAAACGGCAGATGAGCATTTCTGGATCTATGACGCGACAGCTGGCAGAATCCACGATTATTGGAGCGCCGTAGCCAGAAAAGATTGGCCCAGTACACGAATCAATGATAAACCTGGCGTAATGCTGGCATACGTCAGTGGAATCGGAATACTTTTTGAGAATAATTTGCAAAATCGTATTGTCGAGCCGGGCAAATATCTAAGTGCATTTACATCTGCGGAAACTGAAAAAATCAACCTCGCCTTTCGGCTGCCACTCTTGATTTTTAATGGGCTATTTTCCCTGTTTGTCTTTTGGGCGATAAAGCGTCTCACCGAGAATAGCTGGCTTGCACTAACGACTGTGACTCTGATTTTACTAAACCCGATTATCATTGGGGTATCGCAAATCATCAATCCCGATTCGCTTTTGTGGATTTTTTCTTTTTCTTCCCTAATTTCACTCCTAAATTATCTCAAATTTGGGAATAAAAGGGATGCGGTTTTGTGTTCAATATTATTTGGCTTTGCGCTTTTGAGCAAGTATTCGGCCGTTATCTTCATCCCTTTTTTCTTTATAGTCACCCTGATTCATCTTTCTCAGAAAGTTAATCAGAGTGAGTTTGCAAGAAATGCCAAAGAAAAAATGCTTGCTTATCCACTGATTCTCTTGGGGGCTTTTTTCTATTTTGCAGTGCTTATGCCAGCTGTAATCGTCAACCCCACGTTTTTTTATTACGGAACTATTGGTTTTAAGGGTATGGCGCCAATTTTTTGGTCTGTAATGGCTGCTGATTTGTTAATCTATCTTGACGCGTATTTTTTGAGATCAAAATGCTTTTTCTTTTTATCGCAATGGTTCAATAAGCTTTTACCATTCTTAATGAAGCTGGTTTATTTTATGCTCTCGGTATTATTTTGTTTAGTTATCGTAAACTGGTCATTAGGGGAAAACTTTTTAGAGATTAAAGGAGTTAACTTTGACGCAGGACGTGACAATCAATTCCAACGTCAAGATTTCATTGATAGGCTATTTCTCGAGATCTATCCCTTAGTTTTTTCCCTCACCCCCTTTGTCCTACTATCAGTTGTAGCTCTATGGATCAGGGGAATATTTAAAAAATTAAAATACCCTTTGATCATTTTTTCCACGTCTTCTTTTTTGATTGTTTTTTATGCAGCGGTACTAAAGCAGGGCTTATTAGCAAATATCCGCTATAGTGTTATGCTCTATCCACTAATTATGTTAATCGCTGCTTTTTCTATTGATGAGTTTCTGCTAGATCGAATGAAGCGCTCGCATAAATTTATCACCATTCTAATTGCTATTGGCATAAGTAGTGTAAGTCTTTGGCTCATTAAGCCGTATTATTTTAATTATACTAACGATTTGTTACCAAAAAATAGAATTATTACGGGCGCATGGGGGTATGGCGGTTATGAAGCAGCTCAAGTTCTAAATGCTCTGCCCAATTCCAAAGAACTGAAAATTTGGACGGACTATTGGGGGGTTTGCTATTTTTTTGATGGAACCTGTATCCAAGCGTCTGGCTATAATAGTTACATGGGAAAATCAGAGGAGAATACTATTGACTACTATGTCATGACCAGAAGAGGTGAGATGGCAAATAATAAAATATGGAGAATACTTCGAAAGGACTTGAAGGGAGATCCTATCTGGAATTTAAATATTGACGATAGGCCCAAAAATTTTATCCGCATCTATGAGGCAAAATAAAAAAACAACCAGCATGATGCTGATTGCTGACGGAACACCACTATCAGTTTTTCTTATTCAAACGATTTATAAATCTCTTTTTTGTTATTACTCTCATCCGAAATTTCCAAAATAATTTGCTCTCCCACTCTTGAATCATTACCTGATAGGGGAATAGTGCTCTTTTGTCCTGCAGGGACAGTAATGTCTGCCTCTCTAAGTGGTAAGTCATTGCCCTTCACTTTCTCTTTCCAGTGAAATTTTCTTGCCTTCCCTGTGTTTTTTATCGTGAAGGTCATGTCTTGCGCTTGAGGATTTTCAAAATATACCGTCCACCAACTATTTCTACCAGTCGGATTTATTTGTCTTCGTTCTTCATATCCAAGAAAAATGAAGCTTACCAATAGGAAGGTCGTAACAGAAAGAATGATGATTTTTTCGTTTCTCATATTAGTTCTTGCGATAATAAACATTTATTTTATCATTAGAATACACTTGCCAGAAATTATTCAACTTTTGAAATTGCATACTATCGTTAAGTCTATCTACCATCACAAAGTTAGTGCCAAGGTCTTCAAAGCATTTTTTCCCAAGTTCGCCGCCAGGACTAGAAATCATATCGCGCGTACAAAATTCATGCTTATCGACACCATTCTCATATCGCTCAAAATTGGCCCGATAACTTGGGAAGTAATAGTCTCGCATGAAAAACAGCTTTATCCATGAGTCAGCGAAGAGATAGACGTGATCTGACGCCAGAAGGTCGCTAGGCTCCATTTTTGAAGCCAAGAAACGACCAGTTTCGAGTGTCAGTTGAACGTTTTGATCATTACTATTCTTCTTTAGGAAATCTGAGTTACCCTCAAATCCATTGGCAAAAATGAAGATGAGCATTACGGAAAAAGCGCTGAAAATTAATATCTGGCCAGAAAGAGTGAGGTGCTTCTTTGAAAATTTTTCCCGATCAAAAAGAGAGATGAATGAAAATGCGCCAAGAAGGGCAAAGGGATAAACACCATAATTCGCCACTCGTCCAGAGGGGATGGAAATTCCCACTAGATTGGGCGCGAGAGAAATAAGAGTGATTACTGCTACCCAACTAATTAGAAGGAGTGATGAGAATCGGAAAGGATTTTTTTTGTAATAAAATAAAAATAAAATAAAACCAAAAATTCCAATGGCAAATCTCGTTTCTCCAAGGATATTCCTAAATTGAAGCAATGATAATCCGGTGTGTTCAACTTTTTTAATTGAGCCCACCACGGTATTCACAGCGCTATTTTTGAGATAAGTCGGCGTGTAAACAAGAAAGACAAAAGAGATTGCAAAGATAAAAAAAGAAATCAGTAGTGGCGAAAGGAGGTTCTTTTTTTGGCTGAATATAAAATTCTTAGTTTCTCGAAAGTTTAAAACTAAGGATAATACGATAAATCCCGCAAAGACCAGAAGAAATATTAAAGCTGATAGATGATGAGTATAAAATAGACCCATTGAAAATACCAGGGCGAAAAATACAAATAACAGCTCCTTTTCTCGAATAAACCTGATATAAAAAAAGAAAGCAAGTGGAATTAGTAAGTTCCCAAAAATATTTCCAACCACACCACCACCAACAAATTTGGCTTGTGGCGGATCAATTGCAAAAAGAGCACCCAAAATAAGTAGGCCAAATATAGCCATATTTTTATTTTGAGGGCTATCTTTAAATAACTGTAGAGACAAAATGAATGTTGCTAGTAAGCTGAAAATATTAATGAAAAGAAGAATGAGAACAGGAAAGGAAGATATGAAGCTGGCACCAGAAATCAGACCGATGGCAGAAAAAATCAAATGTTCACCAATCACAAAATCACTGATTGGGCGAGGCGAATCAGATTGATAGGCTCCAGCTACATTCACAATATCACGCTGAGTATAGTTTTGTATTTTTCCAGACTCAGCAAAGAGCTTAGACCAATACATGTGATGTCCAAGATCTGTACTAGAAGGTGGCAAGGAATTTTGCAGATAAACAGAACGGATGAATATTGAGAGAAATAAGATCAGAATAATGAGAAAAAGTTGTTTTGAGGAAAAATCAAAAGCAAGCTTATTCTCAATGTTCAAAGGCGCTTTTCCAAATCGTTTTTTATAGATAAAAAAGCAACCCAACGAGAATGTGAGAATTGCTATAATCAGGGAGGTTTTAGTAAAGCCGATGTTAAATTGCGACATTAGGAGCATTATGAAGTCCGTAATGAGCACGCTTAAGCCCATAGCAATGATAAATCTTTCCAAGATATTGAGAGTTTTTTTACCAAAAAAAGCTAAAAGAAGTAAATATCCCGGCAGGAATAGGACGAGAGATATTGCAAAAAAAAACATAAATTGTGCCTGAATGAATTCGATCATAAGATTATTCTATTAATTTCTTCCAGATATCTCTTTGAAATTTTTTCCCAAGCAAAATTTTCCCTAACAAACTCACGAGCTTTCTCACCAAAGTTTTGACGGAAAATATCATCCTCCAAGACCTCCTTGACCTTATTTGCCCACATCTGTGCATTACCAGAATCAAGTAGGATGCCATTCTTACCATCCTTGATCGCATCCTTAAGACCTTCAATATTGGAAGCAAGGACAACCCTCTTGCAGGCTGCACCTTCGATCGCTGTTATCCCAAATCCTTCCATTGAACCTGGAACTTTAATATTAGGTTGAATGAAGATATCGCAAGCATTAAAAAGAATTTTAATATCTTTTCGCGGAAGATTAATGAAAAATTTAACTCTATTTTCCAGTCCCAATTCTTTAACAGCTTTTGTGCAATTTGGATAGTTATTCCCATCACCAGCGGTTTTTGCAGCGACTGCTCCGCCAGCAGCAATCAATATATAATTTTCAGGTAGTTTTGGCATTACGTTTTTAATGAACCACTCTACGCCCTTATGCTTAACAATCCTGCCCCCGCGAAACATGATTTTTTTGCCATCAAGTTTCATGTTGGTTAATTTCTCCAAATCAGCTCGCGTATGTGTGGCACAAATTTCATCAACGTCTAACCCATTGGGAATGAAAACACATTTCTCCCTCAAGATACCAATTTTTGTCGCTTGATTAATTGTTTCATTTCCGACCATTATCAGTCTATCTAATCTCTTGAGTGCGGGGATGTTGATTGTGCGATATATTTTTCCCAATATGGACTTTTTATGAGCAAAGGTGATATCGAGTCCATGAATGATTGAAATGAATTTCTTTTTCGGATAAAAGAATTTCAAAAATACTCCAACAGGGGATAATACGCCGTCTCCAAAAAGAACAGCGTCATAGCTAGGAAGCAGAAAAAGGCTCTTTAATGTAACCCAAGGCACAAAAAGCGGCAACATTTTTTTGCCATACTTGTTGGCAATAATTTTTGTCTCAGTTATTTCGGAAAGAGCTTTGGCAATCCCATAGTTTTGCATCTCGATCCCACCTAGAATTGGCGGATAGGCACGAGAAATAAAGAGGATGCGTGATTGTTTCATATTGAAGAAAGGCTATTTCTTAAGGCGATCTTTTTTCAAAAGATACATTTGCTCCTCAGTCAGATTGCGATTGGTTTTAATCATATCAGCAATAAGAGCGAAAATGAGCAATTGCGAACCAACAAACATCAAAATCACCGAAAGAAAGAGATAGTTGCGATAGGTGGTGATTTCGAAGGTTTGGAAATAATGATAAAGAAATAGCAGAAAGACGAGGAGGGATGCTATAACCACGATGAGACCTGGAACACCAAAAAACTTCATCGGACGAACATCGCGCACAGCCTTAAGGATAATCTTTGCTGAGTTAGAAACAAACTTCCAAACTGATTTTACAATTCGACTTTCGCGGTCAGCGAAATATTTAATCTCGACGGAGACCCATTTTAATTTCAAGTTTTTGCCAATAGCATCAATGATTGTTTCTTGCGTATAGGTAAAACTAACATTAGTAATGTTTAAGCGCAAAAGCGTTTCGCGGTTGTGAGCTCGGAACCCACACGTTAAATCGTCAATTGGATATGCCAGAAAAAAACCAACTATCTTAGCGGCAAGACGATTGAGATAATATTTAATTTTAGGCATATTTTTTGCCTCATGTTTGCCAAAACGATTGGCAATTACCATATCGGATTGACCGACCAAGATTGGTAAAAGCAGCTTAGGAATATCATCAGGATCAAATTGCCCATCCGCATCAATGTTTACCATAATATCCGCACCATTTTCCAGGGCATTTTCAACTGACCGCTTAAAGGCATAGGCTAGGCGACGGTTAGGCTTATAGGAAACAATCAAGTCTACGCCGGCTTTCTTTGCAACCTCAACAGTATTGTCCGTAGATCCATCATCGACTATTTGAATTAGTTTCTGAGAAATTTTAGCTCCTTCGCCATTCACATAGAAATCGGAGGCGAAGTTCTTTCTGATACGAGTAATTGTTTCCCCGACTTTTTCTTCTTCATTGAAGACAGGCATGTTGACAATCAATTTCATGATGTTATTTCTTCTTATTAATAATTAATTTAGGATCAGCACAGTTAAAATCACATTTGGCGCCATCGACACCATTATGGATGAGTTTGCCCTTGCATTCGTCTAATCTTTTTTGGCATTCAACTTTGCTAGCATTAAAATAATCCCTATTCACCTCAAATCCGAAAAAATTGAGCACAAAATAGCTAACAACCGCTACGCCACATATCCAAATGGCTAGCTTTAGGAGTGAAAACATAGTATATATTTAGGCCAATTAAACTGCTTTCAGTATAGCCTGAAATTGATTTCTCGTAAAGCGATTTTATGAGATTGTAGAAGCTGAGCTTTGGAAGCTTTGGAATCTTAACTTCTGTTTTTCTGACTAACATTTTTTACTCTAATCCAAAAAAAGTATGCTATAATTATAATTGATAAGAATATAATTTGTTTTAGATTTTGTACATTCGCCTGCCTGCCGGTAGGCAGGTACAGATTCGTAATTCGTAGTGTCATGAGAATTGGAATCAACGCTTCCTTTTGCCGCAAAGCTCATTCAGGCATTGGGCAGGTCACAATTAGCTTTCTCAAGAAGCTGATTGCCGAAGAAATGAGAGGCAAGAAGCAAAAAAATAAACTAGAATTTATTCTCTATTTGGAAGAAGACCTGCCGAAAGATTTTCGTCTCCCGGAAAATTTCCAAAAGAAAATTCTTCTACCGATATACAAACGAGATGATTTAATTCGAAAAATTTGGTGGGAAAAGTATCTCCTGCCACGGCGCGTCAAAAAAGATGGCTGTGATGTTTTTCTTAGTCTCTATCAATGTCCGATAATTCTTTCTGGAAGCGTGAAACATATAATGCTTGTGCATGATATTATTCCGAGTCTTTTTCCAAAATATCTAGATAATGCTCGAAAGAAACATTATCAAACGTTAACAGAAAAAGCCATCTGTCGAGCAAATAAGCTATTAACCGTTTCAAAGAGAACAGAAAAGGACTTAATCCAACACTTGCAAATTCCAGCTGATAAAATTTCCACGAACTACATTAGTGTCGATGAATCATATAGAAAGCAAGCATCCGCTGAATGTTGCAGAAAAGCCCTAAAAAAATACAAGTTAAATCGCGGATACATCTTTGCTGGCGGGGGAATGGAGATCAGAAAAAATATTGAAGGTGTAATTCGAGCTTACGGAATGCTCTTGGAGAAAAACAAAAATCTACATTTTATTGAAACGATACCCAAATTGGTGATTTATGGAAAGCTATTGCCAAATTTATCGCTAGCAACTGATGCGGAAAAATTAGTGCGAGAATTGAACTTAACTAAACAGGTGAAATTCCTAGGATCAGTACCACAAGAAAATTTACCAGCACTCTTCAAAAGTGCACTATTTTTCATCTATCCATCACACTACGAAGGATTTGGAATGCCGGTTCTAGAGGCAATGAGTCAAGGAACCCCAGTTATAACGGCCAAAAACTCCTCCTTGCCAGAAGTGGGATTAGATAGTACACTCTATTGTCATGCTGATGACACAAAAGAAATTTCACAAGTAATGAAAAAAGTGTTAACCGACAAATATCTGCGCGACACTCTCTCGAAACGAGGACGCGAAAGAGCCAAGCTTTTTTCTTGGGATAAATTTGTGAGGAAGTTTTATGGTGTAATCATGACCAAGTAACATATGCAAGAATGGTTTTCCGATTTTTTTAGTCAACTAAATAAAACCAAAACGTATTTAGTTATAACTAATGTCCTTTTGGTTTTTTTCTTGATCTTGTTTAATAATCTAGGTGTTCTGCCAATGCGGACAGGGGATTTTGTTTTTTTTACGATTTTAGTTTTAGCTCTTGCGCTATATCGACCTGGCTGGGCGTTTATGTTTTTCATTGGGTCCATCGCGTTGGAAAATATTAATCTTGCTCCAGAACGGCTAGGAATTGCTATGCGACCATATCAGCTCATTGGAGGACTGCTCTTTATAGGAGTAACGATAAGATTTTTCTCCCACAAGCTTTATTTTAAATTGGTCAAGCTACGCTACACAGACTATTCAATATTTCTCATCCCACTCGCTGGACTTTTGAATATTGCTAATTCTACAAATCCCATCGCTGAAATCAAATTCATTTTAGTTCTTTTTTCCTTTTCAATTCTCTACTTGCTTGTCAGAAATTATATACAAAATACTTCGGATTTGAAAAAAAGTTTGCCCTTCTTTTTTAGCTCAGCGTTAATCATTGCGCTTTATGGTTTTTGGCAAAATTTACGCTTTGCCAAAGGACTAAATTCATTTTCTGTTATGCCCGGAAGACCAAATAGCACTCTCACAGAGCCAGATTGGCTAGGATTGTATCTTGTTTTAGTTGTTGCCGGAATTTATGCCTTGGTATATTATTTCGCCCAAAAACCAGACAGAGAACGATTGGTTAGCGAGAACGTGAGCATCTCTGCTACATACATCTTCTTAACTATGATTTTCGCCCTTCTTATCATTTCAGTTTCTCGTAGTGCCTGGATTGGCACTCTTGTGATGACGGTTCTATTTGCTTTTTGCATTTTCACTAACCTGAAATTTAACTTTCGAGATTGGCAATGGAAATTCACTATTAAGATAAAACTGGGAATAATCGGAGCGTTTCTTTTTGGTCTTGGTGCAGTCTATATCTTTCATTTAACTACGTTCCAGCTTTTTAATCGCGCAGTGAGCACAGGAGGTGCGCAAAAAATTACGATCTCTTGTGATCCTAATTGTGATGTACAGACGTGTCCGCCGGCTGGCGGACTCGTCTCTACGGGTATAATTATTCATGATCTTTCAGAACTAGAGCAATACGGTTGTCGCCACATTAACCTAGAAGAAATTGAAACAGAAAAAAATCGAGGTCAATTTGTGACAGAAGTTAATCGTGATGATCCGAATGTGAATGTTCGCGCAGAAGTCTATCGTAAAAGTTGGTCTGAAATTAAAGCGCATCCAATCATTGGTATTGGCTGGTCCAATATTCCCGAAGTTCTAGGAAAAGACCCGCGTGGCGCCAATCTCAATTCCAGCAATATTTTCCTCGAAACCTATCTTGGCAGCGGAATCATTGGCTTTTTGAGCTTACTCATAATCTTAGTTGTTATTTTTCTGCGAGCGCTCATTGCTTTTTTCAAAGAAACTAATCTGGAGCAAAAAACATTTGCTCTATTTATTCTTGTTTCTTGGACAGGAATAGTAATCTTTAATTTATTCAACGCTGGAATCATGTTGGGCTTCTTCTGGGTTTGGCTGGGAGTTGCAAACGCATTGAAGCCAGCCCTGGAAATTAACGGTCTATCTAAATCATAAAAAGCATGTTTTCAAAAAATCCGCTAATTGCCGAGGGCAGCTTCTCTGTCATGCTTGAAGATAAGAATTTTAAAGTTTTATGGGAGAGTTATCACATGGAAAGTCAAAAAAATGAATAAATAATATGACATCAAAAAGAGCAGACAAAAAACAATTGCAATTGAAAAAAGTTCGAGTTCGACCAATTAAACTTGCCGATCTTGATAAGATTGAGCAACTCATAAAAGATACTATTCTTAAAACAAATACAAAAGACTATGTGAAGCCAGTCATAGATTTCATGCTAGGCGTTGATCCCTTTAGGCCTCGCAACACTAGACACGAAAGAGATTATTTTGTAGCAGTTGATGATGCGGGCATATGCGGCATAATCGGTCTCAAGGATAATGAGGTAAAAACTTTTTTTGTCGATTCAGCGCATCACGGAAAAGGAATTGGCACAGCATTGCTCGCTCACGTTGAAAAGCTCATTTCCGCTAGGGGATATCCTACTAGCAAAGTATTTTCAAGCGTAAGCGCTAGGGGTTATTATGAAAAACAAGAATATGGAGTTATCAGTGAGGATTCGTCAAAAGCGGGTGAAGGAATTATGTTGCGATATTATATGGAGAAAACATTGAGAAAAAAGCAAGACAAGTATGAATAAAATCTATTTCATAACCGGCGTTAATGGCGTTGGAAAATCAAGTATAATTCCATATTTAAAATCGAAACTTTCTGATGATAAATTCGTGGTGTATGATTTTGACTCGCGAGGCGTGCCGGAAGATGCTGATCAGAAATGGAGAATGTCTGAGACTAAATATTGGATTAGCGAAGGTATGAGCTTGATAGGAGAGGGGAAGCGTACAATCATTTGCGGATTCATCAAGCCGAGTGATATTCAGGCAGCGGCTCTGCCGGAAATATCACTGATACTACTAGATGCTAAACCGGAAATAGTTCGTCAACGTTTGATTGGAAGATATACAAAGGGCGGTATTTTTGATGTATCGCAAAAAGTAATTGGAAAACCGATTGAAGAATTTATCACAGGCAATGCTTGGTATGCCGGAAAAATGCGAGAAGAGTTTGAATTATCTGCTTATCCAGTAATTAACACCTCAACCTTGAATCCGAAAGCAGTTGCGAAAGAAGTGATTAAAATAATATTGGGTAATAAATAGTAGTCGAGCAGACTGTCCGCTTTTTAAAAAGTGGCATAGATTGTGCTATTATATAGCAAAAGCTTCTTTTGAGTCTAAATGGAAACGTTAATCGTATTACAACTATGCAAATCGGCATCGACATTCGAAATATTGGCAAAGAGAGGACTGGTGATGAAGTGGTGTTTTTTAATTTAGTTAAAAATCTAGCGCCGATTGATACAGAAAACAAATACCAGCTATTTACAGATATTAGGGATCTTGAAACTTTAGCAAAAATTAAAAGTGATTTGGGCCTTGAAAACAAAAATAATTTCGAGATCGTCTCACTTGAGACCAAAAACAAATTTAGCTGGAACTTTTGGACTTTGCCAAAATATTTACGCGCCAATCCGGTTGACCTCTATCTCACGCAATATATCACGCCATTTTTCGTGTCAAAAAAAATCAAAATTCTGACCATCGTCCATGATGTGTCTTTTTGCGAATATCCGCAGATGATCGAATTCAGTGATTTGTTTTTCCTGCGCATGCTCATTCCACTATCTCTGAAAAGAGCTGATAAGATTATTGCCGTGTCGCAATTTACGCGCGATGAAATTATCAAACACTACAAAGTAGCTCCCGGGAAGATAAAATATATTTACAATGCGGTAGCGAATAATTTTTTGAGCAAAACATTTTCACAAAGTGAATTGGACAAAATCAGAGAAAAATATAAGCTACCAAAGAGGTTCATCCTTTATCTAGGAACGTTACAGCCGAGAAAAAACATTCCAGTCCTTATTGAAGCTTATTCTAAGATTAAACAACAATTGCCCGGCGTGAAATTAGTTCTAGCTGGAGGCAAAGGTCATAATTATGATCATGCAATTGATATCAAAATACAAAGCTACACTTTGACGGAAGATGACGTCATGTTCCCCGGCTTTATTGCTGAAGAGGATAAAAAAGCTGTAATGCTTCTTGCTGAATGCTTTTGCTTTCCCTCGCTCTACGAGGGATTTGGGATTCCAATTCTGGAAGCATTTTCTGCGAATCTTCCCACAATTGCCTCGCATATTCCACCCCATAAGGAAGTAGCAGGTGACGCTGCACTCTTTTTTGCACCAAGAAATAGTGATGAATTGTCTGAAAACATAGTAAAGATCATATCGAACAAGGAACTGAGAAAGGCACTGCAAGGAAAGGAAAAAGACCGACTGAAGCTATTTTCATGGGAAAAAACAGCAAAAAAGATGCTGAGTATTTTTACTAGATTAGGAGGCTAATACTAGCACCGGTTGATTGATTGACAAATTATGGGAAAAATGTAAAATATAGAGGTTATGGCAATTTCGCATTATGGCTTATTTGAGCCAAATTGCTAAAATAAGCTAGCCCAATTTTTAACTATAATTAGCATAAAACTAGATCGCATTTCGCTATATAGAGCGAATGATGGTCAAAATTACATGTTCAATTCAAGATCACGTCAAATAGATTCGTCAGCTAAGAAGCGCTTTTATCAAAAAAAGTGGTTCAAGATAACAACGGGAATCATCTTAGTCCTTGCTTTGGTAGGTAGCGTCCTATATTGGAAAGCAGATAAATTAGTAAGTCAAATATCCAATGGGAGCCTACTCAGTTCAATTGCTCATTCCGTTCCTGGTGTGAAGGACGAATTGAAGGGAGCAGAGGATGGAAGGATTAACCTTGCAATTCTCGGTATGCGTGGTTCAGATATGCCTGGAGGCGGAACACTAGCCGACTCAATTATTGTGGTCAGTATCTTGCCAAAGGAAAATAAAGTTTCCATGATTTCTGTTCCGCGCGATCTCTATGTAACAGTTCCTGGCACAAATGATAAGCAAAAAATAAATGCTGTGCATGCCTATGGCGAAGAGAATGGAAAGGGCAAGGGAATGGCAAATATGAAAATTGCCCTTGGGGATGTTTTGGGCATACCAATTCATTATGCCGCCAGCATTAACTTTGCTGGTTTCAAGCAACTGGTTGACGCGATTGGCGGTGTTGATATCACCTTAGACAAACCTTTCGATGAAACGATGCAATTCAATGAGGAGCATGTCTGTGATTCTTTCTTTACTGTGCGTACAGGTAATTGGGAAAATAAAATTGTAAAGAGCCATGCCACGAACGCTGCTGGAGTGTCAGTTGTTGTCAAAAGAAAAATTCCAAAGTATCCTCTTTGCACCGCACCCAAAGATGTTTTAGAATGTGGAGGAGAATTTGCCCTACCAGCTGGAAAGCAAACGCTCAATGGTGAAAAAGCCCTTTGCTATGTCCGTTCTCGAAAAACTTCTAGTGATTTCGAAAGAGCTAAAAGACAACAACAAGTTATTCAACTCGTAAAAGACAAAATGCTAAGTATTGGAACACTAACTGATTTTTCAAAAGTCAATGGCATACTTAATAGTCTAGGCGACAATGTCAGGACTGATATGCAACTATGGGAAATGCAAGAATTCTATAGTCTCTACAAGACAATTCCTCAAGCACAAGTCTACCAGAGAGTTTTAGAGAATTCAGATGAGGGCATGCTCTATGCACCAGAAGGTGGAGCCGCTGGCTATATCCTGCTTCCAGTTGGAGATAACTATGACAAGATTCATGCGATGGCAAAAGATATTTTCACAATCGCTCCACAATCAGACATAAAACCCAAATAGACTTAAGAAAATGATGAGACGAACGTTTTTAGCTCGCCTCATCTCTCAAATTTCATTCAATGGAACTTTCAATTATCGTTGCCAGCTATAAAAACTCGGAACTTTTAAAGCTCTGCCTTACTTCTATTAAAAAGAATTATACGGGCACCGACTATGAACTAATCGTGGCAGATGGCGAAACGGAAGAAGCGACTGAAATGATGATGCGGGAAGATTTTTCGGATATCGTTTTTGTTCCATCGAAAGAAAATATTGGATTTGGCGCTTTAGTGCGCAATGGTTATGAAAAAATTACAGGCGATTTCGTTTTAATTCTAAATAGTGATATCCTGATAAAAAAGGACTCCATTGAAATACTCCTGAACTACATTAAGAACAATCCGGATGTTGGAATTGTTGGCCCGCAACTACTGGGATTTGATGAGAAATTTCAGCCATCAAGTTTTCGTTTCTACACACCACTTACAATTGTTTATAGACGAACATTCTTGGGAAAATTTAACTTTGCCAAAAAACACCTTGCTCGTTTTTTGATGCAAGATTTTGATCATAAGAGCATTGAGAATGTTGACTGGCTGATGGGATCGGCCCTTATGACGAAAAAGGTGGCTGTCAGCAAAGTCGGCCTCATGGATCCACAATTCAAGATGTATTTTGAAGATACCGATTGGTGTCGCAGATTTTGGGAAAACAATTACCGTGTTGTCTATAATCCTACCGCTAAGATTTATCACTATCACGGGAAGGGCTCAGCCGGAAGAAGTATATTAAAGACCCTTATGTCTAATCGCCTAGCCTGGATTCATATTGCTAGCGCGATAAGATATTTTAAAAAATACGCAGGAAAACCACTGCCAAAAAATAATTAAAAAAAATATGGAAGAATTCAAGGAGGAAGAAAAAGAGCTTGATGAAATTTACACATACCCCGAAAAAGAGCTGACACATAATAGAAAGGTGTTTAAAAAAGGCTTGGCAATATTTTTCGTTATCATCCTTCTCTTTGCTAGCTACACCCTTGGCTTCAGCCGAGGCAAGGGAAATACTACCGGCTTTGCTGGTAATGCCTTGCTAGAGCAGGCCGTTTTGGAAAATAAGATCTCAAAGAATGGCGTGGATTTCGCACTGTTTTGGAAGGTATGGGATACAGTCAAGGAAAAACACATTAGTCGTAATGATCTGGATGCTCAAAAGATGGTCTATGGTGCGATTACTGGCATGCTAAAAGCCACGGGCGATCCCTATACATCTTTTTTTGATCCCGAAGCCAATAAGGCTTTCGCGCAAGATCTTGGTGGTAGTTTTGAAGGAATCGGAGCGGAATTAGGAATTAAAGACAGCATCCTAACTGTCGTTGCACCACTCGACGGATCACCAGCTCAAAAAGCAGGACTCAGGGCAGGAGATAAAATCCTAAGAATTGGCGATAAGATCGTGTCTGACTTAACAATTGATGAATCAGTCGCTTTAATTAGAGGTAAAAAAGGCACTGAGGTAAGATTAACTATTCTGCCTAATAGCGAAAAAGATACTAAAGAAATTTCCATAATTCGCGATACGATTGAGGTGAAAAGCGTTAAGGTTGATTTTAAGGACAACAACATTGCTCGCGTCGAGATTACAAAATTCGGAGAAAATACCGACAAGGAATTTAACCAAGCGGTAAAAAATCTACTAGCAAAAAATACTAAGGGAATAATCTTGGATTTGCGAAATAATCCTGGTGGGCTATTGGATAAATCTGTGGCGATAGCGAGTCGAATGATTCCAGAAGGAAAGGTGGTTGTTACGGAAGAAGACAGCTCCGGAAAGAAAGATAATTTTTCTACCGAAGGTGGTGATGCTCTTAGTAATATCCCGATGGTAGTTTTAATTAATGGTGGTAGTGCCAGTGCATCAGAAATTTTAGCTGGAGCTCTGCGTGACGATCAAGGAACGACACTCATTGGAGAAAAATCCTTCGGCAAAGGTACGGTTCAGGAATTAATTAGCTTGCCACAAGGATCAAGCGTTAAAGTGACCGTGGCTAAGTGGCTCACACCAAATGGCGATTACATTATGGAAAAAGGCATTAGTCCCGATATCGAGGTAAAAATGACCCCAGAAGACTACAAAAACGAGAAGGATCCGCAACTAGATAGGGCCATGGAAGTGATCAAGGAAAAGATGAAATAAGCCAACTATTCCCAAGATTATATATTTCCGCTATACTAAAACTATGCAAATAATTCTATTACAAGATGTCAAAAATTTAGGCAAAAAAGGCGAATTGAAAAACGTCGCTGAAGGTTATGCGCGTAATTTTTTGTTTGCCAAGAAACTAGCAGCCACAGCGACAAAGGAAGCGATTGAAAGAGTAGAAACACTACGAAAAAAAGAAAAAATAGCAGAATTGGAAAGTCTAGAAAAGACAAAAAAACTCGCATCAGAATTGAAAGATAAACTGATTGAAATTAAAGCCAAGGGAAAAGAAGGCAAGCTGTTCGGCTCAATTTCCACCAAAGATGTTGTGAAGGAACTCGGCACACTGGGATTTGATATTTCTGAAAAATCAGTAATCATGCCTACGCACATTAAAGAAATCGGGGAATATGAAATCAAAATCAATCTAGCTCAAGGCATTGAAGCAAAGATTAAATTGAAGGTTTCCAAGGAAGCATAATCCTGATCTGGCACATTTCCGAAAAAAATAAAAAGTCGCGGGGGAAGCGACTTTTTGTCTGTAAAAAATTATTTTGTTAATTTATTTAAATTTTCTATAAAAAATATGAAACAAAACCGCAAGTTCATATTCATCGTCGGGGGAGTGATGAGTGGGGTAGGGAAGGGAATATCAACTTCATCAATCGGAATTATTCTGAAAGCAAGAGGACTCAGTGTCACTGCAATCAAGATCGATCCCTATATCAACGTTGACGCCGGCACGATGAATCCAACTGAACACGGAGAGGTTTTTGTTTTGAACGATGGCTATGAAACCGACCAGGACATGGGCAATTACGAAAGATTCCTCAACATCACATTGCCTAGCGATAATTACATGACTACTGGCAGTGTCTATGAATCTGTCATTCACCGAGAACGCAATTTAGGCTATAACGGCAAATGTGTGGAAGTGGTACCACATATTCCTCTGGAAGTAATTGAACGCATCGAAAAGGCTTCCGCGAAAGCCAAGTCCGATGTCACTCTTATTGAGATTGGCGGAACAATTGGTGAATATCAAAATATTCTTTTTCTGGAAGCGGCCAGAATGATGAAAATCAAATATCCGGAAGATGTGATATTTGTAATGGTAAGTTATTTGCCAATTCCATCGAAAGTAGGCGAGATGAAAACCAAGCCAACGCAATATGCGGTGCGTACATTGAATAGTGCAGGCATCCAACCAGATGTAATCATTGCCCGCAGTGAAACTTTCCTCGATCAAAAACGCAAAGAAAAATTGGGCATGTTTTGCAACATCTCTGAACGCTATGTCATCTCTGCTCCAGACGCTGATAATATCTATGAAATTCCCGTCAATTTTGAACGGGATGATTTGAGCCGCTTGATTTTGAAAAAATTGAACCTGCCGGAAAACAAAAAATCCAACATGAAGGAATGGTATGATTTTGTGGAAAGTATTAAAGCGTCTAAAGAAAAAATCAAGATTGGTATTGTTGGTAAATATTTCGGCACAGGCGATTTTGTTTTGTCCGACGCATACATCAGCGTGATTGAGGCCGTCAAACATGCCGCTTACAAAAATAATCTAGCCCCAGAAATTGCTTGGATCAACAGTGAGCTCTATGAAAAAGAACCCAATAAACTGGAAGATCTCAAGGATTATGATGGAATTATTGTCCCGGGTGGTTTTGGTTCACGTGGAATTGAAGGTAAAATCAGTGTCATAAAATATCTGCGAGAAAATAAGATTCCATTTTTGGGACTTTGCTATGGCATGCAAATGATGGTGATTGAATACGCGCGCAACATATTAGGACTGAAAGATGCCAACTCCACTGAGATTAATCGCAAAACCAAAAATCCAGTGATTGACATTATCCCAGAACAAAAGAAGAATTTGGAAGATAGAAACTATGGAGCAACGATGCGTCTTGGTGCCTATCCAGCAATGATTAAGAAAGGCACTGTTGCCTACAACGCCTACAAAAAACCCAAAATTTCAGAGAGGCACCGTCATCGTTGGGAAGTTAATATGGAATATACCCCAAAGTTAGAAAAAGCCGGTTTAGTCTTTTCTGGCAAATCCCCAGACGGAACACTGATGGAAATCACAGAATTGCCAGCTTCCGTTCATCCTTTTTTCGTCGGAGTACAATTCCACCCGGAACTAACATCTAAACCCATCACTTCCCATCCGTTGTTTTTTGAGTTTGTGAAAGCGAGCAAAAAAAATAAGAAGAAATAATTATTACGAAGAAATATGAAAAAAAATAATACTAGCAATATTGATTCTAACAGTATTTTTTGGGGTTGGATTTGGAAATAACCATGCTTACGCAAAAAAGAAAAAAGCGCTTTCATTAAAAGAACGCAATAGCGTTGCATGCACCGACCCAGATGGTGGTAAAAAATTATTATAAAAAAAGCACCGCAAAAGGGATTTATGCGAATGCCTTTAATATAAATGGGCATGGTTCGATATTTGGAAAAACTGCTTTTCCTGGTGACTCAGGAATGAAGCGCACAATATACACAGACTATTGCTTAAACTCAACCCAACTAAATGAAGCTTATTGTATTGGTGGAAAACTCGAAGCTATAGGTTATGCCTGTCCAGGGGGATGTAAAAAAGGAGTCTGTAAAAAATAATTAGGCACCAATCAAGATCTGATCGATGCCTATCGGAAATTCACATTTCAGGATGTTAATCCGTGACCGGGAATTCTACGCAAGTTAGGATAGCAGGATTATTGCCAGGGGGACTGACCATCACCTTAATCGCATCTCCTTTCTTGCAAACCTTTTTCAGGTCTTTTGCTGAGCTATTTTCGCCCGGAAATTTCGACACATGAATTGTGCCTTCTTTCCCGTTAAATTTGACTCTAGCAGTAAATAAGTTTACATCAGTGACTGTCCCGATAAAAACTTCGTTTTCTGGCGCACTTTCATTTTGCGGCATACCTTCCTCCTCCCTTGAATGGTTTTATTTACCTGCCTATTTAAATCTTTCGATATACCATTAAATCATACGATTTGAGATTTGTCCATAGCACACAAAAAATCCCCCGATTACTCGAGGGATTTTCTTATCTGAAAATTTTTGAAGTTCTAGCTTACTTAGTCTTGACGGTTTTTGTCTTAGCAATTGTCTTGGCTTTAACCTTCTTATTTGGAACAATTTTATCCGCAACGCTAACATACCTTCGTTGCACAAGTTTCCCTGTGAAAGCACGCACTTTCTTGGTGGAGAATTTCACAAAACCATCTGCAAGTGCGAAAAGGGTATCGTCCTCACCCTGCTTCACGTTCTTGCCAGGATGATATTTCGAACCACGTTGGCGAATGATAATTTGTCCAGTTTTGACTTTTTGATCACCAAAAATTTTAACGCCGAGTCTTTTGGATATGGAATCTCTTCCAAGTTGGGTAGATCCACCTGCTTTACGATGTGCCATGAATGTTACGCGAAAATAAAAGCCGGGAATATGAAAATCTGTCCCGTACTAATCCGCAATTTATTTGATATTACTAACAAGATGTATTCTAGCGAACTTATGCTATAATGTCAATTGATGAGCAAGCTCAAAAGTTTTCTAATCGAACATGAAATGAAACTGGTGCTGGTGACCGGATTTGTCTTAGTGGCGCTCATATCCTTTCAATTTGGCAAGATTGAAGGCAAAAAAGGCCAAAGCAAGCCAATTGTGATTGAAAAGACGATAGAAGTGGCCAAAATTGACCAAGGAGGCACGCCTACCGTGGCAGGAGCAAGTACACCAGAAAGCACCAAAAACCCCACTGAAGCGAAAATTTTAGCCCCCAATTGCGCCTACGTCGGAAGCAAAAGCTCCAACAAAGTCCATCTGCCGACTTGCCGCTATGCCAAAACAATCAAACAGGAAAACCTCGTTTGTTTCAAGAGTCTGGATGATGCTGTGAAGCAGGGGAGACTGGCGGATAAGACGTGTATAAAATAAAAAATATTGTCATCCTGAGCGAAACGCAGTGGAGTCGAAGGATCTGCCATAAATTATCCTAGGCTAAACTATGATAGCAAAACATACGATAACCACCAGCAGATCCTTCGACTGCGTCCGAGTACGGACTCCGCTCAGGATGACATTCTAAATTTAAAATCTCGTAATTAATTATTTTATTAAAATAAACATTTATGCAAAAGGACAATATCATTGTCATTTCTCTTGGTGGGTCACTAATCGTGCCTGATGAAATTGATTGGCGGTTCGTGAAAAGCTTTAAGGATATTATTAAAAAACAAATTGCGAAAGGCTCACGTTTCATAATCATCACTGGCGGAGGAAAGCTGTCGAGACGCTATCAAGAAGCTGCGCTTAAAGTTACAGAAAAATTAACCGACGATGACCGCGACTGGTTGGGAATTCACGCTACCAGAATGAACGCGCATTTCATCCGCACAATTTTTCGCGCCAATGCTCATCCGGTGATTAACAAAAATCCGAACGACCTTGAGGATTTCTATAACTTCAAAGAAAATATCCTCGTTGCTGCCGGTTGGCGCCCGGGATTTTCCACTGACTATGACGCGGTGCTTTTGGGCAAATATTTTGGCGTGACCAAAATCATCAATATGAGCAACATCGATTATGTCTGCGACAAAGACCCGAACAAATTCCCTGATGCCAAAAAAATCAAAACCATTGCTTGGCCGGATTTTCGCACGATGGTGGGCAACAAGTGGGACCCAGGCATGAACGCGCCATTTGACCCAATCGCATCCAAACTGGCCATGGAAGCCAAGATGGAAGTGGTCATCCTTAATGGAAAAAAACTGAAAAATATGGAAAATTGCTTGGAAGGAAAAAAGTTTAATGGGACGGTGATTAGTTAGTCAGTGCGCTTTTAATTTTCCGCTTGACAACATTTTAATAGAGTATTACTATTCTAATATAAATTAGAATAGTTTTATTATGGAGTTCAAATGTTGCGCTAAAAATTCAAAAAAGGAGCAGGATGTTCAAAAGACATATGAATTTTTGCGGGCTATTTCAGACCCGAATCGACTGAAAATCATTTGCGTTTTGCAAGAAGGCGCCAAATGTGTCTGTGAACTTGTGCCGGTGCTGGGCATTTCGGACAAGCTGGTTTCGCATCACCTGAAGTGTTTGAAAAATATCGGGCTGCTCTCAGAGAAACGCGACGGCAATTTCATCCGCCACTCTTTGGATCGAAAAATAATCAAAAAGTATAAAGCCATTTTTAATCAAATAATAAAATAAGTCTATGAACATCAAACTCCTGGATACTGGTTGCCCTAATTGTCAAAAACTAGAAGAAAATGTCAAAAAAGCTATAGCAGAATTAAAAATGGAAGCCAGTGTAGAAAAAATTACCGATATTGAAGAAATTGTAAGCTATGGAGCAATGAGCATGCCAACTCTCGTCATTGGAGAAAAGATTATGACTTCAGGAAGGATTCCTGACGTGGAAGAATTAAAAGCTATCTTTTCTAAGTAACCAAAAAAACACAACGCTTATGAAAAAAACAAATATCGCACTCATCATTGGAATAATAGTGGTTGTCGGAATTGCCCTTTTTGCTCTTAAAAATAACCGTTCTGAGGCGCGAAGCTCTGCTGATAAAACTACTCAGGAAAATATGAGTGTGCAAAATAAGCCAGCCGAAAAAGTGCAAGTTTTTCTCTTTCATTCGACGAAAAGATGTGCCACTTGCATTGCTATTGG
This sequence comes from uncultured bacterium, assembly GCA_903937035.1. Taxonomy (GTDB): domain Bacteria; phylum Patescibacteriota; class Minisyncoccia; order Moranbacterales; family UBA2206; genus UBA9630. Next base: position 36,253 of record CAIZXS010000016.1, read on the forward strand.
AAAACTAGCAGGCGAAACAGTCAGTGAATTTTTTCAATCGGAACTGCGAGATGGAAAAATTGAGTTTCGCGAAATCAATATTGATCTGCCCGAGAATAAAGAATTAGCGCAAAAGTTCAAAGCTACAGGATCAGCGCTCTATCTCAATGCGATTACTGCAGGAGCGAATAATATATCCCAGGACACAAAAGTTTGGCAACTGACAAGCAATGAGACTCAATTTAAGAGTTATTTGAAAGACAAGCTTAATAATTACTTCGGAAAATAGCATGGACCTTCTCAATGCACTGATTGATCAATACAATTTCCCAATGCTTTCTGCTTTTGTTTTGGGTGTGATGACTTCAATCAGTCCTTGTCCTTTGGCCACCAACATCACTGCTATTGCCTATATCTCCAAAGACATTAAAACTGCGAGGCGCACGCTCCTTAGCGGTTTGAGCTATACATCAGGAAGGGCTATCAGCTACACGCTTTTGGCAACACTGATTTATTTCGGACTTTCCTCATTTGAAATTGCCAAAGTTTTCCAAGGTTGGGGGGATAAATTATTAGGCATAGTTTTGATTATTATTAGCATGGCAATGTTTGGCGTGATAAAAATTAATTTTGGCGGAGAGTGGAAGCGAGGAGAAAAGATCAAAGAGTGGCTAGCCAGCAAGGGATATTTAGGTGCCATACTCCTGGGAATGTTATTCGCACTCGCTTTTTGTCCATTTAGCGGGGTATTATTTTTTGGAGTTTTAATTCCACTAGTGCTTAACTCGACAGAAAGCTTGTTGTTGCCACCCCTATTTGCCATCGGTACTGGCTTGCCTGTAATTGCTTTCTCTTTTATCTTAGCGTTTAGTATTGGAAAAATGAGCAAGATATATGGCGTCGTAGGTAAACTTGAGAAAATATTGCGCTATACTGTGGCAACAGTTTTTTTATTGGCCGGAATTTATTATCTGCAATTTTTAGTTAAATACTTAATCAACCTCACATAATCAAAAAACGTCAATGAACATTTTCTATCCCATCCAATTATTTTCCAATTGGTTCACGAGCACGATTTTGGAAATTGCGCCTGAAGAACACTTGGCGGAAGTGATTAACTTTTTCATCTTTGACACGATTAAAATTTTTCTTCTCCTTATTGTGATTATCTTCACAGTTTCCATTATCAGGTCATTTCTTCCGCCAGAAAAGATTAGAACGATTCTGTCGCATGATAAAAAATATGTGGGAAATATTTTAGCGTCGCTTTTGGGGATCATTACGCCTTTTTGTTCTTGCTCGGCTGTGCCATTATTTCTGGGATTTGTGCAAGCTGGCGTTCCGCTGGGAACAACTTTTTCTTTCTTGGTCGCGTCACCCATGATCAACGAGGTAGCGCTTGTGCTTCTCTTTGGATTGTTCGGTTGGAAAATCGCCCTGCTATATATCATAAGCGGCCTTATTATTGCCATTTTTTCTGGAATTGTAATTGGCCACCTTAAAGTGGAGAATCTTGTCGAAGAATTTGCCTATAAAAATAAATTTAACGGCCAACTCCAGTTACCTAAAATGACTTGGAAAGAAAGGAGAAAATATGCCAAAAATTATACTTGGGATATAATTAAAAAAGTTTGGCCATATATCATAATTGGCGTTGGAATCGGTGCGTGGATTCATGGCTATGTGCCAACGGATTTTCTCGCACAATATGCCGGAGCGGATAAATGGTATGCAGTGCCACTAGCGGTGCTGATCGGCATCCCTCTCTATTCCAATGCGGCAGGTATCATTCCACTCGTTAGCGCGCTCACGGAAAAGGGCGTTGCCCTGGGAACAACACTAGCTTTTATGATGGCTGTAACGGCTCTATCTCTGCCGGAATTTATGATTCTCAAAAAGGTAATGAAAATTAAATTGATCCTTATTTTTGCCAGTGTCGTCGGAGTAGGAATAATCTTTACTGGCTATTTATTCAATTGGATACTAAACTAGTTTTATGAATAAATTATTTAAAAAATTTGACGTCGCAGTAATCGGCGGGGGACCGGCGGGAATACTGGCGGCTGGACAAGCAGCAGAACAAGGCGCGAAAGTGGTGCTTTTGGAAAAAAATTCTGCGCTGGGAAAGAAGCTTCTTCTTGCGGGCAATGGTCGCTGTAACATCACGCAAATCGATCATGATGCCAGAGGCTTTGTGGAAAAAATCGGAAAAAATGGCAAATTTTTATTTTCCGCTTTTTCTGTTTTTGGACCGAAGGAAGTGGTTGAGTTTTTTGAGGAAAAAAATTTGCCCACGAAAGTCGAAAAAAATGGTCGGGTTTTTCCAGTTTCGGACGATGCGATAGATGTGCTTTCGACGCTCACGAAATATCTCAAAGACAATGGAGTGGAAATAATCACAAATGCCCAGGTGTTTGGTTTTGAGTTTGCAGAAAACAAAATTAGTGGCGTGAAATTGAAAGATCAAATAATCCTCGCGGATAAATTCATTCTTTGCACGGGAGGGAAAGCTTATCCGGCTACAGGCTCAACTGGTGATGGCTATGTTTGGGCAGAAGAACTGGGGCACACAATCGTAACTCCCATACCCGCGCTTGCGCCAGTCAAAATCAAAGAAGATTGGGTAGGTGATTTGCAGGGATTGAGCCTCGAGGCGGCAAACATCAGTCTTTGGCAAAACGAAAAAAAACAGGCTAGTTTTCAAGGTGAAATGCTTTTTACGCACTTTGGATTGAGTGGTCCTATGATTATTGATGCCAGCAAGACAATCAATCTGCTTTTGCAAACTGGTTCTGTCACAATTGAGCTGGAACTTTTTCCTGAATTTACCGTTTCCGAATTGGACAAAAAACTGGTCTTGGCTTTCGAGGAAAATAATCGGAAAGATATTAAAAATTATTTCAGAGAACTTTTGTCGCGAAAAATGCTAGATTTAATTTTAAAGCTAACTGAGATTGATCCGGACAAGAAGTTAAACTTTCTCACCAAAAAAGAACGCTACAAAATCGTAGCACTTTTGAAATCTTTGAAATTTACCGTCTCGGAAGTGATGGGTTTTGAGCAAGCAATGATTACCAGTGGGGGGGTGGCACTCAAGGAAATTGACCCCAAGACTATGCACTCCAAAATCATCGAAAACCTCTATTTTGCCGGAGAAATTCTGGACCTTGATGGCCCGACTGGTGGCTATAATCTGCAGATTTGTTGGAGTACGGGGTATGTTGCGGGGGAAAGCGCGGGGAGAAATTAATCCCTCTTCTCCCTCCGGGAGAGGATGTCACGAGCACGTGACAGGTGAGGGTTTTTGCCTACGCAGATAAAGCCAACAGTTAAATCAAGGCGTTGATGTTATGATTAGCACCCTCATCCGCCCTTCGGGCACCTTCTCCCGGAGGGAGAAGAGGGACACTTACTTCATCTAAACCTCACTTTCTTATACTTCAAAAGAAAATAAAGCAAAAAATAAAAAACTAAAGCAATCACAATTGAGACAATAAAAAATCCGACAAAAAATGGTGTGAGGATTTTGAGAAAAATTGTTTCGGTGAGAAAAAATTTCCAGCCTAAGCTATAAGTATTCCAAAAACTACTTGTAAGCGATTCTGGACTAACATGAAAAACTAAACCACCGAAAATAGCAGCCAAGGGCAAAACAATAAAAGTCGTCCACATATTACTCGCCAAGACTCCAGCTGTCGCCGAAAGACGATTAAAGCGCAAAAAATAGGCAGTAAGAAGTGTCGTTCCAATGCCTTCGCCCGGCATAATGCCCCAAAACACTCCCAAAGCAAAACCCGCCGCGACTTTGTGCGGAGTGTCATCAATTAAAAAAAACTTCTTTATGTATTGTTTGGTTTTTGTAATGTAGCGCATAAAAATTTAAAAATAGTGTCATCCTGAGCGAAGTCTGTAATCAGACGCAGTCGACCGCGTGCCGCCTTAGCTTTAGCGGTGGAGCAAGGATCTACTTTCCAATATCCAAGTCGCTACTATTTTTTTTAAAGCCTACGATAATAGTAGGTAGATTCTTCGACTTCGCTCCGCTACGCTCAGAATGACAACAAGAAGAAATCATTAACCCTTCTTCACCACTAAACCACTCGTCTTTTTATCTTCAATTTTGGCTTTTTCAATTTCCTTCTTGACCGGCGCTGGCAAAAGTTCAGTAATATTTTTGAGCGCGGTTTTGTCGAGTTTTAAGACCTCCTGCCACCTTCCTAGAGGCTCTAGGATCGCTTGAATCTTTTCTTCGTCATATTTGTAGGTAACGCGTAGACTCCTCGCTATAATGCCCTGACTGCCAAATACTCGTTCGACGCCTTCTTGTCCCATATACGCTACAATATCTCCTTGAATCTTCGCCAAGCGATCTTTCGTGAGTGACATGGCTGATTTGAGATCAATATATTCGTCGATTAGTCCAGCAATCTCTTCTGTATCAATTTTTCTCGCTTCTTTGAATTTATGTCTCCACATTGGACAGATATTTTGATAGCCACACCAATCGCAAAGTGGTGAAATCGTTGGTTCGAATTTTCCCTCCTCAATCAGCTTAATCATCTCGAGAAACACTGCCTCATTTTCTTTAAGTTGTTCTTCAGTGCGAGACGCTGAAAGTTTCATGCCGTGTTTCAAAAAATAGAGACTAACCTTTAATTTGCCCAAATTTTTTCGCTCCTCGGGATAATAGGAAAGAAAAGCGGCCAAATAGACTGAGAGCTGCATATCACCCTCGACACGATCTTGCGTGGGCATTTTTTTAGCTGTTTTATAATCAATAATCTCAAAACCATCTACTGTGCGATCGATGCGATCAATGATGCCAGAAATAATATGCTTATTTTCTTTCTCTCCAATCTCAATCTGAAATCGTGATTCCAAATTCACAATATTAAAATCAGCCGGATTATTTTGCCTGAAATAATCCTGAATAATTTTCACACCCTGCACAAAAGCAGCGCGTTCTTCTTCAGGAGAATCAAAAACAGCTGGGTTCCAAGAATTGGAAAAAAACTCCATCGCTTGTTCTAGATTGGGGGAGAGGATGCCTGGGGTGTGGATGAATTTCATTGTCGAATGCAAAATCGTCCCAAACACGGCTTCCTTGGATTTAGGTGTCTTGATTCGATCAATTTGCTGATACTTATACTTCAATGGACAGCTTTTATAGGTATCAAGGGCTGAATATGAAATACGCATAAGGCTTATTCTTAGGCTATTTAGCCTCAATATTATAGCATAATTGCTAAAAATTTGACAGATTCACCAAAGAGGCTATACTTAAAGCATACTAAATTGGTATGCATTAAAGATTATGCAATTCTCAACTAAGGCTGAATATGGTTTGCGGGCAATGGTTGCTTTGGCGCGTGCGTATCCGCAGCAAAAAAATATCACCGAAATATCAGAAGAAGAAAATATTTCTGCCAAATATCTGGAAACATTGATTGGAAAATTACGGAAAAATAATTTGGTTAAAAGTCAGAAAGGCAAAAGTGGGGGATATACCCTCATCAAAAATCCTAAATTTATCTCAGCAGGAGAAATTATTGAAATTATGGAAGGCCCGATTATTTCCAAGTGCGATGGAAGTAATTGTATGAAAGCAAAGATCTGTGCGTCCAGTCTCGTTTGGAACAAGCTCGCGTTTCAAATTAAAAAAACACTATTTGCGATTAAATTAAATGAATTAATATAGTGTAGGTACTTGCGCATTTGCCTAAAAAAACCATGTCATCCTGAGCGAAGTCTGTACTCAGACGCAGTCGAAGGATCTACCAACCGTAACCCATAGCTTTCTATTCAATAGCAGGGCTTACGATAATGGAAAGTAGATCCTTGCTCCACCGCTAAAGCTAAGGCGGCACGCGGTCGACTGCGTCTGATTACAGACTTCGCTCAGGATGACAAATTTAATTCAAGCGTGTAAATCCTATGAATAAACTTATGGCTAACAAAAAAATATATCTCGATTACGCAGCGACAACACCAGTGGACGCTGAAGTGCTACAAACGATGCTGCCATATTTTAGTGAAGAATTTGGCAATGCCTCATCTCTGCATTCTTTTGGAAGAACTGCGGCCGATGCTGTCTTTGCGGCTAGAGAAAGTGCGGCGCATTTTTTCAAATGCTCGGAAGAAGAAATCATCTTCACTAGTGGTGCGACTGAATCAAATAATCTCGCCATTAAAGGCGTGCTGCGCGCGTACAATAAAAATAAAAAAAACAAAGGAAAGATTCCGCATATCATTACAACTGTTTTTGAGCACAGTTGCGTGCTAAAAACCTGCCAAAAACTAGAAAAAGAGGGTAGCACTGAAGTAACCTATCTTCCAGTTTATGCTGATGGGATCATTAAGGCATCTGACGTGGAAAAATCCATCAAAGAGAATACATTACTCATATCTATTATGCATGTAAACAACGAAATCGGCACAGTACAACCAATCGCACAAATTGGAAAACTTTTGGCCCACCTTAACGAAAAGCGAGAAGAAAAAATAATTTTCCATACCGACGCAACGCAAGCTGTGGCCTATTTCGACACAAATGTCAAAAGATTAGGCGTTGATTTGCTTTCGATGTCGGCACATAAAATATATGGTCCCAAGGGTGCTGGAATGCTATATGTCAAAAAAGGCACTAAAATTACTCAAATTCAAGATGGTGGAGCGCAAGAATTTGCTCTGCGCGCCGGAACGCTCAACTCAACTGGCATCGTTGGCCTAGGTAAAGCTATTGAGGTACTAGAAAAAAGCAAGAAAAAAGAAGTCAAAAAAATCAAAGAACTGCGCGATTATTTGATTAAAAAAGTTTTGAAAGAAATTCCTGGTACTCGCTTAAACGGTTCACGCTCAAAAAGATCACCCAATAATGCCAATTTCAGCTTTTCTGATGTGGAAGGGGAGAGCCTTCTATTATATCTCGACGCTGATGGAATCGCTGCTTCTACTGGCTCAGCTTGCTCTTCGGGATCACTAAGTCCCTCTCATGTCCTACTTGCTCTTGGACTAAAGCCAGAGCAAGCTCACGGATCACTGCGAGTGAGTCTCGGAAAATATACGACAAAAAAGGAGCTGGTCATTTTTGTGACAAAACTAAAAAAAGTCCTTGAGAAGTTACGAAAAGTTTCAGGAGAAATATTGAAAGAATATTATTCGAAGAAAAAATAAACTTTAATTTTTTATCAACGCAAATATTTCGCGCTTAAATATATGAACTATTCTAAAGAGGTGATTAATCATTTCACATCTCCTCATAATCAGGGAGTAATTTCTGACCCGGATGGCGTTGGCATGGTTGGCAATCCGACCTGCGGAGACCTCATGAAAATCTACATCAAAGTCAAAAAAGATGCTAAAAGAGGGGAGATTATTTCTGCCATTAAATTTGAAACACTTGGTTGTGCCAGTGCGATTGCGACGTCTTCAATGATTACCGATCTTGCAAAAGGCAAAACTATTAAAGAGGCCAGCAAAATTACTCGCGATGATGTGGCAAAAGCCCTGAATGGCTTGCCACCAATTAAAATGCACTGTTCCAATCTAGCAAGTGAAGCCTTGCTCGCTGCAATCAAAAACTATAAAGAGCAAAAATAACAAAAAAATGGAAAATAATAGTAGCTTACTCCAAAAAACTAAAGAACTCATGCTAGGAATCATTGCGCAAAATGGTTCTGACCCATGGTGTCTCACAAGTCATCTCCCTGAAGCCCAAAAGTGGGCACGCTTCCTCACTAAAAATCATCCAGAGGCAGATAGCGAAGTAGTCCTCTTTTCCGTGTGGCTACATGACAGTGGGCATTACCCAATTACTCCCGAAGACCATGCAATCAAAAGCGAAAAAATTGCCAAAGATTTCTTGGAAAAAGAAAAATTTGATCCAGCAAAATTAGCACTTGTTTTGCATTGCGTGAGAGCACATAGATGTAAAGATATTATGCCCAGAACCTTGGAAGCAAAAATTCTAGCTTGCGCTGATTCGGCGAGCCACATGACCGACCCATCGATGTATCCGAGTATGATCGCCGAAGGAAGAGCAGTAGCTGCACTTGAAAAATTAGAAAGAGATTATCGAGACACCGAATCATTTCCAGAAGCTCAGAAAAAACTCAAAGACTTCTATGACGCCTGGAAAAAGATACTAACGGCCTATGTTGATTTAAATTTAGAATAATTTATTTTTTACACATTATGCCAAAGAAACAAACAACTACCGAAACTCGCTTCGTAAGAAACGAAGATGAACAAGCACTCCTAGCTTTGCTCAAGGAAATGACAGACAAGTCAATTAACTTTCAGATTGAAAATGTCATTGGAGACAAGAACTGTCATGCAATTGTTTTGGAAAACGAAAGTGGAAACGTTATTGGTTTTGGCGCCTTAGTAGTTCACCTAGTTCCCGCTTTTGGTTATGTGGGAAGCATCGAAGATGTCGTCGTAGGGGAGACCTTTCGTGGACAAGGCCTAGGAGGAAAGCTGATGGATGAGCTCATTAGAATTGCCAAGGATCAAAAGGTCATTCACATTGATCTAACTAGTAGACCAGAAAGAGTCGCATCCCATAAACTTTATTTGAAAAAAGGATTTTTTTTAAGAGACACCGGAGTATATCGATTGAACTTGGAATAGAGAATAGTTAGAAAAATAGAATAATAAAAAATTAAAAACCACCATTCTAAAATTCGTTTTATACGAGAGGGAGGTGTGGTTTTTTGGTTGCTGGCGTCCCTTCGGGAAATATTGACCGTGTCGCACAATGTAACTTTTGCGACACTGCCTGTTCTAAGAAAGGCGCCTACTGTGGCGCTAAACAAAAAATTGTAATTGAATCAATAGTCTGATATACGGGCACCTCTCTACTCTTTTAAATTGCTCCTAGCTCAATTTTGAAGCTCGTTTTTTTGAGGTTTTGCATATATCCACGTCCACTACCCACTCTTTCAATATTACAAAAAAATCAGAACCAAGTTAGTTATAAATAATCATTTGATCAATCGACACTCCACTATCAACACCTAATTTTCCCACGAGCGATTTTGATGTGTTAAGATAAAGATTCGCTCCGAAATATGGATCATGTACAATATAATCTTTATTATCTTTTCCTGTGACAACAACATAATGACCGCCACCACGACTGCGCTTAATATAGACAATCACAGGATTTCCTTTTTTAATTTCCGCATCAACAGTTGACCATTTGATATTGCCATGGGAACTTGATGATACCAGTTTAATACCTGGGGACCAGGTAGCCGGCCACTTAATCAGGTCGTAGTAAAATATTTTCTGAGATGCCATTGATCCTGGATTGATACTTGCTCCTTTTTCGCGAAATACCATCGAGACTGCGGTCACCGCACACCCATAAGATTTCATAAGTGTCTTTGAATTTCCGATTTTTTTGTCTCCCCAGCGCGAATCTTTTTGGGAATAATACCAGCTAGTTGACGCAAGATTACTACTAGGTTTGGGATAGCTACTGACGCTTGAACTGACATCACCAAGATTACTTGCCGCACTAAAATCCAACAGCTCTTGCTTTTGTGCTTCAACACGTGCAAGCAACTGCTTATATTTCGCTTCCTCACCTTGAGTTTGCACCAGCAGATTTGTTTTTTGATTTTCTGTCGCTTGCAAGTTTTCTTTCTTATCGATCAATGTCTCCTTTGCCTTGTCACTTTCTTCTTTCTTTTGTATTAAACTAGCTTGATTATCAACAAGTTTCTGTCTTGTTTGTTTAATTTCTGTTAGTAGTCGAGATACCTTATCGCCAGATTGTTCGATATAATCTAGTTGATTTATAGCTTCCGAAAATGCCTTGCCAGCGAGAACTAGGGGTAAAACGCCCTGCTGATCGTATTCATAATAAGATTGCATGAGCCCTGCAAGAATTTTTCTTTGAAAATCAACCTTAAATTCCCCCTCCTTGATTTCACCAGACAAATCATCGATTTGCTGTGCAAGTGTCTGCACCTTTTTTTGAGTTTCTTGTAATTGCGCCAGGGTCTTCGCTTGTTCGTTATCAATATTATCAAGTTGTCCAGCTAGTGCGTCCTGCTGCTTATTCTTCAATTTAATCAGATCTTCATACACTTTCGCCTTTTTCTCAAGACTTTCACAATCGTCCACACAGTCGTTTTTACACTTCTTCTTGCCACTGTCATCGCTGGGATATTGAGCTACACATTTAGACTCGCAGGTATCATCGCAAGAACTTCCACTGGCAAATTCTTTTGGCAAAACCAAAAAAACAGAAATGATAAGCAAAAAAAATATTTTTTTATTTTTTTTAAATTTTTGCATTGTTTTTTATACTACTAAAGAAACTGCTTTCTCAATTCTTCTGAGACTTTCTGTTTTTCCCAAAACCCAGGCTACCTCAAAAGGGGATGGTGATTTTTGTGTTCCTGTGAGTGCTGCGCGAAGTGGCCAAAGCAGCTCTCCCCTCTTTTCCCCTGCCACTGCGAGCAATTTTGCTTCCAAATTTTCCCGTGACCATTCATCTTCGGAAATATTTCCCAAAAGCTCCTGAACTTTTTCTAGGTTTTTTTTCAAGTATTCGTCAGTCATTTCTTTCCAGCGCAAGAGTGATTTATCATAATTCAAATCAGTCGCAAAAAAGAATTGATTATTTTCTCCTACATCAGACAATTTAGGCAGACGATCAAACTCGACAGTCAAAACACGCTTTAGAAATTCCGGTGATTTTTTTTCTGCGCCAGCTTGAATAAAAAATTCTTTTTGTTCAAAAAATGGCAACGCTTTTTCATAAAGCTCATCAATGGACAACTTTTTAATATATTCCGCATTAATCCAATCAAGTTTCTTTAAATCAAATACTGCACCAGCTTTATGCACTTTTTCCAATTCAAATCTTTGCACCAATTCATCAAGTGAAAATATCTCCTGCGTCTCCCCTGCTCCAGGGTTCCAACCCAAAAGTGCCACAAAATTAATAATTGCTTCCTTAAGATAGCCCTTTTTTATATAATCTTCAACTGCCACATCGCCTTGACGTTTGGAAAGCTTAGTCTTATCAGGATTAAGTAAAAGTGGCAAGTGGGCGAATTTAGGCAATTCCCAGTCAAAATAGCGATAAAGCAGGATATGCTTTGGCAAACTCGGAAGCCATTCTTCGCCGCGAATTACGTGGGTAATGCCCATCTCATGATCATCGATTACATTAGCCAAATGATAGGTCGGAAATCCATCAGACTTCATAAGGATCTGATCATCGATAAGATCTGTTTTAAAACTCACTTTTCCACGCACCAAATCATCCGCCTCAATCATCTCGCCCTCGGGCATTTTCATTCGGATTGTATAGGAGCAACTATTTTTTAAATTTTTATTAATCTCTTCCTCGCTGACATTATGCAAACAGTAGCGATCATACATTGGCGCTTTTTTTTCTACTGTCTGATCGGCGCGCATCTTTTCTAGTCGCTCCGGCTCACAAAAACAATAATAGGCGTGGCCAGATTTCACTAATTGGTCAGCGTATTTTTTATAGATTTCTAGTTTTTCCGATTGGATATAAGGCTCAAATTCTCCCGCCTCCAATATTCCCGGATAATTTTTTGATTCTGTGGTGGGAATTTTATCATTTTTAATTCCAGCTGATTGAAAGACGCCTTCGTCATATCTCAAACCCGCCCAATCTAAAACATTTATTAAACTTTCAAGTGCTCCGGGAACGAATCTTTTTTGGTCAGTATCTTCTATCCTCAATACAAAATCACCACCATTTTTTTTAGCAAAAAGATAGTCATACAATGCACTGCGAAAATTTCCAACGTGCATAAACCCTGTTGGCGACGGCGCAAACCTAACTCTAACTTTCTTATCCATAATATTATTCAATACTTTTTAATTTTTCCACAAATTCTGGAAATTCTTTTAATACAAAGTGTCCCTTATCCTTGAAAATTACTTTCTCTGCTTGCGGAAGTTTTTTGGCATATTTTTCAACTTCCCCAAATGGCACAGCTGGATCATCTTGCGAATGATAGAGAAATATTCTCTTTACCTGGCTCGAAAACTTATCCAAAGATTCTGGCAAAGCAAAATCTCCCAAATACCCATCGTCATACGGACCAGCCAAGAGAAAAACACACTTAATTTTCACCGGGAAATCATTTTCAGAAAGATACTTGGCAAGAAAGATACTTCCCAGGGAATTTCCAATTAAAATTATTTCATCCTGAAGATATGGGAAAAATCTTTCAAAAAATATCCTCCACTCAGAATATTTAGCATTATGATAATTTTCCATTTGCGGATAGATTACCTCATAATCATCCCCTAGCGTTTCCTGCAAATTATCTTTCCATCCTCCATGCTTAACCTTATCCAAGTTGACCCGGTAATCCCTCAAATACTCCAAATATTTTTCATAGGTTTCAAAGACCTCTCCACCATGAACGATAAAAATCTGCTTTTTCATAAATCCACATAATTAGCTAATCCTATCTTCCTTCTCCTTTTCTCTTTTTATAATCCTCCAATGCAAAAGACAAATCGGAAGAGCAACGAGAATCATTGTAATTGCATCAACTACACTACTTTGTCTTTCGGCGCTATAGCATTCCTCGCCAGAATTATCTTTTTTCCAATTTTCATAGTCAGCCAGCATATTGGCAATCTGTTGTTTTTGTTGTTCAGTGGTCACATTAGCATCCTTAGTTCCATCTAAGCCATACACTGGCGGTTGCTGATTACAGCGACTATAACCACCCTTTTGGGCTTTCGGAAAAACATAAGTTTTAAGCGCGGTATTGAGCAGTGTTCCAGTCCCCACGGCCACAAAAATAAGACTAACCAGAGCTGCGATATAGAGATAAACTGTACGAACAATTTTGGTTGTTTTTGACATATTTTTGTCCCGAACAATCGGGATTAAAAAATTATTTTTCGAGAGTATTGACTCCCAACTTTTTCAGCGCTAGATGAAGTTTATTTAACGGCAATCCAATTACAGAATAGAAATCTCCCTCGACTTTTTCAATCAGCACTGCACCACGATGCATCAGGCCATAAGCTCCCGCTTTGTCCATCGGTTCTCCAGTAGCAATATAATCTTCGATCTCCTCAGGCATTAATTTTCGAAAAGTTACCCTTGCCTCATCATATTCATTTATAACTATCTTATTTTTCGTATCAATAATAGCCAGTCCCGTAACAATCTCATGCGTTTTCCCGGAAAATTCAGTCAATATTTTTCTCGCATCCACGACGTCTTTTGGCTTTCCAATAAACTTTCCGCCAGAAAAAACGAAGGTATCCGCTCCAATAATGATTGCGTCGTCATAATACTTTGCAACATCCTGCGCCTTCCCCAGCGCTAAGAACTTTGCCAATTCATAGGGATCGCTCATTGCCGACATATCTTCTTCATATTCACTTTCCCTTATCTCAAAATCTAGCTTTATCTGACCCAAAAGCATCCTTCTTCTTTCTGATTTTGAAGCTAAAACTATTTTTCGTTGCATAAAATTATCTTAATTGGGAATACTATTACCGCCTTCCAGATTCTTTTTAGTCGATCTTTTTTATATTTCCACTGTTGAGCTTGAAATATCCGCCAAAGCCATTCCAATCCAATTTGACGCATCCAAGCAGGGGCACGTTTGATTTTTCCGGTCAAAAAATCAAAGGAACCGCCAACGCCCATCGCTAGCTGTATTCTAGCATCTTTCTGAGAATCAAGAAAGACTTCTTGATATGGAGCGCCAAAATTACAAAGAAGCACGGGGCACGTGCTATATAACATGCAACACACCACTTTTTTTTCAAAATTTGCACCTTTTATGACCAGTTTTGGATATATTTTTAGAATTGCACTCCGCACTTCTTCAAATCTACTCAGCCCATCCTTATTTACCGCCAAAAAAACACCCAATCCCCTTGCATTGGCCATTTTCAAGATTTCCATCATCAAATCAGCTCCAGCAATTCTTGATTTCAAATGACTGCCATATCTCAAAAAGGCACATCCGATACCAAAACCATCCACGACATTCAATGCGCAATTATTGAGAATAATCCTAAAGCAAAGATTTTTTTGCGCTTCGAGCAAGAATTCAGGATTAATAGTCGCAATTTGGTGAAATTTCTTTTCATCCAAAAAAAATGAAATTCTTTTCAGAATGTCCGATTTGCTTAGATTGTTAATCTTTACACCTAGAATTGTATGATCTTTTTTTATTTTCATATTTGACTCGTCACTCCGAAACTAAAGACTACTTAATGGACAGCTTTCTATGAGGACAAAATTATTCTTTCCTTCACCAAAATGACTAGCCATGATATCAACAGATTCAACCCCAACGGCAAAAGAAGCTTTTTCATTCACCTCAGAAATACCTTCAAGCTCTTCCCACTTTTCTTTCCTAATTTTTCCGAGCGTAATGTGCGGAGAAAAGATTTTCTTAGAAGCAACAAAAATTTCCAGTTCTCTCTCAATTGCTTCGCAAAGATTTTTAAGCTTATCACTAACTTTACCAACTACACGAAATTCTTGCGGATTTTCCACGCTTGGGGCAAGAATAATTTTTTCAAATTCAAGATCAAATAACTCGATTTCCTCAACCGCTTCACGTACCTTTTGGCAAGCATCAGCCACTACATCGTTGTCGATATAGCCCAGAAAAAACAGACTGATGTTCAAATTTTCTTCCTTTGCCCATTTCACTGGCAAATCACGCCATTTTTCACAACTAGCCATTAGCCGACGCTTAATCCTATCAGCCAGATTGATACTGATATATATTTTTCTTTTCATAATAATTTCTAGCACTTAACTCTTAGTAGTTTAGTCTATTTTGAGGGATAAATCAAGACTTTCGCCCGCCCTTTATCTTCACTCATTATCTTGCTAGAATAGAATAAACCTATGAGCGGAAATAAGCCACAATTCATCCTAAGTATAACCCCTCTTGTTAGGATTCCTCTTGGTCGTGAACAATTTTTCTACTATTTATCTGACGAAAAACTGCCCGCAGGAACACTAGTAAGCGCCCCTCTCTTCAAAAAATTTGTAGAAGGAATAGTAATTGAGAGCAAAGATGATTTTCCGCGTATTGGCGGAATGACACTAAAAAAAATTGAAAAAGTTTTGGAACTTAATTTTCTCACAAAAGAGCAACTTCGTCTCGCCAGATATATCTCGGATTATTATATTATTTCAATGGGGGTGGTTTTGAAAAGTTTTGTGCCGAAGAGAACAAGAGCGCGTAGCGCTCATCATGTAGCATCTAACATGAAACATGAAACAAAAAATGCAAACGACATAATCTTAACAGAAGAACAGGATGGTACAGTAAAGGCAATTGTGAAACAAAATACTAGATACCAGATACTAGATACCAGATATCTCCTCCACGGTCCAGCCGGATCAGGCAAAACTGAGGTCTATATCCACGCTATCCTAGAACTCAAAAAACAAAACCCAAATAGTCAATTTTTGATTTTAGTGCCAGAGAAAACTCTCACGCCTCAGGCCCTGGAACGATATGGCGCCTATTTTCCTGAAGATGAAATAGTCCTTCTTAGTAGTAACTTATCCAAAGGCGCATTATTCTCTAGCTGGCAGAAGATAAAATCCGGCGAAGCAAGAATTATTATTGGCACCCGAATGGCAGTTTTTGCCCCATTTCAAAAACTATCGCTCATTGTGATTGATGAAGAGCAAGATATGTCTTTCAAGCAATGGGACATGAATCCGCGCTATGACGCCAGGAAAGTAGCAGAAGAATTGGCACAACTACACAAATGCAAGCTCCTGTGTGGATCAGCCACGCCAAGTATCGAAACTTATTTTAAAGCTCAAACTAAAGAATATCAATTACTAAAACTCAGCGACTCCTATCATCCAAAAAATATAGTCACCCCAAAAGTCCGCAGTACAATTGAGTTAGTTGATATGAAAAAAGAGCGCTGGGTAAAAAATTATTCTTGCATCAGCAAAAAACTGAAAAGCGAAATTACTTATGCACTAAAAAATAATTTGCAAACAATCCTATTCATTAATCGCCAGGGCATGAGCAGTTTTTCTGTTTGCGGAAATTGTAAAACAGTACTCAAATGCCCAAAATGTGACCGCGCCTTAGTCTATGCCAGCTCACGAGAATATAGATGTCCCCATTGCACATTTATTGCCCCTGCCTTTCCCAGTTGCGCTAAATGCAAGGGAATAGAATTTAAGAATGTGGGATTGGGCACACAAAAAGTAGAAAAAGAAATCCGAGATTTTTTTTCTAGCGCAAGAATATCACGGATTGACTCAAGTGAAATTAAAGAAAAAGATTTTCAAAAACAAGTTTACGAAGAATTTTCTCAGGGCAAAATTGATATATTAATTGGCACGCAAATGATTACCAAGGGATGGGACTTGCCTCGCATGGGGTTGGTTGGCGTCATTGATGCAGATAATATGCTTACTCTTCCAGATTTTCGAATTGGAGAAAAGGCCTGGCAAGACTTAGTTCAACTGTCTGGTCGAGTATCACGTCCAGGCGCCAAATTTCCCGGCCGAATAATTATCCAAACCTATCATCCAGAAAATAAGATTCTTTCCTTGGCCGCTCAAAACGACTATCTCGCCTTTTACAATCAAGAGCTGCCGGACCGAGAACTTTTGCACTATCCCCCCTTTGGAAGGATTGCTAAGTTAGTATTTGAGGATTATAATCAAAAAAGAGTTAATGATGAAGCCGAAAGAGTATATAATCTTTTAAGCATTGGGGAAATCGGTCTGGGCATAAGTGCTCCGGCAGATTCATTTGTATCAAAAATACGTGGAAGATTCCGCCAGCAAATAATATTAAAATTTCAAAAACAATTACCAGAAAAGATCATGACCATCCTAAAGGCATTGCCGACCGGCTGGATTATTGATATCGACCCAATTTCCCTAATTTAACTAAAACCATATGGCACTCCTCCCAATCCTAACCTATCCTGATCCACGCCTACAAATAAAAACGCGTGAAATCAAAAACCCCAAAGATCCCCTCATTCAAGAGCTGATTTTTGATATGCTAGAAACCATGAAGGAAAACAATGGCATGGGACTAGCCGCCACACAAATCGGAAAACTGCTAAGACTTTGTGTAATTAAATTCGAAAGAAAGACTCACATCCTGATCAATCCTCAAATTATTTCCAAATCATGGGGAAAGGAAATTTCCGAAGAAGGTTGCTTGTCGTTTCCAGGCCAATTCATTCCTGTGAAACGTTCTAAAAAAGTGAAAGTTGCTGCGCTCAATAAAGCCGGGAAAGAGATATTCATTGAAGCAGAGGGTCTTCTGGCTAGAGCGTTGCAACATGAAATTGATCATCTGGATGGCATACTCTACATTGAAAGAGTATAGGCCACCAATAAACACTAAATACCAAAAATATGCAAAACAAATCGATCAAACTCAGGGTCGTTTTCATGGGCACATCATCATTTGCCGACACAATCCTCGCAGCACTTATTACAGAGAAATACAACCTGATCAGCGTCTATACTCAAGGTGATAAAAAGGTTGGACGTACTCAAAAACTGCAAAAAACTGCCGTAAAAATAACCGCCGAAAATAATAAAATTCCAGTTTATTCACCCATAAAATTTGGCGAAAAAGAAATTCAGGAACTCAAAGATCAAAAACCAGATCTACTAATTGTTGCCGCCTATGGAAAAATTCTTCCTCAAGCAGTCCTGGACCTGCCTGGATTTGGTGCAATCAATGTGCATGCTTCGCTACTCCCCCATTATCGCGGACCATCGCCTATCCAAAATAGCATCCTGGACGGGGGGAAAGAAACAGGCGTAACAATCATGCTCATGGATAATGGTATTGATACTGGTGAAATTCTGAGTCAAGAAAAAATCGAAATTCTACCAAACGAAACTAGCGTCGAACTTTCAGATAAAATGGCCAAGCAATCCATTCCTCTACTTTTAGATACAATTTTTCTATGGGTCGAAAGAAAAATCTCACCTAAACCACAAGACAATACTTCTGCTAGTCTTTGCCAGCTAATTGAAAGAAGTGACGGAAAAATCGTTTGGCTAAATGATGCACAAGCCATCTACGATCAGTACCGGGCTTTTTATTCTTGGCCAGGAATTTTTACCTATTGGCAGCGTAGTGATACGAACCTCAGAATTAAAATTAATAAACTTTCTCTCGGAAAAAATTTATCTTTCGGAAATTATCAGCTTGGAGAAGTTTTCCGATCAAATGAAAAAGTTGCCGTCCAAGCAGGCGTTGGAATAATCTTTCTGGAAGAGATTCAATTGGAAGGAAAAAGTAACTTAAAAATTGATGACTTCCTCAATGGCAACCCAAGCTTTGTCGGAAGTATTTTGAAATAAACGCCATGTATAATCACACGGAGAAAAAGGAAATAGCTAATATTAAAGCGATCCTTGTTGGATTAGCCTTAATTATCCTAATCGCCGTCATCACTGTTTTTAAATCCAACTCGGCTAAGCCGGAAAAACCAAAAACTAACCAGCCACCAGCTCAAACAGAAACAATCAACCTCGAAAAAATCAATCAAATCACTTCTGAAGAATTGATTGGAAAATTACAGACTAACGAGAACATAACAATCATTGATATCCGCAGTGAAAATCAATACCAGCAAGAACACATAATTGGTTCGATAAATATTCCTAGCTCAAATTTCTCCTCTTTTTCAAATATGGTTCCAAAAAATAATATTTGCGTCATTGTTGATGCGCCCGGAGAAATTGCAGTTATCAATGCCATTGCAAGCAACCTTTCTAGCAAGGGTTATGAAAATCTTGCATATTTAGTTGGTGGTTTTGATTTGTGGAAAAGCAAATTCAACCCAACAATCAGTGATGGGAATCAAAAATCATTCACAGATCAGGCAAAGGTAAACTACATCACAGCTGAAGATTTAAAAAAAAGACTTGAGACAGAAAAAAATCTGATTATCATAGATATCAGAAATAGCACGGACTTTCGCCTGGAACATTTAGCTGGTGCAATCAATATCTCGCTTGATGACCTCGAACAAAAAAGGAAAGAAATTCCCGCCGGAAGAAATATCATTATTTATGATAAAGCCACTCCCGGAGCATTCAAGGGAGCTGTTAGATTGTTTGACTTGGGCTTTTCAAATACTATCGTACTTGCCGGCGGACTTGATGGTTGGAAAAAAAGTGGCTATGAAACTGTGAAATAAAAAAAACCACCCTTCCTGGCGAGTTGCAGTGTGGGCAGTTTTTACAATTGTCGCTATTTTTTTCCTATTCTACTACTGCCAGGATATCTTCTGCTTTGAGTATCAGACATTCCTCTCCAGCAATTTTAATCTCTGTGCCACTATATTTGGCAAAAATCACAGATTGACCCTTCTTCACTTGAATCTTCTCACTATCCCCCACCGCGAGCACCTTGCCTTCTTGAGGACGATCCGCATTAACATTTTCTGGCAAAAAAATTCCCGATTTAGTTTTTTGATTTGCCTTAACAAGTTTCACCAAGACATTTTCTCCTAATGGTTTTATACTTTCTTTTTGCATATTTAATAAATTTTAAAAAATTAAAGCTAAAATAATGTCATTATCTCAATTTTTCTCTCCTTTCAATATATAACTATAGAGAAAAATCGCTTGAGAAGCAAAAAGCTTTAGAATTTCCATATTTTTCGGTTTTCTTTCCTCGCTTTCATCATATCCGTTAATTATGAGACAGCTTTTTACATCTCTTATTTTTTGAGGAGATGAAACAATAAGAACTAATCCCTGTTTTTTAATATTAATATTCTCCCCCATTTCAATGATATCCTTATTGGTAACGTCCAAATTAACATGTTCCGCAAGACCTATTTCTTTTTCCGTTTGATTTGTCTTTAGGTTTATAAAGCGAATTGTTGAGTAGTCTGCCTTGAGCAAGAAATTTGCCGCGTTAATGATCGATTCGTAGGTTTCATTTTCTTTTTTCTTATCCAAGATAGAATGATCCGCCAAGCCAAGCGCCACATCCATGAGAATATCCATCTTTCGATTCACCTCTCCAATATAGCTATATGAATCAACCAAATCCTTTACTGCTTGATCCATTTTTTTTTGCGCGCTCTCTTTTTCTTTTTTTTGATGAGCGATCCTTCTTTCGTTTTGCACGAAAGTTAGAAAAGCAACTGATCCTAAGATGAAAATTGCCACCTCTTCTGCGCGCTCTTCCGCCAGAAATGAGACATTGCCCCTGATGATATCTGGAATCATGATTGAAACAGAAAAGAGAATAGCAAAAATCCAGTACATAGTGTTTTATTTCGGATAGATTAATCTTTTAATGCTTCCAGCAAAAAGGTCTTTAATTGATCAAGTTTATCTTGATCATGAATCGAAACACTCAAAACATGCTCATTGATTTTGAGCATCTGCTTGGTTTTTTGCTCAACAATCTTAGTTTCCACCATATCAGTCTTGGTAAGCAAAATGATCTCCCTTTTCTCTATCAGCTCTTTGGAATATTTTTTCAACTCCTCTCGAATAATCTTATAATCCCTTTCAACATCATCTGATTCCAAGCTAATGCAGTGCAATAATATCTTAGTTCTTTGAATGTGGCGCAGAAACTTCATTCCCAAGCCTCTACCTTCTGAAGCGCCCTCAATCAGTCCTGGAATATCAGCCAAGACAATATCCTCCATAACACCCAAATTTGGCTCTAGCGTGGTAAAATCATAGTTTCCTACCTTTGCCTTAGAAGCGGTGAGTTCATTTAGCAGAGAGGATTTACCGGCACTTGGAAGACCAATGAGACCAGCATCGGCAATAAAACGCAGCTCGACAAAAAAATCGCGCTCCTCACCCGACTTTCCCAGCTCCCGCTCTTTCGGAGAAGTATTGGATGGTCCACGAAAGAAAAAATTTCCTCTTCCGCCAATTCCTCCACCAGCGACCAAAACCCGCTGACCAACTTTAATT
Source organism: uncultured bacterium (assembly GCA_903937035.1). GTDB lineage: Bacteria > Patescibacteriota > Minisyncoccia > Moranbacterales > UBA2206 > UBA9630. The sequence goes on from CAIZXS010000016.1 coordinate 57,194, forward strand.
ATCTCTATTTGCTTTTTCGAATTAAGATCATGAAGGACACTGCCAATCGGCACAGTTAAAACCATATCTTTCCCACGATGACCTTCGGAGTTGTCACTCTTTCCATTCTGACCATTTTCCGCATAATACTCTTTTTTGTGCTTATATTTATTCAGAGCTGACAAGTTTGAGACACCTTCAAAATAGACGCTGCCGCCATTCCCGCCTTTTCCTCCTGTCGGCCCAAGGCTCATCTTGACCTTATTAAAGGCTACGACGCCGTCTCCTCCTCGTCCTGCAAAGACCTTAATTTTTACTTCGTCAGTAAACAAAATATTTTGATTCTAAAATAGTTAATTATTTTTTTGGCACTGGGTCATATCCTCCGTCATTCCAAGGATGGCAACGAACAATCCTACGTAAACCCAACGTTCCGCCGTGCAAAATCCCGAAACGCTCAATAGCTTCATATGTATATTGACTGCAAGTTGGATGAAAACGGCAAATTCGCTCAGAAATAAGATAGGAAAGCGGCCCCTGGTCGAGCGAAAGCGTTTTTTGGTACAGCTTTATAAGTAATAGGATAATGCGTTTCATCTCCTTTAGTTAACTCTAAATAAAGCCTTTTGTCAAGCAAATTTACTCACATCCTGGTCCTGCTTTTTGGCAAAAGACACACTATTCCACGTCCCCAACAGCTTGCAGCTTGATCAATTTCTGATAGAGCCCACCAGAAAGACGTGAAAGTTCGATGTGATTACCCTCTTCGACCACCCTCCCCTTCTCTAGCACAACAATCTTATCAGCTTTTTTTATAGTGCTTAAGCGATGAGCAATCACAATCACTGTTCGATTTTTTCTAATCTTATCCATTGCATCTTGGATCAATCTTTCTGAATATGAATCCAGACTGGAAGTGGCTTCATCGAAAATTAAAATTCGTGGATTAGCCAATATCGCCCTAGCAATTCCTACGCGCTGTCGCTGCCCACCAGAAAGTTTTATTCCACGCTCTCCCACTGTCGTGTCATAGCCATCCTTAAGTTGCAAGATAAATTCCTCCGCATTAGCCGTGCGAGCGGCGGCCATAACCTCATCCATACTCGCTGTCGGTTTCGCATAAGCAATATTTTCCTTGATGCTCGTGTCAAAAATTTCCACTTCCTGAGGAACAATCGCCATGAATTTTCGAAAAGCAAACAAGTCATATTCCCGCAAATCTTTTCCATCAAGAAGTACCTGACCTTCTGCAGGATCATAATGTCTATAAATCATACGCACGACCGTTGTCTTTCCTCCGCCCGATGGCCCAACCAGAGCTGTCACGCAACCAGAATTAATCGTAAAATTAACCTTACTCAATGCTCGATTATTACTGTCCTTGTAGAAAAAAGATAGATTCTTGAATTCCAACCTTCCCTCAATGCTTTTTGGTTTGATACCTTTGGCCACATTAACAATTTCCGATTCTTCCTTCGAAAGGGTGTGTAGCCTCTCCACGGCTTCACTAGACTCCATTATCCGGTCATACAAGCGTGAAATGCGAAACAGTGAAAGCAATGCTTTTTCGGAAATCGTATAAACGAAAACTACGCTGCCAATCGTGATCTGACCACGAACAACGAGATAAATCCCAAATATCAACACAAACGCGCGCCCAAGGTCAATCACTAAATTTCGCGCTAAATTAAACTTAAGAATCTTGTCATACTCTTTAAGTAAGCTACTTTTCACACTCTCCGTAGCACGAGAAAATTGCACATACTCGCGAAGTTCAGCAACAAAAGATTTTACCGTATTGATATTTATAATCGATTGAGTCATGATACTCGCGGCGGCCTCTTGCTGGTCAAAACGCTTCCTGCGAAAAGGAAACACCATAGCGTTAACCTTGAGTGTCAGAAAAACAAATGCAGGAACAAAAATAAGTACGATAACACCAAAACGCCAATTCACCACAAATAGCGTTATTGTCGTAAAAATAACTTGAAAAATTGTTGGCGCCACCTCCCAGAAAAAATTTCCAAACAAGGTGTCGATCTTGTCGATGCCCCGATTAATCTTAATAATCTTACTGCCAGTATTTTCTTTTTCATGATATCCCAAACTCAAAAATACCATCTTCTTATGAGCATCGTTCGCCAGATAAGTAATGATACCACCCAAAATCTTGAATATCTTTTTATCTGCAACAAAATCCAAAAGGGAAAAAACTTGGTTCGCCAGAAACATCGCACCCACCAATAGCAAGATAATCCCCAATTGTGCAGGATCAAAATTAGCGATCTTATCAATAATGATTTTCAGCATATAGGGGCCACCCAAATGCACTACCTCCATCGACATGATTAAAACAAGCAGCTGCTTTATCTGCCGATGACTAGGAGTTAGGAGTTCCCAGATACTTTTCCAGAAACGTCCCAAGTCAATTTTTGTTTGATTTTCCGCTTGCTTTTTCATTGATTACACAAAAAAATAAAGGGCGCAAACCCTTTATTAATTATAGCCCAAAAGGACACTTTTCGCAAGTCACTCGCTATTTCTTCTTGCTACTACCCGCTTTTCTAATAAGTGCTGCGATAGTTGCTCCCAAAGCTGCGCCAATTCCCGCAGAAATAACCGCTGCTTTTTCAGGATTCTTTTTGACATAAGCCTCGACCAACTTTTCCGCTTTTTTTAGTTCAAGCTTTGCTTTTGCAATTTCCTTACTTGCCATTTTCTGCATATCGGCTTTCATCTTAATTGCTTGACCCTTGATTGTTTTTGCATCCATATTTGTTTATTTTTTAATTATTAATAACCCGATTAAAATTGAGAATACTCCGACGATTGCATACCCGACCCCATTTCCCATTAGCAACATCTCATTGATAAATACCACAAGACTAATGAGGGCAAAAATTGTTCCGACAACAACCAGGAAAGTTCCTACCAATCCTCTCTGCAATGCCACTACCATTTCCTGAATTCGGTGCTTAATTTTGTCGGCTAATGAATCTGCAAAATTTTTAAAAAAACTCACTCCCAATCCCGAAAATGTTTCATGCCAATCAAACGTCGCGTCTTCTTCCTTTTTTACTTTTGTTTTTTTTGCCAATGCCATATTTTTTTATCCCTCACCACTTTTTCGCTTATTGTGGAGCGCTGCAATCTCTGTGAGCTATCATTTATTAGCAACGCCAATAATATCAATATAAACTTTTTGGACGCATAAAATGCGAGCGAAAAAGTGGTGAGGGATGAATTTATTTTAGTTATTTTGTACACATTTATTATAGCACCACATTTCCAATACCACAAAATTAATATTCCCAGATTTTAATCTTGTTCTCGTCGATGGTTATGTAGGAGCAAGGCAGGTCAGTCCAGCAGCCACTGTTATAATAAATCACGTCATGATTTTTCTTTTCCAAGGCGCGATGAGTATGACCACAAAAAACATAACTAGCACCTTGCTTTTTGCCATAATGCAAAGCTGAGTGAGCCACTTTTTCTGACAAACGCAACCAGCCCTTGCTTTTTCTTTTCAGAAAATGACTAAATTTTTTTTCATCAGAATCAATCCTTTGGACAAAATCATAAATGACGGTCGCCAAATAACTCAAAAAGGCATTATCCACCAAAAACCGATCAAATTGATGTCCATGGATTGCAAGATATTTTTTATGCTTATAGTGCCAAGAATATGATTCATGGATCCGCGCATCGATAAGTGAACCGAAAACATGTATTAACTCACCGTCATGATTGCCCATGACCCAGCGCACTTTTTTATCTTTAGAAATTTTCCCGATATAATTCAAAAGATCCCAACATTCTTTTGTCAGATTGCGAAAGTCCATATTGTCAAACACATCTCCCAATAAGATTAACTTGCGAAAAGAATAGCTTTGCAATAGCTTTAGAATTTTTCCTGGCTGGCTAACCGCAGAACCCAGATGTAAATCTGAAATAATCAAAGTATGTGTTTTTTTTGTTTCTTTTTTTTCTTTCATTCTAAAAAATTTAACCGGTAAATACTAAGACCATTATACACTAAAAATCAGTTGCTCACGATTATTAATTATCAAGTACCAATCATTTCAACAATCAATAGACTAGATAGGACGTGGTCTTACTTTCCGTTTTTGTCTTTAAATCGACAGCATACCAACGATACCAGCCAAATACTTTATTAATCTTGTAATTCAAGGAAAAACTGCCTTTTTCATCAGTATCCACATAAACTGGAGCGTAATATCCACCCCAAAAACCGGAGAAATATAGCGCCACCCTACTATTAGGGGAAAATCCAGCTCCTGATTGACTCATCGCATCTCCCTTGTGACCTCTTTTGGGAAAATTAAATATGGAATATGGACTTGGATTGAAGGTAACCTTTTTTTCATAAGTCTTTGATGTTTTGTCGTTTTTATCCTTGAATTTGAAAAAGAATTTCTGCGCATCTCTTTTTTGCTGATCAATATCAAGATTTATCTCTTTTTCCATTTTTTCCCAGTCAGCCTTTTCGAAATGGGAATTATGTGAAGTCTTGAAATATTTGATACCATCTGTGTTTTTGAATTTCAAAGTAACCTCTTTCTTGGAGGTTTTTTTATTTTTAACATCCTTACTATCGAAACTAAGTTCTAAATCCTTGAAATAATCCTCATTATCTGGAATAGTCGAGATAGGTGCGGAAATAGCTGATGACATATTCACTGTCACAACATAAGCTTTCGTAGAATTATCTTGTGCCGTAAGAGTGTACGTAACCGGAAGGGTAAAATCCTGCGCTAATCCGGAAGCAGGACTGACTGACGCGCCAGTATGCATGACAGTCGGAACCATGGCTGTCACATCTGTCCCATATGAAACAGTTAATGCCACAGTCCCAGCATCATTGTCAATCGTACCAATCACAGGGGGAGCAAGATTGCCGAAACTAAAGGCAGTAATGGATTTGGCTGAAGAAGGTGCCACCGTCACACTCACAGCATACACCTGAGTCGAAGTATCAGCCGCCGTTACGGTGTAATTCACCGAATTTGTGAAATCTTGCGCAACGCCAGTATTAGGACTGACTGATGCTCCGGTAATTGTGATTGCAGGAACTAGGGCAGTTACATTTGTACCAGCAGGCATAGTGAGAGCAAT
>CAIZXS010000017.1 GCA_903937035.1 uncultured bacterium
GAAGCTCTGCGAATGGGCTATCATTTCAAAACAGAACTGTCCGCAACCTCCGCGCCTGCCACATCGCACAACTCCCGCTATACGGCGCAACGCCCAAATCCCGATGAGTACATCGGGACTTCGCATAGCTTCGCATTATCGAAAATAGTCAAAAATCTCTCTCAATCTATATTTTAATTTTTTGGCAATTTTGCAAATTAGATAGTTTAATTTAAATGTTATTTTTACTAAATTATGAAAAAAATGATTTCTTTAAGTCTTGCACTTATATCCATTCTTTTTTTGGTTGGATGTGGAAATAAGCAAATCACGCAACAGCAACCAACTGTGCAACCTAAAGTATTAGAACAAATTTGCAATAAAGAGGAAAATTGTTGCACGATAAATGAAGATTGTAAATATATTTGGTTTACTGGAGGATGCAACACCTCGGAATATGTAATCAAGGTTCAAAAAGAAGATGAGGAAAATGGAATTCGTATGGGCGCTGCTCCACGTCGAGAAAATGTTACCTGTACTTGCGAAAACAATAAATGCGTAACTCATAATTAAGAAAATTGCCAAAAAATTAAATTTCTTTTAATAAGGAAAGAGATTTTAGACTACATCCGATAACAACGCATATCTGGCTACGGGAAAATCACTCAGTATATTTTTATAGGACGTGATTTTCCCTCCGCCCAAATTTTCATCCCTTAATTTTGATGAGGATTTAGGCGGAGATAATTAAATAAAGTATTGTCTGAAATCAAAAGTTTATCTTGCTAAGTCGGGATGAAAACTTCAGATGATGCGTGAACGTTGTGGCGAAATAGATTTTTTATCTTGGTGGTAATTCCGAGTTTTGTGATTTGAATAGGGGCAGGAAATTTGATTCTTAATTTATTTATAAAGGGATTTCGGGGTGTTTTTATATTATATTGCATATGAGAGGATTAATGACCCATGAAGACTATCAACTGCTTTTGAAGGGAGACTCGGGTAAATATTATGAAGGTCGTTGGGAATATTTTAAAGAAGCTATAGAAATCATTAAAAATAAAGAAGTTAAATCTGTCTTGGAAATAGGTCCTGCTCAAAAACCAATTGTCAAAAATTGTGATGTTATGCTAAAGTCGGAAGATGATATGTGGGGCAGGCCGAAAAATGAATTATTGTAAAAAGAATATTCACATGATGCGACAGAAAAACCTTGGCCGATAAAAGATAAACAATACGATTTACTTATTGCTCTTCAAGTATGGGAACATCTTGATAATAAACAAAGCAGAGCTTTCCGAGAGGTAATGCGGGTATCAAAAATGGCCATACTTAGTTTTCCATACAGGTGGGACTGTCCAAAAGACAGCAGAAACTTTCCAGCTCATCATATGATAGACAAAGAACTTATTGGCGATTGGACTTTAAATGTTAAGCCAGAAAAGATTATCAAAATTCCAAGGTCTGGCCCAGAAGTTAGCAAGGGGCCAAGAATAATATGTTTTTGGAAGTTTTGAAAAAATGGAATTCTTCGTCGGTTTAGTGTCTTCTGATCTGAACCACCTAGTTCTAATAAATTAATATATTATAAAATATGCTTATGCAAAACTTTTCAAAAGAAGACTTGGAGCGAGCAGTGGAGGCAAATATCTTCACCAAGGAGCAAGTCGAGATGTTTTTGAATTCTGCAGAGAAAGACTTGGCAAATCAATCAAGCTTTACTTTTATAAACGTAGCCTATTATTTTGGAGCGATGATTGTGATTTCTGCCATGGGCTGGTTTATGACCTTGGGCTGGGAAAGTCTTGGAGGATTGGGGATAACGCTAATTGCATTGACCTATGCGATTATTTTTGTGCTGCTTGGACGCTATTTGTGGTTTGGGAAGAATTTGAAAATTCCTGGCGGACTATTTTTTGTCATGGCAACTTGCATGACTCCACTTGCGGTTTATGGCATTCAAAAGTTTACTGGCATTTGGCCAGCAGATGCGCCGACAGATTTTCGGGGTTATAATATCTGGATACAGGGAAGCTGGATTATTATGGAACTTGCAACAGTTGCTGTGGGCTTGATAATGCTAAAATTCGTGAAATTCCCATTTCTCACTGCACCGATTGCTTTTTCACTTTGGTATCTTTCAATGGATAGTGTTCCTCTGCTACTCAGGTCAGCTGAAATTGACAATAGATTGGTGTCTGTGTTTTTTGGCCTTGTCATGATAGTTGTTACCTATTTTATTGACAGAAAAACAAAGGATGATTATGCATTTTGGGGCTATCTATTTGGCATGTTGACTTTTTGGGGTGGACTGACATTTCTTTTGGATAGTTCTAGCGAATTGAGTAAATTTTCATATTGTCTTTTGAATGTATTTCTTATAATAATTTCTGTTTGGCTAGAGCGAAAAGTTTTTATTATCTTCGGGTCGCTGGGAGTTTTTGGATATCTTAGTTATTTGTCATTCACTATTTTTTCTGGATCGATTCTATTTCCTTTCGTGCTGAGTTTTCTGGGACTGGCAATTATTTTTCTAGCAATTAAGTATCAGAAAAATATGTTTGTGATTAATGAAAAAATAAAAAAGCTGATTCCAGCTTCTTTGCTTCGATATCAGCCAAAAAATAGAATTTTAAATTAAGCCTTTTAAGAATTTATCTATGTCTGAGATGTCTGAATTAAAAAGGGAAATTCCTAAAAATAGGATAGAGATTGCTAGGATGAAAAATCGTCGTGGGCAGATTGGAAATCAGGGTTTTACGGCAGAAGGTGTGGAAAAAACCCTGCGCGATATAAATGGGAATTTTATTTCTGAAGGTTCTTCGCTCAAGGAGATGCTTGATGTTGTGCGAGATTCTCCAGAAATGCTCCAAGCAACAAAAAACTATTTAGAAGAAAATCCAATAGAAATTTCCTTACTACCCGATGGCAGTATTCATCTTGGTGATGGTCATCATCGTTCTTTTATTGCTGATCAGATTGGAATGACATCGCTTCCATATCAAGAAAGCGGACAAAAAAAAGAAGAGAAGGTGACTGACGCATCCGGAAAGAAGGAATTACCACGTTCGGGGGAAATGCTTGTTGATAAAGAATATATCCTCAAGAGTGAGGCAGAGACTAAAAAAAGAATAAAGGAGATTGGTATTCAGCTTGGGATTTAATGCAAAAAACAAGCAATATTTTTGCTATTTATAGTAGCCCTTCTTTTTTTAAATACTTCTTTATTTGGCTTTTAGCCAAAGATGTGCGAACAAACTTCAGCCAATCGCGGCTGGGGTTTTTATGATCCCTGGAAGTGAGGATTTCAATCACCTCGCCATTTTGAATCTTATGGTCCAGTGTGACCATTTTTCCGTTGGATTTAGCCCCGGTGGCACGGTTGCCAACTTCTCCATGCACGTGATAGGCAAAGTCGATTGGAGTAGCATCTTCAGGCAGGTCAATGATATCGCCAAGTGGAGTAAAGGCAAAAATATGATTTTTAAAAAAATCAATTTTAAGTCCCTCCATAAATTCAGCGTCATTTTTGCCCAATTCATTTTGCCATTCGCGCAATTGGTTGACCCAGACCAATTCTTTTTCAGGTACGGCATGCTTGCTTTTAAGAAAGAAATTTTTCAATTTTCTTTTATTTTCTGAATAGATCCAGTGTGAGGCGATGCCAAACTCTGCTTCGTCATCCATTTTTTTGGTGCGGATCTGCACTTCCAGAAAAATCCCTTCAGGACCAAAAATGGTTGTATGAATCGACTGGTAGCCATTTGGTTTTGGTAGTGATATGTAGTCCTTGATACGCCCAACAAGCGGACGATATTGCTTATGTACGATGCCAAGCGTCTCATAGCAATTAGCAAGTTCTGGCACAATGATTCGGATACCGATTAAATCATAAATCTTGCTGATATCCATATCATGCCGTTTCAGTTTTTGATATAAGCTGTGAATATGTTTGGTTCTGCCAAAGATATTCAAAACATTAATTCCTTCTTTGGTTAGTTCTTTTTTGAGCTCACTCACCATTTTGTCAATGTATTTTTTTCGTTGTCCATATTGGTGGGCAACAAGTTTTTCTGTTGTGATGAAATTATCTCGGTCAAGATATTTGAAAGCCAGATCTTCAAGACGAACTTTAATCTCTCCAATCCCTAATCGATTAGCAATGGGAACAAAAACCTCCATTGTTTCAAGAGCAATGCGCTGTTGTTTTTCAGGAGGGAGATATTCTAGTGTTTCCATGTTGTGCAGACGATCGGCAAGCTTGATGAGGACAACGCGAATATCTGAAGCCATGGCGAGAAACATTTTGCGTAAATTTTCTAAATAGGTATCTTCCTTTGACCCGCGCAATTTAATTTTTCCCAACTTTGTCACACCATCAACCATTGTGGCAATTTCCTTGCCAAACTTGTGTTCAAGTTCTTTCAGTGTGACAGGTGTATCCTCGGGTACATCATGCAAAAGTCCTGCTGCAATTGTCTTGGATCCGAGTCCAATTTTTGCCAAAGTAAGTGCTGCATGCAATGGGTGCTGGATGTAGTCGTCTTTGCCTGACTTGCGTTTTTGTCCCAAGTGGGCTTTTTCCGCTACTGCATAGGCACCACGAATCAAAGCTTCTTTTTTGAATTCCAAGGTAAATTTGACGTTTCGCAGGACATCTTCAATGGTAATATTTTCTTCAATAGACATAAATTTATTCCTAAGTATCAGTGACTACTTCTCAAAATTACATTCTTTATTGGAACATTTTGCCTTACCTTTGGCGGCGAAAAGCATAAGAGAGTTACAGTTTGGGCAATTTTCACCGGTGGGCTTGTTCCAGGCAGAAAAATCACATGCCGGGTAAGCGCTGCAGCCGTAAAATACGCGGCCTTTCTTGGATTTTCGTTCGACAATGTCACCTGTTTTGCATTTGGGACATTTGATTCCAGTTTTATTTTCAATGCGTTTGATGCCTTTGCATTCAGGATAGTTGGAGCAACCCAAGAAAACTCCGAATTTACCTCTTTTGACTGCCATCTTGGCGCCGCATTTTTCGCAGATTTCTTCAGAAAACTCTTCTTCGATTTTCTTTTCTGCCCCAGTTTTTTCAGTGTAGCGACAGTTTGGATAATTGGAGCAGGCAATAAATTTTCCAAAGCGTCCAAATTTCATAATGAGATCGCCACCACAATCAGGACAGCTTTTATCTAGTTTTTCTTGAAATTCTTCTTTTTTAACATCCTTTGTTTTAGTTTTAAGATTGGCATGAAAAGGTTCATAGAATTCTCTGATGACTGGTACCCATTTCTTTGCTCCTTCGGCAATTTCATCAAAATCTTTTTCTAGCGTTGCCGTAAAAGCCATGTCAACAATTTTTGGGAAATGAGAAACGAGTGTGTCGCTAACGAGTGTGCCAATTTCCAGTGGGAATAGGCGCTTTTCTTCATTTTTGTCAACATATTTTCTTTCAATGATTGTGGAAATCGTTGGGGCATAAGTAGAAGGACGACCAATGCCATTTTCTTCCAAAACTTTGACGAGCGTCGCTTCGTTGTAGCGCGGAGGTTGATTTGTTGTTTTTCCTTCGGTGTTGGCCGAAACAAGTTCAAGCGCGTCTCCAGCTTCCATTGGGGGAAGCAGTGTGTCAGTCGTCGCGGATTTTTTGTCAGAATAAACCTTCAAGTATCCTTCAAAAGTGAGGATTGATCCACTAGCGCTAAGCGCATAAATATTTTTGGTTGATTTTTCCGAAGTGGATATATCGACTTTTACAGAATTGAAAACAGCGCATTCCATTTGAGATGCGATCATTCTATTCCAAATCAATCTATAGAGTTTATATTGTCCCAATTCAAGCTTATCCTTCAACTCTTCGGGAGTTTTTTCTGGATAGGCGGGCCTGATTGCTTCATGGGCTTCTTGTGCGCCTTTGGATTTGTTCTTGAAATAACGTGGGCTTTTCAGCGCAAAATTAGCGCCATATAATTTTTGAATTGTTTTTTGCGCAGAAACAAGAGATTCTAGTGAGAGATTAAGACTGTCAGTTCTCATGTATGTGATAAATCCTTGTTCGTAAAGTTTTTGAGCTAGAACCATTGTCTGTTTTGAGCTGTAGCCCAAACTGCTGATAGCTGATTGTTGCAATGTGGAAGTTGTGAAGGGTGGTGGGGGAGTCTTGGTGGTTTCTCTTTTGGAGATGTTTTCTACTTTATATTGGCATTTTTCCAGATCAGAAATTATTTCTAATGCGTCCTTTTCGTTCGATAGAATTGTTTTTTTGATCTTATAATCACCAGCAAAAAGGTCGAGGGTGATGACCGATTCAATTTTTTTGTCATTCTTCTTGATGAGATCAGCTGGAAACTCAGATTCTTTTTCTCCCGCTTTGGTTTTTAAAACTAAATTTATTTTCCAATAATTTTCCGCCTTAAATTTTTCGATCTCTTTTTCTCTTTCGACGATGATGCGAAGAGCCATGGACTGAACGCGACCAGCACTTAATCCTCGGCGGATTTTTTTCCAGAGAAAGGGTGATAATTCATAACCGACCAAACGATCAAGAATGCGCCTTGCCTGTTGCGCATCGACTAAATTGAGATCTAGCTCACGTGGCGTGGCGAGTGCTTTTTCAATCGCGGTCTTGGTGATTTCATGAAAGACGATGCGGGAAATTTTTTCACCTTTAAAGTTTTTATCAAGTTCAAGCGCTGTAGCAAGGTGCCATGAAATTGCCTCTCCTTCGCGGTCTTCGTCAGTTGCGAGAATCACTCCCGTGGCTTTTTTGGCTAGTTTTTTGAGTTCATCAACGCGGTCAGCTACTTTATTAGGGATGACATATTGCGGGGCGAAATCATGCTCGATATCAATTCCCATTTCTTTTTGAGGCAAATCGCGGATATGACCATAACTAGATTTGACTAGATAGCTTTTATCGAGAAATTTAGTAATAGTCTTGGCTTTAGTTGGCGACTCAACAATAATCAGTTTCATAAATTACGACGAGGATAAGAATTATATGACTTACGCCTACCCCAAAAACAATCTTTAAAGCGCGTGGTTGCTTAGAGTTTGTTTTTTGCTTATATTAACCCCTAAAACCCGGATCAACCTTGGCTATAGAAAAGTTTGTTTTTGGCAAACGTGTAAGTCCTGAATTAAATAACCATTATCTATCATAAACCAAAACTGAATTTTCTCCAAGTTTTTTAGATTGAACCAGCTGCTTTTAAGATGCCGACCACTCCAATGATAACCCAAAATACGTTTAGCAGAGTATAGGCTTTATCTTTTTTTAAAACTGAGCACCAAGAGAGTAGGACCGCATCGGTTGTGTTAAATATCCAAACAAACATGAAAGGGCTGGCCGGTCCGAGCCAACTGACCAATGAAAAGCTAGAAATACGCATTACGACGCCGACCAGTTCGAAAGTTTTGATGTTTTTACGAACAAATTGGTTGATTGGTTTCATAGGAGTTTAGTTTAATTATTTTTTTAGTATGTATATGGTTGCAAAAAATAAATCCCAATTGTCATCCTGAGCGAAGCGGAGCGAAGTCGAAGGATCTGCTTTCCATTATCATAAGCCTTGCTATTGAGTAGAAAACTTTGGGCTGCGGTTGGTAGGTCCTTGTGCCACCGCTAAAGCTAAGGCGACATGCGGTCGGCTTCGTCCTAAATGCAGGACTCCGCTCAGGGCGACACTCGTTCTTATTGCAAGAGAATATAGTTTTGTCCACCGAGATTTTTGACCCAGCCTTTAATCTCCATCATGATGAGGGTTGATGAAATTACATGTACGGTTAGATTGGCACGTTTGGCGATATTGTCAATATGGAGTGGGACATCACTGAGGACCGAAAGGAGCAGTTCTTCTTCCTTGCTCTCTGGCAACTTGAGTTTTGTTTTCTTGAGTTCATTGACTTGCGAAAGATTGAATTCTTCCAAGATATCTTGGACGCAGGTGACAATTTTGGCTCCGGATTTAATCAGGTTGTTGGTGCCAATTGAGGTTGGGGAGAAAATCGATCCGGGAATGGAAAAAACCTCTCGGTTGCTTTCTAGTGCCATCTTCGCGGTAATCAAGGTGCCGCTTTTTTCACTAGCTTCGATAATGAGTGTACCAAGAGACATCCCGGCAATAATTCTGTTTCTGGCTGGAAAAGTTATTGTAGTGGCTGGCGTTCCTGGCGTATAGTCGCTCAGAATCAGTCCGCCACTCGCGATAATTTCTTGGGCAAGTTGAAAATTAGTTCGTGGATAGATACTTTCATCATCAATGCCACTACCTAAAACTGCTATGGTTTTTCCTTTAACTTCCAATGCTCCTCTATGCGAAATGGCGTCAATGCCTAGTGCTAGGCCACTAATGATTGCAAAGCCAGCTCTTGCTAGGTCGCGAGCAAAAGAATTGGCCAGTTGCTCGCCATAAGCAGAATATTTTCTTGATCCAACAATGGAGATGGTTGGAATATTGTTTAGGGCTAATTCTCCGCGAGTATATATGATATAGGGTGGGTTGTGAATTTCTTTGAGGAGCTTTGGATAGTCGGGGCTTGTGAATTCAATCAGTTGGATGTTCGCCAGCTCTAGCTTTTCCCATTCTTCATCTGGATTGATATCTTGTTTTTTGAAATAAATATTTTCAGGTAATTTGCTATCACCCAATGCTTGCTTGAGAGTTGAGATGTCTGCTTGCCAGACGTTTTGGGCTGAGCCAAGAGCGCCGAGAAGCGTTCTGATCTTTTGCGAGCCAACGCCTTGAATCTTGTTTAATGCATGAAGATATTTCATTAGCTTACAATAACACAGGGGCTTTGGGCTTGACAAATTTATTGAATGTGTGCTAGTATTTCTGGAAGTCAAAAATAACTTAATTTAAAGCTTAAAACGATGAATATAGACGCGAATTCCAAGAGTAAGTCAAAAGAGAGAGTAGAAAACTCTTTTTTCATTATGGCGGAAAAGATGCTATCTCAGTTGCCTCAGAGAGGGCAAGATATCCTAAAGAAGCGCTTTGGCCTTGTTGACGACTATACAGTTCAAACTCTGGAAAAGATTGGTTCAGATTACAATATTACCAGAGAACGTGTACGCCAAATTATTTCTGATGCAAGAAAGAATATTAGCAGTAAAAGTGAGGAAGCGAATTTTCAGGAAGTGGAAAATAGCTTGTTTTTTGCGATTGAGAAAAAATGTGGTATAATCAAAGAGGAAGATGTCCTCGAAGAGCTTAGTTTGCGTGGATCGCGCCAAGAGGAGAATGCGGTACGGTTTTTAGTAGACTGTTCTCGAAAAATATCTGTTATTGCAGAAAAAAATAGAATTGAAAGGTCTTGGGTGGCTTCTCCGGAAGTTTTGACAAAAGTGTCAAAAATATCAAAGGCAGCTCATGAGCTTTTGGAGAAAAATAAAAAGTTGCTCAGTGATGATGAAATTTCTCAGGAGTTGGTAATGATTTTGGGAGATTTTTCAAAGAAAGAAGTTTTGAGCTATTTGAGTGTTCTTTTTGGGATTAAGAAAAATAAATTTGGAAAATGGGGCATGCGACATTGGCCGGAAATTAGCCCAAAGGGTAGTCGAGAAAAGATTTATTTGATTTTAAAGGAAGAAAAGAAGCCTTTGCATTTCACTGGTATTGCGGCGTTGATTGAAAAGCACAAGCTGGGAACGAAAAAAGTGCACCCTCAAACAATTCATAATGAATTGATTAAAGACGAAAGGTTCGTATTGATTGGACGAGGAATCTATGCGCTGAGTGAATGGGGCTATTCCGGTGGTGCGGTTAAAGATGTTCTTCGGACCATTTTGGAAAAAAGTGAAAATCCGCTTGATCGAGAGGAAATTATCAAGAAAGTTTTTCAGGTCAGAAAAGTGAAACGAACAACAATCATGATTAATTTGAATAGTAAGCATTTTGAAAAAGTGGGAACTGGATATAGATTGAAGAAATAACATAGCGCTTCAACGTAGGCGGGTCATTGAAAGATTTTCTATATTTCTAAAATAAAAATTATAATGAATGGTTCTGTTTCTATTTTTTATATTTTAAATAATTTTTGGGGCGTATTCGCGTCTTCTTGGTGGCTAATCTTGCCATGGCCTGTTTGGTATATCTTTAGGGAAGTTTGGTTTGATTACGTTTCGCATTATGGAGCTGATTGCTGGAACTCGAAATATAAGTGGGCGATGCTTGAGGTGGTTCCTCCGCGTGAAATTGAAAGAGGGCCCAAGCCAATGGAAGTTTTTTTCACCGGGCTATCAGGAGTCATCTCTACGCATAATAATTTTACTATCTGGCTGGATGGAGCATTCAGGCAGGATTATTTTGGCTTGGAGCTGGTGGGAGAGGAGGGCAAAGTGCACTATTATATTCGGCTTTTGAAGAAATATCGTAATTTGGTTGAAGCGCAAATTTATGCACAATATCCTGAAGCGCAGGTTATGGAAGTGGAGGATTACTATCCAAAATTTCCTAAGGTTATTCCGAATAAAAAATGGGATCTTTGGGGCGCTGACTTTGTTTTTGTAAAGCCCGATCCCTATTATCCTCTTAAAACTTATGATCAATTTGAAGAGAGTATAACGGGTGAAATGATTGACCCAATGGCTGCTCTTGTGGAGGTTTTAGGAACATTGGGACCGGGACAGCATATTTGGTTGCAATACGTGATTGTGCCTGTGCAGGAAGGCGAATCAATCAAGGGCGGGAAAGTTTTGGCTGATAAATTGAAATTTAGAGCGACGGAGTCGGCAGGTGGAAGATTAATCTCTGATGTTGTTGACGTTCTCTCTAATCTTTGGGCGGGGCTTTTTGGTCCACCGGAATTTAAAGTGGCTGCTGCCAAAAAAGACGAATTGCCATTGGAGATGCGACTCTCCACAGTGGAGAAAGATATCTTGAAAGCCGTTGAGGAAAATTTGGGCAAGAATTTTTTCAAAACCAAAATGCGTATGATATATTTGGGTAAGCGAGAAGGTTTTGACAAATCTCACGTGAGTGCTTTTGTTGGTGCAGTCAAGCAATTTAATGATTTAAATATGAATCAGATCAAGCCGGAGGATATCAGCAAGACCTATGGCCAAATTTTCTTTATAGATAGGATTACCAATCTGCGAAAGCGCAAAATTTACGACCGTTATCGCCGAAGAAATATGGACGGAGTCAATCTTATGCTTTCTACGAAAGAACTGGCAACTATGTTTCATTTTCCTGATTTGTCAGTTAAGTCTCATGCAATTACTCAGACCACCTCTAAGTTGGGAGCGGCACCTTCAAATTTGCCCATCGACTAATTAATACATATACACAAAAATGCCAAATATAAATTTCTTCGCCAAAACCAATTATCGCAATCAAGAAAGAGTCTTTGGAATCAAGGAGGATGATCGCCGTCGTCACATGTACATGATCGGAAAGACCGGTATGGGGAAGTCTAATTTATTGGAGAATATGGCAATTCAAGATATCCGCAATGGTAAGGGGGTTTGCGTAGTTGATCCGCACGGTGAGTTTGCTGAAAAAATGCTTCGAGCTATTCCGGCCAATCGTATTAATGATGTGGTTTATTTTAATCCATCCGACATTGAGTTTCCGGTTGCTTTTAATATTTTGGAAGCGGTGGACGAAGACAAAAAAAACTTAGTGGCTTCCGGCATGATGGGTGTGTTCAAGAAAATTTGGCCAGACGTTTGGAGTTCGCGTATGGAGTATATTTTGAACAATGCAATTCTGGCTCTATTGGATTATCCTGGCTCGACACTTTTGGGAGTAAATCGGATGATGAGCGACAAGGATTATCGTAAAAGAGTTTACACAAAAATAAAAGACCCGGTGGTGAAAGCCTTTTGGATCAATGAATTTGATAAGTGGGAGGATAAGTTTAGAAAAGAAGCAGTAGCCGCAATCCAAAACAAAGTGGGGCAATTCTTATCCTATACTCTTGTGCGCCATATCATTGGTCAACCAAAATCAACGATTGATATGCGTGAGATTATGGATAATCAAAAAATCTTGATTGTCAATTTGTCGAAGGGGAGAATTGGAGAGGATGCGATGCGACTTTTGGGTGGAATGATAATCACAAAAATTCAGTTAGCTGCGATGAGTCGTGTGGATATTCCTGAAGAAGAAAGAAAAGACTTTTATCTCTATGTTGATGAATTCCAAAATTTTGCCACGGAATCTTTTTCTAATATTCTTTCTGAGGCTAGAAAGTATCGGCTATGCCTAATCCTGGCGCATCAATACATTAATCAGTTAGTTTTTGATGGAAATGCTACAGTGAAGGATGCGATTTTTGGTAATGTAGGAACATTAGTTTCTTTCCGCGTGGGAGCAGAAGACGCCGAGCATTTGGAAAAAGAATTTGACCCAGTGTTCCTCATGAATGACATTGTTAATCTTTCTAAGTATGATATATATCTCAAATTAATGATTGATGGTATCGCTGGCGATGCTTTTTCAGCGCGAACATTGCCGCCAGCGGACATCTCAGATACGAATGATGGCCAAGAGAAGGTGATTGCTGTTTCGCGGGAGCGTTATGGAAAATCTCGGATTGAGGTGGCAGAGAAAATTGCCCGTTGGAGTGGGATGGATGTGGGCATTGGATTTGATGAATTTGATTCAACTAGCAATCAACGAGAGAACACTGTCGTGAGAATGGAAAAGAAGCCAACTGTAGCTGAACAGAGAACTCCAAGATTGACCCAATCTGTGGTGGCAGAGAGAAGGACGTCGGTGATTGAGAGGCGTCCAGAAGCAGTGGCGCGACCAACAATAGCCAATGTGCTTCCTAACAGCACGCCGGTCAAGGAAGCTTTGTCAGCTCAAGTTGTGGAGAAGTCTGTGGAATTATTTGAAGCCATTTGTTCTACTTGCGAAGAAACAATAACGGTGCCATTTCGTCCTGATCCAAATCGAAAAACTTTTTGCAAAGAGTGTCTGCGAGACTATCAACGTGCACGAGCAAAAATTCAACTTGACCAAATTAGTAAAAACAATGATAATATGGGTATGCGAAGTTATTCCAAGCCTGTCCCATCTGTTCAATCGCAAGTTGAAAATTCTCAATCGGCCGGACTTGTTGCCAGTGACAAGATAATTAGTCTTTCTCAAATATCTAATATCGCGCCAAAAAAATTCAAAGCCCCTCGAAAAGCTTTGAATATCGATACAGCAGAAATAAGAAATTTAATCAATAAAACTAAAAATAATGGGTGAGTTTAGCCTTCAAAAATTCATAGCGTTGCTATTTGTTTTGGTTATGGGTTTTCTTGTTGCATGGGCTTCTTTTTCTACTGGGACGGATATTGTTCATAATACGCCAAAATCAAAAATTTTTGATTCCGAAAGAAAGGCGCAGGTTGAGATGCAACGAAAATAACCATGAGTCCAAAGAGTGTTCTCATTGGAATATCTGGTGGCGTTGATTCTTCTGTTTCTGCTGCGCTACTCAAGGACAAAGGCTATGCTGTCAGCGGAGCCTTTTTGCGTTTTTGGGAGCCCAAAGGGGCTGATAATAAATCTCTGGCGGATGCAAAAGCTGTTTGTCGTATTTTGGGTATCCCCTTGGAAATCATTGAAGCAAGAGGGGCATTTGAGAAAACAGTCATTCAATATTTTCTTCGTGAATATGAGGGAGGCAGAACTCCTAATCCCTGCGTTTTTTGTAATGAAAAAATGAAGTTTAAATTACTCTTCGAAACGGCTCAAAAATTAGGAATTGAAATGGTTGCCACTGGACATTATGCCCAGGTCCTGCCTACGTCGAGCCTTCCGCCTTCGTTAAAACTTCGGCAGGCAAGCATGAAACATGAAACATGTAGCATGAAACCTGCCTACGCCTCCTCCTGCGCTAACCTTCTACGTCAAAGTGGTGGTCAAGAAGCTACGGCGGATAGAGATGCTCCGGCAGGCAAGCATGGGACAGGCAATGCAGAACAGAAAATGTGTTATAAATTATTTCCCGCGAGTGATAAGAAAAAAGACCAATCATATTTTTTATACCGTTTAAAGCAAGAACAATTGGCGAAAATTATTTTTCCACTTGGCGGATATGAAAAAACTGAGGTGCGAAAATTGGCGGAAAAATTTCAGTTACCGGTTTTTGATAAAAGTGACTCGCAAGATGTGTGTTTTATGGCGAATGGGAATTTAGAGGGATTTTTAAAAAATAAGATTGTCTTGCAATTTGGGAAAATTGTTGATACTGGTGGGAATCTGATGGGAGAGCATCGCGGGCTTTCTCTCTATACGATCGGACAAAGAAAGGGGATTGAAATTGGCGGCACGGGACCATACTTCGTTGTTTCCAAAAACGTGCAGGAAAATATTTTGGTGGTAACTAATGATATCAATCATCCATTAATAGCTCGAAAAAAAATTGAGTTGGATGATGTGGTTTGGGCAAGCGCTTTGATGTCGAATTTTCCAGCCTCTGTTCGAGTGAGGACGCGCTATCATAATCCGCTAATACATGCTACAATAGGGAATATTAGTGATGGACATTGCCAGTTGGAATTTGATTTGGCGCAAAGAGCAATCGCGCCTGGGCAGTCAGTTGTTTTCTATGGAGAGAGCGAAGAGATCTTGGGTGGTGGAATAATAAAATAATTTTTTTCAAATTTATGTACATGCAAAATTCTTCGAGAGGTGGTAATGCTGATGATGAGAATAGTGCCGATGTTGCTGCGAAGGAGAGTCAAAAGAGGCGAGTTCAGATGGAGCTATTAATTTTGGATTCAGATAAGCGAAAATTGGCGAATGAAAAAAGTGTCTTGGAGGCGGAGATTCGAAAATTAAGGCAAGATGGAGAGCGGATTACTCTAATTACGAATAGTAAAAAAGCGCGTTACGATGTTGTCGTGAGAGAGTCTTCGGAAAAAGAGGAGGAATTGAAGCGACTTAAAAAGAAATTAAATACACTATAATTATTAAAAATAAAAAAGATGCTTGAATCAAAATTGAAAGATCTCGCCTTGGAAATTTTGGGCGACAAAATTACGGATGAGGAGGAGAAAGTCAAAATCTCTGAAGAGTTGCGCTTGCTTGAGCGCGAGCTTAATGACGATATTTCGCGAGTTTTGCGTGAACTGAGGAGAGATTTGGACGCGAATGCGCTTAGAAATAAATTTAGTTCTGATGATAGAGATGATATTGTCAAAAAAGTCGGGGAAAACATCAAGCGGTCAGAGTACGCAGGAGTTTAATGTTTGCAAGCATAAGTACTAAAAAATGAAAAAATATGTCAAACGAAAATAATTATTCTGAGGAAATAATCTCCAGCCTCAATGTGATTAACAGCGCTATCTCAGATTTGAATCAAAAGATAGAGTTGCAAAATGAAAGAATTTTACGCCTAGAAGGTGTCCAGGAAAAAGTGGCAATTGTTCCGCCGACCTATGTCGCTCCACCAGCGCCAGCTCCAGTTTCTGTTTCTCAGCCGACCTACCAAAATATTGAATCACAACCGACTTTTCAACCTACCCCTAATCAGAATTTGCCAGTATCTGAAAAATCCAATCTAGAAGAGAATATTGGTGGTAAGTGGTTTGCGAGAATTGGAATGGCTGCGCTTGTTCTTGGGGTATCTTTTTTTCTTAAATATGCCTTTGATAATAATTGGATTGGAGAGGCTGGTCGGGTGATGATTGGAATTATTGCCGGAATAGCCTTGCTTGGTCTTGGGGAAAAATTTATTCGGAAATATTTTGTTTATGGTCAACTTATAAGTGGCGGTGGATTGGCCGTGCTGTATCTTTCTATTTTTGTCGCCTTTGATTCATATCATCTAATTAGTCAAATCCCGGCTTTTTTGATAATGACACTTATCACGGCTGTTGGAATAGTTTTGAGTATTAGATATGATGCTATTTCACTTGTGATTGTTTCGACTCTTGGTGGTTTTTTAACACCTTTTCTTGTTTCGACAGGAGAAAATAATGAAGTTGAATTATTTTCCTATATTTTAATCCTGGATTTGGCGATTCTCGCGATCTCAATGTTTAAAAAATGGAGATGGTTGAATATCTTGGGTTTTTTTGGCACGGTTCTCGTTTTTCTTTCCTGGTCAGGTAGGTTTTACAATGAAGATGAGCTGTTTGTGACCATGCTATTTTTGACACTATTTTTTATAACCTATTCTATTTCTTCCTTGGTTTATAATCTTGTCAGAAACGAGAAATCTTCCGGAGTGGAGCAAACGCTTACGTTAATGGCTGGAGTGATATTCTTTGCTTCAAGCTATGCAATGCTTAACCCTAGCTACCATGTGTTTATGGGTTTTTTTGCTTTGATTATGGCAATTTATTATTTTCTTTGGGCTTATCTGGTGCGTGCTATCACTCCAGATGATGAAAATTTGTATAGTTTCCTGGCTTTTTTAACGGTTGGTTTTATTACTTTGGCGATTCCTTTGCAATTTGAAGGAAAAATAATTTCGATCGGATGGGCGATTGAAGCGGTGATTATGATTATCTTGGGGATTAAGACAGAAAAGGTTGCTTTCAAGGCATTTGGAACTTTTATGTTTGGATTGGCTACGATGCGCTTGCTTTTCGTTGATTCAGAGCATGGCAATAAGGATATGGTGCTTTTAAATGAAGTAATGTTTACCTATTTCATTGTAATCATCTTGGCCTATGCATCGGCATATATTTTTCGATTATTTTCCAGTGATACTGAAGAGAAAAATGATTTCTTGGCCACAAAACAATTGATTGCACTATTTTTGATTGCAGCTAATTTCTTGACTGTTTTTTCGCTTAGTCGTGAGATAACCTATAAATATGATCAGGACAAGCGTGCCTACCAGTTGCAGGAAGAAAAAAGGTATACTGAAAATGTTAGGACAGGCAAGACTCAAGATAGTTCATATATGTATGAAAAACTTGATAAGATTGACAGTAAGAGCAGTGTCTCTCTTTCTTTGTTTTGGCTTTTTTATGGAATAATTCTCGTGGTGGTTGGTTTTCTCGCTCGCATCAAAGGTGTGCGGATTGGAGGACTCTTGCTTTTCACCTTGGCTATTCTTAAACTATTTTTCTATGATCTTTGGAGCATGGGAACGCTTTATCGCATCATATCTTCGATGAGCTTGGGTGTGGTACTTCTCACAATTTCATTTGCTTATCAGAAATATAAAGATAAGATTAAAGAAATAATCTAAATAAAATGAAAAAACTATTTATTATATTTGTAGCAATTTTTCTTTTTTCTGCAACTAGCTGCTTAGCAAATTTTGATATCTCCAAATGGAAATATTATAAAGATATTTCAAGCACCGGAGGAAATCTTTTGAGAGTAACCTTGGATGATAATGTCTTTTCCAGCTCTACGAAAGATTTATCTGATTTAAGAATTATTGATGGGGAAAATAGAGAAGTGCCATTTAAGCTTGTTTCAGGCAAAGAAAGTTTCAAAAGCGATCGCGTGCCTGTCAAAATGATTAATAACTCCTATATTCCAGGAGAAAATTCTCAGGTTATTTTGGACCTGGGAACTTCTGGTAGCCTAGTGAATAATCTGACGGTCAGTACGGTCAGCGAAAATTTTCAAAGAAACGTGAAGGTTTATGGCAGTAATGACATGAGCGCTTGGAATGTGCTTCGAGATAATGGGTATTTTTATGATTTCACTGACAAGAAGGCTAATTTTAAATCGCAAAACACACAAATTTCATTTCCTGACAGCGCCTATCATTATATTAAAATTGAAATCGCAGATGATGGTGGAAAGCCTGTTAAAATCATTTCCGTAGAAACGAACAATACTATCGAAGAAAAAACTCGCGGACATGAAAGGCATCCTCAGTTTAAATCAATTGAAAAAACGGATAAAAAAATAACTGAGATGGTTGCTGATTTAGGAGTGAGTGGAATCCCGACTGATAGAATGAATATTGAATCAAAAAATGTAAATTTCAATAGAGCAATTTTGATTTACGCGAGCAATGATGAAAATGCAAAGGATTGGGATTATCTTGGCCAAGGCTATGTTTTTCGCTACAACACTCCAAAATTTACCGGAGAAAATGTCACATTGAGTTTTCCCGAGACCACGAAGCGTTATTTAAAGCTGGAGATAAACAATAAAGATGATGTGCCGCTTTCTATTTCCGGACTTAGCTCTTTCTCTGTTTATCGTGAAGTAATTTTTCAGACGAATGTTTCGGAAAAATATCGGCTGTTTTATGGTAACGCAAAAGCGGATTATCCTCAATATGACTTGGAAAAATATTTTGAGTATCTTGAGCCTGACAAGGCAATGGAGGCGAAAATAACCAACCAAAGAGATAATCCTAGCTATATAGCGGAAAAAGAGCCCGAAAAGCCTTTGACCGAAAGAATTCCCTATCTGCTTTCTGGTATTTTGACACTAACCTCACTATTTTTAATTTTTCTTGTCTTTAAATTTTTGAAAAAATAATTCAGACCCCGGTTTGACTGCCTGTTTAAAGCATTATACAATTCAATGTAGATTGAATTTAAATTTGTAATGTCAAAAATTATGTTAACTGCGAAAGAACTGCGCCAAAAATATCTCGATTTTTTCAAGAGCAAGGAGCACGCCATTATTCCTTCTGCGCCATTGGTGCCGGAAAATGATCCGACGACACTTTTCACTGGTTCCGGGATGCAGCCAATGATCACATATCTCATGGGAGAAAGTCATCCTCTTGGGAAGCGCATTGCTGACAGTCAAAAGAGTTTCCGTTCAGGCGACATTGAGGATGTGGGCGACAATCGTCACACGACATTTTTTGAGATGCTTGGTAATTGGTCGCTGGGAGATTATTTCAAAAAGGATCAGATTACTTGGATGTTTGAGTTTCTTACAAAAGAGATTGGGCTCGATCAGAAGAATTTGTATGTGACAGTTTTCCGTGGTGATGAAAGTCTTAATATCCCACGTGATGACGAGTCAGTTGGAATTTGGAAAGAATTATTCAAGGGTGTCGGAATCGAAGCACAGGATGTCAATTTTGCCGAACGTGATGGAATGCAAGATGGCAGAATTTTCTATTATCCAGTGGAAAAAAACTGGTGGAGTCGGGCAGGCGTGCCGGCTAATATGCCGATTGGTGAACCGGGCGGACCGGACAGTGAAATGTTTTGGGATTTTGGAGTAGAGCGAGGGATTCATGAAGAATCAGCTTGGAAGGATGAGCCCTGCCATGTCAATTGCGATTGTGGGAGATTTATGGAAATCGGCAATAATGTGTTTATGGAATATCTCAAGACCGAGAAAGGCTTTGAGTTTTTGAAACAAAAAAATGTTGACTTTGGTGGTGGGCTAGAAAGAATTCTTGCGGCATTGAACAATGACCCAGATATTTTTCTCACGGATATTTTTGAGAAAGCTAAGGCAGAAATTGAAAAATTGTCTGGCAAAAAATATGCGGACAACAAAGAAGCATATCGAGTTATTTTAGATCACTTGCGTGCAGCGACATTTCTTATTGGCGACGGTGTTTTGCCAAGCAATAAAGATCAGGGCTACTTTGTCCGGCGGCTTATCCGCCGCGCAGTGCGCTTCGCACATAAATTAGGAATTGAGAATAATTTCTGCGGAGATGTGGCGAAGATTTTTATTGAGGATTATAAAAGTGAATATGCTAATCTTGAAACAGATCAAGAAATGATTGTTGCGGAACTAGGAAAGGAAGAAAATAAATTTAGAGAGACACTGGAAAAGGGCCTTAAAGAATTTGAGAAGTATATACAGATAGATGGAAAGGTTATTTTCAATCTTTATACAACCTATGGGTTTCCCAAAGAATTGATTGCGGAAGAAGCAAAAGAACGTGGAGTAGAAGTTACAACAGAAAATTGGCAAGAATTTGAAGAACTATTTAAAAAGCATCAAGACCTTTCCCGTACTGCAGCCGAAGGAAAATTCAAAGGAGGACTGGCTGATTATAGTGAAAAAACAACTCAGTTTCACACGATTGCTCATCTGATGCTTGCAGGACTGCGAAAAGTTTTAGGAGAAAATGTTCATCAAAAAGGCTCAAACATCAATGGCGAACGAATTCGTTTTGATTTTTCGCATCCGGACAAAATGACCGATGAACAGAAAAAAGCCGTAGAGGAGTTTGTGAATGAGGCAATTGAATCCAAGACAGAAGTGGCAATGGAAGAAATGACGCCGGAAGAAGCCAAAAATGCCGGCGCAGAAGGCGAGTTTGGGCATAAATATGGCGATCGAGTGAAAGTCTATTCCGTCGGAGAGTATTCCCGCGAAATCTGTGGTGGACCGCACATCAAAAATACAGCTGAAATTCAAGGCAAATTTAGAATCCAAAAAGAAGAAAGTTCTTCGGCGGGAGTGCGCCGGATTAAGGCGGTGGTGGAATAGAAACAGTGGACAGTAATCAGTGAGCAGGAGTCAGTAAGGGTGCAGGATGCCTTATTGACAAAGTATTGCGATATGCTAATATTTTGGTATAAATAACACCTCAAGTTTTATGAGTCTAAATCGTCAAGTCAAAACTAATAATTGGTCTTCATGCTCCGGATCCGGGTCCCGACTTTTTGTTGGCGAATTTTGGCTTGAAGCGAAGAGGAGAATAGTGCAATAAATTATCCTTCGAAATAAACCAAAACCCGCCAACGTGGCGGTTTTTTTATTTTGTTCTTTGATTTTTTTAATGAATCTTAAGCATAGGAGGTAGCAAAATGATTATTATTCACATCACGAGAGAAATTGGTTATGTTCTCGTCCATGGGGCGAATGGGAGTGAAGGGCTGATTAGAGAGCTTTTTCATCAGCAGGATGTTGAAGATGAAATTGTTCGAAAATCAATTGAAAGTGGATATCTTTCTCATGAGCGCTTGGAAGAATATCTGTCTGATATGATTCGAGATATTCTGTCAATCGAGGAAAAGGTAAAGGTAAATGTTTATTGATTCATTGAGGAATAGGGCTAGAACGTCAAAGACGCGCTAGCCCTGTCTTTTTTCTTGCAATCAGCTTGTTTTAGTGCTAAATTTAGGTGGTAAGCTAATTTATATTAGAGCAATTTTATGTCAAAAGTGCTGAAAGACAAAAAACTAATTGATGAATTTTTGGAGCGGGGGGTGGAGGCGATTTATCCTTCAAAGGAAGCGTTTCGCAAAAAATTAATGTCAGGTGAACGACTGAAAATTTATCAAGGTTTTGATCCAACCGGACCATATTTACATGTTGGGCATGCTATGGGTGTTCGGGCCTTGGGAATTCTCCAGAAGCTGGGGCACGAGGTGATTTTTTTAGTTGGCGACTACACGGCGAAAGTGGGGGACCCGGACAAAGATACAACCAGAAAAATGCTCACCGATGAGGAGATCGAGAGCAACATGTCAGGCTGGAAAAAACAAGCTTCACAGCTCATTGATTTTGGCGGAGAAAATCCAGTGCGATTTGAGCGAAATTATAAGTGGCTTTCGAAACTTAAATTGAATGACCTTATTAAACTTATGTCGAGCATTACGGTGCAACGGATGCTGGAACGTGATATGTTCGAACGAAGGATTGCAGAAGGCGATCCGATCCGCCTACATGAATTTATCTATCCTTTGATGCAAGGCTATGACGGCGTAGCAATGGAAGTGGATATGGAGATTGGTGGAACGGACCAGACTTTTAACATGCTCGTCGGGCGCGATTTGATCAAAAGTTATCTTGGCAAAGAAAAATTTGTGCGTACGAACAAAATGATGGACGCGCCGGATGGACGGACAATGAGCAAAACTAAAGGTAATGGAATCAATTTGGCGGACAGTCCGGAAGATATGTTTGGCAAAGCCATGTCTTATTCTGACCAGCACATTTTGCCCGGTTTCGAGCTTTTGACATCAGTTTCTATGAAAGAAATTGAAAAAATGAAATTGGCAATGGAGACTGGCGAAAATCCAATGATTTTCAAAAAGAAAATGGCCTATGAAATTGTAAAAACGATCAAGGGCGAAGAATCGGCACAAGCGGCACAGGAATATTTTCAGAAGATTCATTCAGAAAAAGGTACGCCTGATGAAGTTGCTGAAATCTTGATTTCAGCAGGTGAGTCGCTTATTGACGTGCTTGTTAAAAACGATTTAGCGACGAGTAAAACCGATGCCAGAAGAAAAGTTGACCAAGGTGGGATAAAGGTGGATAATGACGTAATGCGCGATTGGCAGTTGAAATTGGACAAAAGCTTTAATGGAAAGATTTTGAAAGCGGGGAAGCGAGAGTTTAGGAAGATGAAAATTAGCTAATTTTTTCGTGTCATCCTGAGCGAAGTCCGTACTCGGACGCAGTCGAAGGATCTATTTTCCATAATCCAAGGCTATGAATAATTCACAAAGTCTACGATAATAGTGAACAGATCCTTCGACTCCGATCCACTTCGCTCAGGATGACAATTGCGTTGGTTTTGCTGGGTTATTTTGAGAATAGCACTTGCGAAATGAGAGTGTAGCAAATCGGTCCAAAATTCCTGGGCCCAGCAATAGTTGGCAAGGAAGCAAGAGTTAGGGTCGGCCGAACTTACCCGTGCATTTCTCATTTCGCAACCCTATTTCTAAAAGATTAAAAATCAGCCTTATTAAAAAATAATATACCTTATGTCAATCCTAAAAAAAATATTCGGTTCGAATGAAAGAGAGATTGGAAAGCTAAAGCCATTGGTGGAAAAAATCAATGCGCTAGAAGAGCAGATGGTCAAATTGTCTGATGATCAGTTGCGCTCAAAAACAGTTGAGTTTAAAAAAAGAATCGCCGAAAAAGAGACGCTCGATGCGCTTTTGCCGGAAGCTTTCGCGGTTGTGCGGGAAACGGTGAAGCGAGTAGATGGAAAGCGGCTGTTTGATGTGCAGATGATGGGTGGTATCGTTCTTCACAATGGAAAAATTGCTGAGATGAAAACTGGCGAAGGAAAAACTCACACTTCACTTCTTCCAATGTATCTCAATGCGCTCACTGGCAAAGGCGTTCATCTGGTGACCGTGAATGATTATTTGGCTAGACGTGACTGTAATTGGATGGGTGGGATTTTATATTTCTTGGGAATTTCGACGGCTTGTATCATTCATGATGCGTCATATATTTATCAACCAAAAGTGGAGGATGATGATGAGGTGAGCGTAGAGATGGAAAACTTGGTGCCAATAGCACGCCGTGAAGCCTATGCCGCTGACATTACCTATGGTACGAACAATGAATTTGGTTTTGATTATCTGCGCGACAATATGGTGCCGACCTTGGAGCACATGGCTCAGCGCGATTTGAATTATGTGATTGTGGATGAAGTGGACTCAATTTTGATTGACGAAGCTAGAACTCCGCTCATCATTTCTGCAGCGGACAGTGAATCGACAAAAATGTATGAGCAGTTTGCGACGCTTGTCCCGAGATTGAAGAGAGAAGATGATTATACTGTTGAAGAAAAAACTAAATCGGTAACTATCACAGAAAGCGGAATTGCAAAGATTGAATCGTGGCTCAATGTTGGAAACATCTATGAAGCAGGGAAAATTACCTATGTGCATCACTTGGAACAAGCATTGAAAGCCCAGGTTATTTTTCAATTGGATCGGGACTATGTCGTGAAAGATGGTGAGGTGATTATTGTGGATGACTTCACGGGGCGCCTCATGCCTGGACGACGTTATAGCGAAGGGTTGCATCAAGCGATTGAAGCGAAAGAGCATGTGCGGGTGCAAAAAGAATCGAAGACTCTTGCGACCATTACGTTCCAGAATTATTTTCGGATGTATAATAAAATTTCTGGTATGACTGGAACTGCGTCGACTTCAGCAGAAGAATTTTTCAAAGTGTATAAGATGGATGTGACGGAAATTCCCACTAATCGTCCGGCTATTCGCAAGGATATTCCCGATGTTGTTTATAAGTCAGAAAAGGGGAAATTTAATGCGATTGTGGAAAAAATCAAAGAAGTGAATAAGCTTGGCCAGCCAATTTTAGTTGGAACAATTGCGGTGGAAAAATCTGAATATCTCAGTACTTTGCTTTTGAAATCTGGTGTTCCGCACGAGGTGCTTAATGCGAAAAATCATGAACGTGAAGCGCAGATTGTGGCTAAAGCGGGACATGTCGGTTCGGTGACGATTGCGACTAATATGGCAGGTCGTGGAACTGACATCAAGCTTGGCGAAGGCGCGCGTGAGCTCGGAGGACTCTTTATTTTGGGAACAGAGCGGCATGAGGCGCGGCGCATTGACAATCAGCTCCGCGGTCGGGCGGGACGACAGGGGGACCCTGGTGCTTCGCAGTTTTTTGTTTCTTTGGAGGATGAGTTGATGCGTCGTTTTGGCGGAGATAATCTCATTAGTCTCATGACAAAACTTGGCCTTCCTGAAGATCAGCCGATTCAAAATCCGATCATATCGAGAACCATTGAAAATGCACAATCGAAAATTGAAGGTTTTAATTTCGATATCAGAAAGCATATTTTGGATTACGATGACGTGATGAATAAGCAACGTGAAATACTATACAAAAAAAGACGCGCCGTTCTCGAAGCAACCAATATCAAGCCTGAGATTATGGATAATATTCGCGATGAGATTGAAGGAGCAGTTTCTTCAAGCCTCACCGCCGAAGATGGCAATCTGGAGGTTGAAAAAATTGCGGAAAATATTCATGGTATGATGGTACTTTCTCCTGACGTGCAAGTTAAGCTCAAAGAAATAGTTGAAGATAGAAATAAAAATACTGCAGAACTTATTGGCGCTGCGACGGAATATCTGGCTGGTTTTGCTAAAGAGGTTTATAATCGCAAGGAGAAGGAATTGGGGGAAGCAAATATGCGCTCGATTGAAAAAAGCATAGCACTTCAAACAATTGATGTGATGTGGATGAGTCATCTTGACGAAATTGATTATCTGCGCGAAGGCATCGGTCTTCGTGGCTATGGCCAACGTGACCCATTAGTGGAATACAAACGAGAAGCGTTTTCGATGTTTTCCTATTTGATGGAAAATATCAAATCGACCATTACCCATACAATCTTTCGCGTTTCGGCTGCGCCAGTAGAAGTGGAAAGAACTATCCCAGAAAAAAATCTTAATTTTAGCGGAGCGGAGGAGTCGGAGTCATTTGCTTCGGCGCGAGAAATTCAAGATGGTGAGGTTCGTGAAGCACCAAAGCAAAAACCAATTATTAATGATGACAAGATTGGTCGAAATGATGCCTGCCCTTGCGGATCAGGGAAAAAATATAAGAAGTGTTGCGGCAAATAAGAAGTTGAGCGAAGCGAAATCCGCCTTGGGCGGATGTTGCGTAAAATAGTTCATGAAACAACCAAAATTCAAACCAAAGCCAGGTCAAGTTGATTTCACCAATGCGCGGTGGGCGCCGGTGATGAATTGCGTTTTGAAATATCAAGGAAAAATTCTGATCGTGCAAAGGAGTAAAGGGTTGAATTTCTATCCTGAATATTGGAACGGTATTTCTGGATTTTTGGATGATGCGAAAAGTTTAAAGCAGAAAATTCAGGAAGAGCTAAAGGAAGAGTTGGGAATAGCAAAAAGCAAAATTGCCAAGATTCAGTTGGGTGAGATATTCGACCAAGAAGAGTCGAAATATGGCAAAACTTGGATTGTTCATCCGGTCTTGGTGGAGGTGACGACAGACAAACTCAGACTTGACTGGGAGGCAAAGAATTATGAGTGGGTTAAATTATGCGAAATTAAAGGATTAAAGCTTTTGCCAGGATTTTTGGAGGTTTTGAAAAAGTTAGAAAAGTGGATTGCCAAATAAGAAATACTAAAATGGAAAATAAGCGACAACTAATCGTGGTTATCGCCCTTATCAAAGACGAAAACGGGAATACTCTACTACAAAAACGGGTGGATGCTATGATTCCTAGTGCGGATGGAAAATGGGAATTTCCTGGTGGGAGAATTGATTATGGGGAATCGCCAGAAGATGCTATAAAAAGAGAGTGTGGGGAGGAAATTGGCTGTGAAATTGAAGTGGAGGGATTGCTTCCGTTGGTGCAATCGACGATATGGAAAAGAGCTGATGGAGATAGTCAACACGTTTTGGTTTTTTGTTATCGGGCGAGACTTAAAAAAGGAACGCCAAGTCCGCTAGATAAAAAGGTCTCTGAAGTTAGATGGTTTTCGAGTGAAGAGATTGTCGAGCTAAATACCTTAAGTGGAATCAAGGAGCTTATTGAATTATCAAATAAATAACAAATGTATAAAATTTTTAGTTTTGAAAAATCCATTGGAGCAGTAGTTTTCCGGCGAGAAGGCGAGAAAGTTAAATATTTGCTTTTGCGTTATCCCGGTGGTCATTGGGGATTCATCAAGGGTCATGGTGAAAATGATGAAACTGACGAGGAAACATTGCGCCGAGAGGCAACCGAAGAAACGGGTTTGACTAACTTGATAATTAAGCCGGGTTTTTTGGGTCAAGAAAAATATTATTATACAGCGAAAAATGAGGAAAAAGAAAAAAGATTGAAGGCTGAGAGGGGCTGGATGATTTTCAAAAAAGTCTTATATTATTTAGCTGAGACGGATCAGGCAAAAATCCTATTATCGCATGAGCACAGGGATTATATTTGGATGGAGTATCATCAGGCGATAAATCGCGTGAGCAATAGTAACTCGAAAAAAGTGCTCGAAAAAGCTAATAAATTTTTGATTGAAAATGGTGGGTAATAGGGTGCTATTGCCAAATTATCAGTTTCAGGTAGAATAGAATTTATGAATAGTCGACAAAAACTCAGATTGAAATTTTCCCTTGTGATTGTCCTTGCAATCCTAGCGGGACTCATAGCTTATCCTCAGGCGGTATCGAAAATACCTCGTCTTTTTGGTATTTTGGATAAACCTAAGGTTAATCTGGGATTGGATTTGCAAGGCGGAATTCATCTGGAGTATAAGGCTGATACAAGCAAGGTGGACAGCGCTCAGGTGGGGGACGCTATGCAAGCCGTGCAAGATGTCATTGAGCGCCGTGTTAATGCTTTCGGAGTGGCGGAGCCTGTAGTCTATACGACAAAATCTGGAGGAGAACAGCGCTTAGTTGTGGAGCTCGCTGGCGTGAAGGATATTAATGAGGCCAAGAAAATGATTAGTGAAACTCCATTTTTGGAATTCAAGGAGGAGAAAATGACTGAGCCGGAAAAAATTCCCGAGGAAATCATCACTAGTGCTAATGAAAAAAGCAAAGCAAAAGCGGAAGATATTTTAAAAAAGGCTTTGGCGGGAGAAGATTTTGCCGTTCTAGCGAAAGATAATAGCCAGGATCCTGGATCGAAAGATAATGGGGGTGTTTATGATTTTCAAAAAAAAGGTTCATTTGTGCCTGAATATGAAGCGGTGATTTTTGATGAAAATGTTAAAAATGACGAGGTGTATTCGAAATTAGTGGAAACTCAATTTGGTTGGCATATTATTAAAAAAATTGAAATCAAAGGAGATGGGGACGATCGTGAATTCAAGAGCGCACATATTTTAATTTCCAAAATGACGCAACCACAGCCACAGATGGATTTTGCCTCAACGGGACTTTCTGGCAAGAATCTGAAAAGTGCTAGCGTGCAGTTTAAAAGCCAGGGCCTTTCTGAGCCGGAAGTTTCTTTGAAATTCGACGACGAAGGCACAAAACTTTTTGCGGATATTACCAAAAAGAACATTGGGAAACGTGTAGCGATATATCTAGATGGAGAAATTATTACCGCGCCAACCGTGCAGAGTGAAATATTAAATGGTGAAGCCGTTGTTACGGGAAATTATACCGTCGAAGAGGCGAAGACTTTAGTTAAGAGACTAAACGAAGGTGCATTGCCAGTGCCTATCAGCTTGGTGAGTCAGCAGTCAGTTGAAGCAACTCTTGGCCAGGTTTCGCTTGAAAAGAGTTTGAAGGCAGGAATGATTGGCTTGCTTCTTGTGATTATTTTCATGCTCATCTATTATCGCTTTTTGGGATTGATTGCTTCTGTGGCACTCCTTATTTATTCAGCTTTAATGATTAGCATCTTCAAGTTATCTGGTTTTACACCATGGCAGATTACACTTACTCTTCCAGGAATCGCAGGGTTTGTGCTTTCGATTGGAATGGCGGTAGATGCGAATATTTTAATTTTCGAGCGGACCAAAGAAGAGGTGCGCAAAGGTCGCAATATTTTGAGTGCAATCGAGGAAGGTTTTAAGCGCGCTTGGACTTCGATTCTGGATGGCAATATGTCATCCATTATTACGGCTTTAATTTTGGTAGAAATGGGAACAGGATTTGTGAAAGGTTTTGCAGTTACGCTTATCATTGGAGTGCTTGCCTCAATGTTCACGGCAGTTGTCATCACAAGAACAATTTTGCGCTTTATTTTAGGGCCGTGGATTGAAAACAGAATGTGGTTAGTGGGCGCTAAGAAAAATGAATCATAAAAAAATGCTTAATATCATTTCCAAAACCAAATACGCCTATATTTTCTCTATCACGCTAACAGTGCTTTGCATTGGTGCGCTCTTTACTTGGGGATTAAAATACGGGATTGATTTTACGGGGGGAACTTTAATAGAGGTAAAATTTGAAAACAGTCTTCCAGCTAATCAGGAGCTAGAAGATGTTTTAAAAGATTTAAATCTCAAAAGTCTCACTTTGCAATCGACCGGGAATAATTCTGTACTCATTCGCTATGCTTCTGAAGATGATAAAATCAACCAAACTGTTCTGGAAGCTTTGTTGAAGAAATATCCAGAATCGAAAAATTTGCGAACAGATTATGCTAATGCCTCAGTTTCAAGCGAGCTGAAAACCAAATCCCTAATGGCGATTTTTTGGGCAGTGGCAGGCATTATGGCCTATATCGCTTGGGCTTTCCGGCGTGTGTCGCACCCAGTGGCATCCTGGAAATATGGCGCAGGAGCTGTGGTCGCGCTCCTTCACGATATTCTCATTACGGTGGGAGCTTTTTCGGTTTTAGGTCATTTTTGGGGTGTTGAGGTGGGCGTGCCATTCGTGGCGGCGCTTCTCACTATTTTAGGCTTCTCAGTTCATGATACGATTGTGGTTTATGATCGCACGCGAGAAAATCTGCAAAGAAGTTCAGCTAAGGAGAAATTCCCTGAAATCGTCAATCGTAGTCTCAATGAAACTCTAGTTCGCTCAATCAACACCTCACTCACCGTGATTATAACGCTGCTTGCAATCTATATTTTCGGCGGAGAATCAATTAAACATTTTTCTTTGGCGCTACTGATTGGAATAACTTTCGGAACCTATTCATCGATTTTTATTGCTTCAGCGCTACTTGTGACAAGTTATAATTTACAAATTAAAAAGTAACATCTCAAAATTAAAAACAATTTTGAGATTTGCATTTTTCATTTACTATGTGGAACCCATTTAAAAAAAATACCGGAACAAACGATGATCAAAGCTCTGGCGTTGTAAAAGCTGCTTCTGCGAAAGTTGATGATAAGAAAAAGGAAGATGATTCGCCGAAAATGAATATGCTTCAGCGATTGGCAATGAAAAGAATGGAGCGGATGAGCCCGCAGGAAAAGGCCAAAATGATGCAGGAGGTATTGAAACCTGAGAATAAGGATAAATTGCTCGGTGCAATGGAGATGATGCGAAAGAGTGGACAGATAACACAGGAGCAATATGATATGGCAAAGCAAAAAATGGACATATAATTTTGATATATTTTGTCGCCCCTAGCTATTGGACCGGGGCGATAGTTCCTTTATTTCAAGTATCAACCTTTAACGATAGGAGTTTGCGCAATGAAATTAATTAGCGACACGCAGAGTTGTCTTTCAAGCGGGGGTAAGAAAGTGACTTGGTTGGGGATATTCGGCTCTTTGGTAATTCCTTCTTACCATGTCAAGACAATTTGGGGCATCATTCTTATCGTCTCGGCATGCGTACTTCTCTTTCTTTTGCCGCCAGAGGAGTATCTCTGTGATAAATAACTTTGAACTTGAAACAGGCGTTGGATTTTAAATCAACGCCTATTATTTTGACTTTTTTAGGCTTTGAAGCTAGAATAAGACTATGTTGAAAACGAAAATAGAAGAGATTAAAAAGCAGGTTTTGGAGGAAATTACGAAAGTCGGTAATAGTGACGCGCTTTTTGATTTGGAGAAAAAATATTTGGGACGAAAAAGCGAGTTTGTGGGGTTTTTGAAAAATCTGAAAAACCTGGCACCGGAAGAACGAAAACAAATTGGCGAACTAGCCAATAAAACTAAGCTAGAAATCCTCGACATTATCAATGGAAAAAAAGCTGATTTGTCCAAAACCGGATCAAACGCAGAAAAAGAAAAAATTGACGTGACTATCTCCGGCAAGAAACGTGGTGTGGGACACCTCAATCCGATTTCCATAGTACGCCGTGACATCGAAGATATTTTCACTGGCATGGGATTTGAAATTGCCGATGGACCGGAAATTGAAACTGAGTTCTATAATTTTGATGCATTGAATATGCCAGCTGATCATCCGGCACGTGACATTCAAGACACTTTTTGGTTGAAAAATAAAAAAGGCAAAGAAAGCCTAGCAATGCGTTCTCAGACCTCAGCCGTGCAAGCGAAGTATATGGAAAAGCACAAACCACCCTTGCGGATAATTGTTCCAGGGAAGTGTTTTCGTCGAGAAGCAACTGACACGACACACGATCATACATTTTATCAGTTTGAGGCATTGGTGGTGGGGGAAAATATTAATGTTGGACACCTGAAGCAAGTAGCAGAAGACTTTTTTTCACAATTTTTTGGGCAGGAAATAAAAGTACGTTTGCGACCGAGCTATTTTCCTTTCACGGAACCCAGCTTTGAATTTGATATTTCTTGCACTGTTTGTGGTGGGAAAGGATGCCGAGCTTGCAAATATAATAAATGGCTGGAACTTGGTGGCGCCGGAATGGTTAACCAAAATGTTTTTGAAGCGGTCGGCTATAAACGCAATCAATACACTGGCTTTGCTTGGGGCTTTGGATTGGAACGTCTCGCAATGATGAAATATAAGATTGATGATTGCCGGCTTTTTCACTCGGGGGATTTGCGGTTTATTAGGCAATTTTAGTGATCTCTACGAATTACCTGCCTACTCTGCCTACCGGCAGGCGAATTAATACGAATGTGCGAATGATTTTTTAATAATATGCGTTATTCATTTGGTTGGTTACAAGAATTAAGCGGAACAAAACTATCTCCTGAAAAAGCGGCGGAGCTTTTGACGATGCATTCGTTTGAGATTGAAGGTTTGGAGAAAAACAATAATAATTTTGATGGTGTGGTGGTGGGTGAAATATTGGAAATCACAAAGCATCCAAACGCTGATAAATTACAGATCGCAATCGTAGAGACGCATTGCAACGCGTCTGTACAAAAATTGCAAATCGTCTGCGGCGCGCCAAATATTGCGGTTGGTCAAAAAGTGCCAGTAGCCTTAGTTGGGACGACATTGCCGGGGGATTTTACAATCAAAGAGGCTGAAATCCGCGGAGTGAAATCTTTTGGTATGCTTTGCGCGGAGGATGAGCTAGGCTTAGGCAAAGATCATGCGGGAATTTTAATCCTCGATAAAAAGGCGAAAGTGGGTGAGTTGGCGGCAAAATATTTAGGCGGAACAGATGATAGTGTTTTGGAAATTAAAGTCTTGCCGGATCGCGCGCATGATATTTTGAGTCATGTTGGTGTGGCAAGAGAATTGGCTGTTTTGGAAAAAAGGAAGTTCTCCGCCCAAGGTGGATCCGCCTCAGGCGGAGCCTATGCTTTTGACGAGCTGATTTTACCAACAAAAAAAAACCAAAAACTGAAAGTGGAAATTAAAGATAAGGATTTGTGCAGGAGATACATTGGCGCGGTGATGGAAAATATTGTCATTAAAGAATCGCCACAATGGCTGAAAGACAGATTAGAAATTTGTGGTCTGCGGCCGATTAATAATGTAGTAGATGCGACGAATTATGTAATGCTCGAGTTGGGACAGCCTCTGCATGCTTTTGATCGCGATTTAATTCAAGATGCTAATAAAAAATGTCAGATAGTGGTTCGCGGGGCTGTAAAAGATGAAAAAATGACACTTCTGGATGGTACTGAAATTGAACTATCGGAAAATAATCTTCTCATTACAAACGGCAAAACTCCTTTGGCACTTGCGGGGATTATGGGTGGAAAAGAGTCTGGAATAAATGAAAATACCAAAACGATTGTGCTTGAGGCGGCTAGCTTTGACGCGGTGAATATCAGAAGAACGCGAACGGCACTGGGACTGAACACTGATTCGTCTTATCGTTTTGAAAAAGATCTTGATCCTAATTTGACTGAAAAAGCGATGGTGCGCATTATTGATATCTTGGAACATATTGCCGATGGAAATGTTGAGGGAATTGTGGATATTTATCCAAAGAAAATTAGTTCTTGGACAGTGAAGCTAGATTTGGAATATGCTAATCAGCTCTTGGGGGAGAAAGTGCCGGAAAAAGAAATTTTAAATATTCTCAGTTTACTTGGAATTAAAGTGCAAAAGAAGAAGCTACTTGAGTGCCAAATTCCAACTTATCGCCTAGACTTGCGAACACAGGAAGATTTGATTGAAGATATCGGACGTGTTTGGGGTTATGAAAAAATTGCTCCGCGACCGATGGTGGCGGAAGTTTTGCCGGCAAAATTGAATGAGCAAGTTTTCTTTGAAAGAAAAATGCAAGATGTGCTCACAGGCCTCGGATTTGATGAAATGTATAATTATTCTTTCTATAGTGCGGACGATTTGAGAAAAACCGGTCTTAGCGCGAGTGATCATTTGCAATTGGCCAATCCGATGAATCCCGATCAGGAATTTGTGCGGGCGTACATGGTGCCAAATATTTTGAAAAATGTGCGAGAAAATCTCAAGAATTTTTCATGCATTAGTATTTTTGAAATCGGCAAATGTTATCTGCTTAAAAATAGTGAGCCTATCGAAGAGTGTAATTTGATTTTGGCAAAAGTGCTCGAGAAAGATTCTAATTTAGAAACATTTTATGGTTTGAAAGGCACGATGGAAGATTTGCTTGAAGCGCTTAATATTAAAAATGTTCAATTTTTAGAAATTGAAAAACCTGGGACAATCTTAAATCCAGGAAGAACGGCGAAAATTAGTGTGGGCGGAAAAGTCGTCGGCTTTATTGGCGAAGTCAATCAAGCAGTGCTCGCGAGCTATAAAATCTCTAAGCGTCTAGCGGTGGCAGAAATAAACCTAGAAGTGTTGCGCCTCCTTCGCCAAGGCTCCGGCGGGCCGAAGAAAAATATTTTAGAGTATAAGCCAATCAATAAATTCCCAGTCGTTTCTCGTGATATTTCAATGATTGTTCCGAAAGAAATTAAATATGCTGAGATTGTTGCATTGGCTAAGAAAAATGGCGGAGAATTAATCGATAATATTTTATTATTTGATCGTTTTGAAGCCAAAAATAGTATGGCGATCAGGATTGAAATGAGCGCGAAAGACCGAACATTGGAAGGTGCTGAGATTGATGCAGCGATGGAAAAAATCGTTTCCAGTTTGAAAGATGATTTAAGGGTTGAAGTGAGGAAGTGAAAAAATAAACATCAAACGAGGGGAGGTATAAAATGACGACTAGTTCTTTGGATGTACGTGGTTATTTGGATGAATCTATTGGCAAGTACACACCACTTCAGGGTAATATTTGTAAAAGCGAATGCTGTAATGGGAAAGTTGTCAAGGAAGTGCTGGGTATTTATCGGGGAGAATTTAAATATTCTATCCCAACTTGTCAAAATTGTGGAAGGCTATATTTTTTGGCAGAAAATGTTTCCACAAAAGGAAAAGAGGACTTTGTAGATAAAGTAAATCAACCTTTTACTGTTTAGTCATGTTTGGAGTGATGCTTGAATCCGAGCTCACTCCAAAATTTATAAAAAAAGAATTTTTAAATATACATCAATGCAAGAAATTCCAAAAACCTACGAACCCCAAAAATACGAAGACAAGATTTATTCGTTATGGGAAAAATCCGGAAAATTTAATCCGGATAATTTGAAGTTGCCAAAAAACGCTAAACCGTACACGATTATTCTTCCGCCACCGAACATTACGGACAAACTGCATCTTGGACACGCTTCGATTATTGCAATTGAAGATTTATTGATTCGCTTTCATCGCATGAAAGGTTTTCGGGCGCTCTATTTGCCTGGAACTGACCATGCTTCAATTGCTACGCAAAATGTGGTGGAAAAAAAGCTGCTGAAAGATCAGGGGCTAACTCGCCATGATTTGGGACGGGAAAAATTTTTGGAAGAAGTTTGGAAATTTTTGCGTGTGACTCAAGCGACGATCTTGAAACAAGCACGCAAGATGGGCGGGTCTTTTGATTGGTCGCGCGAAGCTTTCACACTAGACGCCCAGAGGAAAAAAGCCGTGACCAAAATGTTTTTGGATATGCACGCGGAAGGTTTGGTTTATCGCGGGAAAAGAATTGTCAATTGGTGCCCACGTTGTAAATCAACTTTGGCGGATGACGAAGTGGAATATAATGAAGAAATCGGAAAACTGTATTGGATCAGATATGGACCATTTGTTTTGGCAACTTCACGACCAGAAACAAAACTTGGTGATACGGCCGTGGCAGTCTATCCCGGCGATAAGCGTTATGCGAAAATGGTCGGGAAGAAATATATGATTCCCGGAGTTTTGGGAGAATTTGAAATCACAGTTGTGGCTGACAAGGCGGTGGATCCAAAATTTGGCAGTGGCGCAATCAAAGTCACTCCGGCGCATGATTTTACAGACTATGCGATTTCTCAAAAACATAATATTGCCTTGAAACAAATCATTGATGAAGATGGAAAAATGATGTCAAATTGTGGCAAATATGCCGGAATGACCACGCTAGAGGCAAGAAAAGCGATCGTGGCTGATATGGAAAAGATGGGGTTTATTGATCACGTTGAAGATGGCTACAAGCATAATTTAGCAACCTGCTATCGATGCGGAGCAACGATCGAACCAATCCCTTCCGAGCAATGGTTTTTGGCGGTGGACAAAAAACTCAAACGCCTAGGAGGAAAATCGCTCAAAGAAAAGGCGCTCGAAGTGGCAAAAAATGGAAAGATCAAATTTTACCCTTTTCGCTTTACGAAGCGCTACATTGATTGGATGACAAATTTGCATGACTGGTGTATTTCTCGCCAAATTTGGTTTGGGCATGAGTTTCCAGTTTGGTACAGAGACAGTAATCAGAAATCAGTGAGCAGCGAACAGCAGAAGGAGATTTATGTTGGTGAAAAAGCGCCGAAAGGTAAGGGTTGGGTGAGGGACCCGGATACTTTTGATACTTGGTTTTCTTCGGGAATGTGGAGTTTTTCGACACTGGGCTGGCCCGATAATTATAAAAATAATAAAAAAACAGGGGATTTGGCGAAGTTTCATCCTACACAGGTATTGGAAACTGGTTATGAAATTTTGACTTTGTGGGTTTCGCGGATGATTATGATGTCACTTTTTGCGCTTGGTGAAATTCCCTTTGAGAATGTTTATTTGCACGGAATGGTCTTGGATCAATTTGGCAAAAAGATGTCGAAATCAAAGGGCAATGGAATCGATCCGATGGATATGATCGAAAAATTTGGAACCGATGCAGTGAGACTTTCACTGCTCATTGGCTCTGCTCCGGGAAATGATATGCGCTTGTCGGAAGAGAAAATTGCTAGTTACAGAAATTTTGTCACCAAACTTTGGAATATCTATCGCTATTGCGTTCACGCTGATGGTAAGTTTTTATTGATTGAGAAAATAAGCCAGAAAGATTTGAAGTCACTTTCTGATAGGTGGATTGTCAGTGAGCTCAATAGGCTAATTGAAGCGGTTACCGATAATTTGAATGAATATAAATTCTCGTTAGCAGGAGAGATGCTTGAGAAATTTATTTGGAATGATTT
Organism: uncultured bacterium; assembly: GCA_903937035.1. Classification (GTDB taxonomy): domain Bacteria; phylum Patescibacteriota; class Minisyncoccia; order Moranbacterales; family UBA2206; genus UBA9630. The sequence goes on from CAIZXS010000017.1 coordinate 35,852, forward strand.
TGCGTCGTGGTACCTTGAAATAAATAAGCTGGAAAATAATTCGAAAGTGCTTGGCTATGTTTTAGATAAAATCTTGAAGCTGTCGCATCCTTTTGCTCCTTTTATCACCGAAAAGATTTGGCAGGATATGTATGAGGGTAAATGCATTTTAATGGTCGAAAAATGGCCAGTGGCGGACAAAAAACTGATTGACAAAAAAGCTCAGATGGAGTTTGATAGCCTCAGGCAGGTTGTGAGTAAGATTAGGAATACCCGCGCTAGCTATCACATTGATCCAGGCAAAACGATTCAAGTTTTTGCTAAAAAGGCAGAAAATAAAGAAGTATTGGAAAAGCTGGCGCGGATAAAAATTGACATTGTTTCGAAAATTGATACTAATGGAATTGTGGTCGCTGGAAAAAAAATCAAGCTGACTTTGGCGATTTCCGACCTGGTGGACATAGAAAAAGAGAAAGCAAGATTGGGAAAGGAGATTGCTAATCTGGAGGGATTAATCGTGAAGACCGGAGCGCTGCTCGGTAATAAGAATTTTGTAAAAAGTGCACCAAAAGAGATTATTTTGGTGAATCAAGCGAAATTGAAAGAATATGGCGATAAGCTGAAAATTCAGCAAGAGCTTTTTGAAAACTTGAGATAAATGTTCTTTTGAGCGGAAGAGGGGTCGTGAATGAGCAAAAATGGTAGCAAGAATAATAATAAGAAGCCGGAAAATGGGAGAAAAATGACTCGTCATCATTTGCTTCCAGCTAGTCGGGGAGGGCTAACGGACCAGTATAATATTGTGACTATCCCGAGAAGGTATCATGAGAGTTGGCACATTTTTTTCGGAAATCTTACTCCACAAGAGGCGATTCAGTTTTTGAATGCTATTTTTCTTGGAGAAGGAAGGAAACAGCGTAGAAAAAAATGGACGATGGAGAGTTTGTATGAGTTGCAGCTGACAATTCAAAAGCAGACGATTAGTATCGAAAAAAAGCAAAAAAAGAAGAAACAATAGACTTGTCGAGTATATGTGAAATAGCGGTGAGGCCAATGCTGAATCGCTATTTTTTGTCCCTATTGACAAGAAATCGAAAACTCGCTAATATAGTTAAAGACATTGAAAAACTGAATACAAAGTCTGCTTAGGCAGATTTTAAGTCCAAATAGAGGGAAAACTCAGAACTCATGAACTTGGACCATCTCATTCTCTCGAAGGGTAATCACTAAAAGCTAAATAAGCTTTTGGTTTTGACGCTTTGAGAAATTCCGTCTATTTTTTTATTTCTGTTTTATTTAATGTCAAAATTATTTTATGGCACAAGACAAAGAAATAGTTAAATTAGAGGGTGTGGTTGTTGAGCTTTTGCCCAGTGCAACGTTCAAAGTTAAGTTGCCCAATGGTCATGAGATTTTCGCCTATATTTCCGGAAAAATGCGCGTAAACTATATTCGCCTGATTCCCGGAGATCGAGTGCTGGTTGAAATGAGCCCATATGACCTAACTAAGGGGCGAGTAGTGCAGCGGCTTAAATAAAAATTTGTAAAAAATATATGAAAGTTAAGGCATCAGTTAGAAAAATTTGTGATAAGTGCAAGACCGTTAAAAGAAAGGGTGTGCTCTTTGTGATTTGTTCTAATCCCAAGCACAAACAACGTCAAGGCTAGTTGGAAACTTTTTAATTAGTAGCAAGAATTATCAATATGTTAAGAATCGCTGGAGTAAATATTCCTGATAATAAAAGAATCGAGATTTCACTCACCTATATATACGGAGTAGGTAAAAATACTTCTTCGGATATTTTGGCTGAGCTTAAAATTGATAAAGATAAGAGAACTAAGGATTTGACCGAAGAGGAACAAAACAGTATTCGTAGTTATGTGGAAAAGAAAATTAAGATCGAAGGAGATTTAAAGTTAGAAGTGCGAGACAATGTAAAGCGTCTAAAGGAAGTCGGCTGTTACCGTGGAACAAGACACCAAAGAGGTCTTCCCGTACGTGGACAGAGAACCAAGACCAATAATCGTACTGTTCGAGGTAATGTTCGAAGAACAATGGGGTCTGGTAGAGTGAAGACGGAAAAGACCTAGAGTTAGCGATTAAGCGAGTATTTAAAGATTAGCTATAAGTATATTTTTATGACGAATGATACACAGCAAAAAAAGGCAGAAGAAGTAGTCGCTCCAAAGGCGGAGATTTCTGATGCAGCGATTCTTTCCACTCTTTCTGGTGAAGAAGTGAAATTGGAGCTTAAGAAAGTCAAGAAAGCCAAAAAACAAGTATTGAAAGGCCGAGCAACAGTAAAATGTTCTTATAATAATACGATTGTTAATATTTCTGATAGTGAAGGCGGAGTTCTTGGGTGGTGTTCATCAGGACTCTTAGGGTTCAAAGGTGCAAAAAAAGCCACTCCCTACGCTGCAACTCAAGTCGTGGCTAATGTTAGTGAAAAGGTTAGAAAATATGGCGTTAAAGAATTGGAAGTGTTTGTTCGTGGAGTAGGGTCTGGGCGAGAAGCTTCAATCCGCGCACTGGCAAACAATGGCTTTGAAATTACTATGATTAAAGATACAACGCCAATTCCTCATAATGGTTGTCGTGCCAAGAAACCTCGTCGAGTTTAATTTTAGTTTTTGTATAAATTATTTATTTAGAAAGAGCATATGGCTAGAGATACTCAAGCACAATGTCGAAAATGTCGAAGAGCAATGGAGAAACTTTTCCTAAAAGGTGACCGTTGTAACGGTCCAAAATGTGGAATGATTAAACGCGCCTATATTCCTGGAGTGCACGGCAAAAAAATGTCTCGTGGTAACCGCAGTGAATATGGTATCCAGTTGGCTGCCAAACAAAAGATTAAGCGCATTTATGGAGTTTTGGAAAAGCAATTTAGAAAACACTTTAGTGATGTTAAGGGTAAAAAAGGTGTGACCGGAGATCTATTACTTATTCGTTTGGAGACAAGATTGGATAATGTTGTATATCGTCTCGGCTTTGGCGCTTCACGTGCTCAATCCCGTCAACTTGTTAATCATGGACTTATCGCAGTTAATGGTCGCAAGGTTTCCATTCCATCCTACGAGGTGAAAGTTGGACAGACAATTAGCATTAAAGCTGGGAAAGAGCAGAAAAATTATTTCAAAAATATTGACCAAGCACTAAAAAATAAGCAAGATTTCCCAAGCTGGATGATATTTGATTCAGCAAAAATTGAAGGGAAAATTGTTAGTCTTCCAACTCGTGAAGAGATTGGTACTAATGTTGATGCTCAGGTTGTGGTTGAGTATTACTCACGATAATTAAAATATGGGAGAGCGTGTGTCTAAGAAACATACGTTATATTTCCCCTAATTATTAAAATTTTATAAACAAATGCAAGCAATAACACTTCCTCAAAAACCTAAATACGTTCCAATCGATGAAAAGACTGGTCTTTTTGAAATCGATGGTTGTTATCCTGGCTATGGAACGACCGTAGGTAATGCTCTTAGACGTGTGCTTCTTTCGTCTCTTCCAGGCTCTGCTATTACTTCTGTTAAAATCAAGGGTGTAAAGCATGAGTTTTCTACTATTCCTAATGTTTTAGAGGATGTGATTCAGATCGTTTTAAACTTGAAGCAAGTTCGCTTGAAATCTCATAAGGATGAGCCAGTGACAGTCACACTGAGTGTTAGAGGGGAAAGGGTGATCACAGCTGGAATGATTAAGTGTCCAACTGATGTCGAAGTTATTACAAAAGATGCTCCAATCGCTACTATTACCAATGCTAAGGGTGAATTTGATATGGAAATGGAAGTGGAAAATGGGATTGGTTATGTTCCAGTTGATCAGCAAATTAGAGACAAGAAAGAAGTGGGCATGATTGCTCTTGACGCAATTTATACTCCGATTCGTCGAGTGAACTATACCATTGAAAATATGCGCGTGGGGAAAAGAACTGATTTCGAAAAGATCAAATTGGAAGTGGCAACTGATGGTAGCATTTCTCCAAAAGAGGCTTTTTCGCAGGCAGTTAAAATTCTTAGTGATCAATTTTCAGTTCTAACTTCAATTAAAGAAGTAGAAGAAGTAGTTGAGGAGGAAGTGGTTGAGGCTCCAATTGAAGCGGAGGTGACTGAGGTGGTTGCGGAGGATGTGACTAAGACAGAGGTTGCTGCGCTTAAGAATCTTTCTACCCGGACTTTGAATGTTTTGGAAAAGGCCAATATTGCAACTGTTGCTGATATCGTAAAACTTACTGAGGTGCAAGTTGGAGAATTAGAAGGTATGGGAGCAAAAGGAATCAAAGAGATCAAGAAAGCAATTGGAGACTTTGGAATTAATCTCAAAAAAGAAGACTAATATTTCCGTTTTTTAAGTAAAATATTATGCGACATCAAAATAAGGGAAGAGAATTAGGCAGAGAGCGAAGTCAAAGAAAAGCGTTATTCAGAACAATGCTTGGCAGTTTGATTATGCAAGAAAAGATTGAGACTACCGAGGCAAAGGCTAAGGAACTGAAAGGCAAAATTGATCGCTTGATTAACAAAGCTAAAAAGGGGAAAGACCCAGTGCGCAAATTAGCGATTATTCGAGATCTCAAAAAATATATCCCAGCTATGGCAATGAAAAAAGTGACTGGTGAGTTTTTGGATAAATTTGAAAAAAGAAGTAGCGGTTATACTAGAATAATTAAATTAGCGCCAAGAAAAAGCGATTCAGCAAGAATTGCGATTATCGAATTCGTATACTAAATTTATGATTACCAGAAAATATCATCTTTTTGATGCAACAGATAAAACGCCAGGAAGAATGTCAACTGAAATTGCCCGAATTTTACGTGGGAAAAATAAGGTTGATTTTACACCACATATCGACGGAGGGGATTTCGTGGTTGTAATTAATTCTGACAATGTCAAGATTGCTTATGGCAAGGGAGACAAAAAAATCTATTACCGCTTTTCCGGTTATCCTGGAGGAATCACTGCAACTAAACTGAAAGATCAAATTGAGAAGGATTCAAGAAAAGTTATCAAAGATGCTGTTTATGGAATGCTTTGCAAGAACAAACTGCGAGACAAAATGATGAAGAGACTTCTCATCTACACTGACGCAACACACAAGCACACTATTGACGGAACAACTAACTAATACCTATTTTTAAACCATGATGGACAAGAAAAAAGTTAAAATTGAAAAAGCAACGCCGGAAGTAAAGGCCGAAGCAGGCAGATATTTCTATGCAGTCGGAAAAAGAAAAACCGCCATTGCTCAGGTGCGCATCTATCCAACGGACACACCAGCTGACACGCTGGTCAATGATAAGAAATTGGAGCTCTATTTTTCTGTCCAACGTTTCGCTGATGTAGTGAAATCTGCCCTAACTTCTGTTGGACTTTCAGAGAAATTTAATATTACCGTGAAAGTGACTGGAGGCGGAATCAACGCCCAGGCCGAAGCAATTCGTTTGGGAATTTCGAGAGCGCTGATTAAGTTTGATGAGAGCTTGCGCAAGGTTTTGAAAGCAGAAGGCTTTTTGACTCGAGACGCGAGAGTGGTAGAAAGAAAGAAACCGGGACTCAAGAAAGCCCGCAAATCTCCACAGTGGGCTAAACGTTAGGCTTTTATATTATATTTTGTATTTATTCAGAAACGAGCTATATGCTCGTTTCTTTTTAATTATTTTTTTCTGTCATTCTGAGCGCAGCGCAGCGGAGTCGAAGAATCTGCTATAGGTTATTGTAAGTTTTATTATATTACAGAAAACTTGAGGTGATGGGTAGCAGATCCTTTGACTGCGTCCGAGTGTAGTTCTACTAAAACACGTTGAACGTACCGAATAATTTGCCAAGGCGGCCTAAGGAGGTAGGGAGCCATTGGCAAAAAGGGATTTCGAAATGTATCTACACAATACACTAGAAATCCCTTTTAATGTTGCAAAAAAAGCCCAAAGCATTCCTGCCCGAGCTTTTTTAAAAGTATTGTAAAAACTATTTCTTCAATTTCTTCTTCGAAACCACTTTCTTGGTTTCGGCTTTTGGTTTTCGAATTCTTTCCTTCTTTGTCTTTGGAGCAGCTTTTTTTTCGGCGATTTTCTTGAAACGGTCGACGCGACCAGCGGTGTCCATTGATTTCTTCTTGCCGGTGTAGAATGGGTGGCAAGCAGCGCAGATTTCTACCTTCATTTCTTTAACGGTAGACCCTGCCTCGATAATATTACCGCAAGCACAAATAATCTTGGCGTCTGGGAAATATTTAGGATGGATGTCTTTTTTCATAAATTTCGTTGATTTTGGTTTTCATGAGTTGGAAATAAGGCTTAAATAAGGCCTGATTATAAGTACCCTGAAAACGCTAAATTTAGACTATTAATAACGCTAGGTAAATTTAGCACGCTTTCTAGAAATTGACAAGTGGAGCGAGAGCTGATATAGTAGCTAGGTACAAAAACTCATATTTTCCGAGCATTGTCCTGCCCTAGGACGCATACGGACTGGGGATTAAGATGCTGGTTTTAAAAGCAATTTTGAAATCAACGGAAAATAGCGGAAGCGTTTCTCACTTTTCTGAGAAGCGTATAATAATTAAAGGAATAATAATATGGAAGAGAAAAATGTTTCAGTTCCGACCGGGACTGAAAATGAAAAAGCGGCGGAAACTGTAGCCGATTGTTTTTCGGATTTCGATTTTTCAAAAATGGAAATCAGTATAGAAGAGATGTTCAAAAATGGCGTACATTTTGGACATCATAAATCAAGAAAAAATCCCAAGATGGACGATTTCATTTTTGGTGTAAAAAATGGTATCAACATTCTTGATTTGCAAAAGACAGCTCAGATGCTAAAAGAAGCTTTGACTTTTATTGAAAAAGTTATTGCGAGCGGACAGAAAATTCTTTTTGTAGGAACAAAGAAGCAAGCCAAGAAAATTGTTGAGGCTGCGGCGAAAAGATGTGACATGCCCTATGTGACGGAGCGTTGGCTTGGTGGAACATTCACAAATTATTCCGCTATTTCTGGACGGACAAGATATCTTCGTGACGGACAAGACAAGATGGAAAAAGGAGAATACGGGAAATATACCAAGTTTGAACAAATGAAGTTTGCTGAAGAGTTGGAGCGCTTGGAGACGAAAATGGGTGGAATAAAGCATATGGACAGATTGCCTGGTGCTATATTTGTGACTGGTGTTGTTGAAGATAATTTAGCAATCAAGGAGGCTAGGATCAAGAACATTCCTGTGATTGCGCTGGCTGACTCCAACATTGATCCGCGCGATATTGATTACATCATACCCGCTAATGAAGACGCCGTTTCTTCGCTTAAGATCCTGATGGCCTATGTTATCAAAGCTGTGCTTTCTGCTAAACAAAAAGTAGTAGCAGACAAAGCAGCGTTAGATAAAGCTGCAGCTGAGGTGAAAAATTAGTAAATATTTTCTAAAAAAAATATGTCAAATCTAGAACAAATAAAAAAAATTAGAGAAATGCTTGGTTCAGGTATCGTGGAAACAAAAAAAGCCTTGGATGAAGCGGGTGGAGATGAGGAAAAGGCGATTGAGATTATTCGTAAGCGTGGGCAATTGAAGGCAGCAAAGAAGTCTGACCGTGAGGCTGGCGAAGGTGTTGTAGTATCTTACATTCATCCGAATAATAAATTGGGTGCAATCGTGAAGCTTTATTGCGAGAGTGATTTCGTTGCTAGAAATACTGAATTTTTGGAATTAGCTAAAGATATCGCAATGCACATTTGCGCGATGAATCCGCAATATGTGAAACCAGAAGATGTTCCAGTTGCAACGCTTGAGAAAGAGAAAGAAATTTGGCAAGAGCAATTGAAGGCTGAGAATAAGCCAGCTGAAATTATGGCAAAAATTCTTGAGGGCAAAGAAAAAAAGTTCCGTGAAGAATTAGCCTTACTTACTCAAAGCTACGTCAAAAATCCAGACCAAACTGTTGAGGCGCTGATTACAGAAAAGATTGCCAAGATTGGAGAGAATATTCGCGTGGGAGGATTTACTCGAATGGAGTTATAAAATAATAGGCTCGAAATACAATGAATGTTTTAGTAAAGATATATTCCTGGGAGAGTCCACGATTGTGCGCGAGTGAGATTAGGCTCAAAGCCGGAGATCGCGTAGTTGTGAATTGTGAGCATTTCAATGAAATGGGAGTTGTTGAGGCTGATGGAAAAGAGAATTGTCCAAAGGAGAAAGAACAGATTTTAAGACTTGCAACTACTCGAGATAAGGAGGCGTATGCTGCAAAGGAAATTGAAAAAGAGGAAGCCTTGGATTTTTGCAAGAGCGAACTTAAAAAACTGGGATTGGCAATGAAAGCGATTGATGCAAGGATTAGTCTTGATGGAAAGCAAATAATTTTCATTTTCACGTCAGATGGTAGGGTTGATTTTCGTGAGTTAGTAAAGAATCTCTCTCTGAAATTCAAAAAGGTAATCAGAATGCAGCAGATCGGTTCTCGTGATGAAGCAAGAAAGTTAGGTGATTGTGGTGTGTGTGGAAGAGCGATGTGTTGCATTAAGGCGAAAAATAACATTCCTAGTATTACGACAGATATGGCGAGAGTTCAACAAATAGCACACAGAGGGACTGAGCGAATTTCTGGAGCTTGTGGGAGACTGATGTGTTGTTTAGCATATGAAGCACAAAGTTACAGAGAGATGCTCGTGGGAATGCCAGAAGCCTATAGTGCGATTAGCACAGTTGAGGGTGAGGGCACGGTTATAGAGATAAATGCGATTACGCAGGAAATTAAGGTTAAACTGAAGAGTGGAAAATATCTGACAATGAAGAAGGATCAGATCAAATAAAATAAAATTATTCAATTTATGTTATATTCAATTATTCCACCAATTTTAGTGATTTTGAGCGTTATTGGAATAATTATTTTTTTGGTCAAGAAGGCCCCGGAAATTAATCGTCTGGAGAGAGAAGAGAAGATGGAAAAGGAAAGGGAGTTTCGAGCAGCGTCAGGTGGCTCTGGTAATTTTTCCGATAGAGGTGTAGCTGAATCAAGAGTATCTTCAAAAATAAAGCAAGGTTCATTGGTTTTTCTGGAAAAGTTGGTCAAGCGTTTTCGAATTATTTTTTTGAAGTTAGAGAATACGCTGAAAACTTGGGGTGAGGGAATCAGAAAAAAAAGGGATTCTAAGTCAGGCAGTGATGTCTTGAACGCAGAGCTCCAATCAAGGACTGATCAATTTGAAGAAGAAATGACTAAGCCAAAAGAGAATGAAGCCTTGGATGGTATTGTTGATAAGACGGGACGGTACAATCCGGAAAAACGAAATATTCGTGAAAGATTAGGATTGAGGCAGGTGGCCAGACAAGAGGAGGTGGAGGAGAAGTTTTTTCGACCATTTGTCAGCGATCATGTTGTTGTTCCCAAAAGAAGGCGAGAGACAAAGAGTCGCCTAGAGGAATTGCTAATAGAGAGGATTGCTGCAAATCCAAAAGATATCGAGGCTTATGAAAGATTGGGAGAATATTATCTAGAAGTGAAAAACTTGGAACATTCCAAAGAATGCTTTAAGCAGGTACTGAGATTGAACCCGACAAATAAGAATGCAAGGTATAAAATAAGAAAACTGGAAAAAATCCTGGGAAGCTGATAGAATAGTATGGTATGAAAAATAGTGTCCGCCTGCAACGTTTTATCGACAATGCGGGCAAGCCAGAAGTGGCGCTATTGATGTGGTGTATTGCCGAAGTAGCGGAGTGGCAGAGCAACAGTTTGGTAAATAGTTGCGCTATCAAGGTTTGAAAACAAAATGTATTGCCGAAGTAGCGGAGTGGCAGAGCAACAGTTTGGTAAATAGTTGCGCTATCAAGGTTTGAAAACAAAATGTATTGCCGAAGTAGCTCAATGGCAGAGCAACTGTTTTGTAAACAGTAGGTTATCGGTTCAACTCCGATCTTCGGCTCAAAAAAATGAAAATAAAGGAAATAGTGGGTCTGTGGCGGAGCAGTCCCTGCCTACCGGCAGGCAGGAATCTCAGCTGAATGTAAATCAGCCGATCTCGTATCTACGCAGGCGCGTCCCTCACCAATTTTGAACAATTAAAATATTTAGGGTAGAAGAAGCACATGGGTCGGTGGCGGAGTGGTCAATCGCAGCTGACTGTAAATCAGCCGATCTCGTATCTACGCAGGTTCGAACCCTGCCCGGCCCACAAGGATACCCTAGTTCGAAATTGGTGAGGGATGAAAACCCTGCCCGGCCCATATCATTCATGCCGTTGTAGCTCAGTCGGTAGAGCATTTCCATGGTAAGGAAAAGGTCTCCGGTCCGATTCCGGACAACGGCTCACAGAATTATTGAAGAGAAAGTTTAATTAAGTTAAATTATTTTTTTATACCATTATGTCACGAGAAAACTTAGCAAAGCTGAAATGCTTGGAATGCGCCAACATTAATTATTTCACAACCAGAAATAAGAAAAAACTGAAGGAAAAATTGGAAATGAAAAAACATTGTCCAAAATGCAAAAAACATACATTGCATAAGGAGATGAAGTAGGGTTTAGAGCAAAGTTCTCCGTCCTTGCGAACGATAGCGGGCTTGCCCGCCGAAGTCCGCTGTGGCGGACGCAGGCGGGATTCGTACAGTGGTAGTACGGGAGTCTCCAAAACTTCTAACGTAGGTTCGATTCCTACATCCCGTGCACTTGAGAATAGAACCAACTTGAGGCTTGGATAAGGCCTCTTTTTGGTTCTAATTTTTTTAGAAAAATATAAAACCCCGAATTTATGGGGTTTTGGTTTTGGTAGATATTCGCGAACGAACTCGCAAATATCTACCATTAAGGTTACCAGTCGTATAGTTCGAGGAATTCCTCGAACGCTTTTTTAAAGGTTCTTTTTTCCACTTCTTTCCGTCCGACTTTACCCATGGTCTGGAGCATCTCTTTGTCCAGGGCGATAGCCGCGATGATCTGGTCGCGCAGAGCATAGACACTCAATCCTTCGACGATAAAACCATCAAAGCCATGGCGGACATTTTCTTTTGGTCCGCCGATGTCAGTGACAATGATTGGTAGGCCACAGGCATGGGATTCCAGGACGACATTGCCGAATGTATCTTTGGTCGAAGGAAAGACGAATAGGTCTGCTTTCTGGTAGCACTGAACCAATTCTGCTCCCTCGAGATAGCCGGTAAATTCTACGGGGAAGCCACGGAGTTTTTTTTCCATTTTTTCCCGATAAGGACCATCGCCGACGACGATTAATTTGATGTTGCTGCGGTTGAGTAGCTTAAATGCGTCAACTAAGATGGGCAGGTCTTTGTCTGAACTGATTCGGCCGACGTAGAGCAAGCGGAAGATTCCATCATCTGGTTTTGGTCCTGGCTGGAAACGCTCCGTGTCGACACCTTTGGGGACGAGAACGATTTTTTCCGGTGGGACGGCGTTACGGATCAAGTCATCTCGGAAATACAGTGACGGCACAAAAATCTTGTCACAATAACGATAAAACCAGCGGAGATATTTCCACATCGCATCTTCAGCCATCGGTTCTTCAGTGTAGGTACGGATATATTGTGGCAGGGCGGTGTGATGGGTGATGTAGAGCGGAACCTTGAAGATAGTGGAGAGGCCGAGGCCGAACAGTCCCATACTGGCTGGCGTCGCTACATGGATGTGAGTGAAATCTTGTTGGTAAAAATATTCCAGCATTTCAAGCATCGGTGGCCAGATCATCTTTACTTCCGGGTAAAATGGCAAGTCGCAGGAGGCGACAGGCGGGAAAACTTTTTCACCCCATTGACTTTCTTGGTTATCGCAGATAATTAGTTTATAATCGAGTGCCAGCTCTTCCGCTAGTATCTGCATTTGTTGTAGATTACGCGACACACCGTTCATTGCATGAAAGGTGTCAGTCAGATGAGCGACTCTCAATTTTTTCAATTCATACCCTGGTTTTTCCAATATTTCCGCGGCTAATTTTCTGGCGCCTAACCGAGTGTCATGAAAGATAAAATAGGCCAGATAAAATCCGATTGGAAAGACGCTGGCGAGGACGGCCAACGATAGGACACTTCGCATAATTTCAAAAATATCGCCTTTTTTGTTTGCTTCAACGATGTGATTGATGATATGCCGGATGCTTTCGTCCAGGACGCTAGAGAAAAGCTCGAACCATCCTTTGGAATGGTTCGGTTGCTTGCTATCTGATTTATCCTCGGCTACTTTTGTCAGGATGCTTATCAGCACTGATTGAAAATCGGAACTGTCTACTTGTTGGCTACCGAAAAAAGTTTTTGCTTTTACGAAAAGTGATTTCAGGAAGCGTTTATGACCGTTACTCTGGTCGAGAAAAGTATCAATTATTTGCAGTGCCTCGTTGTAGGGAATGATCTCTTCTAGAGCAGTTGAATGTTTGATCTTTTGATAGAGGATGCTGTAGAGATCCTGAGCCATATCCATCGGCACCGAACCTTGGCCGATAATCTCGATTTTTTCCGGTGAGGAAAAAATGTCAGCGATAGTTTTACCGGGGTGCCAAGTATAAACTTTCGCCCCTTTTAGTCCGGAGTGGTCATCACTGCCACCGATAAAAAACTTTTTCAGTGGATTGGTGAGTGCGTCTTTGATTCCAAACTTTTGGGCGATGGCTTCCAGTTGATCGCCTGAGACTTCTCTGACTACTTTCCGGACGAGCTGATTAAACTCTTCGCTTCGTGCGCCGTTAATCTCAAAAAAATCAAACAGTACCAAAAGTTGCCGAACATGGTCAGCGGTCAAAAGATTGTTGACCGAATAAAGCGGGTGTGCCAGTGCGTGATTGATCTTCTCAGTACGTAAATAGCGAACTAGGCCGTAGATGTTGAAGCGCAGTTCGATGGTCTTGTGGTACTGTGCGACAGTGATCTCGTAGACTAATACATGGACTTTGCAGCCATCGAGAAAGTGTCCGGTAATCTCAGCGCAGAGCGGACAAAATAGACCGGCTGCATTTAGATCCAGACAACCCTGAATCTCATTATGATCAGTCAGGGCAATTTCACTCATTCCTTTCTCTTTTAATTTTCTGTAGTAATCCTTTGGATCCACCAGTGATTCAGGATAAAATGGGAATTTGTGCCTGACCCAATTGGTTGGTTCTGTCGAATGTCGCGAATGTCCGTGCAGATCAATCAGTATTCCTACTTGATCTGATCCTAACTCTTTTATCGTCATTCCTATCCTCCTTGTTTCGGGTTGTGATTTTGTTGGTAAGGGGCCGTTTCTCCTTATGCTTGAAGTGTAGCTAAGGGAAGCGGAATGGTCAAATTTATCAAGCAATAAAAATAATTGCTTTGAATAAAAGCAAAATTAATAGTTTTATTATTTTTTTACGTCTTTTTCTTTTGGCTGTTCCAACTTATCTAGTATAGCAGATATTGATAATCAAGGCTCAACTTGAACAATCTTCACGTCTATGCTACGTTTAAGCAGTTCATTGACAAATAGGAGTGGTGAAAATAAGCCTGGAAACATCAGATCAACAATAAAAAGGAGGCTGGGATGAAACAAGTCCGAAGAATTATGATCTTTTACGCTTTTTTGATCATGACCAATATTGGCATCTTCGGATATGAATATTGGATCGTCAGGATGTCTTTTGGTCAGACCATCCTGGCTAGGTGTGTCACTTTGGTGACGGACGTGTTTGAGGCAATCTTTTTTATCGACTCACAATTTTTGAAAAGGATCTCATTGGCTATCATCAGGAAACTGCCCGTAAAGATTGTCTGGAGCTGGTTGGAAAGCGGTTTACGCTTAGCGCTCATTGGACCGACGGTCTATCTGGTCAAGATGATTATACTGAATATTTTTCTGTTATTTCGGAGTTTCAACATCAATCCAATCAAGACAGAAAAAGTTCTATTCGCCTATTGTATTTCATTGGTGCTTTCTTTCTGTTGGGGAGCAGCCTTTGATCTTTTTCTGGAAGATTGGGCCAATAAATTTCTTTGTTTTTTACGGACAAAACTGTCCAGAGAGAAGAAATCTCAATGTGGGAAGGGAAATGAACTATGTGCAAAAAAAGTGAATGGTTAGAAAATGATATAACCCAGGCGTATCTTCGCGAGGTTAAAAGTAGCCCCTTGCTCTCCCGAGAAGAAGAAGTTGAATTGGCAAAAAGAATCGAACTAGGAGATGAGCAAGCGCTTAAGCTGTTTATCCAGTCGAATCTTCGGCTAGTTATTCGTTTCGCCAAAATCTATTCACGCTACAACAAGCATGTGCAATTGCTTGATTGCATTCAAGAAGGCAATATTGGGCTGATGCAAGCAGTGAAAGGATTCGATTGGCGGCTAGGTTATAAATTTTCCACTTACGCTACTGATTGGATTCGCCAAGGAATTATGAAAGCCACTATATCTGACAATGGGGCGATCCATCTTCCATCTGAAGTGGGAGAGGCCATAATAAAGCTTAGAAAGACGGAAAGTGAGCTGTTGAGAATCTTGGTTCGGCAGCCATCAATAGAAGAGATTGCGGAGCGAATGGGTATCTCGCAAGAGGAAGTTTTAATGTTAATTAGGAAGATGCGGAGAGCGAAATCTTTGAACGATCCAATGTCTGATGAAGATGATGCTGTGGAATTTGGGGATATGCAGCCAGACAAGGCGAGCTGTTCTGTTGAAGATCTTGTCATTAACAAGGAGCTTGGGGAAAAAATTTCACAGGCGATGGATGCTCTGACTGAAGAAGAAAGGCAAATTTTTTTGCTTATGGTAAGCGGAGATCTCTTTATAAAAGAGATTGCAGAAAAGCTTTGCCTGAGGCCGGAAAAAATCAGGCAGATCTATAGTGTTGCTATTAGAAAGTTAAGGGAAGTAAAAGAACTCAAACCATACCGAAATACTGTTTCCAAGATTAAAATGGATAAATGCCGTAAAAAATAGAAGAACTCTGGACGCAATGCGTTCAGGGTTCTTTTCTTTTTGCATAGTGAGTGACACGGTGGGGTAATTTATATTTGCGGACTTAAATCAGGGATATGAATATATTCCTTTCTACTCATAAAAATAGTTCTAACGTCCTTCACTATCCCGTGCATGACACAAAAAGAGGCTTATTTAAGCCTGTTTTTTGATAGGGCAGTGGGAAGTTAGAACTTTTTGAAAAGTTGTATTGACTGTTTTTCTTAATATGGTATACTGCCAATAAAGAGCTAAACCATATTAAAAAACATATGCAATATTTAGATGAAAAAATTCAAAAGAGAATTGATGACAAATTAGCATTGTTAAATTCCTTTCGACCACTTCCGATCAGTTCTGTCAGAAAACTCAAAGAACAATTTAAGATAGAAATGACCTATAATTCGAATGCGATTGAAGGAAATAGTCTAACACTTAAGGAAACCTATCTTGTTATCAACGAAGGACTGACCATTAAAGGCAAGCCGTTAAAAGATCATCTTGAGGCTAAAAATCATCAAGAAGCCTTAGAATACCTGTATGATTTAGTGGAAAAGGATAAAAAGAATACTTTTTCAGAAAACTTGATTCGTTCACTTAATCAGATAGTGCAGCAAAATATTGATAAAGAGTGGGCGGGAAGATATCGAAATAGTGGGGTGATTATCGGTGGTGCCGACCACAGACCACCGGAAGCATTGGAGATTCCAAAGCTTATGCGAGATCTTGTTGGGTGGGTTGGGAGTAATAATAAAAAAATGCATCCGGTGGACTTGGCAAGCATAGTTCATCACAAGCTTGTTTTTATTCATCCTTTTTTTGATGGCAATGGTAGAACATCAAGATTAGTTATGAATATTCTTTTAATGCAATCGGGTTTGCCGTTGGTAATTGTTTTGAAAAATGACCGAAAAAAATACTATCAAACTTTATCATTTGCAGATAAGGGGGACTACGTGCCTTTTGTAAATTTCATTGCTCGTGCAGTTGAAAGAACATTGGATATCTATCTGAAAATACTTTCACCGAGCAAAAAAGGCAATGAAAAATATATTTCTCTTGCTGATTTGGCCAAAGAGTCGAAATTTACAGAAAAATATCTCAATCTTCTGGCGCGCAGTGGAAAATTGGAAGCCCACAAAGAAGGACGTAATTGGATTACGTCCAAAGATGCGCTTAAAAGATACATGGATAGTCGAGAAAGGGTGAGGAAATAAAAACCAGCCCAGAAAAAGTTACCTACCGGCTAAAAAAGAATTGGCTCACCCCAAATTCAAGTCTGGAATATAAATATACTCTTTCCTTTTCATAAAAATAATTCTAACGTCCTTTACTACGGCGTGCACTTGAGAATATAACCAAAATTGAGGCTTATTTAAGCCTCAATTTTGGTTATAATAGTTAGTATTGCATATAAAAAGTGGTTAATTTATCTTATTTTATCACAATATTAACGATATATTGACAATAATACGTTAATACTGTATACTTAATGTATAATATTAACTAAAAAATATGCCAATTACAAATCCGATTAAAAAGCGCATTGGGGCACTAAAAAGTGAATATGACAAGCTTCGCAAAGGAAAAGAGTCCCTGCTGGTTTTACTTGATGAGGCTGAAATTCCAGAGAGTGTTTATAATTCTAATGCTATTGAAAATTCAACGCTGACATTAAAAGAAACTGAAAAAATTCTCTTGGAAATGGAGGTTTCTCGCGATGTGAGTGTGCGGGAAGTTTATGAGGCAAAAAATTTATCTAGAGTTATTAATTATATCCGAGATAAATCCAAAGAAAAAGAGATTGATAAGGAATTAATTTTGTTACTTCATCAAATGCTAATTGGTGGAATCAATGATGAATTTGCTGGGAGATTTAGAAGTGCAGGTGAGTATGTGCGAGTTGGGACACACGTGGCTCCAGCTCCAGAAAAAGTTGCCGCGATGATTGAAGATCTATTAAACTATTATACCAATAATTTAGATAAATATTTTTTAGATAAAATTGCCAAATTTCATCTGGATTTCGAAACAATACATCCTTTTTGTGATGGTAATGGAAGAATTGGTAGAGTTCTTTTGAATTATCAATTTTTGAGACTTGGACTCCCAATGATAATTATTCGTGATAAAGAAAAAGCGCAATACTATAAATCATTTGGCGATTATCGTTATCAAGAAAATTCAAAGACAATGGAAAAGGTTTTAGCACTTGCACTCACGGAATCACTGCACAAAAGAATCGCATATCTAAAAGGTGAGGAAATTATTAAATTGTCTGAATATGCAAAAAAGAATGAGCAATCAGTGCATGCACTCCTGAATGCTGCTAGAAGACAAAATATTCCCGCTTTCAGAGAAAAAGGTGTTTGGAAAATTGGTGTGTTATTTGCATATAATAATAAACAGACGTAGCTGATGGGCATTACTCGGTAGTTTACGGACTGGATAATGAAAATATCTATCTTCAAAATCCAGAGACTGGTGGTTCGCGAAAGCTAGATAAAGAAGATTTTATGACAGTTTGGTTTGATTTCACTGGAAAGTATATCAATGCCGATGAATTGATAATTAGCCAAATCATTGCAATTTATCGCTAATAATATAGCGAGTGACACTCTGGGGTGGTTATGTTTTTAAACCAAAATCGGGAATATAAATATGTTCTTTCCTCTGCATAAAAATAGTTCTAACGTTTCGGACTATGACGTGCAGACATAAAAAAGAGGCTTTGATTGGTCTCTTTTTTGGTGGGGCAGTGGGAAGTTAGAACTGTGCTATAATATTGATATAAATTTATCTTTAAAAATATGAGCAAAAAAATCGCCTTTGGCGTAATTGGTGTTCTTGGTTTTTTAAAAATCATCTTGTTAATTATTACGGGCAGTATTTTCGGTATTGTTTATTGTTCAACATGGCTGGCTTGGTTTTTGCTAATCATATTTGCAATATTTATTTGGTTTTTTTATGGTTTCGCTTTTAAAACTCTTTATTCTTGGAAATTTATAATAATTTTCTTGGTAACAATTACAGCTATCATCTGTGTAATCGGTTTTTTTACTCATGCGATAAGATTTGGAAGTGATACAGGCGTACCAAATAATTTATCCAGCTCTGATGCTAAATTAAAAAAAGTTAACAGCGCTAATGATGTGGTATTAGTTGATTGCACTGCCACTAAAGATGCTAAAATTGAAAAAGTAGCAGGTTGGAATACTTATCTATATCCAGCAAAAAAAACTAGTCCCATGCCGGATCCTGATAAGAAGATGGATCTGCAGGAATCATATTCATTAGCTAAATTGTTAAACAAAACAGAAGAAGGTAATGTTTATTATAAGGTTGAGCTAATAAATAGGGGTTATATACCCAGAGAAACCAAGAAGATTCTTGAGATTTGTAATGAAGATAATAAAACGACAGAATATAACACTACCGTTACCACTAAGGATGGCGGTGCTTCGGAAAATGTTGTTGCCTCTGTCGGAAGCATCTTTTCATATTTTGTTCCTAGTAAAACTGGAAAATATCGTATTGATGCTTGGCTTTTTGCTAATGGGAAATGGATACTCACTGATAGGATTGAGCAGATAAATATTGTTGATTAGGAGTACATAGAAAAATAGTTTATTAATGTGAAAATGTATATAGCTAAATATTTAAAGATTGAATCCAGATATTATGCGTAAAATTATAATTATTCTCATAATACTATTATTGAATTTGAGTTTAATTTTACCAGCATTGGCCGAGGAAAAAATTTTTCCACAATCGGATTTTTTTCTCTATCTGGGAATTAGAAATGCGGCAGCTGGAATAGGTCCTGGTAAAATTGAAAAGATTTTATTTAGTTCGTCTCATGTAGACATGCGGGCTGGTAAAATAACTGCTGATCGGAATATTCCAATTAATTTTACACAAGGAGTTGAGGATGTCAGTGGCAATGCTCACTTAAGAATGGATGGGGATTATGACAAGAGTGATGGCAGGCTCTCTGGTTATTTTTCTATTGTCTCCAATGTGAAAGTTGTCTGGCACGGGGCTTTTGACAGCAATACGGATTGGGTGGAAACGATTAACGGATCGTTTAGTGGCCAGGTTGTCGATGAAAAGGTGATTATACGCTACAATGGAAAATCCAGCACAGAATCACATGAAGGAATGGCAGACGGCAAAGTAAGGAATAGATCTGAAGTCAATGACTATACTTCAGTTGTTGCTTGGCGTATGAATGACTACAAAGCACCAGAAGTACCAGTAGTGTCAGAAATTGATAAGGAATTTTTAGACAAAGACGGAAAGCCAGTTGATTCGCGGGCACGCTTTGGATCACGAGATGGGCAGGTGGAAATTCATATTCCAGGTGAGCCGGAGGACGTATGGCACATTGCTACTCCAATAACAGTCATACCATATGGCGCTAGAATCAAGACAGATGACGATAGCGAGGCGATTATTTCCTTTCCTGATCATACGATATTTAAAATGAAACCAGAATCGACGATAATAATATCTAAGCCACCAACAGATAATGATAGTAAATGGAAATTAGTAGCCGGAAATATTTGGGTTAATGTAAAAAAAGTGTTGAAAGATGGAACTATGGAGATTGATGTAAATCAGGCAGTGGCTGGAAAGAAGGGCACGACATTTGTTGCCTCGCAAATAGGAGACAACTCAGTATTCAAGGTTATTGAAGGCGAGATGTTTATCAAGGCCAAAAATAGTGACGAAACTGCCGATATTGTTGGTGGTCAACAAGCGACGATTGATAGCACTGGTAGGATAGTAAAAGAAAACTTTGATATTATTGCCGAGCAAGATACTTGGGATAAATCGGAAAAAGTTGATTTTGCAATGTTGGAAAAAGCCTTGCCGGCAGAAAGCACAGCGGAATTAGTGATTCAAGGTTCTCGTGATGATAAACCTAAAAATAAAAACATTTTCTATATAATTGGCGGGTTGATTTTGATTGGCGGAATTTTTGTAGGTTTTTTTAAAAGAAAAAAAGTAAATATAAGTTAATTAACCAAATCTACCATCGTAGCAGAAAGGCTTGGAATATAAACATCTTGGCTATTTTCTTGAAATAAATTTTTAACGTCCCTTATTATCCCGTGCAGATTAGAAAATTCAAAAATTCAAAAGCCAGCTGATACGAGGATGGTTTTTTGTGGTATAATGAAATAGTAAAAATTCTTTTTTAAAAAGTAAAATAGAAAAATAATGAAAAATAAGACATCGATAGTTGCCGCTCTTTTTTTAGCGGTAATGATTTTTATGGGCCTGAAAATTGATATGGCACGGGCAGGCGATCCTTTTGCTGCTTCTTTCGTAACTCCTCCAACTCCAGTAGACCTCTCTACTATTGATGGCACATCTGCAGAAATATCAGTTTCAACGAACAAGTCCGCTCAACACTATGTTTTGAATAATTTTGATAATTCACTGATTGGCTGGTGGAGAGGGGAAGGTGACGCATTGGATGCTTCAGGGAATGGAAATGATGGGACGTTAATCGGGGGCGCGACTTATGCCACCGGAAAGTTTGGGCAAGCTTTCAGTTTGGATGGCGAGGATGACTATATTGATATGGAAAGTTCTTCAAGTTTGAATTTGCAACATAGCTTTACAATGTCTGCTTGGGTTAAAACCGATACTATTTTTATAGGGACTCAAAGAATTCTTGGAAGAGTAGGGGCGCCCATTGGCGAAGACTTAGGTGGTGATGGATATGGCTGGGGGATAGTGGGGAATCAACTTAGATTTACAACATTTAACAAGCAGGATTACGACAGTACACTTGCAGATATCAATCCTGATACGTGGTATCACTTGGCGATTGTTTTCGATTCAAATAATGCTGTTAGTTTCTATGTGGATGGCGAATATCTTGAAACTATTGCCGGATATGAGTCTGGGGATGATGTTTCGGAGGCAAATTTTACAATAGGTAATACTACATATTTCCAAGAACCGTGGAGTGGCTCTATTGACGATGTCGCTATTTTTGACAGAGTTTTATCGGAAGGCGAGATTAGTTCGCTATATAATGCTTTTGCAACTCAATACGATAACACTTTTACTGGTTTGGCTCGTGGTGAGCACACAACTCAAGCGCACGCCGTTGATTTAGATGGAAATAAAGCTTCAACTGAAGAAAGGACGTTTACTGTTGGAGAGGAAT
Source organism: uncultured bacterium (assembly GCA_903937035.1). GTDB lineage: Bacteria > Patescibacteriota > Minisyncoccia > Moranbacterales > UBA2206 > UBA9630. The sequence goes on from CAIZXS010000017.1 coordinate 56,926, forward strand.
CCGAAGCTGTCGAAGAAGAAGCGCAAAAAGCCCACATTGATTCCTGGGAGTATTCTTTATTTACTGACCAAAGTTCATGTCCAGAAAAACTAAAACTTGAAATCAAGGGCAAACATTTCAAAGCGAATGCTAAAGTTAAGATTGGTAACAAAAAAGCCGCAGTGGTAGACAAAAAATCCAGCAAAAAACTAGTTGCCAGTTTTTGTATCGACAAGCTTCTTGATAATAAGCCAGGAACAAAACGCACAGTGAGTGTCAAAAATCCTGATACTGACACCGAAAAAGCGGACAAAAAGATTGATCTTTCTGTCCTCACCGGATTCAGTAATAACAATATTCCACAAGGCAATTCTGAATGGGTCAAAAACATTCAAAGCGCTCTAGTGAAGCTGGGTTATCTTGATAGCCAATATGTAACCGGAGTTTATGGACCAATCACTACCAAAGCTGTCAAAAAATTTCAAGCAGACAATGGCATAGAACAAACAGGTACGGTGGGACCGATCACGAAAGCTAAGCTCGTAGAGAAGGTGAAATAGGACTAATTAACCAAATTCACCGCTGTGGGAAAGAGATCTGGAATATAAACATGCTTCTTTTTGTTCGTCTTAGCTACCCGTGCAATCAAAAAACAAGGCTTATATAGAGCCTTATTTGAGTGTCAGCGGTATTGACAAAATAGTAAATGAAGTATATGCTAATTAGTTAATGATAGGTCTTTGACAATTTACGAAGAAATGCAAGTAAAAAGGAGGTGAGAAGCTTGAAGGTTGATTTTATTCGGTTGTTTCTGAGACTTTGTTGTCTGGGATTCATCTTGGGCAGATTCAAAAAAAGAGAATTAAGGAATGGGCGGGAACGAGGTTTCGTGACCGCGGTTTGTCCTCGGCCAGCAGGCCGCTGGATCATGGGAAATGATTTTCTTTATGAATCTGAACGGGCCATCTCGAAAGAAATTAAAAAAGGAGACTGGGTTGTCTACTTTGGTTATCGTTCGTCTTCTGGATGGAAGGCGAGGTTGGTTGCAAAAATATTTTGAAAGGAGGAAGTTATGAACAAGAAAGAGATGCTTGGAAATATTGAAGCACGGTTTGCGTTTAGTATTCAGATGAGAGAAAGTCAGGAGAGATGCAGTGCAATTTTTGACCAGTCTCCGATAGCGATAGAGTTTTACGATGCCGCTGGCGGTTTGGTTGCAGTAAATAGGGCCTGTCTTGATTTGTTCGGTGTGGTGAATGAGGCCGAGGTCCTTGGATTCAAGATGTTTGAAGACCCTAACATTACTGATGAGGTAAAAACAAGACTGTTGAATAAGGAAATAGTAAGGTTTGCGGTTGACTTCAGCTTTGATAAAGTGAAACAACTGAAGCTTTATGAAACCACCCATTCAGGGATAAAGACACTGGATTGGTGTATTTCACCGCTCATAGAAGAAAGTTTGTTAATAGGGTATGTTATGCACATACAGGATATCACCGAACGTAAGCTGGCAGAGGAAGCAGTTCGAAAAAGCGAAGAAAACTATCGACTTATCGCCGACAATACCGGTGACGTTATTACGGTACTGAATATGGACTTGCAATTCACCTATATCAGTCCGTCAGTTTTTCAGCTGAGCGGATTTACGGTTGAAGAAGTTTTAAATAAGTCCGTTGATCAGATAGTAACAGCCGGTTCATTGTCGGTATTTGTTAAGAATTTCGAAGAGGAGCTGGTATTGGAAGCTTCTGGAAATGCGAACCCTCAAAGAATTCGTACAATTGAAGTGGAGGAGTATCGAAAAGACGGTTCCTTATTCTGGATGGAGATAAATTTGTCATTCATACGCAATCAGGAAGGGATGCCCTTGGGGGTAATTGCAGTTATCCGTGATGTTTCTAGCCGCAAGAAAACAGAAATAGCATTACATAGGAGTGAAGAAATGTATCGGTTGATAGCCGATAATATGGCTGATGTCATCTCAATCATAGATTTGAATTTAAGGTTCACGTATGTCAGTCCTTCTATTTCTCGCCTTTACGGAATTCCAGCTGAAGAGCTGATGAATCAGCCTATTGATAAACTAATAACTCCTAAATCCATGAAGCATGTGCTATCAATTTTCGAGAAAGAAATAGCATTGGAGGCGCTAGGAACGGCAGATCCTCAAAGGATCACCACGTTGGAGTTAGAGCATTATTGGAAAGATGCTACCCCTTTGTTTTGGATGGAAGTCAGTTCGTCCTTTTTACGTGACCAGGACAAGAAAGTTATGGGAATGATTGCGGTGAGCCGTGACATCACAGAGCGCAAGCAGACGGATGAAACTCTGCTGAAAGAGCGCGAACGTCTCAAGGGTGTCATAGAAGGTACTAATGTCGGGATCTGGGAATGGAATGTCCAGACCGGGGAAGTAGTTTTTAATGATCGTTGGGCTGAAATCATTGGGTACAGCTTGGATGAAATTTCTCCAGTATCGATTGAGACTTGGACGAAATACGCTCATCCTGACGATGTGGAGAGCAGTGGTGCGTTGCTTGAAAAGCATTTCCGTGGCGAGATTGGCTATTATGAGTTCGATTCTCGTATGAAACATAAAGACGGAAATTGGATCTGGGTTCTGGATAGAGGAAAGGTGGCATCCTGGACAGAAGATGGGAAGCCACTGATGATGATGGGGACGCATCAAGACATCACTGAACGCAAAAGGATGCGAAAGGCATTGATTGAGGCGGAACGCCTTAGCGCCATTGGAGAGCTTTCATCGGGCGTGGCGCATGACTTCAATAATGCCCTGGAGGTGATAAATGGAAATTTGGAAATGGCATTGTTTGTTCCAAATATTCCTCAGGAAGTCACAGAGTTGATCAAGCGTTCCAGAAAAAGTGCGAATGATGCGGCAGCTCGTATTCGACAACTGCAACGTTTCACGAAAAAAGAGCAGCATAGCGAATATCAACCGCTTGATCTCAATGTGGTTCTGGATGAAGCAATTCTTCAGACCAGACCGCTCTGGAAGGATATGGCGGAAAAAAAGGGACTGCAAATTTCTTTCCAAAGAACCCATGGAAAGATAAGACATGTCGATGGAGACTTGGGAGAGATCGGTAGTGCTTTCCATAATCTCATCAAAAATGCTATTGAAGCTATGCCTATTGGCGGTGTGATTAATATTGAAACAGGAATGATTGGTGAAAAAGTCTTTGTCAGGATTGGAGATGCCGGGATAGGGATGGATGATGAAATTAAAAAAAGAATTTTTCAACCATTTTTTTCAACCAAAGGGCTCGAGCCAGGACGAGGACTCGGAATGAGTGCCGTTGCCTCTATTGTCAGCGATCATGGCGGAGTGGTTTATGTCAAAGAAACGATTGTCGGAAAAGGCACAACGATTGAAATGTTGCTTCCCGTTGGAACGTTAAGAGCGATAGAGGTAAAAATCATCGAACCGAGTGTTCAAAAAGACCTTATCCGCGTGCTCTGGGTGGATGATGAAGAAGCCATTAGGACATTGGGACGGATGTATATGGAAAAATTAGGTTATTTTTCCGACATAGCCAATGGAGGACTGGAAGCGCTAGAGCTCTTGCGGAATAATCATTATGATCTGGTCATCAGTGACATTGGAATGCCAGGGATGGATGGCTGGCAGTTAGCGGAGGCGATAAAAAATACGCACCCTGAAGTGAAGGTTGTGATTGTCTCTGGCTGGGGATCAGAGGCTGGCACTGATAAGAAGATCAGATATGGCGTCAGTCATATCTTAGGAAAGCCCACAAGCATGAATAAACTAAAAGAGATGATTGGAGCGGTGTTTCAATCAAAAATGTAACTGTTTTTCAAACACCCTGGTGTCATAATTGATGCCAGGGTTTTTTATTCGCGAATAATGATGAGAGGGGGCGTTTTTCTATATAAAAATAGTTCTAACCTGCCTACTGGCAGACAGGCGTTCCTTTCTAAAAAAACGTTAACCTATTTTACTACGATGCGCATTGATGACGATGCTAAACTGGTTAAATTTTCAGAAATGTTGATTGAGAAAGGATCTGGTTTTACTTCCGGTGGAAATGATTTTGATGGTGGAATGTTAACCGGTTTTGGCTTTAAAACCGAAAGTTACAATATGATGAGTGGTGCTCGCGAAGGCAATATTGAAGAGCAATCTAATTTGTTCGGAAAAAAGTTTGAGTATAAGTTTGATTGCAAGGAAATTCGGGCAAAAATTGAAGAAATAGCCAAGGCATCCGGGTATGAGTTTGAATATCAGATTTTGCCAGTAAAATAACCGAGTTAAGTCGGTGGGCGTAAATCGCTTTATTTCTGTGGCATGTATCAAAGCTAAAGGCTCATTCGAGCCTTTTTTTGATAGTGGATATAAATTTAAATCGGTGCTATGATTCACCAAATAGCAGGGATTGACGATGGTTATAAATAACTAGCAACCCATTAAGTAAGCTATTTATGGTCTTTGACAATTTATGAGAAATGAACTTAAGAAGTGAATTGATAAAAACATCTAAAAACGTTGTAACTAAAATGGCCGCAAGTTCCAAAGGAATGAAGCGGTGAAAAACGGAGGTAGTAGCATGCCAGTGAATATTGCAGATTATTTGAGTGGGATTATTGAAAGCATAGGGATTCCGTTATTTGTTTTTGATCTTGACGGAACATTTCAGTTTATCAACGAATCATTTAGTGACATTTTCGGTAAAACATGTGGGGAGGTGATTGGGAGAAAATCTCACGATATTTTTCCCGAAGCAGAGGCGAAGAAAATTAAGAAGGCGGTTTGTGCAGTTTTTGCAACTGGCCAGAGATGTGTCGTTGAGATTGATATGGAAGTTGGTCAAAAAAAGACAACCTTTTACAGAATAATCATCAGCCCCATTGAGAATATGAGAGGGTCGGTTGTTTTTGTCAGCTGCGTTGCAGTTGAAGATACGGAGCATAGGCAAGTCTTGGAGGCGCTACGGGAGAGCGAGAAGCGGTTTATGGATGTGGTTTATGCATCGGGCGATGCTATTCTGCTTATCTGCGATAACGAGTTTGTAGATTGTAATGAGGCGGCTGTTCGGATGTTGAGGTATACAACGAAAGGGGAATTTTTACGAACTCATCCTTCGGAATTGTCGCCACTAGTACAGTCCGATGGGAGACCTTCCCATGAGAAAGCCGATCAGTTGATGAAATGTGCTTTTGAGAAAGGTTTTAAACGTTTTGAGTGGACACATCTGCGCGCTAACGGAGAAGAATTTCCGGTCGAAGTTTCACTAACGCCGATTGTCAGAGATGGGAAGCGAATGCTTTATTGGGTCTGGCGTGACATAACTGAAAGTAAAAAAGCGGAGGAGAGAAGTGCGTGCCTTCAACGTCAATTGGTGCAAGCTCAAAAAATGGAAGCGATTGGAACGTTGGCCAGTGGTATTGCTCATGATTTCAATAACATGCTATATCCCATTTCTGGCCATGCCGAAATGCTTCTGGATGATTTAATGCTGGGAGATTCCAATAGAGAAGGTGTGGAAGTGATATATAAAAGCGCATTAAGAGCGACAGAATTGATTAAGCAGATATTGGCTTTTTCGCGCCAAGAGAAAAGTGAGCTGAAAATGATGAGGCTGCAACCCATAATAAAGGAATCAATGAAATTGATTCGAGCGACTATCCCAACGACCATTTCCATAACACAACAGATAGATTCTGATTGCGGCACAATAAACGCAGACCCAACGCAGATTCATCAGATCATTATGAATCTCGCAACAAACGCTTTTCATGCTATGGAAGAGCAGCAAGAGGGGGAGCTTAATGTAGGTCTTAAGGAAATAGAACTGGACACGGATGATTTAAACTATCCCAATATGTTGCCTGGCCCTTATGTTTGTTTGACCGTTGCTGATAATGGCATGGGAATGGCAAAGGATATTGTAGATAGAATCTTCGATCCCTTTTTTACAACGAAAGAAAAGGGCAAGGGGACTGGAATGGGTTTATCTGTTGTTCATGGGATCGTGAAAAGTATGAATGGCGAAATTCAGGTATATAGCGAATTGGTAGGGGGAACTGAATTTCGTGTTTATTTGCCTATCGTCGAAGATGTTTCAGGGGAGAAGGGTCTCGATTTAAAAGAAGATTTGCCCTATGGAGGTGAGAGAATTCTTCTTGTTGATGATGAGGAGGCTATTATTAATATGGGGAAACAAATGCTCAGGCGTCTTGGGTATTCTGTTTCCACGCGTTCCAGTGGAATTGAGGCTCTTGAAGCATTCAGGGCTGATCCGGATAGGTTTGATTTGGTCGTAACAGATATGGCAATGCCAAAAATGGCTGGGACTAGACTGGCTCTTGAATTGATTAAAATTCGGCCGAATATTCCTGTTTTGCTTTGTACCGGTTTTAGCGAAGGTATTACAGATGATATGATCGAATCATTGGGAATTAAGGGTCTTCTGAACAAGCCGATATTAAAAAAAGACCTGGCTCGAAAGATCCGAGAGGTGTTGGACGGAAAGTAATTACTTTTTTCAGACTTTCCTGGATAAAGAAAGCGCGGGTATCGGCATAACTGTTGATACCCGTTTTATTTTGCCGAATTTGTCGTGGGGTTAATTCATATTTTGTTGTATATTGAATGTTGATTGGTTAAATTGACATTTCAGCCAGAAGGTGAAATGATAGGCACATAATAGCAGCTTTTTGACAATCTGAAATTATAGACTGAAGAATTTCTAGCATTTTACAAAGAAAGGGAGAAAACTGAATCATGGACGAAAAAAAACTGGAAGGCGTGTTATTTTTCAAGGGGCTTGGAAATTCGTTGCTTGCAACTGAGACGATGGATGTGCTGAAGGAATATCTTGGGCATAGGCCGTTCGTTAGTCACGTCAATTATGGGCGTTTTGGGGATGGGGAGCTTGATGACAGCTTCTCTGATTACGCTGCAATTAAGGGAAAGAACATTGTTTTTTTTGAATGCTTGAAGGACGAAAGTGTTATGTTGCGTTTCTTGCAATTGTGCTGGGCGGCGAAGCATCAGTATGGAGCAGCGCGGATTATTGCCGTGCTCAGCTTTATGCATTACCGTCGTCAGGACAGGGAGGAACACATTCACGAGATTTGGCGCAATAAGTGGCTTGCAAAGCAGATGGCTTTCAGCGGGGTGAGTCATGTCATACTGGCTACGCCACACTCAGAGCAAACCGGATTGAATTTTGAGCAGGAGGGGGTGGTATTTCGAGCAGTAGACTTGTCCGATTTATTTGCCAGTAGGCTCAGACCACTTCTTCACCCTAAGTTAAAAAGTGGGAAAAAGGTTTGGATTTATGCTCCTGATGAAGGCTCGATTATACGAGCTATTGGGTTGGCGAGGCGCCTTGAATTGAAGGTACTGTTCAGCCTTAAGAATCGGGGATTTAATAATCAGATTGAATTGGCTGAAATGGATCTCCAAAAGATCGAAGGAATTAAGGAGCAATTTTCCTTTTTTTCTGATTTGGAATATGCCACGGCAGAGCTTGTGGACGAATCTGTCATCGTTATGGTTGAAGATGAACTTGATTCTGGCACAACAGCGCACAAGCAAGCCGAACAACTCAGACGGTATGGTGCGGAAGAAATTCATATGGTTTTTACGCATGCAGTTTGTACGGATCCATGGAGACGGCGATTGTTTGATGTTAATAATCCTTTCTCACAGGTAATTGTGTGCAATACTGTTCCACGTGGGGAAGAGAAGCGCACTGGCGGTAAGGTGCATGATGTTTTCATCGCCAATTCAATGGCATCTGAACTTTTGCCAATTCTCCAGGGTCTAGCAGTTTGAATTTTTCTGTCATCACATGACCCCTGTTTGCGAAACGCGATCAGGGGTCATTTATATTTCCATCAAAAAATGGTATGCGCATAGGGCCTTTTATGATAAAATTGTAATAGGGTTGTAATAATATATTTTAGGATAAAAAACATATGCATATTTCGAGAGGCAAAAAAACTGTATTTGCAGTTGTGGGGCTGCTGATGATCTTTCTTGGCTGGTATTTTCTAGACAAGCCTTCGCTTAAGGGAGATTGGCAAGAGCAGTTGGCGGTGATCTCAACAGCTGAGTTTAAAGGTAACCAGGTAATTGTTCGAAATGTACGAAATTTTCGCTACTATCCAACCGAAGCTGATATGCATCCGAACTATTATGATAAGACCTATGACTTGAATCAGATTAAAAAAGTTTGGTATGTGACTGAGCCTTTCAATGAAAACAAGGTGGCAGCGCACACCTTCGTTTCTTTTGAGTTTAATAATGGAGATTTTTTGGCTATCAGTGTTGAAGCGCGTAAAACGAAAGGTCAAAAATATAGCACACTGAAAGGAATGTTGCATTCCTACCCGCTTGTTTATGTCGCAGCTGATGAAAGAGACGTTGTCCTCTTGCGGGCTAATTTGCGCAAAGATAAGGTATATGTCTATCCAGCAAAATTGGAAAAACCTGAAAATGCTAAATTGCTCCTGACGGATATGCTCAAAGAGATGAATAGGCTAACTACGACTGATCCAGTGTGGTACAACACCTTGTTCGCTAATTGCACTTCAAGAATTGCTAGCCATGTAAATAGACTTACTCCGGGACGTATTTCTGCTTTTTCTTGGCAATTATGGCTGACTTCATCAGCTGATGAGCTTGCATTGAAGCGTGGGCTTTTGGACACCAGCCTCCCCATTGAAAAGGCAAGAGAAAAATACAATATAAACGCTACATCAGAAAGAATTGGTGATGTGCCAAATTATTCAACTGAAATTCGGAAAAATTAAGCAATAATCAGGACCTGGTTGTCGTGTCTGTCGGTAAGTGTTTGGTTGCAAGAGACGCTAAAAGCTGATAGAATTATACCTATGGATTTGAGTAGATCATTCCATGGGATATATTTTAATCTATAATTATACAACTGGCGTAATTTTTGGCCTGTTTATTTTTTCAGTCATTTTTTGAACTTTTGTTTATGAGAAGAATTTATTTATTCACAATTAGTCTTGTTGCGTGCATAACTTTTTTTGCGAGTCCAGTGCTAGCAGAAAGTATTGTTCCTGATGGTGTTGAGCATGTTGAATCAAATAGTGTTGTTATTGATATCAAGTCGGATTCGACTATCTCTGTTGCAGAAACGATTGAGTATAGCTTTGGGAATAAGGCAAAATCAGGAATAATCCGGTATATTCCTTTGAGTTATCAGAACTTGGAGGGAAATAACATCACTGTTGATATTTCAGATGTTTTAGTGACAGATAAGGACGGCAATCAATATAGCTTTACTCAGTCTCAATCGCTAAGTGAGGACAAAAAAAAGAAATACTTGGAAATTAGTATTGGTGATGTAGGTCAATCAATATCGGGGACCAAAACATATGTCATTCGCTATAGTATTTCAGGTGCGATAAAATTTTTCCCTGATCACGACGAACTATTTTGGAATGTTACGGGCGATCGTTGGCCAGTCTATGTGAAATATCCGGAAATAAAAATTAATTTGCCGCAAAGAGTTGATCGCGACAATGTGACCAAAAAATGTTTCATCGGTCTTCAAGCGGCTACCGTGGAATGTATTGACCGAATCAATAATCGAAAGGATCCCGATGTCTATTACTCATATAAGGGAGTTGTCGCCAATGAAGATATGATAACCGTCATGGGTTTTCCAAAGGGTGTTGTTCAAAAAAAAGTGACTGAGCAGCAAACCTTCTGGGGCAACTTAAAAACAAATCATCGGATGCAGGGAATGATTGTGGTTGCAATTTTGTTGCTTGTTGCTGTTGTGGTTTTGATTTTTGTTTATTTCAAGAAAATCATTTTATTTTTTTCCTGGAAAAGGTGGTCAAGTCTGTTTTTGTCTTTACGCGATAAAATTAGACTTTTTCGTGCTGCTCATGCCAAAAGGATAAAAAGTAAAAGTCGTAAATGGTGGATCACGCTGGCCGTTGTTTTTTTGATTATTGTAGTCTCTGGTTTTGTTGTTTTTTGGAGGTTGAAAAATACTCTGGATAAAATTTCCGTGAATGGCGCATCCATTGGAAACATTGTTCAGGCCGGGCTCGATAGCCAGGGCCCGCTGAAAGGTGAGAGTGATGATCAGATAAATATTCTTCTCCTGGGAGTCCTTGGTGCCAATCATCTTGGAGGAGGACTTAACACTGATACAATCATGGTGGCGAGTATCAGGCCAAAGGCCAATAAAATCTCTCTTGTTTCAATTCCGCGAGATTTGTGGGTCATGGATCCTGGCAGGGAGAATAAAAGCAAGATTAATGCCGTCTATATCTATGGAGAAGAAAAGGGGCCCGGACAGGGCATCTCTGATATGGAGCAATTGATCGGGGATATTTCTGGACTAACTATTCATTATACCGCCATCGTTAGTACGAATGGATTTGTGCAATTGGTTGACACCTTGGGTGGCGTGGAAGTCGAGCTGGCAAAGCCGTTTAACGAGACTGCGCAATTTATCGATATCAAAGTTTGCGATTCAGAAACTTTTACGATACCAACCGGAGAGTATAAAGTGAGAACAAAGAATAAAAAAGTCGTTACACGTTATGCTTTGTGTAAAAATAAAAATCCGGAATGTGGTGGCAATTTTTCTTTGCCGGCAGGAAAGAATGTGCTCAGTGGAGAAAAAGCACTTTGTTTCATTCGCTCGCGCTATCTTACAAGTGACTTCGAAAGAGCAAAAAGACAGCAGCTTGTACTTTCGCAACTTAAGCAAAAATCTTCACAGTTTGGCTTTGGTGATTTTGGAAAAATTAATTCTATCTTGAATAATCTTGGTGACAATGTGCGAACTGATATGCAACTTTCGGAAATGAGAAGAATGTTTGAATTATATAAAGGAATGGACAATCCTAAGATTTATCAAAAAGTATTGGAAGATTCAAAGGAGGGCTTGCTCTATGCGCCCGATACTACCGCCGAAACTGGTTTTATTTTGTTGCCAAGAGGGGATAATTACGATAAAATCAAGGAGCTTTTTCGTGATATCTTTACCTCTAAGAGTCAATCCGATATTAAACCAAAAATTTAGTATTCCTTTATTATGTAACGCTTAAAATGAGGCTTAGTAGGTCTTGTTTTTTGTGTTATGGTAATCAGGAGGCCGAAAAAAGGAAAAATCCCCACGTCGAAAACTTTCCTTCCGATGGATGAAGATGACTTTTAAGATTTTTAGGGTTTTCAAAGAAGATCCTGAAGTACCTTGAACGCCCTGGCATCATTTGATGACAGGGCGTTTTTTTGTTGGAAAATTTGCATTATTTAGTGTAGGTGCTACTTTAAAGTTATCGTGAAAAGCATAATAAATTTTTTAAAAAATAGTTATTCTGAATTACGATTTTTTAGTACTTTAACCAGAGTCACTTGAAATATAGGGCTCATCTAACTGGAGGTATTTATGGCGAAGATAATTCCAGCAATCCTGGAATCAACGGAAGAGAGGGTGCGAGAAAGGGTAGGCACGCTCAAGCAGCATGGCTTAACTATTGCACATCTTGATGTGATGGATGGTTTGGCGGTGCCAAATAGTTGCTGGGGAGATTTGAAAGTTGCCGGCAGCTTGGGTGTTGACCTCGAAGTCCATTTGATGGTTACCGAACCACTGAAAGCGGCCAGGAAGTGGCTTGAACTGAAAAATGTTATTCGTGTCATTGTGCGTGGTGAAGAAATTTCCGACTGGCAAGATTATTCCTCCTTGTCTTATTCTTCAGGAGGGAAGCTTGGCGTGGCATTTGATCCGGAAAGTATTTTCACAAAGAACATTAATCAGACTACGCATCTAACATTCTTCCTCGCGATGGGTGTGCGATCTGGTTTTAGTGGGCAAGCATTTAATGACTTAGCTCTTGGAAACATTGTGATTGTAAAATCCATCAACTCAAGCATACTTATTGGGGTTGATGGCGGAATGAATGAAACCACAATACCTCTTGTTAAGAGCTTGGGAGTTGATTTTATCAACACTTCCAGCTATTTTTGGAATGGTGATATTGAAAAAACCATTCAACTTGTCGAAGGTGCGTAATGCCTTGATGATGAGTCGAACGACAAAATGTTCAAGTGGAGATTGGCTAAGCCGGTCTCCATTTTATTTTGCGCATAGAATGTGATAGCTAAATATTTGTTTCAATGGGACTAATTGATTAAATGGCTCGAAGCGTATATAATCATAGAAAAGCATTTAATTAATCTAATGCTTGTCGTATAGATTTTATGGATAATAATTATAAACAAACAGTAGTTCCAATTATAATCGTTGCTGTGGCTGTTCTGGCTGCAGTTGGGTATATTTATAAACAAAATAAAAATCAGTCGATTGGAGTGGCTCAGAAAGTGAAAACGCAAGAGCCTTCCGTTGATAGCGGGACATTGTCAAAAGAGGCAACTGATTATTCAAAAGCGGAACATTGGTTGGCATTGCCAGTGTCTAATGAAAAAACGGTTGATGTTTTTTATCTCTACCCAACAGCTTGGCAGAAGGCGAATAAGAGCGATCCTAATATTTGCGATATCAATAACCCTTCAATGCTAGCCGGATCAAAATTGGCATTTGGAAGGCAAGCGACAGCGTTCGAAAATACGGGCAATATCTACGCGCCATACTATAGACAGGCGGACGCGGTGTACACTCTTGCGTTGCCCCTTGAGGAACAAGAGAAAATTGTTGGTGGCATTCCAAAGAGAGATGCTATGGCAGCTTTTGATTATTATATTAAACATTATAATAACGGTCGTCCGTTTTTCTTGGCTGGACACTCGCAAGGTTCAAACATGCTGATTTATCTGTTGGCTGAGTATATGCAAAAAAATCCTGATGTTTACAAAAGGATGATCGCTGCTTATGTAATTGGTTATTCTGTGACTGATGAGTATCTGGCCAAAAACCCCCACCTAAAATTTGCGCAAAATTCTTCTGATACTGGTGTGATAATTTCCTATAACACCGAGGCTTCGACAATTCCAGGAAAAAATCCTGTCGTGTTGCCAGGCGCTCAAGTTATCAATCCAATCACTTGGACTACTGGAGAAAAGTTAGCTGCTGCATCGGAAAACTTGGGATCAATTGCGTTGAATAGGGATGGAACGGTTGTGACAGATGAAAACGGATCCGCTGTGCCTGTTAAAAACTACGCGGATGCTCGTATTGACAGGGCTAAGGGTGTTTTGATTTGCAGTACGGTCGATGAAAGTAAGTTAGTGTTAGGATTTGGTCCAGGCGTCTATCATACCTATGATTATCCTTTCTATTATTTCAATCTCAGAGAAAATGTTGCTAACAGAGCGAAGAAGTTTTTGGATAAATAATAATTAACACGATTTATTTTGATGTTTAATTTTTTTGTGGATAAAAAATACCGGTCTATTATTGGTGCTACATTTTCACTACTCATCACTGGGACGATCATTTTTCATTTTCTCGAAGGATGGCGCTGGTTTGATGCCTTCTATTTTTGTGTCATCACGCTGGCAACCGTAGGTTATGGTGATTTTGTGCCCAAAACTGATTTGGGAAAAATAGTTGCTATGATTTATATCTTTTCTGGAATTGGAATTTTTCTTGCTTTTGTTCAGGCCTATTTTGACTTTATCAAGGAAAGGCGAAAAAATAAAAAATAAAGCATTTTAGTTAATGGCAAAATTTAAGACACATGTGAGTTGGGGGGTTTTCATTGGGGTCGGTCTGGTTGTGGCTGGATTGATTTTTTCAATATTTTCCGGAGTCGAGTCGGCCATCTGGATTTTTTTTGCTGTGCTCTTGGGCTCATTTTTACCTGATCTTGACTTGGACGATGGCGTTCCCTTCCAAATTCTTTTTGGACTTTTGGGCGCGGGATTTGCTGGTCTCATATTTTTTAATTTCTATCAGGAGGGGGAGCGGAGTTTGAAAATCTTGTTTTTCATTCCGGCGCTGTCTTTCATCCTTATCCGTTTTGTGGCTGGGTCTATTTTCAAGCAATTTACGCATCACCGGGGAATGTTTCATTCTATTCCGGCGGCAATTCTTTTTGGCCTTTTGATGATTTGGTTTTCACATATTTTTTCAATTATCATCGGGAAAGAATTGCTTATCGGAGCATCAGTTACGATCGGGTATATTGGACATTTGATTTTGGACGAAATCTATTCTTCAACAAATCTTAGCGCCGGCTCACTCTTTCCTAAGCAATCAGTTGGAAGTGCACTCAAATTTTCTTCTGCTTCACGAATCTCTACTTTTGTATTTTATTGTGTGCTGCTTGCGCTCGCGCTGACACTGCCGGAAACTAAAGGATTTTTTACGATTTAGATGAAACGAAAAAAGCCGTTTTTGGAATGTTACCAAAAACGGCCTTCTCTCATATCGTGACAGTTATGTCTTGAATAAGAATATTTCCCCCTCCTTGTTTAATTACGATAATTGTGTCTGACATGACGTTTTTAGGGACGATTGTTTCAATCGCCACCGCTCCATCAGACAGACTGTTAATCGTTGGAGCTTCCATTGCTGGCAGATTCCTAATCAGCTTGTCTTTATCCATATGGTTGCCTCAAAAAGAGATCCTCGTGGAATTCCTAGAACGAGATTTTTCTTCATAACACAATACTCCTTTTTAGTTGATTGTTTTTATTTCTAGTAATAATTTTCCAAAGCAAGTCGGTTTGCCTTTGCCATTTGCATCTTTCTCATGGCAAACTCCTTGTCTCAGGGGGATGACTTGGATGAGTAGCTGATCGTTATTGCAATTGAGAAAAATTTTCACAACTCTCAATTTGTCTCCGCTAGTTTCGCCCTTAAGCCAGCGAACCTTTTCGGTTTTGCTATACAAAACTACCAGACCACTTTCAAGTGTTTCTCCTAGAGTTTCCTTGGTCATTGACGCTCCATACAGTACCTCCTTTGTGAGATAATTTTGAAGAATTATTCCAATTAGATCTGGAGCAATTGAACCATCTCGATGTAGCGCTGGGCGAAATTTAACCTTGTTCAGCATTTCCGTGTCTAGATTTTTCTGCTGTCTCTTCATGCGAGCTCCTTTCGTGTTTTTTGTTAGATGCGTAAATACTAAAATAGCCAAATGAAAAACTCTTTCTTGGCCGAGAAAGAGTTTAAGATTGCATAAACAATACAAAAATTCAACGCTTTCTGAGCCGAGAAAGAGTTGCATGATGGTTGCTAGAAATCCGATCAAGAATTGGTTGATAGCCACCTTCGCCACTTCGTAGCCATTGTGAAACGCGTGCGATGGTTGTTGAGCTAAAGCCGGTAACTTTTTCAATTTTTGAGTATGGTGTTTTTTGTGTAAGTAAATCTGCGATCTGCAAGCGCCCGGAAAATTCAATAATTTCATTTTCTGTCATCAGATCACGCAAAAAACGCTCAGCTTCAGTTTCCGTTTCCAGTGCCAGAATTGCCTTTACTAATCTTTGGTTGTTAGTGTTTTTCCAATTCATATTTTCACTTTAGCAAAGTAAAGTGGTTGTGTCAAATAATTGTTTGCCGTATATCTATATGCAGGCTTTTTGCCTTGACAAAAGGCTAATTTTGTAATAGGCTGTCTTGAAGTACCTGAACAAATAATAGTGACAAACTTGTCGCTAAAATATGAATCATAGCATAAAAAATGGGGAGGAAGACTATGTTAACTGTGCTGAGAAGTTTCATTGAGGATTTGCGGAGTAAATGGTTTTTGGCAGGGGATGATCAAGTTTGGCGGCGGTGGGTGGATCGAAATACGAGAGGGATGGATAGTCTTATCATTCTTCTTAACCAAGAAGTGCGGGAAAGCATAAAGCGGAGAGCGGTGTTTTTGCTGCTGGTACCTTTTCGGGAATATAATCCCATCTATTGGAAAGGGGAATTGAATGGATTTGACTACCGTTTTCCAAATTTCTTGGAAAAGCTTTCACCGGAGCTCTTAGATTATGCAGTTGCCCTTGTGATGGGTTTTTGCAAAATCTTAAAGCCCTTGCACTCTGATCGTCCAAAAATCATCATGCGTGAGGATGGCGTGCCTGTTGTAGTTCAAGATGAGTATCACAGTCCATTGTGTTTCTATAACGCTTGCATCATAACATTACTCGGAATGCTTCCCTGGAAAAGATGCGAAGAAATATTTCCGCTGCTCTCTCTTCGGGATATCTCGACTTTTGAGAGCCCGGAATGTGTTTCTGGCTATCATCCTTTTGAAACCCTTTTACGTATGCCAAAGATTGATATTGAGTGGAAAAAGAGAGTGGATCAGGAAATGCAAAAAATTATCGAACTTGAACGCTCTGGATTGACAAGTCCTCGTGAAGATTGGGAGGACGCATTGAGGTGCTATGCCAACATCATCCAGGCTCAGTTGCACAAGCAACTGAATTATTCACGCGATTTGTTTACATCTCAAATTGAATTTATTCTGGAAGAGCAGAATTTTGGCAAGCAACTGGTTGCTGACTATCAGTTAATCCGATTGCTTAAATATTTTTCTGGTGAAAGATACAAGTATTTGCGCCATCGCATTGCGCAGTTTGTCGTATTTGATAAATTTGTTATCTACGACATTGAAACAACTGCAGCTGCTAGTATAATTTTGGCGGAGTTTGGAACGCTTGATTCTGAGTTGGCTGAGTGCCTTAATAAGGCGTTTGCGGACAGTCGAGAAAGATCTGAGCTGCAGAAGTATTCGCAATTAAAGGAAAGAACAGCAGAAGAAGATCTTCTTTCTGAGATGGGATAAATTTTTTGTTAGGTTAATTGATTGTAAATAATGTCAAAAACGGGGGCAACATGATAAATGAAACGCTGGAAATGCTTAATGATAGGGGGCCAAAAGACCTGATTGTTTATATTCGGGAAAGATGTCCTGAAATAGAAACTGAACTCGATTGCTTCACGCTTGATGGATGCGACAGGCAAGAGCTTCTGGATATCATTTGTGACTATATCCATCCTGAGCTCGCAGAATTTTTACACAGTGACTGCAAACTCGAGCCGGGCTGCATCACATCTCCGGAATCCAAGACCTATGAAGAGCTCGATGACGAATAAGTTTAATTTCACTATTGTCATGAAAGGAGGATTGGATGAGTGAGCAAGATTTATTAGTTGAGCTTCTATTTATGGATGCAGACGCGCTTTTCGCTTATATCAAGCAGGAATGCGCAAACAGAGGAATTGAATATAAAATCGATTTCCTTGATAGCATTAATACGGGGTTTTTGTTCGACTTCATCGCCGAGAAACTCCACCCGGAGTTTGCGGCATGGATGCATAGCGATTATGCACTTCAGCCAGACTAATGCTGATTGAAGTGACGAGAGGGGTGTTCACCGAGTGGACACCGCCTCTTTTTTTATGTTTTCTATTGCGTGTCATGATTTGACAAGTGACTTTTTTGGGTGTATAATACTCTCTTAACAGTAATGAAGTACTTTGGAAAATTTGGGGGCATATCGCCCAAAATAATATGAAAAGGAGGATTGAAGATGGCTGAAA
Organism: uncultured bacterium; assembly: GCA_903937035.1. GTDB lineage: Bacteria > Patescibacteriota > Minisyncoccia > Moranbacterales > UBA2206 > UBA9630. The sequence continues at coordinate 74,400 of CAIZXS010000017.1, forward strand.
AAAGACGGGTGTTCGTTTCGATTACGGGCAATGAAGGCTTGGATTTGCTCAATCGAGTAATTGCAGCAGTTGGAAAGATGGTGAATGAAATTGTTGACAAACCGGACGATGCAGATCTGATTGTTGTTTCTCCAGCAACGGCGGCACTTCGAATGCTTAAGGAAAATGATGAGGCAAAAGTGTTGGTCGTTATTTTCCTTGGAGGGTTCAATGACTCAGAGGGAACCGCGGCGCGCGCATTGCGCAAAGCATATCCGGACAGGGTGGTTGTTGGGTACGTCGTTTGTCCTGGACCGGATCCGGAAGACGTAATGTTGGTTTCTTATCTTCTGGGAGCGCACGACAAACAAGCGGAGGAGGTGATAAATGAAGATCATGCTGGTTGATGACAAGAACAAGCATCGCAAAGCCGGCGTCAAAGATCTGACCGCAGCCGGACATGAAGTTGTTGCGTTTTCTGGTTATGAAGATGCATATAACAGTGTTCGAAGCGGCGAAATCTATGATGTGGCACTTCTTGACTTGCTCATGCCGGCAGAAGGCATGATGCTCGGCGGAGGAAGTCTTCAATTTCTCGGCCAACCGATCGACGTCGGCTTTTCACTGGCGATGATTCTGGCTTTCATGGGAATCAAGCGCATCGTCGTGGCGACGGATCTCAGCCATCACCACCATCCGGCCAGTGCCATTGTGGACTGGTTTGATGGAAAAGTGTTTGATATCTGCGGCGCAAAAGTGCGTATCATGCACGCACATCTTTCGCGAGAAAACGAGGCCAAGGATTTTTCTTGGGCATTGGGGGAGGCAATGCGAATGTAGTAAAAAGCTTTGACCAGCGTATCGGTCACAAAAGGGTTATGAAGAGATTCATAACCCTTTTTCAATGATGAATTATTGACTTCTATCCAATTTAGCTGTATTCTATTAATCTCGAGAAGGTAAGTTTTTTCTTGAGAAGCTGTTCTTTGGCTGGCAATAATCAACGGATTATCGCCACAAGATTATCAATTTTATATTAGGAGGTTTTAGCAGTGGATTTAGCTAAATTCAAAGAAGTTTCAGAAATGAGCAGGGATGAGTTTATGGAGTATATAGCTCAGCCAGATTCTATCTTAGAACCGAAGTGGGATGGTATGTTTGATTTTGTGATTAACGAACTGGATGACCGGTCACGACGAATGCTCAGAATTATGTTTCCCAACGCGCAGTCAGATGATGATTTCGATGAAATGCTGGAGCACGGTCTTTTCAAAGACTAGACGCACTGCTCACTACCAGAGAATCTTGCCCGCTATCACGGGCTGATTGATACTAAATAAAAAGGGAGTTGTTTGTTAATGCAGACAACCCCTTTTTTCTTTTCAAAATAATAATACTAGTAGCATAAAATAAAAGCCTTCAAGGGAGGATTCCCTCGAAGGCTTTTTTGATTGGTTGTATCAGAGTGCAGCGGATTTTAGCGGACAGCTTCCCTGAAAGCCACCGCGTTCTTAATTAGATCTGGCGGGATATCCTTGGTTCCTAATGCGGTTGGTGGACTGTAGGTGATTGGAATCATGTAGGCAATGATCCTTGTCGCCAACTGGTCACTACCGCCAGTTGTGATGTCGCAGACAAATGAACAATTGCAGGCGACCAGTGTTACAGGAGCGCTGAGCGTGGGCTTGCTCCACCAGAGCCCGCCAACATTGATAAGCACCGCGATTGCATACTGTTTCGGTGATGCGTTCCAAATGACGCCAGCTAAATTGTCAGTGGTGTTGAATGCGGGAACGTTGGTGAATGAAATCTCTTTGGTAATCCCATCACCTTTTTGCATCGGGTCACATGATGCATTAGCTGGGTGGCTGTCATCACCACCGCCACCGCAACCAACGAGAAACAATAGAACGATAAGCAAAATGGGTAAATGTTTTTTAGCTTCCACTGGCCGATTCCTCCTATCTTTGGGGTTTAGTTTTTGGCCCATTTGAGCCCGTCCGTTTCCAAATTTTTAAAATGCAACTTTCCGCTATGCTAGCAAAAGAAAAGTTTTTTGGCAAGAAATGTTCTGATGGCCGTTTGCAAATTAAAGGTTGAATTCGCCCTTTTTTTTGTTGACAAAACTTCAAAAACGTGCTATGGTAGCTGGAAGTTCTTTTTATTGATATGAGGCCATTTTTTGGAAATATACTATTGCATTTAACGTAAATACGGGAGGATGGGAATCATGGGAAGAAGTAGTAATTTGAAGAAAATGCGGAAAGCGGAAAAAGTTGTTATTCAAAAGAAAACTTTTCCGAAGAGAGTGTTTGTAGTTGCTCTTCTCGTTGTAATGTTTCTCGGGGCGGTTGTGCTTGGGGTAAATATTTATAAGAAAGTTGAAGTATCGGCGGTTTTGAAATGGGATAAGGGCAGAGTATTGTCCACGTCTCAAAACAGCTTGAAGTACGCACAAGTCGTACTCAGGGAAGCAATCACATTGATCCCCGAAGATATTTTATCGGATTATGGCAATGGTTACTCCGGCCAGGACACAATCAAGAGCTGGATGGAAAAAATCATTGAAGTGAAACTTCCCCAGCAAGTAGCATTGATTGATAAGGCAAAGGAGCTGGCACTCAAGGGCGAGCCCATTGAATTGGAATGGATGCCTGATCGGCACCCCATGCCAATGACTATCCCTGAAGTTTTTCAAAAAATGATTGAGGAGCGCCAGAGGCTTCACATTAGTTATATCCAAGAAATTCAACCGGATATAATTTTTGCCGAAGCGCTAAATGAGGGACGGGTAACCAGTTCAAAACTGATACAAAGCCTGAAAGATGTTCGGAAAGTGGCTGGCGTAGTTTTGAGCGATGCCGACGCGAGGCTGGAAAACCAGAAAAGAATGAAAGATTTCTGGTGGCGGGCATTTCTCGATAAGGAAAAGCCAAAGCTTTTCGGTATTGAGGATGTTGATATGGTATCGCTTGGGCAATACAATATTTCCGTTGCTGAAATGATTCGCTCTGAGCCGCTCTCTGCGCTTAGCAGTGAATTTCAATACTATTGGCGAGAGCAAATCGTTCTGGCGAATATCATTCTCGCCTTACGTAAGGAAGGCGCGCACAAAGCGGCCTTGGTTTTTGGGGAAGCGCATATAGACACATTCCCACATCTCTGCGAGTTGTGGGGAATAAAGCTCAAAATTGCCGGTCGTCCATAGGCGACCATCAAAATAAGGAGGTTACGAATAAGAGTCCAGCCACAGCAATTGTGTCTGGACTCTATTAAATTAGAAAGGAGTTATCCATATTTGGAGACTCTTTTTTCTTTTGCCAAAGCGGGGGAATGGGGGTAGAATGGGGGTGTATGTAATTACTTACCTTCCGCATGTCATTCCCGCGGAGGCGGGAATCCAGTCTCACAATGTGCCATGCAGGGAAATAATGTGCTAAATAATGACAAAAAACTATGTCCGAACTATTCGACATTGAATTTGAAAAGGCCCTGCGGATGCTTGTTGCGCATCTGCCGGTTTCACATGAAGGAGCGAAAAAACCGGTCTTGTTTCATGTTGTTCGTGTGGGCACCTATCTCTATGAAAATAACTATTCCCGCGACGCAGTCATCGCTGGTCTTCTTCATGATGCGCTAGAGTGGAGCGGTATCACAGATGAACTCGTGCGAGCAGAGTTCGGTGAAACCGTTTTGCAACTGGTGAAAGCCAATACCAAGGATCGCTCAATTGAAAATTCAGACGAAAGAATCGAAGAATTGGCCAAGCGCGCGGCGGAAGCAGGGCATGACGCGCTCATCATCCGGGCGGCCGATACGCTCGATAGTTTCAAGCACTACACCAAAACCAATAATCTTCCCGAGCTGGATTATTGTCGCAAAAACGCGATGGCGATTTTCAAATTCAAACCAGCCAATTTCACTGATGGGGTTTTTGAGGAATTGGGAGAGTTTATTAAAGATTAAGGATGTGCGTAATTAATTATGCACCCTCCGTGTCATTCCCGCACCCGTTTCACGAGTATAAACTCCGGCGGGAATCCAGTCTCGCAGCGTACCAAGTAGGGGAATGATATATCGAGAAAGGCAAAATAATTATGTCAAAAATAAAAAATCTTCCAAAACACAAACAACCAAGAGAAAAACTGATGGAGAAGGGCGCAGAGAATCTGCGCGATAGTGAATTGATGGCAATTCTTTTGCGCACAGGAACAAAAGGCAAAGACGTTATAAAAGTTTCTCGTGAAGTATTGCGAAAAAATCCCACCAAAAATTTGCTCGCACTCAATTTCAAAGATTTAGCAAAAATCAAAGGTATCGGTTCAGGAAAAGCCTGCCTACTTCTTGCAGCATTTGAATTGACTAAACGTGCCTTGGAAGTGGAGGACAATAATTTGCCAACTATCATTTCTGCCAAAGACGCTGTGGCGCAGTTGCAAGAATTGCGTAATGTCAAAAAAGAGCATTTTGTCGTGCTCTATCTCAACGCTAGAAATCAATTGATTCACAAAGAAACAGTTTCGATTGGCACACTCAATGCCAGCCTCATTCATCCGCGCGAAGTTTTCAAATCAGCCATTGATTGTTTGGCCGCTTCCGTCATCCTAGCGCATAATCATCCTTCCGGCAGCGCTGAACCGTCTGAGGATGATCTGGAAGTGACCAAGCGCCTCAAAGAGGCGGGGAAGATTTTGGGGATTGAGGTTTTGGATCATGTGATTGTGACTAAAAATGCTTATTTTAGCCTGAAAGAGAAATCTTTGCTGTAACTTTGAATTTGATTGCGCCGTATTCAAAGTTAATGCCTGAACTTTGAATACGGGAATTGTTTTAATGCGAAAAATGGATAAATTAGCCTAAAAAGCCAAAAAGGCGTAAAATAATGAAGTGACAGGCTGGTTATTGTGGGCGATAGGTTTTTTGGGTATTAAAATAAGTTAAAACTTTATTTTTAGAAAAATGAAAAATCTTTCCGAACAAGACATCTGCACAAAATTTATCACTCCAGCGATTGAAAAATCTGGTTGGGATAAAATGACTCAACTGCGCGAGCAGGTGTCTTTTACGTCTGGTCGAATTTTAGTGCGTGGAAAAACGATTGAGCGCGGAGAAGGCAAAAGAGCGGACTATATTTTGTACTACGAACCAAATTTTCCCATTGCGGTCATCGAAGCCAAAGATAATAAGCAATCAATCGGCAGTGGCATGCAACAAGCGATTGCATATGCCGAAGTGTTAGATGTCCCTTTTGCCTACAGTTCCAATGGGGATGGATTTTTGGAACATGATTTTTTGACAGGAAAAGAAAGACAAATAAGAATAGATGAACTTCCGTCACCCGAAGAACTATATCAACGCTACAAGCTAGCCAATAACATTGAAGCAAAAACGGAAGACATAATTCGCACACCATATTATTCTGATAGTTCAGGAAAGACCCCTCGTTATTATCAAGAAGTTGCCATCAATCGCAGCGTGAAAGCCGTGGCGGAAGGTCAAAAAAGAATTCTCTTGGTAATGGCAACAGGAACAGGAAAAACTTTTGTGGCTGGACAAATCATTTGGCGACTTTGGAAATCAGGGCAGGCTAAAAGAATTTTGTTTTTAGCCGATCGCAACATTTTAGTTGATCAGACAATGGTCAATGACTTCAAGCATTTTGGCGACAAGATGACTAAGGTGAAGCATCGCCAAATCGACAAGGCCTATGAAATTTATCTGGCTCTCTATCAAGGCATCACTGGCAACGAGGAAGAAAGCAACGCCTACAAACAATTTAGTCCGGACTTTTTTGATCTGATTGTGGTTGACGAATGCCATCGAGGAAGCACGGCGGAAGATTCACCTTGGAGAGATGTTTTGAACTATTTCCAATCAGCTACGCACATTGGCCTCACTGCCACACCAAAAGAAACTAAAGACGCATCAAATATTGAATATTTTGGTGAGCCGATCTACACCTATTCATTGAAACAAGGCATTGAAGATGGATTTCTGGCGCCATACAAAGTGATTCAAATTATGCTCGACAAAGACTTGGGCGGTTATCGTCCAACCATCTCTGATCGGGATACCGAAGGCAGAGAAATTGAAGATAAAATCTATACGGACAAAGATTTTGACAGAAACCTGGTGCTGGTGGAAAGAACAAAAACTGTCGCCAAAGAAATCACAAAATATCTCAAAGAGACTGATCGCTTTGGCAAAACCATTGTCTTTTGTGTGGACATTGACCACGCCGAGCGAATGCGCCAAGCGCTGGTGAACGAAAATGCTGATTTGATCAAAGAAAATTCCAAATATGTGATGCGAATCACGGGGGATAATGATGAAGGCAAAAAAGAACTGGACAATTTCATTGATCCGGAAAATCTTTACCCAACTATCGTGACGACTAGCAAGCTTCTCACCACGGGAGTGGACGCGCAAACGTGCAAAAATATCGTCTTGGATTCCAACATTAGATCAATGACGGAGTTCAAGCAAATTATTGGGCGAGGAACGCGCATCCGGGAAGATTATGGAAAAACGCATTTCACTATTTTGGATTTTCGAAAAGTGACGGAATTATTTGCTGATCCGGATTTTGACGGACCACCGGAGCAAATCAAGGAAATTAAACCTGGCGATGATTCGGTCAGTTATGCTGATGAGATCGAAACTGGGACTGATTTGGTCAAAGATGAGGGTATGAAATATGGCGAAGAAATGAAACCAATCATTGTTGAAGCGGGAGAAATTGAAAAAGAAAAATCAGAAAAAATCTACGTGGACGGCGTGCCGGTGGAGGTGATTTATAGGCGGACGCAATATCAAGATGCTCATGGTAAGCTAATTACCGAATCATTTAAGGATTACACAAAAAAACAAATTCTCAAAGAGTATGCATCGCTGGATGATTTTGTTCAAAAATGGTCCAAGTCAAATCAAAAATTTTGTATTATTGAGGAATTGGAAAAGCAGGGTGTAATGATTGATGAGTTGCAAAAAACCATCGGGCAAGAGCTCGATCCGTTTGATTTGATTTTGCACGTGGCATTCGGCAAGCAAAAATTAATGACGAGAAAGGAACGGGCGGAAAAAGTGCGCAAAAGCAATTATTTCACAAAATATAAAGGCCAAGCAAGAGAAGTGATTAATGCGCTTTTGGACAAATATGCCGATCAGGGAATTGCGGCGATTGATGATATTGGAGATTTGACAATTATGCCATTTTCTCAGTTTGGCACACCCATTCAAATCGTGAATGATATTTTTGGCGGGAAAGAAAAGTATCTCAGTGTAATTAATAAAATCCAACGAGAAATTTACGCATAAACATTATGACACTAGAAACTGCAGTAAAATCAATTCAAGATATCATGTGGAAAGATGAAGGCGTCGACGGTGATGCGCAACGTTTGAGTCAACTTGTTTGGATGTTATTTTTGAAAATCATCGACGACAAAGAAAAACAGTCTGAATTTATCAGCAAACACTATCGTTCTCCGATCCCGGAAAAGTTGCGTTGGCGCAATTGGGCGGCCAATGCGGAAGGCATTACTGGCGATGAACTTTTGGATTTTGTGAATAATAAACTTTTTCGTGAACTCAAGAATCTCAAGGTGCAACCGGATGACAAGATGGGAATTTTGGTGAAAGAAATTTTCAACGATACATTTAACTATATGAAATCAGGGACGCTCATTCGCCAAGTGGTGAATAAGCTCAATGAAGTGGATTTCAATCGCAGTGATGATCGGCATCATTTCAACGAAATCTATGAGCAACTATTGAAAAGTCTCCAAAGTGCGGGCAATTATGGCGAGTTCTACACTCCGCGCGCACTCACCGGTTTTGTGGTGGAAATGGTCAATCCGAAATTAGGCGAAACCGTGCTTGACCCGGCCTGCGGAACGGGAGGTTTTTTGATGCACACACTTGATCACATTGGAAAAGAAGTGAAAACTAAAAAAGACCAACAGATTCTCGAGCGCACTATTTCCGGTGTGGAACTGAAGCAATTGCCGTTCACGCTGGCGGTTGCCAATCTGATTCTTCATGGCGTGGAAATGCCAGATCAGATTCGGCGGGGCGATATGCTTTCAAAACCACTCCGCGAATATGGCCCAAAAGATCGCGTGAATGTGATTGTGGCCAATCCGCCTTTTGGCGGATCAGTGAAGGACGGAACGCAAGCGAATTTCCCTTTGGAATTTCGCACCAAAGACACAGCACTGCTATTTTTGGTTTTGTTTATTCAACTTTTGAAACCGAATGGTCGCGCAGGAATAGTTTTGCCCGATGGGGTTTTATTTGGCGAAGGGGTGGCGACTGCGGTTAAGAAAAAATTATTGAGTGAATGCAATTTGCATACGATTGTTCGTTTGCCCCAAGGTGTTTTTAGTCCCTATGCCGGAGTGAATACCAATTTATTATTTTTTGAAAAAGGCAATTCCACGAAAGAAGTTTGGTATTATCAATTGCCCCTTCCCGAAGGGATGAAGCAATACACCAAAAATCGTGGCATCCGACCGGAAGAATTTGAAGTAGTGGAAAAATGGTGGAAGAATCGCAAGGTCAATGAAAATGCGTGGAAAATTTCGATCAAGGAAATTGAAGCCAGAAATTTCAACTTGGATTTTAAAAACCCAAGCAAAAATGGCGCGATCGAGCACGAGGATCCGAAGTTGGTTTTGGAGAGGATTTTGGAGAGGGAGAAGGAGATTGCAAATATTTTAGGAGAGATAGGAAAAGAGATATGAAAATTATTGAAAAAATTGAAATTCATAGATTTCGTTCTGTGTCAGATGCTTCTATTGAGGCAGATGATCTTAACGTATTTTCGGGTATAAATAATTCCGGTAAATCAAATATATTGCGGGCATTAAATTTGTTTTTTAATGGCGAGTCAAGTTTTAATCAAAAATATGATTTTTATAAAGATTATAACCATGCCTTTACTGGGCAAGCTGGTGGAAAACGAGCAACAAGAATAATATTACACTTTGGAGCACAGGGCGATGCTGCATTGAGCACACCTTTTTCGATTATGCGCGTTTTCCAATTTGGACAAGATGTGGAGACTAGCTATCATTCTACGGATGAAAATGTACAGAAGAAGCTTACTAAAGGTGATGGGAATGTAAACAGGCAATTTACGACATTTTTAAACAAAATTAAATTCTATTACATTCCAGCAGTAAGAGACAAGATATTTGTGCAGAGACTATTTTTGGATTTTGAAAAACTAATTGAGCATGATTCTGGCAAAGATTTTGCGGATAAGATGAATCAATTGTCTGATATTTTAAAAGAAAAATCGGAAGATATAAGCTCTGATTTTGAAAAATTTATTGGACTTCCAACGAGAGCTGCGCTTTCATCTAAAGCATCGGATTTACTTGGGACAGTTGAAATCAATGTTAAAACCGGAATAGAGATTATTAGACGAACGAAAGCAGAGGGTAAAAAGAAAGAGAATGTTGAAGTAAATCTTTTTTCATCAGGTGATGGAATTTTAATGGCGTATCTTGCTTATTTTTTGGCGCACATATGCAAAAAAATTTCAAATAAATATTTTATCTGGGGCTTTGAGGAACCTGAAAATTCTTTGGAATATTCAAAAGTACAAACAATGTCGGAGGAATTCCATAAGGATTTTATTAGTAATGCGCAAATTTTTATTACTACGCATTCTCCAGCGTTCATTAATTTAAAGGATCGAAGGGGGGTTAATTTTTATCGTGTATATATTGAGCCTGGCGATCCAAGACAGGCCTCAAAAATAAGAACATTGAGAGAAATTGAAAGTAGGCAATTATCCCTTTTTCAGTCTGGCGATATTGATTCTGGTGAATATGAAAAACTATCCAAGGAGCTTCACTTCATTGAATTTGCGAAGGAAATAGAGGCCGCCGTTAAAAAATTATTTGAAGAAGAAAAAATTTTAAATGAATCCAAGATAAAATTTGAAAATAAATATAATGCCCTATTGAAAACTCACCCACTGAAAGTTTTTGTTTGCGAAGATTCTTCACAAGAAGCCATAAAGTTTTGGAGGAAGATGCTAAAAATGTTTGGCCTGGCGGATATTAAAATTATGCCTTCGAATGGTTGCACGACAGTAAATATAGAAGACTGGGCTCACGAACAGCAAAAGCTAGATCCTGAGTACAAACCAAAGATTTTTAGAGAAATTGACAGAGATGGATTAACAAAAAAACAAATTAGAAAAATAGAGGCCAAAATTAAAGATAAAACAAGGAGCATAAATTATAAGTTAAAATTTTTGCCAGTACACGAAGTTGAGAACTTTGCAGTTATTAAAGAACCTAGATTTGATAATAATTTTTGGGAGACTTATGCTGATGAGATAAAAAGTGCTTTTGAAATTAAGGCCTCTGATAAAGCTAAATTATTTGATAGATTTTTTAAATATCAAGAATTGGTGTTTCGTGGGACTGATGGAAATTACACCGCTGTCATGCAAGGCATGAGGGATGACGCCTTAAAAAACTGGAAATCATTATTCAATGGTAAGAAAATTTGTGGAAAGTTATCGAATTTTAAGCCAATTAATTACTTGTGTTTGTTGGATAAAAAAAACTTACCTAAAGAATTACTTAAATACATGGAGGAGGTTAAAAAATTTTATGGGAACTGACTGGCCGGCAAAAAAACTAGGAGAAGTTATTGAACTTTGTTATGGCAAGGGTATTTCTAGGTATGAGCGAAAAGCGGATGGGAAATATCCGTTTTATGGTGCAAACGGAATACTTGATTATACGGATAAATTTCTTATTGATGGTGAAGCGATTATTGTCGGTCGAAAGGGATCTGCTGGTGAGCTAACTCGAGTGTCTGGTAAATTCTGGCCATCCGATGTTACGTATTATGTTTTGGGAAACGACAAAATTAATGTCGATTACGCTTTTTATTTATTAAAGGGTTTGAATTTGCAAAAGTTTGCTGTTGGCGTTAAGCCAGGTATCAATAGAAACAGAGTGTATGAAATAGAAATCAAGCTTCCTCCTCTTTCCGAGCAGAAGAAAATTCTGGTGCGGTTGGAAAAGTTGTTGGCGAAAGTGAAAGAGGCGAAGCGGTTGCGGGTTGAAGCGTTGGATGGCGCAGCTGCCTTGATTCCCGCATCTCTTCAGCAGATGTTAGAAAAAAAATGGCCAGAAGAAGAAATAGGAAATCTTGCTCTTGAGATAAAATCTGGTTTTGCTTGCGGAAAATCAAACGAAATTAGCAATGGAATCATACATCTTCGAACTCATAATATTGACCTAAGCGGTGAAATAAATTTATCAAAAACAGTTAAAATCCCAAAGAAATTGATCAATCCAAAGTCTAGCAGTATTAAGAAGGGCGACATTCTTTTTAATAACACTAATAGCAAGGAGCTTGTTGGAAAAACCATCTTAATTCATGAGGATTTAGATTTTGCATTTAGTAATCATATTACTCGCGTTAGATTGGATAATAAAAAAATTATGCCGGAATGGTTGTTATTAATATTTAAAAAATATTGGAGAGATGGGTTATTTGAGAGCATGTGCACGAGATGGGTTGGTCAAGCAGGAATAAATCAAACCGCTATGGCAAGTATAAAAATCCCACTTCCACCTCTGTCTGAACAAAAAAAGATCGTAGCGCGGTTGGACGCACTGCAGGAAAAAATAAAAAAGTTGCAAGAGTATCAAAAATTCACCTCGGCTGATCTTCGGCGACTGGAACAATCGATTTTATATAGGGCTTTTAATAAATAGCTGGAAACGGAAATTTCCCAAAACCAAAAAATCGCCGATAGATTGATACAAGCGGTTTTGAAGGAAGCGTTTGAGCAATAAATAATTGTAGTAAGAGACATAATAATGAGAGATATTAAAGGATGGGTCAATAAATCACACAAGCTGCCGGGATTAAAAGAAAACCCAATGCTTGCTTATGATTTTCAGTCTCTCGGAAGAGTGGATCTGGATTTAGTGGTGGAATCAGAAAGTATTAAGAATAATGATCCTAATTCTATTGAGTCTGCGCTTAAACTCAATAGGCATGCCACTTATGCTCGGCTCTGGGTTATCGCTGGTTATGAGTTAATCAGAAATATTAAAAAACTTGATAAGCACATAGAAGTGAAAAATGTTTATGAAAAATTCAGAAGAGTTCGAGTTCCACTGGTGAAATTTGAAAGGGTAAAAGACAAAAAAGGAAAGAGGTATATCGAAAGGTATCCAAATGATTTTGATAATGTTTTAGCCGCAATTTCTACAAAAGATGGAGAATATGGCTGGGCTGTTAGTGTAACTGAAATTATAACAAGAGAAGACTTGGCGCAAGATTTGTATGACTTATTCTAAACAAAGAAAGATCATAGTGCGGCTGGACGTGTTGGCGTAAAAAATAAAAAAGTTGCAAGCGCATCGAAAATCTACTGCGTCTAATCTTTTACGACTAGAACAATCGATTTTGCATGAGGCGTTTGAAGAATAGAATTTAACAAACAAATTATGGAACTAAATGAGCTGGAATTAAAAACTCAGCAAGAAGCAATCGATTATATCAAGTCTCATAAAGACGAATTGATTGAAAAATTCATCATAAGCAAAAAACCAATGCGGTTGGACTTGCTAACTTTCTTTATGGCAGGATCGCCTGGTGCCGGCAAGACAGAATTTTCTCGTCGCTATATGCTAGAAAAAATTGACAAGACAAATCAAAAAGTGATCAATCGTTTACAAAAAATGGGAATCAATATCGAAGACGTGGACACATTTTTCATCAGAATTGATGTTGATGAGATAAAAGACTTTTTGCCACAATATCAAAAAACCGATATTCAAAATTGCACCGTGGGAAATGCGCATATTGTGCAAAAAGCCGCCAATAAGGGTTTGGATATTCTTAGGCAGTATTGTTTCAGTAATAGTATCTCATTCTTGCATGATGGCACATTTGCAAATTACAAAACAATGAAGGAGCTAGTGAATAAATCTTTGCGAGTCGGAAGGGATGTGCAGATATTCTATATTTATCTGGATCCACTTGTAGCGTGGGAGTTCACTAGAGCTAGGGAATGTCTTGAAGGAAGAAATATTGTTAAAGAAAAATTTGTCGAACAATTCTTTGATTCAAGAAAAAATGTCGAAAAAATAAAACAAGAATTTGGAAATAAAGTAAAACTTCATTGTATAGTCAAAAATCGGGATAATGAAGTTGAAGAAATTCGGCTAAATATAGAAGATATTGACAATTTTCTGAAGAAGCACTATAATAATAAATCCCTTCCTGTTTACACAAAAGACAGTTTACTAAAATTAATTCCTGGTGTATAATAATCATATGTGGAACAATATATTTACTAAATCCAAAAAAAATAACAAAGAAGAGGCAAAACAAGTAATCTTGAAGGAGTTTTTTAGTGCTGAAAAGCAAAAAAAGGCAGTCACGAAAGCAGCGAGAGAATCTGCAAAAGATCAAAAAGCCATTGTCAAAAAATATCACGAATTGAAGCTTCAAAAATCTTGTCAATAATCCAAACTTTCTTTATTGGGAATAGAAAACCACGCAAATAAGCGTGGTTTTTTCATATTAGCCCTTAATGCCAAAGGTGCTATAATATTGATGAAAGCCCTCTCAGATCGTGCTCTCAAAAAATTCAACCCAAAACCCCTAAAAACATCGACGCTTATTATTATCTTGGTGGTCATTGTGGTTTTGATGATAATCTCTTGGGTGTCTTTTGGTAAATAATTTTTTATTACGCAATCTATCCCTTACATAAAATAATCCATGAAAACCGACGGAGTGAATGTTAATGAGCCAATTGAAACTGTTCCTTATGGAGCAATGGTTATTCCTGAAAACAGGTTGAAATATTGGTATGGAAATGCAGGGAAATGCTCAAAAGAACGCTGAATCAATTCGGCTATCCACCGGACATGCAAAAAATTGCTACGGAAAATGTTTTGAAGCAGGCAGAGATGCTGGCGGAGGATTGGGCGTGAATTACGTAATCAATTACATACATATGAACATGGAAAGAAGAAAAAAAATAGACGTTGCTAAGTTTGTTCCTGTGTGGATAAAACTGAAAACTTTTAAAAACCTTAATGAATTTAACGAATGCTCTCTTCCGAAAGAATATCGAAAGCCAGCGATATATAGATGGAAACTGAAAGAAAAAAAATCTACGAAAATTTATATTGGAGAAACTATAAATCTTCAAAGAAGATTGCGTCATTACACAAAACCCGGAGTTGATCAGAAAACTAATATCTGGTTAAATAAAATATTGGAAAACGGAATAAAGGATAGGCATGAAATTAGTTTTGAAATTTTAGATTTTTATAATATCCAAATAAATAAATCTCTTTGCATAAATTTAGCGGATATGAAAGACAAATTTACAAGAGCGTTTCTCGAAAACTTGATTATATTAATGTTAGCTCGAAAAAAGAGGGACATTATTCTGAATAGGCAAATCTCATCAAGATTTTTTATTACGTAATTAATTGCTTGCGCATAGACATGAAAGATGAAAAACATAAATGGGACACATTGATTCCAAAAATCATTGGTAACTTGGTAATCGGGTCATTTAAGGAATGATAAAATGAAAAAATACTCTCTTTGTATAATCATAATACCGCTAACAATAATCGTCACTGGTTTATTTTTGTGGTTACTGAAAAAGGAAACAATAAGAATAGAAGTGCAAAAACAAGTAGCAGAAGAATATTTGAAAAAAGCTGAAAATGAAAAACCCAATTCTCTAGAACATGAGACTTCTCCTGCCAAGGAAGTGCCGTGGGACGATGTAAGTATGGTAAATAAATATGGCGGAGAAGTAATACAAGTTGGAGGAGATGGCTCAATGATGCATCAAGTAACAGCCTTTCTTGTATGGGAAGATGTGGGATATTTGAAACCAGCCGAAGATTGGGTGAGTGTAAGTTTTAATTCCCCCGCAGATCTTATGTATGTTGATTGCAGGGAAGGGTATAAGATGTATTTTTGTAAAGTAAATGGGGTAGATGGTATTATAGATGAACACCCATTTGGTTGTGCAGCTAAACTTTATGAACTTGGAAATACTCCAAGAAATAAGGTTAACATTGCCTGTATTAAAGAATGATATTAAAATTTTATGAAAAAATATAAAGTAAAGAATTAATTACTCCAGTTAAATAAAAAATACAATTTAACGGGGTAAGCATACACAAAAACCATAAACGCTAATGAGCTGTATCAAAAATTAGAAATTGATTTTGAGTTAGACAAGTGCTCGGATGATTGGGGCCTCTCACTATTCAACTGAAAAATTCGCCTGTATGCGCATGACTAAATATTTTGAATCATTGGGATTTCCAGCTGAGTTTGTCAAAGACAAACCAGACATGGGGGATATTAAGTAATTAATTACCCCAGTTAAATAAAAAACAATTTAACATGGTAAACTCACACAAAAATATGAACAAAGCAAAGCCAAAAAAACAAACACTCGAACAATCACTAATCAAGCAAAAAATTCTTGATTTGGAAAGTGAACTGGTGCCTTTGGTGCGGGAAAAATTGGGCAAAAATCTCGTTTCCGTTTTGGCCACTGGTGGTTGTGCAAATTTTGATGCTGTTCCAGGCTGGAGTGATTACGACCTTATTATCCTAGTAAATGACCGGAAAAAAGTTCCCGTGATTGATGTTAGCCAGTTGGAGAAAAAATATGGCATCAGTCCAATCCAAATCGCTGCCAAACCTTGGCGAAGTTTCGTGGCGCGGACGAAAGGTAGTGAAAAGACTGATCGATACGTTGATACGCTGTGGCTCATCGCCATTCGGGCATATTGTCGAGTGCTGGCGGGAAAGAAATTGGTACCCCTGATCCCGCCCCTTCGCTCTTTGCTTGCCCGCGATTTACATTGTGAATTGCGCTGTCATTATCTGCATGAAACAAATTCTGATCCTGATTGGAATATTGTGCTGGCGAAAAATCCGAAACGTTGGGTGAATTGTGTCGTTAGTCTATCGCATATGTTGCTTTTAGCGAAAGGAGTTTTTGTGCCTAAAAACGAAATTCCTAGCGCACTGGAAAAATATTATCCCGATTTTACCGGTTTCAACATCGTGGCTGAAGCGCTCAAGATTCGCTCGACTGGAAAAATTCCCACTCCAGACTCAGCTCAAGCCAAGCAGGCTAAAAAATTACTGACCGAATTTCTCAAAATCTATCGCGAGTATCTTTTTCAGGAGTATCCAGCGAAATAGTTAGGGTAGGCAGAATTAGCCAAAAGGTACTTGCGGAGAACTTATTATAATGATAATTGTATCATTTAAAAATTAGAAAATAGCTTCGAAAAGTGATATGCAGAAAATGCATAATGCAAAATCTCAACTATCCGGAATTTCCGGATAGCTCAAAAATAGTTCCAAAGGAGGTCCCAACTTGTAAAGAATGCTTACAAGTTCACAGATAACCGCAACTGTTGCAAGAAATGCAACAGTTCAAAAATGAACCAAAGAGACGGGCAACTGGTTCCAAAATGGAACTAGTTAAAAGTAAAAAAGACAAAAAAAGTTAGCCTAAGATTGGTATGTGCAAAATTTGCACCAACTAAATAATTGCAAAGATAAGGAAAAAATAAAAGCTTGCCAAGAAATTACAATGATGATACAGTATCAGTATGATAAGCTAAGGCAATAACTTATGAAAAAAGACACTAAAAAACTCCAAATCAGAAACAGCACGGCGGAATTTTTGATCTTTACTTCTCAGGCGAAAGAGGATGGCATTGAAGTGCGAGTGGAAGATGAAAATGTTTGGCTCACGCAAAAACTGATTGCCAAACTTTTTAATATAAATGTGCGCACAATCAATGAGCATTTGAAAAATATTTTTTTATCAGGAGAATTGGTGGAAAATTCAGTTGTCCGGAATTTCCGGATAACTGCCAATGACAGAAAGAATTATAACGTAAATCACTATAACCTAGAAGTCATTATTGCGCTTGGCTACAGAATAAACTCGGAGAAGGCGACAGATTTCAGGCGTTGGGCTACGCAAGTGCTGAGAGATTATGCCATTCGTGGCTATGTCTTAGATGATGCAAGGTTGAAAAACGGAGCCTATTTGAGCAAGCAATATTTCAAGGATTTGATTTTAGAAATTCGCGATATTCGCGAAAGTGAAAGAAATTTCTATCAGCAAATCACTGATATCTATGCCACAGCGATGGACTATGCTTTCGCTTCACCGATTACTAAGGAATTTTTTGCTACTGTCCAAAACAAACTGCACTATGCGATTCACGGCCATACGGCTGCGGAGTTGATTGTGAAAAGAGCCAATCATCAAAAAGAGCGCATGGGACTTTCCACTTGGAAAAAAGCGCCGGAAGGTAAAATTCTGAAATCAGACGTTTCTGTGGCCAAAAATTATCTGGACCAAAAAGAGATAAAAGCTTTGAACCGCATCGTGACGATGTACCTTGATTATGCGGAACATCAAGCCGAAAAAGGCATTCCCATGACAATGAGAGATTGGGCGCAAAAGTTGGACATATTTTTGCAGTTTAATGATGAAGAAATTTTGAAAAATCCCGGAAAAGTAACCGCGGAAATTGCCAAAGCTTTTGCCGAAAGTGAATTTGAAAAATATCGCCCAATACAAGATAGGCTCTATCAGTCTGACTTTGATCGAGAAATTAAAAAATATTTAAAATAAAAACCTATGAATGAAGCACAAAGTTGGTATTCGCAATTGATTAAGCCTACCTGGTCGCCGCCATCATGGCTTTTTGGTCCGGTGTGGACTTTTCTTTATGCTTTGATTGCTATTTCTTTCGCGAAAGTTTTTTTGATGTTTGTCAAAAAACAAATTCCCTTTCTGGTCGTCTTGCCTTTCGTGCTCAATCTGATTTTCAATTTTTCCTTCACGCCATTGCAATTTGGCCTAAAAAACAATCTTCTGTCTGCCATTGATATCGTGCTGGTGTTGGCCACTCTCATTTGGGCAATGGTGGCGATCTATCCTCACGCACGCTGGATCAGCTACATTCAAATTCCATATCTCCTCTGGGTCGCCTTCGCCACCGCGCTGCAACTCACGATTACCTATTTGAATTGGAAATAATTGCGTAATTTCAGCCCGAGGCTGATTCGCTTTTGGCGTAAATTTAATACATAAAAAAAATATGTTTGAAAGATACATCGCATACGTCAAAGACAATCCGAAAGGTCTTTGGTTTAAGCAAAAAATGTTTGGTTGGGGTTGGACACCGGTCAAATGGCAAGGGTGGCTAGTGATTGTGGTCTACGTGGCACTACTTATCGCGGCAACAAAAACAATTGACCAATCGGCGCCAAAGGACGCTGTGCCATACACTTTTCTTGCTATCGTCATTTTATTGACCGCTGCCTTATTTTTTGTTACTTATAAAAAGGGAGAGAAACCAAGTTGGCATTGGGGGTGGCCCAAGGAATAGTAATGAGAACTTGCTAGGAAATTATTATAGTGGTATAATATCATTATAATAGGATAAATTAAAATCATGCCAAATAAAAAAGATCAAAATGGTGCGAAAGTTCTTCAAGCTAAATATATGGCTAGAGAAAAAAATTATGCTTTCATAGATGGGCAAAACCTCCATATGGGTACAACGTCAGTGAGGGATCCATGGAAAATAAATTTCAAAAAATTTAGAATTTTTTTAAAAGATAAATATCACATTGAGATAGCATATTATTTCTTGGGTTTTGTGATTGAGGAAAAAAGAGATTTATATACAAAAATTCAAGAAGCTGGCTTCGTTCTTGTTTTTAGGGAGCATAATGCCGCTATGATTGGAAAGAAGAAGGGAAATGTGGATGCTGATATAATTTTTTCAATCATGAAAAAAATCTATCAAAATGAGGAATTCGACAGAGTTGTTCTGGTTTCAGGTGATGGGGATTATAAAAGGATGGTTGATTTTTTAATTGAAGAGAAGAAATTCAGGAAGGTTTTGTTTCCCAATAAAAAGTTTGCTTCCTCACTATACAAGAAGCTTGGTTCAGAATTTTTTGATTATTTGGACAAGGAAGATATTAAACATAAGATTAAGCAATAAAAAAAGGGCTCCTTAGGCACTGGCACCGTTTGGATCCCTTTTCGTCTTAATAGATGGAGTATACGCCCATTTCATTGGAATGTCAAGTATTTTTTGATAAAAACACCTGTTGCAAAAAACGCAATAACTGAATAATGGCTCTGATAAATAATTTATTCACAAAATTTATGGACCAAAAAACACCCAACAAAAATCTAATTGCTTATTGCGGACTCTATTGCGGTGAATGCAAAGCGTACAAGATTGGTAAATGCCCGGGTTGCCAAAAAAATGAGAAGGCGAGTTGGTGCAAAGTGCGCAAATGTTGCATTGAAGGCGGCAGGCTGAGTTGCGCTGATTGCAAAGTCTATGCGAGCGCATCTGAATGCAAAAAGTTTAACAACATGATTTCTAAGCTATTTTCTTTCATCTTTGGTTCCAATAGGCAGGCTTCAATTACTATGATTAAGGAAAGGGGATATGGGGTCTATGCCGAAGAGATGACTAAGAGAGGTGCGCAATCTATAAAAAGAAAAAAATTTTTTAGCATGAAAATATGATAGAACTTGAGCTGACCTATTTGGCAAAATATATTCCCGACGGACTGTTGAATTGCCCAGCGAAGAAAATTATTGATCGCTATCTTCCATTTGAAAGTAGTCATCCAGTGCTAAGGTTGAGAAAATCTGGAGAGAAAATGGAGCTTACCAAAAAACGACTAATTGATGACATTGACGCGTCACGTCAGCTGGAAGAAACAATTTCGCTCGACATCGATGAATTTGAGGCTCTTGCAAAACTTTCAGCTCAGATTGTAGTAAAAACTAGATATTATTACCCTTATGATGGCGTTACATTTGAAGTGGACGTTTTTGAAGAGGCTCTCAATGGTCTTGTTCTCGTGGACATTGAATTCGAAAATGTTGCTGCAAAAGAAAAATTCAAAATGCCGGAATTTTGTTTGGTGGAAATGACTCAAGATAGGACTATTGCCGGCGGAACGTTGGCGGGGAAAAAATATGCTGACATCAAAGATCATTTTGAACAACTAGGCTACGTCGCGCTTTAATTAATTTTTTTATATTTAACTATATGGAAAAAATAAAAATCGAGCAACATGGCTTTACGGCCTTTTCTTGGTTTGCTGGGTGGCTGTTCACTATTGGTTTTTTACACCTAGAGTTTTGGCAGGGACTCTTTGCTATTGTGCTTTGGCCATACTACATGGGACTGGCGCTTAGTCATTTGATTGTGTCTTAGATGGGATAAGCTTGTTTTGAGAAATAGAAGCTTGGTTTAATATCTACATGTCTATTGACAGATAGGTTTTTTGGTCGTATTCTTCGCTTCAGCTCCTCATGGAATGATTCCATGACAAAAGGAGTGTTCTTTCACTTTTTATTATAGGAGTTACATCATGTTTGACTTTTTGAAAACAGATCAGCAGAAAGAGTTTGATAAACATCTTGAGGCCGCCCAAGAATCCAATGAGAGACTGGGTCAATCGCTGGGTAAGCTTGTTTTTCAAGCTAAGCTCTTGCCAGATGTTTTATGGATCAGAAGAACCCAGAATTTCTGTCATGACTTCCTCTGCCATC
Source organism: uncultured bacterium (assembly GCA_903937035.1). Lineage (GTDB taxonomy): Bacteria > Patescibacteriota > Minisyncoccia > Moranbacterales > UBA2206 > UBA9630. The sequence continues at coordinate 95,044 of CAIZXS010000017.1, forward strand.
TGATTGAATGGCAAAAATATTCTTTGAGCGAAGGTGAACTTGAGCAAATTCGCTTGAGATCCGAGGAGGTTGCGGGCTTGAAAGGGGATTTGAATGGAATTCTCGATATGGCCAATTCACCTGAGCATGATGAATCTGCCATCTTGAACTCTCTTGGAGAGATTAGGAAAAAGACAGAAGATCAGAAGGTTTTTTGCCAGAAATTAATCGAGAAATTGATAGGCCAGAATCCTCTTATGAGCATGTTTTTCACTGACATGTTCTAAACTCGAATTAACCGGATGATTGTGGAATAATCTCCGCTGGAAAAATATCCAGAACTTTCTAAACCGTCATAAATTTTTAGGCGGTTTTCTATTATAACAGGCACACGAAGCCTGTTTTTTTATTTCTGTTGTAATGCTATAATTTCAGTATAATTATATAAATCAAAAAATACTCAATGGAAGCTAGAATCGCAAAAAACGAACAAGAAATTTTAGAAATAAAAAAGCGAAACCAAAAAGTTGAAGCGGACAAGGCTTGGGAGACGAGTTTTTTTCGCGTGGCCTCAATTGTCATCATGACCTACCTGATTGCTGCTTTGGTCATGTATATGATTGGCGTGGTAAAGTATTGGCAAGATGCTTTGATTCCGGTGGTGGGCTATTTTCTCTCCACTCAATCTTTGCCAATCATCAAAAAATGGTGGATTGAAAATCGACTGAGAAAATAATGCTGGCATATGTGGAGTAGCGAGAATAAGATTGACAGAATTAATTGGTTCTGTTAATTTTTTGTTTATACCCGTAGTTTAACTCTATTCAACATCAAATATGAAGAAAGGAGTAGTCCATGGGAAAAAAGTTTATGAAGAAGAATGCGGATGTTAATTCGTCTATTCGGACAGGCGGAAATGGCCAACAGAAGGGTGTTAGCCAGCAGAAAAAAACCAAGAATGGTAGTTTTAGGCCACAAAAAAGACGAACAAATTAGTTTTCTGCAATCTTTTGCAACTTACTGCCTCGTGATCATTGTCACGCGAGGCAGTATTTTTTATTGTGCTGAAAAAATCAATTTGCCAAAAAAATGCTAGAATGTCATCATAAAGATATAATAGCTAAAACTAACATTATTAAAAAAGACCAATTTGAAAAATATCTTATTGATAATAACAAAAAGCACATCATCTTTGATTTCGATGAAACGCTTTGTACATTGCTTATTGATTGGACGCCGTGGAGAAAAGAATTGGATGAGCTTTTCGCGGCAAGTGATTTAACTCCGAAAAATGAGCCAGATTTTAATTATGCTGTTATTGTTAATTTGTATATTGAAAAATACGGAAAAGCGGGGAGAGATGAAATTGTGGCACTGAATTATCGGATCGAAAAAGACTACTATTCCGGCTACGAATTGTCTCCGATTGCGCTTCCGCTACTTGAGTCAGTTGAAAAAATTGCCCAACTATATCTTTGGACGTCTAATGACAGAAGAACTGTGGCGCCGATACTTCGCGAGCTTGAGATTGCCGATAAGTTTCAAAAAATTATTACCCGCAATGATGTTGAATATGTGAAGCCGAAAGCAGTCGGTTTTGCGTTGATATATGACGAAAGGAATGCTCGTTCGCAATATCTTTTGATTGGGGATAGTCGCTCAGATAGTGGAGCAGCAACTGATGCAGGCATTGATTTTATAAATATCGCTGAGTTTAATGATTTTCTAGATTAAGATGGAACTGAATAACCAATCAATGATTATCGTGGTATTTTTTCTAGTAATGAATTTGCTGGCTTTTTTCCTGATGTTTTGGGATAAATTGAAATCAAGAAAAAATAATGCCCAGAGGATTTCAGAAGGGGTGCTCTTTTTTCTGGCGACCGCCTTTGGTAGTCTTGGCGTATATTTAGGCATGTTTGTCTTTCGACATAAAACTCAAAAATGGTATTTTATCGTTGGAATTCCATTGCTAATCATTCAAAATAGCGCTTTTCTTTATTTGGTTTATAATTATATTAGTGGGGTAAATTAGTATGTATTACCTCTATATGCTCAAATGCGCGGATAAGACTCTTTACACTGGTATTACGACGGATCTTGGGCGCAGAACAATTGAACATAATACGCTGAAGTTGGGTGCGAAATACACAGCTTCACGTCGACCGGTCAAGGTGGTGTATGTGCAGGAGTTCAAAAATCGTTCCTTGGCTTCCAAAGAAGAAGCGCGGATTAAGAAATTGCGAAGGGCGCAGAAATTAATGCTAATTTCAGAAGCAGGAAAATGTCAAAGAAATAAGTGAAAAACGTATGATTTATTCCGAAAAAATTAAAAAGGCTATTAAATTTGCGATAAAGACTCACGAGGTATATCAAAAGCAAAAACGCAAAGGCAAGGGCACTGCCTATATTTCTCATCCATTGACTGTGGGGATGGTTCTTGCGATTGCAGGAGCCGGTGAGGACGTTGTAACTGCCGGAATTTTGCATGATACGATTGAAGATAGTGTGGCGGAAAAGAAGGTCACTGAGAAAATGCTTATTGATCGGTTTGGCGAAGAGGTGTCAAATTTGGTGTTAAGTGTAACAGAAAAGGACAAAAAACTTTCCTGGGACGAACGAAAAAAAGAAGCGCTTTTGCATATTGAAAAATTTTCGCATGATTCGCTCCTACTTAAATCGGCTGATATCCTCAGTAATGTCACAGAGCTGGTGGATGATTATGTCAGGGGAGGTGATATCGTGTTTTCTCGTTTCAACGCGTCGAAAGAAAAAATCATTGATAATCAATTGAAAGTTATCACGGCAATTCTGGATGCGTGGAAAGAAAATCCTCTGGCTGATGACTTGACGGAGTTGAAAAAGGATCTGCAAAAAATTCAAACTCTAAATTAAAATTATGGAAATTGATAATAAAGAAGCTTATCGTGTTGAGTTGAAGTCTGTGCTGACTGAACGGATCAGGCAATTCCCCATATATTTTTATGGCAATATTATCATCAATATATTCATTATGGCGGTTGTCATAGTTTCCGCTGTTATTATTGTGGCCGCCTTGAGATTTGATCCGGCTGTGATAACTTTTGGTTTCTTATTTATCACAGCTCTTTTGAGTGCTCTCTCAATTACAATGCGCAACTTTCTTAAAAACATTCGTATTTTGAATGCTATCCGGGCGGGGGATTATGATTTGGATATTGAAGACTATGAATTGGACAATGTGATTGAGTTTTTTGAGGATTTACCGATGAAAAAAGAAGAGCTTGAGCAGGTGAAGGTGACGCTGTCATTTGAAAAATTGATTAACATTCTTGAGCTTTTTGGAATAATTTATTGCGAGGGAGCTGTGTGCGATGTGGATGTGATTTTTAAATGTAGGACAAAAGAGGCGATTGGAGAAGAGTGGATTAAGTAGGATAATTATTTTTTTTAAAAAATATGTTCAAGGAAAATGGAGCATTTCAAATGCCAAAAAGTCCAGAAAGTTTCAAGGAGAAGTTGGATGGGATGATGAGCGTGATTGCGCAAAAATTAAATGCTGAGTTTTTGGAACTTGGCGAAACTCAAGCGCTACTTAATCCTGATAATGCTATTGATATGGAGGCGTTTAGGTCTAGCGCGAAGACGCCAGAGAAAACATCTACCTTTGTGGATGCGGACAGAGAAAAAGTCCGTAAACAAAACATCGCGCTAAGTGCTGCTGATAACCGGAACACACAAGAGTATTACATTGATAAATTTGGTATTAAGGATGATGAGCATATCATTGATAATGTGATTGAGCAATTCAAGAGAAATAACGAAAAAAAACCAGGCTTTCAGTTGGAAAAAGTAATCACCGCACTTTTCTATAAATTATTAAGAGAGGATTTTTTAGTTATGCGATCCTGTACCTACGATGATTATTTCAACGGGATTGATAATGTAATTGTAAACAAAAAAACTGGTGATGTAATTTGCGCATTTGATGAAGTGCATGACGAGGTGGGTGGGGAGCGGCAGATAGGAAAAACTCAAAAAGTTCTAAAAATTGCTCAGGATGGAGGGGCGATGTTAAAGTATGGCATGATACTCAAAAAAGATGGAGTAACCGGAAAGCAGAAATTGGTCAAAAAACCCATTATAAATATCCCAGTATTCTATATTGGATTATCTACGGACGAATTGAAAAGTTTGCTTTCAGGAATGAGCTATGATATTGATGGAAAAATTAATCAGATCGAGTTTGATATATTTGATAAAATAATGATTTCGCTTGAAGATCAAATAATTAAATTGAGTACGGTGAAAAAATCAAATGACAAACCGCTCCATGATGGGGTGAAGAAGAATATTGCAATATTCAAAGAATCAGTGAGACAGATGAAAAAGTTGCGTGTAGCAAAAAAGATTGACATTTCCAGGTAAATCTGCTATATATAGGTATTGTTCTTACCATGAAATATAGCAGTTGTGTGCAAGGGGAAGGGTTGCCGTTTAAGCGTTAAATGGCATATTTATTGTCAAAAATGGGGGATTTGAATGAAAAGATTTATTTATCACAATGAACAGCTCTTAGACTTGATTATTGCGCAGTATGGTTCAGTGGAGGCCTTTTGTGATCTATTGGGGTTGCAATTAGGCGAGGTGAGACAGTATATTAATCTCACTAAATCACCAGTGGTAAAGAATGGCTCTCGTTTCCGACAGATTTGCTATCGGATTGCCGATTATCTCAATATTCCCGCGAGAGAGTTGTTTCCTGCCGAGCTTTATCAGCTGGATGAAGCGAAGTTGGAATCTGAAGTGCCCATCGAACGGATACCATTTAATGATGGGGCTATGAATCTGGGATTGTCCAATCCTTGCAGCGAAATGGAAATCAGTGAGCAGCGGAAATGCTTGGAGATGGTTTCCAGAAAGCTGAAGCCAAAAGAAAGATCAGTCATTTGGATGTATTTTGGTCTAGATGATAATGGTCAAGCATTGACATTCTCGGAAATCGCTTCAGTTCTTGCGCTTTCTCGGCAAAGAGTGAATCAGCTCTTCGACAGGGGCATGGACCGTCTGAAACATTTCTGTTGCATCAGTAAACTACAGCAAGTTCGCTAGGCTAGCTCTTTTCTTGGGTCTTAAAGCTCGGCAAATCTCTGCCGGGCTTTAATTAATTTTAGAGCCATCGGGATATTGTGCGAAATTAAAAATGACACTATAATAGGCTTATACAAACAAATTCGACCACCTGCTTGTATTTATAATTTATTATATAAAAAAACTATGAAAAAAATGATGCTGGCTTTATTGCTGTTTGGGATGATTTCAGTCCTTGCTGCTTGTGGTAAAAAAGATAGCGGTTCTGGGCCAGAAAAAAAAGAGGTTCAAGGAGCACAGTGGAAATATGACAAGACCATCGCCGAGCCAATAAAAGCGTTGAGTGGCAAAGAAGACTTAAAATTGGGGAATCTAGAAACGAATAATATCTCCCTAAATATTCCCAAAGATTCATTTGAAAGCGAAACAGAAATATCTCTGTCCAATCCTGATAGTGTTCCAAATTATCCTGGGGTGGAAATTGATACGATTGGAGCGCCGATTGAAATTACAGCAAATGGAAAATCTGCGCGTTTAAATGATAAGATCACCGCAACGTTTAAGTTTGACACCAGCAAGGTTGATTTGTCGCAAGGCACTTCCACTCTTCGTGTTGCTTATTATAACGGTGAAAAGTGGGACTATATCCGCCCACTATCTGTTGATGAAAATAAAGGCGTGATTACTTTCGAGACGTATCATCTTTCACTTTTGGGTGCGACAAAAATTAAAGACGAAACGGTTCTGACGGAAAGCTGGATTCATTCAAAAACTTTAGACAAGTCTCTTCGGGACAATATCAATAAAAAAACGGATGAAGTGGCGAATAAGATTATTGACATGGGTCTGGAAAAATTGGGAATTTCCGATAAAAGTATTAAGGGAAAAATTCTTGGTGAGCTTTTGAAAGAAAATGACTATAAGGATATCTACGATGCTTATGGGAAAGGGGATGTGCTAGATTTAAATCAAAAGATTGCGATTCTGGCAGGGAAAAAGATGGCGGAAATCATCCCTTCTTCGACTCTTCAGGATGGACTCAAAGGCCTAACGGCTGATACTGACGATTTTGGTTCGCGAGCCAAAGATGTGGGAGCAATCAGTCAAGCAGCAGGCAATATTGTCGAGGGGCAATATAAGGATGCGGCAAAAATTATCGCGTCACAAATTCTCGACAAAACAACCGTCGGTATCGCGGGAAAGATAGCGATTGAAGCGATTAATGGTCAAATCGAGAGTTGGAAGGGCTCGGAAGTCGAAGCAGCTTATGAAGCCTATAAGCACGGTGCTAATGGCGTTTTTTATGGCTATAATGTTGATAAGGGAGATTTTAATAGTATTTGGGATCAAATGCGGGGTATTCGGCGTCAGATTGAAATTGAAGCAATTAGAAAGGAAAATGAAGGGCGAGCAGATGCTGGTCTGGCGCCTTTGAGTGAAAAGCAGATGGATATGATTAGAGATGGAATCAAAGAATCATATCGCCGGCAGTTTGTTTCGCGTGAGGAAAAAGAGGCTGAGTTTAAAAAGCAAGAAGATGATTTGCGGATGCTAGTCGATTCATTTAAGAAGAATAATTTACTCGATTCAACTAATGGACCGGTTGGTCTTGATAAGGGATTTGATTATGAAACAAAATTGGATGTGCTTAGTCATTTTGCCGATAAGATGATGAGTGATACTGGGCGATTTAATCTGTCTGATAAGAATGGTCTAATTATGACTGATAAAATTTCCGTTGATGATATCGCGCAAGGTGCTCGTTATTGGTTCTCCGGGCCAGAGGGGAAAAAAGCTTATCAGAAATTTCTAAAAGATCGTTTTAATATTGATCCATTTCCGAAGTTGCTTGAACTGGCTGGGAAGTGGAATGGTTCGATGACGATCAATGATGTGATTCTTTCCGATGAATTGAAAAAACAAATTGCAGAAGGTAAGGCGCCAAAAGATGAGGGTTGCGATTTTAATTTTAATTTTGAGGAACTGAAAGGCAAGGTAAATCCAATTTCTTTCACAATTTCACCAACCAGTGAGACTGGCGGGGACATGGCTTTCTCATCTGATGGTAGTAAGGATAATAAGACAATCCCATTCACTTATTCCGATGGTGTGATTAGTGCCACGATGTCAGAAAAAGGGGGAGTAGGAACGTTGAGTCTCGAGGTGTCGCAGGATGAAACCACTCAAACCGCTGCTGGATCATTCAATCTTAGCTATAAGGAAGGTGTCTTGAAAATTCTTTCCAGCCTATCTGCGTCTAAGGGTAAATCTAAATAATTTGAAGCCATCCAATTTGGGGTGCTGCTGATCACCGTATGTTTCCAATATTGGCTAAGTTTAATTTTGGGTTTGGCGTGATAGAAATCAAGGCTTATTCCTTTTTTCTATTTTTAGCGTTGCTAATTTCAGTTATGGGTGTTTTGTGGTATGGGAAAAAAAGCTTTAATTTTTCTCTGGGGAAAAATTTAATTGCAGTTTTTGTGATGGTTGCTTTTGGCATAATCGGAGCGCGAGGCTTGAACATTTTTCTTAACTGGGGGTATTATCAAAAAAATCCTGCTATGATCAGTTCATTGGATTCTCGTGGCTTCTCGCTTTTTGGTGGAATTTTACTTGGCGGTCTAGCTGGAATGATTCTTGTGCGCATCTACAAACTTAATCTTTGGCGTTTTTCTGATATGTATACTCCATTTTTGGGGCTGGGAATTGTTTTTTTGCGCGTCGGTTGCTACTTGAATGGGTGTTGTTTTGGCAAAGAAACCGCTCTGCCCTGGGGGGTTGTTTTCCCTAATTTTAGTCAAGCGCATCTCTATCAGTTGGGGCAAAATTCAACCAGTCTTTTTGTTGTTCACGCTGTTCATCCCACGCAGCTCTATGAGTTATGCGGAGTATTTTTCGGGACGATTTTAGCATTTTGGTTGAATCAAAAAAAAGTTCGACCGGGCATAACAACCTTATCTTTTTTAATCGTACTTTGCGTGGTTCGTCTGATTAATCTTAATTTTCGTGTGATGCCCGCAAGTTTTGATGCGCCTGTCTATTTTTATCCAATTTTTTATGGACTTCTAATATGTGCTTGTATATATTATCTTTGTCGTTTGCTAGGATTTGCCACTTCTAAAGAAGATGTTAATTATGAGAAATAGTTTGGTAAGCTGTTTTGACTTTGTTGAAAAATAAGTTTAAAATAAAAGAAAAAAGAATTAAGAAATTAAATTAAAAAAAATTGAACACTTCTAAAAAACTAATTTATATCGCTTTAGTTTTTTTTGTGATTTTGGCTCCTTTGAATTCACATGCTACTGGAGTTTTTCCTCAAGAAAAATCTTCTCTGTCTCAATATGATATTAATTCTAACTTGGAAAACATTTCAGAGGAGGAATATGCGGCAAATGAAATCTTGGTTAAATTCAAGGATGAAGAAATAGATCCCAAGAGTTTCCTTGGGAAGGTTGCTATTGGTTGGATTTCATTTAGAGAAAATATAGAAAAAAAACAGTCCTTTGTGTCCAATAGTAATTTACATCTTTTTAAAATTGAAGATGATAAGAGTGTCAAGGATAAGATAGCCGAGCTTGAAAATGATCCCAATGTGGAATATGTGGAGCCAAATTATAAATTGCACCAACTGAATCTAGGCACCAATGATACGTATAGAAATTATTTATGGGGTCTTGATAATACTGGGCAAACAATTGCGCTTTCTGATGAAGAGGGTAATCCAGTAAATTATACTGGGACTAATGACGCGGATATCGACATGCCAGAAGCTTGGAATGTTTCTGAGGGAGCAGATCATAATGTTATCGTGGCGGTTATTGATGATGGTGTGAGCTACCAGCATCCTGATTTGATGGATAACATGTGGGATGGAACTGATTGCAAGGACGAAAGTGGAAATTTATTGGGCAATTGCATTCATGGATATGATTTTATTGATGAAGATAAGGATCCTTCTCCTGCCACCGATGATATACATGGAACACATATCGCAGGAACAATTGGGGCGAAAAAAAATAATGGTATTGGTGTGGTTGGTGTTGCGCCCAATGTTAAGATAATGGCGCTCAAGTTTGATCTTTATGTGTCTTCAGAAATAAGAGCGATAGATTTTGCAACTCAAAATGGGGCAAAAGTGATTAACGCCAGTTTTGGTAGTGATACTTTTTCTCCTTCTGAATATTCTGCTGTTAATCGTTTTCGTTCAGCTGGTGGACTTTTTGTTGCAGCAGCGGGAAATGCTAGTCAATCTCATGATGACGTTCCTCTTTTTCCTTGTGATCTTGATTTGGACAATGTGATTTGTGTGGCATCGGTTGATATGGATGATGAGCTGTCCTCATTTTCTGATTTTGGCGCTAGTCAGGTTGATGTGGCTGCTCCTGGTGAGCATATTATTTCTACAAGTGAAGTTGATAGCTATGCTGTTGGAACTGGTACCTCAATGGCCGCTCCTCATGTGGCTGGGCTTGCTGCTCTTATGCTTGGTTTTAAGGATATCCCTTATTCGCAAGTCAAAAGCGTAATTTTGTCCACTGGTGATTCGCTGGCGAGCTTGAGTGGAAAGACTGCTAGTGGCAAAAGGATTAATGCTTATAGTGCACTCAATTATTTAGTAAGCTTATCAGTCAAAGCCATCACAGCTTTCACTATCCCTAACCAAATCGGAACAGCAACGATTAACGAGAGCGCACATACGATTGCTCTCACTATGCCTGCTGGTACAAATGTAACTGCCCTAGTTCCTGCAATCACAATTACCGGAGCATC
>CAIZXS010000018.1 GCA_903937035.1 uncultured bacterium
GCGGTTGGTTTAGATTGGTCAGATAGTCAGTAGTTTCACTTTTTTTATTGGTGTTTTTTCTATCAAACACAAGGCTTGTTTTAAAGTTTTTTCCCTCGTTGGTATGTTTGTATTTTAGCATGGAAATGGGGAAAATGAAAATCCAAAGCAGCTTCAATAACAACCTTATATTTGATTAAATTTGTTGCCCCTTTTCATGCCTCCGTCGCCTATTTGACTAATCCGCGGTTATCCTCTATAGTGTTAAAACAATCTAGAAAGCCCCGAAGTTCTCTCGCCTGGCCAATCGACTAGGATAAGAGCACAAAAATTCCGCACAGGGGCGATTCTGGGGCGGTTTTTAATTTGCTAATCACTAAAGTTGAGAGAGTTGGAGATTTCTATTTCCCACTTTCCCAATTACACAATATGCGTTACGAACTATTCTATCTCGTCGGCGTTTCCAAAGAACTCGACTTGGATAAGATCAAAACCGATGTGGACGAAATTGTCACTAGCCACTCGGGAGTTTTTGAGGAAAAAGCTACTCAGGAGAAAAGAAAGATGGCTTATAAGATCAAAAAGGACACTCATGGCATCTACATCGCCAAGCGCTTTTCCATGGAAGAGCCAGCAAATGTTCCGGAAATTATCACAAAACTTAACATCCATCCTGGAGTTTTGAGATTCATCATCAGCGACGCTTCAGGACTCCCTGAGCTAAAGACAAAAGAGGAACGAATTGAGCAAGAAGAAAAAAGAGGTGAAGTGGAAAAAATGCGCCAAGAGAAAAAGGAAGCAGAAGAGCTCGAAAAAAATCCACCTAAAAAAGAGGAGGTTGTAGTAGCACCAAAAACTGAAGCTGAGAAAACTCAAAAAGCTGAAGATGCCCAGGCGTTGGATAAAAAATTAGAAGAGATCTTGAATATCTAGGTTAATTTTAATCTTCAATAATTATTAGCCGCTCTGCTATGTCCGCTAATTTAATTAGCGAGCAGGCGGTAAAAATAAAATTATGAATATCAACAAGGTAATTCTCGTCGGAAGACTCACGAGAGATCCTGAGGTCAGAACCACCACTTCAGGGCAAACTGTCACCTCTATCTCAATTGCTACAAATCGATTCTGGAAAGACAAAAACGGACAAAAGCAAGACCAAACAGAATTTCACAATGTTGTGCTCTGGGGAAAGCTTGGTGAAATTGCCGGTCAATATCTAGCCAAGGGACAAGAAGCTTACTTTGAAGGAAGATTAACTACGCGAAAATATACTGGAAAAGACGGCATTGAAAGACGAACCACTGAAATTGTTGCAGAAAATATGCAACTTGGATCGCGCGCTGGTCAAGGCGGGTCACCTGCAACCGGAAGCTACGACAAGCCTGCTGCCGCTCCTGCTCAAAACCAAGCTCCACAAACATCTCCAGCCGATGAGATTCCAACAATTAATCTTGATGAAGAGGAGGATGAAGTTAGAATCGAAGACGTTCCATTTTAGCCTACCTATGCTGAAGCTTCGGCAGGTAAATCAGTAAATAATTATAAGTTTTTAAATTTAAAGTATGTACAATAATCGCAACAGCAATGAAATTAGCACGCCAGAAAAAAAGCTCTGTCATTTCTGCCAAAATAGAATTGAGAAGATTGATTTTAAAGATGCTTATTTCATCAGACGTTTTATGAATTCTCAGGGAAAAATCTATCCACCAAAGCGACATGGAACTTGTGCTAAACACCAAAGAATTCTCACAAACGCTATCAAAAAAGCCCGGATCATGGCACTTGTGCCTTTCGTAGCGAGATAGGTCTTAATCAAAAAATAAAAAATATTTATGATTGGAATTTCAGATATCAAAGCCGGAAAAAATATTATTCTCAATGGCATGCCATTTGCCGTGCTTTATCATGAACAGTCAAAAACTGGCCGAGCCGGATCAGTTCTCCGTACTCGTCTCAAAAATTTGACTACTGGCGCAGTTCTAGAAAAAACATTTCAGGGCGCTGAACATGTTGAAGAGGCTCAAATCACCAAATCAAAAGCGCAGTTTCTCTACAAAGAAAACACAGATTATTGTTTCATGGATAACGAATCTTATGAACAATTTTCTCTTTCCACTGAGACGCTGGGCGATAATGTCGATTATCTGACCGAAGGAACGGAAGTCTTATTTTTAAACTTCGATGGCAATGCAATCAACATCGAACTGCCAGTCAAGATGAAATTGAAAGTGACTGAAGCGCCGCCGGGCATCAAAGGCAATACCGTTTCCACAGGTGGAAAGATGGTAACATTAGAAACAGGCAAAAAAATTTCCACTCCCCTTTTTGTAGAAGCCGGAGATGAAATTATCGTCAATACAGAAAAGGGTGAATATGTCAGTCGAGCATAAAATAGAGACCAGCGAACAAAAAACAAGAATCAATAAAAATCCCGATTATTCGGGGTTTTTAATTTGTAATTAGCAAAAATAATTGCTAGACTAGGTTTATGGGCACACTAGCAATCAATAAAAAGGCTGGCTTAGACTATTTCCTCGAAGATCTTTACGAGGCTGGTTTGGTTTTGAATGGACAAGAGGTCAAATCAGTCAGATCTGGCCAAGTGAGCCTTAAAGAAAGCTTCGTAACACTTAAAGGCACCGAACTATACCTCACCAACGCCTATATCACGCCCTATAAACAAGCAGGATTAAAGCAAATCAACGACCCAACCAGAGCGCGGAAACTCCTCTTAAAAAAGTCGGAAATCCGCCAACTGATTGGAAAAGTACGCACAGAAGGCTTGACATTAGTGCCACTTAGGTTGTATACTAAGAAACGACTATTGAAGCTGGCTTTTGCTGTGGGAAAAGGCAAAAAGAAGTTTGATAAACGCGAAGATATCGCTAAAAGAGAGGCAAAACGGAATATCGACAGGGCCTTGAAAAATCATTAAAAAATGAGACATTACTAATTTTGCCACTAATATTTTTAGTGTCAGAATTGGGGATGCCTGGTTTCGACAGGTTGTACGTTTAAAATATGCAAGCCGAGCTCTTATGGCTGCTCGTAAAACCGCTATTAAAGTTATAAGTGCAAACTTACTAACAAAAGCAAAAACTGCGATTGCTAACGCTTTCACAGTCAACTTTGCTACCGCTCTTGCCTAATACTAGTCTTTACTAGCTAGGGCATAAGCCATCGAATTTATTTTCGCCCAAGGGGTAAATTTCGGTGTCATATTATTGGGCTAGCTTATGTTCCTTTTCTTGGCGTTCATCTGCGAAACAATAGCCGAGAATAGATTGAAGGGGTTTTGTTCGCCTTTCACTTTTCGATCGACCCCGCCTTGGCGGGGAAATAAGGCGGAATAAGCTTGTAGTATATTTTGGATGAATAATTTTGGACGCGAGTTCAACTCTCGCCATCTCCACAAATAAATTAATAATTTAAAAACAAAGCCATAAGAAGAACACCCTACAAAAGACCGACTGTTAAAAAAGGTCCAATTACGAGAATCAACGATCAGATTCGCGTTCCAGAAGTACGTGTTATTCGTGATTCTGATAACGCGCAACTTGGCGTCCTGCCAATTGCCCAAGCATTGGAGCTTGCCCGCGAAGACGGAATAGACCTCGTTGAGATTGCTCCAAATGCCCAGCCTCCAGTTTGCAAGATTATGGATTTCGGAAAATTTCAATATCAAAAATCACGATTGGAGCGTGTCAATAAATCCAAGCAGAAAAAATCAGAAGTGAAAGGGATTCGCTTGGGAGTGCGCACAGACACACATGATTTGGAATTTAAGAAAGCCCAAGCCGAAAAGTTTTTGAAAAAAGGCGCAAAGGTCAAAGTAGAGCTCACGATGCGTGGAAGAGAAAAAGCTCACCAAGACTTGGCCCGCGAAAATCTAAAACAATTTCTCCATGAGATCGCTATCCCCTATAAGATTGAACAAGAAATCAAGCGCTATCCGGGAGGATTTAATGCTATCATTGCTCCAGACGAAGAATAAATATAATTAAATTAATGAGGAATAACATTCAAATTTATGCCGAAGTTAAAAACTAAAAAAGCCCTCGCGAAGAAAATTAAGATCACGAAAAACAAAAAAGTGCTTCGCCGATCTACCGGACAAAACCACTACAACTCCAAGGAAAATGGAAAAGTTGGCAGAGAGAAAAAGGGCGACAAAAGACTTTTCAAAGCAGATGAGAAAAATGTTTTAAAAAGAATGCAAGTATAATAATATAATTTATAATTTTAAATTTAGAATTTAGAATTTACCAATCGTATGACCAGAATTAAACGCGGAATGGCCTCCTCAAAAAGAAGAAAGAATCTGCTAGAAGACGCCAAGGGTTTTAAATGGAGAAGAAGTTCCAATTATCGTGCTGCAAAAGAAGCTGTGATCAAGGCCGGCTCTTATGCCTTTCGTGATCGCCGAGCGAAAAAACGCGTGATGCGAAAACTTTGGATTACAAGACTCAATATCGCTCTTCGCGAGTTGGGACTAAAATACAGCCAATTTATCAAAATCATGTCTGATAAAAAAATCGAACTAGACCGTAAGGTGCTTTCTCAAATGGCAGTAACTGAACCGAAAATTTTTGCTAAATTGATTGAGTCAGTGAAGTAAATCTTGCATAAAGAACTTTTAAAAAAACCTCGCTTAAGCGAGGTTTTTTGATGAGTATTTTCGGGGATAATACAAGAGCATACTACCTCTTTAAGTTGAAAATTACTTCCCGAATCAGTCGGCGCAAGCCATAAAATGGCAACCAAAGCCAAAGCGTTTTCAGCACCCATTTATTCCAAAAAGTATTTGGATTAGTGGCAAAATAATCAAAAACTAAGTAAATTAAAAAGAAAATTAGGATGAATGGCCCAAACATGAAGACATAGGCATCGAATTTATTCATATATTTATCCCCCACCACTTTTTCACTCGCGTTCGCGATGTGCATGCTGGGTCTTGTTAATCAAATTATTTTTAATATCTCATCCAAACGAATTGAATACAAATTAAATCCCAAAAAAGTGAAAAAGTGGTGGGGGATCAATTCTTATTATTAATCTCATAGATAATATCTTTTTTCTCTACCACAATCCGCCAAGCTTTTTTTTCGGCAATTTTTCGCAAATTTAAATCGGGATTAAAAGCAATTGGCAAGTCCACCAGATCAAGAAAAGAAGCATCGGATTGCGTATCACCCATTCCAAAAGAACCGACGAGCGAGACATTATTCTCCGCCACAAACTGCTTCACCACAGCACCTTTATCATGTGTCGGCTCAAAGATTGTTTTTCCCGTATATTTATTATCCCCATCTAGCTCATAAACACTACCATAATAAGCATCAAATTTAAAAATTTCCGCGTATTCTTTTACAATCTCAATTGGCGAGCCAGAAATCACAAGCATAATATGGTCGGGACGCATTTCCTCGATCAATTTTTTAGCAAAAATATAGGTTCTCTTGGCGTTAAACTGAGCAACTATTTTTGCCGCTTTTACAATATCGTCTTGACTCTTACCTGCTATGTTTTTTTCATACAAATCAACAAGCTTAATGCGATATGCCTCATAAGTTCCCTCATTGTCCAGCCAATGACCATAAAGAGCAATCAGTTCATCTCTGACGACCTTGGGAAATATTTTCATCCAAGAAAGCTCATTCAAAAGTTCAAAAGCTAAATTCTTACGAAAAATCGTGCCATCAATATCAAAGATTGCTATCTTTTTTTTATGCACTTTTTTACAGATTTCTTTTATCATGCAAATTTAAAATTTTAGATATTTATCCCAATAAAAATATAATTCGGCGGTTGTGGCGAGATCTCTCGCACAATATCTGGCAATCTCCAGGTATCTTCCAGATTGATATAACTCACCAACCATACTCCCATCAACACCATCGTCCTTTGAACTTTTTATGCCAAAAAATTTAGCATAAAAATCCAGATTATATCTACGCGTCGCACCATAGAAAGTCAGTTGTTCCAAGAGGTCACAATGCGCCCTAAATTCATAGCGATAACCAGATAAATTTTTCGCTGGATGAATTCCATGCTTCGCACTACGCAAAGCAAGAAATGGAGAATCAAAGCTGCGACCATTGAAAGTGATCACTTGATCATAATTCCTTATGAGTTCCCAGAATTTTTCCAGGATTTCCTTTTCCGTCCCGCTTTCATATCTTATGCCACCTTCTTCAAATGCAATCTTTTCTTCGTTCTTATTTTGAAAAAGCACCACTCCCCTTTGCGACTCAGGATTTAACATGCCGATTGTTACAATTTCACCGGTGAGCGGGCTAAGCCCCAGCTTTTTTTTCACTTCCTCGCGCTCCTCATCACTCTTGCAATATTTGAGCAAATACTTTTGAGTTTTTCGCTCAAACGCCTCAAAGTCAAACCCGACTGTCTCGATATCAACAATCACCTTAGCCATATGCTTAGAAAAAATTATTGCATCCGCAACTTAGCGTACACGCCATAAACCGCCAAAATCAAAGCCACTAACATCCACTGCGTTCCGGCCAATCCAAAAAGATCTGTTTTGAACAAAGAATCGTAACCAGAGACTAACACGGCTAGAACGGAGAGTCCCATTAAAATATCGCTATACTTTTTTGTCATAATTCCACCTCCTCTCTATCCTCATATTAGCACATTAAAGCCGGTTTCGAAAACCCCAAAAATGCAGTCAAAAAGATAACTATTTTGAGCCATTATTCAATTATAATCATCGCCTTTCTCCCTTTTTCTATTTTATTTTTATCACCCGGAAAATCGTGAATAGCACCATAAAGCGTTTCAATGTCATATCTATAGCCTTGACCCTTGCGAGTGCCAGGGTCATTCGTAATAATTGTATCGCCATCATAACCAACAAGCACCAAATTATGGTAGAGCGGACCAGGCGCAGTAAAATTAGGATTGCCAAGTAGTCTCCCGGCCGCAGGGACAATAATTGGCTTTTTTTGCGCTAAATATTTTTTTAAATCCACTGATGTGAAATCATAGACCACACGTAAATTTTTTAGGCCGTAATAATCCGCGCCCAATTTTGCTGTTTCTTTGGCAGTGCTATCCTCATAGCCCTTGGTATTTTTTATTTCATAGGCGATGAGGGCTTGGATTTCTTTTTCCGCAATAGCTGGCGTCAGTTTTTTGTTTTTTAAAAAATATTCCGCCATCAAAAGAGAAGCTTCTTCGCATGCTTCTTCGTGGTAAGCATCCCATTTGCTAAGCGGGGCCTGAGAAGTAAATGGGACGTCAATTAAAATTTTTCTTGGAAGTTTTTCCTCGCCCGCCGTAGTCTCGGTGAAGAATGGCTCCGCGATTACTTCTGGCTCTGATTTTGGAGTTTCTATGACTTCTGCCTCTGTTTTATTTTCGGGTATTATTTCTTCCGACTTTTCTTTTTCGATAACAATCATTTCCTTTTCTGGCTTTTTATTATACACCCAAATTAAAATCAATGACGCTAAAACAATTAGCGCCAAAAGATAACTGAACTTTCTTGGGATTGTTGTTTTTTTAATAATCACAAGTAAGCTATTACTATTGCAGAGTGGGTTCGTCGCCTTCAAAATATTTTTGCACCAACCCCTCTCCTTTGCCTGTTAAATCTTTTTTTTCACCACTTTTATATAATGGCATCGCCCACAAAGCGATCTTGTCTGCTTTTCCATATAAAGCCTGCTTTGATTTTTCATCGATACCATTCAAATCAGCATTCGATCCAAGCTTTATCTTAACCAATCCGTCCATAACCTCTTTCTTGAGAACAATTTTAAAGTTAGCTTTTTCTATGTCCTCTGCTCCGGCTCGCTCCAAATTGGCGTCATCGACACTAACTGGTTTTGGTCTAGCCAAGTCAATATTAATTTCTCCGGTAATATTTTCTGATTCCTGCTTTATTCCCTCTTTATAGCTTTCATACAATCCAGTCATATATTTTTTCCCTAAATAATTATACCTCTATTCTAATACACAATCACCGGCGTGCCAATCTCCGCCCAATTATAGACCGTTTCGGCCGAACCGACACCAAGACGCATGCAACCGTGAGAAACCGGGATACCAAGATGATTAACCCCTTCCTTATAACCCCCGGGCCATTCCGGAAGCTCATGGATGCCAAATTTGCCATCAGGAACAATTGCCATCCAATAAGGCATATATAGCCCGTAGGCCTTAGAATAAGCTCGTGGAAATTTATTATAGATTTTATGTGTGCCAACCGGCGTATCCATACCCCTTTTCCCTGATGAGATCAGATGAGAATCTAAAAGCACTCCATTTTCAAAAGTAGTCATTATCTGCGTTGCCAAATTAACATCAATATATTTTCCTTCTTTTATTTTAGCTTTAGTATATTTTTTCGCTTGATCGAGACGCAAAGTGAAATCCTTTTCCCAAACAACTGGAGCGGTTTTTAGAGTTTCAAATGACCCGCTATATAGCAACTGGTAGTTTTCATCCTTATCATCAGCAACTTTGATGGAAATTTTCAATGCATATTGCGCGCCATCTTCCACCTTATTTTTTGGCAATATCTTGAATTGAGTTTTTTCTGGATTATTTTGATAGACTACCTCGCTCTCGGGAGTTAGGACGAAATTCACAAAATAACCCCGAGTTGACTTGTCGAAATCAACAATAATTGGATCTTCTGCTCCAATCACCACGTCCTTAGCATCATTGACTGGAGAAACCTGTCTAATTTTGGGAAAATTTGTC
The DNA here is from genome assembly GCA_903937035.1 of uncultured bacterium. Taxonomy (GTDB): domain Bacteria; phylum Patescibacteriota; class Minisyncoccia; order Moranbacterales; family UBA2206; genus UBA9630. The sequence continues at coordinate 8,710 of CAIZXS010000018.1, forward strand.
ACCGAAAAATCCAATTTTTTTTCCGAAATCCTGGTCAGCATTGCCGTTCTGCCGGAAGGCAAAATAATAGAATAGCTTATCTCTGGCTTCCAAAAATTTTCCGGTGTAATCGACAGCTTTCTTTTCGCCGCATCGAATTTCAAAGTAGCCTTTTCCTCGGGCACAATTTTGACTTTTGTCCGATAATCCTCATTCCAAACGGGAACAGAAAAATTTATTTCTATCACCTCTTTTACCTCAATATTTTTTGCATTTTTCAGGACAACTTTTTCCGTATAGCTTTTCTGATAGAATTGCCAGCCATAAAAAAACATCAGCGCCAAAGATACTAGCAAAAGACAGAGCAGAAATGTTTTAATAAAGACCAGAAAAAGATTGCCAGTTTTTTGTCTTGCCATATAAGAGACCGCGTGGGTGTCATTCCCGCGAAGGCGGGAATCCAGATTCCACTAGTTTTAATTTCAGGAAAATCTAATTGAAAATTATTAGGCTTTATGCTACAGACGGCTTGTTTTTTAGTAATTCGCTTTCTCTATACTTTGAGTCTGAGGTGCCTGGATCCCCGCCGGAGTTTATACTCGTGAAACGGGTGCGAGGATGACACAATGATTACTGATTTCGAAACATCTCTTTTGCTGCGTCCCAAAGCTCTGGATGATTTTGGTTAACCTTGAGCCAATACCACCACTCAGCGCCCCAAAGATAAATTTCGGGAAAACCTACCTTTCTCGCAAAGGACACATTTTCTTTAAGCTGGGGAACATTCATTGATTCAAATTGCTTTTCTAGACTCTGATTAGTTGTCCATCCGGCAATCCATGGCTCAGCTTGGAGCTCAATCACGATTGCATTATCTTGCCTAGCAAAAATCTTATTCATCCAATATTTAAACTGAAAAAAGCGTGGACCGATCGGATAGGTATAAAAACCATATTTAGCACTGTAAATCGTACGATACATCGTAGTGCCGAAGACATCCGCGCGCGACGCTGCATGCACCCATAAACTCAACTCACCAGAATCAGTGATTATGATATTGTGACCAGGATCAGTTTTTCGCGCCATAGCGATCTCTTCATCAAGCAAGTTCACATCTAGCGTAGGACAGATTCCAAAATCCAAAAATGGCTCATTCTCAATCTGCCAATATTTCAAAGCCTTAGAATTCTTGTAGCGCTCTACCACAACCCCGACAAATTCAACTAATTTTTGTTTCCTTTTGGTATCATCATTTTTAAGATACTCGGGGATAAAGCACTCTGGCCAACGAGGCACCTTTTGTCCAACCGCAAGAATAATCTCAGCGTTCCGCTTCTCGGCCTCCTCCATCTGCCAATCAAGATCAGAAAAATTATACTGCCCATCTTGCGGCTCCACAAAATCCCAATAAACTGGAATGCGGATCTTTTTCGCGCCCAAATCATCCAGTGTCGCAAGATAGGCTGCGCGCCAATCCAGTCCAATATCAGTCGCATAACGCATCGAAAAAGTCACTCCCAATTTCGCGTCACTATTCTCCTTTACAACAGGAATGTTAAAGAAAATGAATATGACAGAGGCAAGAGCAAAAACTACCAAAAACGCCTTAAGGATGAATTTCAAAACTTTTTTTATTTTTTGCATTTTTTATCCCCCACCACTTTTTTGCTCGCATTTGCAATAAGGGCAGGATTTTTTATTATTTTAATTATTTTTTGTTTTAACTGAATATTGTGCACTAAAAAATAAAACTCTAAAAGCAAAAAAGTGGTGGGGGATGAGTTTCCTATCTCTTCGTATGTGAAACCAATAAAATTCCAATTGCGATAATGATAATGGCAAAAATTTTCTGCAAAATAGTTCTTAGGTCCTTTTTTTCTCGCATCACTTCCGGTACCCAGGCGGAAAAAAGAATACTGAGAATGAAAATGAAGACGTATTCCACTGATACCAAGGCGCTCACGATAGTCACACTGGCCAGGGGTAGTGAGGTTGCGAACTCTTTGAGAAATGATCCGCTTCCACCCATAATTTTCGCAAGAACAAATGAAATGCCCGATTTTTGATTGTCTTTGTGGGGTTTTTTGAATTTAAAAAGTGACCCCAGAATCGCTCGGCGCCAAGTGGGAATCAGAAAAAAACTAAGCGTCCCCAAAAATGCTCCTGCCCGCGTCCAGGCAAAAACATTCAAGAAATTATCGTTGATATATAACGACTTTATCATAGTCGCTGAAAGGGCTAGGAAAAATCCCGCCAAAAGCGAAGCGCGAAAACCTTTGAAGAATATGCGCTGCTCCAATTTATCCAACTCAAAAGAAATAAGCAATCCGCCAAGAATAAGTGTGCCGATACCAAAAATTCCAAGCGCACCCAAACGTTCATGCAAAAATATGACGGCCAGAAAAAAAGTAACAATAGGAATGACTGCTCCAACTACTGGAAGCACCCGACTGGCCTCGCCTCTCCTTATTGCAAAGAACAATGAGAGCATTCCGTAGATAAAAATCATTCCGGAGATAAGACTGAAAACCACCCTACCCAGACTGATTAGGTGAAAACCACCGAAAAGAAGTCCGATAACTACTGCGAACAAGCCCAATGTTCCTGAATAAAATGCATAGATTGACGGATGAGAAACACGCTTGGAAGAAAGTAAAAATTTGTCCAGAATAATTTCCAGCGCCAAAAGAAGATATGCAACTATCGTTATAATTAGCCAATTCATTCTTCTATTATACAGTAAAAATCAAAAAGACGGTAGAGACGCCCCGCTGGGGCGTCTGAGAAAACCAGACATAACAAAAGACGCCCCAGCGGGGCGTCTCTACTAGATTATTTTATGAATTCACTTTTTTGTAATACAGTGCCACATCAGAAATCCACTTGCGCACACCTGCAGGATCATGCCCCGCACAACTAGACCCACATTTCCAAACAACCAGCTTCTCTGCTGTATTAATTTTTTTGTCCAATAACTCTTTAATTCTTTCACCTACCACAAGAATTGCTTGCTCTGGAGAGTCAAAACAGCTATAACCGGAAGCAGTTTGGTTATAAGTCCCCCGATAGCCCCAATAATTAAAACAATCATTCCCGCCTTTCTTTGGCGAATGCTCTCCCCAATCACTTTCCTTTTTAGCAATCGCAATTAGATAGGCAGCCGTTTCACGATCACACTTGGCCAAAAATGGAACCATTTTTTCTAAGGGACTCCCTGCCACCAATTCTTTATATCTCAGCTCCAAACTGTCTAACGGTGCGCTTTCCACGATTTCCTTCTCTTTTTTTTTCTTCGCATTCCTTTCTTGGCGCTCCTTTTCCTCCGCTTTCCGGACTTGGTCAACACCAGCTTTCACCTTCTCCATAGGATCAAACTTGAAAAGCTTCACTTTCGTCGAACTCACTTGGATAGTCTTTTCTTCCAAAACAGTCTTCGTATTATCCCCAGAAGAAACAGCCGTTAAACTATTTTCTCCCAAATAAACTGAAAAAAACAGCACCAAGCATAGCACGGGCAATATTTTTGACGATATATTCAATTTTCCGATTCCTGTCTTACTCGCAATTTCCTTTTGCGGGCTTCCTTTCTGGCGGTTATTCCGCTTTTGACAGAGTAGCGAGAAAAACATCAGTTTTTCTCGCAATTTCGGCAGTTCTTCACTCATAGAAACTTTAATCCCCTTTTCCCCTGTTACAACAATTAACTGTTATAAACAACCCAGAAATTATAGCAATAATTGCATCTTTGGTCAACAACCAAAAACACCCACCTTAAAAGCCAATTTTTGCATGATCCTATTTCTCCACACCAATCACCCAGTAATCAAAAGCGATATCAAACTGCACTGACTTATCCAGCTTTATCTTGAAACCAACATTGTCAATTTTATCTGAGAGCACCCAATTCACCGGACTTGATCCAACCGGTGTAACAATTATCTTGGAGTCATACATTACTTTCTCATTTTTTACCAAGACCTCTTGCTGTCCAACTCGGATAATTACCGATCCCACATTATTTTTCAAAGGATCAGAGTTCTCGCTAACCACATAGTCTTCGGCTTTAACCTTCTTGGCTTTCACTTCCGTTGCCTCTAAATTACCAAGTCCCAAATTGACATTACCGCTAACATCTTTGTAAATCAGATTATCCATATTGAGCGCTAAGGCGAAATCAATCACGGCCTGACTTTGAGTCTGGACCAGGTCCAATTGATCCTGCATCTTTTTCAGATTTTGACTCAACTCACTCACATTGTCATCCAGTTTTTTATTCGTCAGCGCCTGAATCTCCAACTTACCAAAAATATCTTTAAGTGCAGTTCCCTGATCAATATTATTTAAAAGATCCAAGTTTCTAGCATCAATTGCTTGAGCCAAGGGAACGTAGCTTGCTTTGGTTTCAATGCGAATATTTTTGAATTTAATACTAGCATTAGCTGATAGCTTAAAATAGGCCCTAAAATAATTCAAATGCTGCCAATCAATTTCTCCAGTCTTTGCACCATCTGTAAGCGGCAACCTGACTTGATTCCAACCTGAAAGGAAGAAAGGATGGCTAGATCTGATCCATTCAATCTCTTTTTGATCTTGAATATTGCCCAGTTCAGTGTGAAAATCTTCGAGACTGGCACTATCTTCAAGATAGACATCATAAACAAGATAGGATTGGCCTTGATCTTTGCCCGAGAGATCCAGCTGATTGGCGATACCTAGATTGATAGCTAGTTCTTGAAAATTTTCAGGAGCACTGTATTTGGCAGAGAATTGATTATTTTCAATCACTTGCTCTGTTAGAGAGGAGGAAAGTTCACTGCTTGCATTTTTGAATTGATAGAACGGAAGCTCTTGGACTGGTTGACTATTTTGAGAGAGCAGAGCATTAGCTGAGCTTAGCTTAGTGCTAAGAAGATTAATTTGAGAGCCGGCTGTTGCGAGATTGTTCTGGATGGAACTGATTTTTTGGTTAGTGATTTGGGTCTGATCTTGATTGTCTGTTTTGAGGAGAGCAAGTGCTTGATTCAGTTTTTGAATTTCATTATCTTGAAGATTA
>CAIZXS010000019.1 GCA_903937035.1 uncultured bacterium
ATTATGGAATATTTTTACGCAGCACTTTTGCTTTTGGCTAGCACCTTCGTGGCCTATGCGGTCACGACCTATTTCGTCCAGAAGGAAAAACCACTAGTGCAGTTGACCCCGCTGAAGTCGGTGGTGGCCTTCTTCCTTAATCACTTCGTATTTATGGGGTGGTTGACATCTGCAGCTTGCACTGCTGTGCTTGTGGTAGTATTCAGGCCCATGATTATTTTCAGGGCGCTTAGAAGAACATGCTCAGGGCAGTGTCGTAAATTGGGTTTTTTTTGCAAGCTAATGATCGTATGCCCCCTTGTTATCGTAGTTGGCATTGTCGTGGTGGTTTCGATTATTTTGGCTTGTGCGCTTTTCGCAATAATTCGCCCGGAGGGTGTCCTAAGGTTTGTCAGAGGTAAATCTGTGGAAATTTTCCGGCACAGTTATTCATAGTGCCGTTGAGTATTGGAAAAATGAGGCCCTTGGAATTATTCATTCCGAGGGCCTTTTTATGTGTCTTTTACTCTTGACAAATCTCACAGTTGTGCTATGCTTTTTGGTTGCTGATTTCATTTACCAGCGTAATAAATAGCTTAAATAAGGGGAATATTGATATGTTTAAAAAACGATTAAATAGGTTGATTATTTTGGTGGCATTTTTGAGCTGTTTTGTGCTTGGAAAAAATGCTTTTGCTGCTAATTATTACGTTGATTCTTCCTTGGGAGATGATGCGAATGTGGGAACTGACGCCGCTCAGCCCTGGAAAACAATTGAAAAGATTAATGCGTCCACTTTTTTGGCTGGCGATAATGTTCTTTTCAAAAAAGGCAGTGTTTGGAATGGAGAGACTTTGACGGTTCCCAATTCTGGCGCGGCTGGTAATCCGATTAACTTTGGTGCTTATGGTAGCGGTAGCAATCCAATTCTTGACGGTGGCGGGACGCAAAATTTTGGGATATATGTGGGTGGAAAAAGTTATGTAGATATCACCGCTCTTGACTTTCGAAACTTCACTGCGAATAATGCACATTGTATCGGTCTTTCGGATTTGACGCATCATGTGAATATTTCTGATGTGACTTTGACCAACAGTTATGGCGGGGTCAGTCTTTGGAATGGGCCACATGATATTTCAATTAGTAATATTGATATATCGGGAATGAACTATTCCGGAATCCTTTGGTATAATACCGGTTCAAATGACGCGTATAATATTGAAATTAAAAATTTTCGTTTGCATGATTTCAACCCGCTCTATAATTTTTATCATGGGATAAGCTTCTATTGGGGCGTGGGCGGTGCGACTGGGAAGCCATATAACATCACAATCAAAGATGGCTCGATTTATAATCTAAAAGGAGCTGGCCAGATCAACGCTGGAATTCTTTTGACGTCGGAAGATTACCGGATAACAGGACATAGCGTGACGATTGATAATTTGGATATTTATGAAGTTGACGGTGGCGGAATTTCTTTTGGGAATATTGATGACAGTGGGCAAGTGAAGAGTGTGATTAAAAATTCTCGCGTTCATGACAATTCGTATAAGGCGCCAATCGGTGGAATTTGGATTGCTGGTTGCATTGGTTTGGTTGTGGAGGATAATACGATTTACAATAATCATACCAATACACGCTGGGAGGGGAACGGGCTGTATTTTGACTGGGGTGGTGGGACAGGTTCAACTGTATCGCATGATTGCATCGCGCGGAGAAACACAATCTATGGACATGATGATATCCATAATTTCAGTCCATTGGGTAGCGATTATGGGGCAAATTCTACTGGTATTGCTTTTACCCAAGGTGTGCATGATATTGATGTGTATCAAAATATTGTTTATGGTAACACAGAAGGTATCAGTGCTTATTATGACAAGAGTCCAAGTACAAGCAATCCTCCCGGGCTTGATTCTCCGCATAATTTGAATATCTATAACAATGTTGTTACGGACAATGTGGTCGGTATCGCTAAGGCAGGCAGTGGAGAGAATGTTAAGTTGAGAAATAATATCGTGGCTTTTAACGCTTCCTATGGAATTGTTAATACGATCCTTTGGAATAATACCAGCACACCAATTAGTAGTGACTATAACGATGTTCATAGTAACGGAACCAATTTTGTTAATGTTACCGAGGGGGCACATTCTGTCACAGGAGATCCTTTGTTTAAAAATAGAGGTAATCATGACTATCATCTAGAGGGAAGTTCACCATGTATAAATGTCGGAGAATCGACCAGTCTTTTTACGACTGATTATGATGGAGAATCAATTGTTGGTCAGGTGGATATGGGAGCCTTTGAATATCAAGGCTCGCTTAGCTCGACTAAATCAATTACCGCTTTCACTATTCCTGGCCAAGTTGAATCAACTACGATTAATGAAAGTGCACATACAATTGCACTGACCATGCCTCATGGCACTGCAACTACTGCTTTAGTAGCTTCTTTTACTGCTACAGGCACTTCAGTTTTGGTGAATGGAGTTATTCAAATCAGCGGTACAACACCAAATGATTTCACAGATCCATTGACATATTCTGTGACTGCTGCGGATGCTTCAACTCAGGCTTATGTTGTGACTGTGACGGTTGCTCCTAGTCCATCTTCAGCCAAGGCTATCACCGCATTCACGATTCCCAATCAAATTGGAGCAACCTCAATCAATGAAAGCGCACATACTATTTCTCTCACCATGCCAGTTGGCACTGATGTGACTACACTAATTCCGACAATCACAATCACTGGAACATCCGTCAATCCTGCGAGTGGTGTCGCACAAAACTTTACAAGCCCGGTCAGCTATACCGTTACAGCGGCGGATGCTTCGACGCAAGTTTATGTCGTGACCGTAGCAGTGGCAACTTCTTCAGCTACGAAAGATATTACAGGTTTTTCTTTCGATGGACTCAACCCGGCTGTGCATGGAGTTATTGATAATGGCGCTCAAACTATCGCAATTACGGTTCCCTTTGGCACGAATGTGACTGCGTTAGTTCCGACAATTATTCACAGCGGTGCGTCTGTCAGTCCTATTTCGGGCGTGGCACAAGATTTTACTTTGCCTGTCACGTATACGGTTACCGCCCAAGATAATTCAACGAAAGCTTATGTAGTGAGCGTGAGCATATCCACTGCGCCCATTCCTACGCCTACGCCGACACCGGACAATAAGGATTATTTTGAGCACCTAAAACTTAGTTTTGATAGTAAGGATGTCCATGATGGAAAAACATCAAAAGATGAAGTAACTTTGAAGTTTAAGAATATCTCAGGCATCAAGCGCTATAAAGTCTCACATTTTGCTCATTTCGAAAAAGCGGATTGGAAAAAAATGGAGAAAGACATTGAGCTTAAGATTAATCAGGAAGAAAGGGATGAGCAGCAATTCTTTTTCAAGTTTAAAGATAAAAATGGCAACACTTCCGATACTTACAAAAAAGAGGTTGCGTTTGAGCCTGCGCCGTATTCAATCTTTAATCTTCCAAAGAGAGGGCATAAGGGAGAGATCATGCATCAATCAGGGGAGAAATTTTCTGCAAATAGTGAAGTTGCGCTATATTTTTCTGGTGCTTGGGGCGGCTATTATGCTCCAGTATATGTCAAAACAGATATGGATGGGAATTTTTTAGTGGATTACAAAATTCGCAAAATATTTGGTTGGTATCATTGGTACGCAGTTGACTTGAAAACCGGAACCAAGACTGACACGATCTCGTATCTCATATTTTAGCAATTATGGCAGATCAAAAAAACACTTCGACGGAAAGTTGAAGTGTTTTTTTGTATTATTCTGATTGGGAATATTTTTTATGGTGCTTGATACTCCTGAGAATAGGATTCCAGTAAAAACTTGATTTTTCAAGTATTTCCAGCTAGTGTTTGGTTAGCATTGGCAGCGGAGAGCAGCCAATAAGGAGGCTGTTCTTTTTATATTTAAAAGATTGAAGTTTGGCAAAAATTAATAACTGAGATGAGAGGAGGATTTTCAATGAAGACAGACCCGTATCAGGAAAGAGTGATTAAACCAGGAAACAGGGCTTCGGCAATGGCCTTCCGGACGAATGGAGAAAGCTTCGGGAATTGCAATGCAATTGAGATTGTTTTGGATAGTCGTCCGGAGTGGCAGAGTGAGGTGGGAGTAGTCTTCTTACCTCATATTAATAGCCTGATGAATGAGAGAGTGGAAACGCCCGGGGGCAGAAAGCCTGTTATGTGGCAAATCCCGACGACCGATGGCGGTGGACATAAGCCTGGAATTATTGGAGCACTTGGAACCGTAGATGCATTCAAAGGGCTGGGCCATGACCTGGTTGTTATGCAAGATCATGATATCCTCCGTCGTGGTGGCCTGCCATGCTATATGACCAATTTTTATGACACGAAGGCAATTACGGAAAATAATATCCACTTGCTTGATGCATACCTTCAGGGTCTTGGCAATGCTTATCGGGAAGCTGGCGTCGCTAATGTCACAGGAGAATCAGCCGTCGTTTACTACGCGGTGACTGCCTTTTGTGATCAAAATCAGGGTAGTCAATTACTTATGAACGTGGCCGGAACGTGTGTCGGATTGGCACACGTGGATAAGTATCTGGATGGATCAGGTATTCGTCCTGACATGCCTATCGTGGGTTGCAGTGAGCGTGGTGGACGTTGCAATGGATTTACTCTTGATATTGACATCATTCTTGCTTATTATGGCCAGGATTTTTATAGACATCCTGAGGCAATGGAGTTGCTGCGTCTTTTGGCAGTTCCTTCTCTGAGCTATTCAAAGACAATTCGGCGGGTTCACGGCTGGAATCCTGATGGTACTATTCGTGAAGCTTTAGCGAAAATTGTCGCTATGTTTCACATTACTGGAGGGGGTGTATGGGACAAGCTCCGACTGCCAGAGGGTATCGGCGCAGTTCTCGATAATATGCCTGAGCCAACAAAAGTTTTACGCATGGTTCAAGATCTTTCATGGCATATTCCCAGGCTTAAGTTGTCTGATTATCGAGCTCATGGGACTTTCAATGGATCAATTGGCTATGCCGTTATTCTTGAAGCTGATGCAGATGCCGAAATTTTTATCGAAGAATCGATGAAAGACGGTAATCACGCTCAAGTGATTGGCAGAACGACGGCTTTTGAAAAGGGCGAGATAATCATTCATTCTCGTTTCAAAGAAGGCAAAGAGCTTTCCTCTCTCAGGCCAGAGTGAATTACCCCTGATTTAAATCTCTAGTCTTATAACATGCCCTGCTGGTCGCTTTCGCGATAGGTGGGGTTTTATTATACAAAATAAAAAGTTATTTATATTGACGCATATAAATGACATAATGCGAAAAATGTGGCAAACTGGATTTATATGAATAATTTAAGATATTTCAAAAAATGAAAGATGAGAAAGAGAAAGTGAATAAGCCTGAAATGGTAGATCGTGACATGGCGAAAGTTGATATTTCGAAAAAAAATCCTGTCGATAAAAGGCTAGAAAGGTTAGCAGAGCTCAATCGAGAAATTGCTAATTTTCAATATGAGGCAGAAAGTGCGGAAGAAAAAGAAATACTGGAGAAAAAGCGGAAAGAGGAATATTTACGCAAAAAAAGCGAGTTAGAAGAAAAGCTTGGTCCTTTGGGAGTCGCGGCTAATGAATTGATTCATAAAAATATTGTTGAAGACGTGCTGGAATCAGCTGGTCAAGAGAATGAGCAGTTTGATCGACTAGCGCTAGAAAGGCAGAAGCTGTTAAATATTGGATTAGCTGAGGATTTAATTAATAAACTTGATGCTCTTGGCGTTGTTCCTCGAGAAGAGGATCGAGTTGAGCTTTTGGATGTGTTGACTTCGACAAGGTTTATTGATTATGAGCGGCGTAAGCTCATAGAGCTTATGGGGATAGATATGAATAATAAGGAGCATGTGGATAAATTGTCAAACAATAAGGATTTAAACGAGTCTTTTAACCGGGTTTTGCGTGGGCAATTAATATCATCCGAATATCGTGAACTACTCTTGGCTCACGAAGTGGCTTTTGTTGGTAGAGAGGACTTTGAAAAAAGCGGAGCAAATGAGCTGGCAAAATATTTTGAAAATGAAATTAATGATTCTGAATTAACCGAACTAGGCATAGAAAAAATTAAACAAATTGTACGCAAAATTCTCAATGATAAAGAATGCAACGCAGGTCAAGGAGAATTTTGGAATGTTTTAGTGCCCAAGGAAATTGCATATGTTCTGAAAGCAGAAAGACAAAAAGAAGATAAGAGTAAACAGGAATACCAAAAAAGATCACTATTTTATTATCCAGTGATTAGAGATGTTGTTGGGAAGGAATTTTTGCCTAGGCAGGTCATTTTAAAATCAGAAAACTCGAGCCGACTATTCGTACTTCAGGAAAAACAGGAAGTTGATGCAATGGTAAAAGTGAAACTTTCCACAATAGATTTGTTTGTAGACGGTAGTTTTGGGCAAGAGATAATTACGGCATTAGCAGTGGAAGATAACAGGATGGTGCTAAGGCGTTTTGTCGATGGCGTGAGAAAATTGCTTAGTGGCAAGAAATTGATGATTGATATGATTGGTGATAATCTTTTTTTTCAAGTAACGGAAGGAAAATTAGAAATTAAATTAGTTGATTATGGCTGCTTTGAGGCCAAATGGGAAAATCGGAGACAAGAAATAGCTGAAGGATTAGAAATGTTGGAAAAATTAGAAGGTTTGGTTAAGTAATCCTTTATTTTCTTGGTTTATTAAAAAATGCTATAATTCAATAGTAAATATTAATTACAAAAAAAATGAGTGAGAAATTTGGTGAAATGTTAGGTGGCGTAACTAAGCCTGAAAAGGAGACTGATGAAAAGAAAAAACTTTGGTCAAAATTTAGAAAAGTTCTGGCTAGACTTGGATTGGCGGCAATGTTTCTGGCTCCATCTAGTGATGCTATCGCGGGAGCGGTAACTGGAAAAACAATTATTGACGGGAAAGATAGGTCTCAAATTGGAGCGACGGATGCTGGCATAGAAAGGCCAAAAAATATTGGAAGTATGCCTGCGCCTGATACTAACTCGGGTGGAGAGTTAATCGGTAATGACGAAAAAGATCCGAAAGACAGAATTTATCAGAATTCGGAGGATATGGCAAAAAGCATTGGTGGAGTTGTTTTTAGTGATAAAGATATGTTGGAAAAGAATAAAACTGGGATAAGATGATCAATAAAAAGATTATGTCGTCAGCTATTATTGGAGCAGGATTTTTGGGTGGAGAAATTAGGCGGCAACTTCTGGCGAGTGGCTCTTCTGCTTTGGTCACACATAATACAAATCCAAAACATCCCAATTCGGTTAAGTTTGATTTTTTTTCAGATGATATTTTCGAAGTTCTAAAAAACCACAAAATCGATGTGGTTTTTTTGTCGGCAAAAATTGAATTTATCGAAGATCAGAAATTATTGGCAGAATCTATGCGTCGATTCATTTCCGGTTGCGCCGGTATGCGCTTGGTTTATTTTTCTAGTGATGGCATATTTTCTGGTGAGCAGGGGATGTATGGCGAAAAAGATGTGCCTAAGCCTGTTACGAATTATGGACGGAATTTGGAATTATGCGAAAGTTTGATCAAAAAATACGCCAAAAATTATTGCATCATCCGCCCGAGTTATATCTATGGATTTTCTGGAACGCGTCTTGATTCGCGATTGTGGCAAGCATCAGAAGTCCTTAAGAGAGGGGAGAAGCTGGAGCGTTTCTCTGATATGTATAAATCGCCCATGAGTGTTTTTCAGGTGGCGGAGGTGTCAATAAAATTAGGTTTATCTGAATTTCAAGGAGTGGTGCATGTGGCCGGTCCAAGAATGAGTATTTATGATTTTCACAAAGAGGCCTTGGAAAAACTTAATGTTTCGACGAATAATTTGATCGCAACGAAAATGCCCAAAGAGCGGCCAGTGGATTTTTTAGCGGATACTTCTTTGGATTATACGCTCATGATAAAATTGACCGGTATTGAGCCAGATAATGTCAAGAATTCTTTGAATAGATAGAATTAGCCTTGCTTTTCTTTTCTCCTGCGCATTTCCATGTGCTTTTTTTGGAGTACATCAAGCAGTTTTGTTTCGTTAACAAACTGATGCCGGCGATCTTTGACGATGATTTTTCCATTGATCATGAGATCGCGAACCATTCTTCCTCCATGCGTGATGAGATTTCCGATGAGCGTGGTCGGGTTATTTTCGTCGAAAGGGATGAATCCGCGATCGCGCAATTTCCAAAAAACAATGTCAGCTTTCATGCCAGGGATAATTTTCCCGCGATCCGTGAGATTGAGAACGCGCGCGCCGTTTGCGGTCATCATTTTGAAAAGTGTACCATATTTGATTGGGCGGGAGTAAAGGTGGGTAATACGAGCCTGGTAGGCTTCAGTGAGAAGATCTAGTTTATTTTTACTCACAACACTATCGGTGCCAAGTGAGATATTTCTGTAGCCATTAGTATTATTGAATTGCCAAAAAGGGAATACGCCACTTTTATGCAGGGCGTTCGAAGTGGGCAAATGAACGATTCCGACTTGGTTTTCAGCGAGTTCAACGATTTCTTTTGGCTTGATGTAGATGGCGTGCGATGCAATGGTGTGGGAGTTTAAGAGTTTGAATTTTTTCAAAACTTCTACTTCGCTCATACCATGTTTTCGTAGTGTATTTTCCGCCACATTCAGACTTTCTGCAAGGTGCACCGTTAGGAGTGTTTGGTATTTATCAATAATTTTTTTTACTTTGCGTAGAGTCGAAAAAGGAGTTTTATAGAGATAATGAAGGGCAATTGCAGGCGTTGAATGGAATTGATCTTTGCGCTCAAGTAATTTTTCTACCATCTCAGGAGAATTGCTTGGGCGAGAATTGCTCACAGCACTTACGGCGTTAATTAGGTTGTGCTTTGTGATGCTCGCTGCAATTTCACCCGATTCAAAGCTGGGTCCATGGGTGAGTGTGGTAGTGATGCCGTTTTTTTGTTGTTCAGTCAGGTCGCCGACTGATGCGTAAAACAGAGATTCTTCTGTTTCGAATTTTTGCCAAGCGGCCATGTTGGAAATTGTTTCGTCAACACTCTTTTCTTCATCTAGGATCATTGCGCTTCGCAACAGATACATATGGATGTGGGCGTGGGCATTGATAAGCCCAGGCGTAACAACTGTGCCACCACGCTTTCCTGCGTCATAGATCAAGTCAAATTTAAGCGCCTTGATTTTTTCTAGTGGCTCAACTTGTGTGATGATATCATCTTTGATTGCGATGGAGTGATTTTTGAGAATGACTAACTTGTCTTTCTCGTCGCAAGTGAAGATGAAGGGAATATTTTTGACCAGCACGGTGCGGTAATTTTTTTTATTTACTTGGTAGCGGCTGTGAGTATTATTTGAGTCATGCAAGATGTCAATCTTTGCCCCGACTTCTTTTTGGACTTCTTTGAGGATATTTTTCTCTGACATATTTTTTTAAAATTTTAGGCTTAGACGCAAGTCCTTATTCTGAAACTTATTCCCACTCCGTCGTTCCCGGTGGTTTGTTGGTGATGTCATAAAAGACGTAGGAGATTTTCCCAGTGGCCAGAATGGCTTTGGTCATTTTTTTGAGAACCCTTTTTTCCATTGGGTAAAAGTTCAGAGTCATGAGATCTCTCGTGTTGATTGGTCGAAGCACAATCGATTCTTTGTTACTCTCATTGGAAATAGGAATAAGCACGACCGGAAACTGCCAAATTTTGTCGTATATTTTTTCTTCGATAATTATTTTTGTCACAATCGCATCGACTTCGCGAAGTATTTCTATTCTTTCCTTTGTGACAAATAAATCTGTGTTAGGAACTTGGAATTTTATTTTTTTTGTTGGGTTTAATAAAAGAATGACGCGATTTAGCTCTCGGATAGAGTTTGTCACTCCGGAAGAAATCCGGTCTAGTTTTTTCCAGTTAACTTCTTTCCAAATAGCGAGCGGATGGGCATAGGTGCGGTTATCGCCTTGCACGCCGACTGAGCGAATTGGTAGAACCGCGGTAGCAAGTTTGGGATAAATTTTTTGACAGAATTTTTTTATTTTATTTTCCGTTTTTCCTGTAGAGGCGAATCCGCCGGCTGGCGGACTCGCCTTTGTTTTGCCTATTGGTTCTAGACATAAAACGCGAATAGCCAATCCTGGTCCGGGATAGGGATGTCTTTCTATGAGATTTTTGGGAAGTTTCAAGAGGCGGCCGATTTCGCGCACTTCGTATTTATAGAAATCAACCAAGGGCTCAACTACAAGTCCAAGGTCAATGATTTTTTGAATTGCGTCGACGCGGTTGTGGTGCGTTTTGATTTTATCGGCATTTTTCGTTCCACCCGATTCGATGATGTCAGGATAGATCGTGCCTTGGCCCAAGAGCCATTCTTTCTCATTCAGTTTTAGTTTTTTGCTGACTGCGTCTTTGACGTCCAAAAAGGTTTGACCAATAATTTTTCTCTTACTTTCCGGCTCATAGATGCCTTCGAGATTTTTGAAGAAAGTAGCGCTCGCATCAATCACTTCTAGATTATCAAAGTCGATCTTTTGGAAATTTTTAATAATTTCACGTGATTCATTTTGGCGCATAAAGCCTGTATTAATATATAATCCCTTGACACGTGCTTTTCCCAACGCTTTTGTGAGGAGAGCAAAAACGACATTAGAGTCTACGCCGCCACTTACTAAAACAAGAACTTTTTTCTTGCCAACTTGTGCTCGAATTTTTTCTACCAAATGTGCAACTAAATCTTTTATTTCCCAATTCTTTTGGGCCTTGGCAATTCTAAAAACAAAATTTTCTAGCATCTTTCTGCCTTCGAGCGTATGATCAACTTCTGGGTGGAATTGCACGCCGTATATTTGATTTTTTTCATCAGCCATCGCTGTCACAGGGCAATCATTTGTAGTGGCTGTAATGGAAAAATTTTTAGGTACCATGGAAACTGAATCGCCGTGACTCATCCAAACTTCTGTTATTTTTTTGACATCAGCAAAGAGAGCTGTCTTGTTTTGCAATTTGAGTTTGGCGCGGCCATATTCTCTCACGCGTCCTGGTCTTACTTTCCCGCCAAGCATATGAGCAAGTAATTGATGTCCATAGCAAAGTCCGAGGATTGGTATTTTTAATTCAAGAATTTTTGGATCAACAATGAGGGAATTTTTGTCATAGACTGATTGTGGTCCACCAGAAAAAATAATCCCGCTGGCGTTTTTTAGCTCTTGGGCTGAGACGTCGTGTGGATAGATTTTTGCCAGCACATTCATCTCGCGAATGTTACGCGCAATGAGGTGCATATACTGCGAACCAAAATCCAAAATAGCAATATGGTCTTTCATACTTTTGTGCATTTTTATAAAAATGTAACTTATGAATTTTCTAAAAAAACAAAACAGCTTTGTAATCTTGAGCGTAGCGCAGTGGAGTCGAAGGATCTGCTTTCCATTATCGTTGGCGTTACTATAAATAGTAAAATTACGATTATTATGGGTAGATCCTTCGACTGCGTTCGGGTACGGACTTTACTCAGGATGACATTTTGATTTAAAGGCGTAAGTCGTGAAAATAAAAAAATACGCTCTGGAGAAATCGTTGATTGATTGGTCGAAATAGTTTATAATCCTAATATTATTATTAAACATAACTTTATGCAAGAAGCGTTAACGTATGACGATGTTTTATTGATTCCTAAATATTCAGAAATATTGCCGTCTGAAACGAAACTAGAAAGTCGCTTTTCTCGAAACATACCAATGAAGACTCCAATTGTCAGTTCACCGATGGACACGGTCACTGAACATAAGATGGCAATTGCCATGGCGCTGCAAGGGGGAATTGGTATTATTCATAAAAATTTATCCATTTCTGAGCAGGCAGAGGAGGTGCGATTGGTTAAGCGTTATCAAAATGGGTTCGTGATTGATCCTATCACGCTTTCTTTGGAAGATAGCGTGGACGAGGTGTATCGCATTAGAGAGGAAAAGGGTTATAAAAAAATTCCCGTGGTGGACGAAAAAGGAAAACTCCTGGGAATTGTGACTGAACTTTATTATTTTTGGCCACAAGATAAAGGGAAAAAAGTTAAAGATATTATGAAGCCAGTCAGTGAATTAGTAACTGTCCTTGAAGGATCGAATTTGAGCCAAGCTAACGATGTGATTCGGAAAGAGAAGTTGGTTGTGCTTTGTGTAATTAACAAGAATGGAATTTTGAAATCAATTGTAACTAGGAAAGACTTGGAGAAGAATGAGTCCTTCCCTTTTTCCAATAAGGATGCCAAGAAAAGGCTATATGTTGGCGCGGCTGTGGGAGTCGGATTGGATTTGCTAGAGCGCGCAGATGCCTTAGTTATGGCAGGCGCTGATGTTTTGGTAGTGGACACGGCGCATGGACACTCAAGGGGTGTGATTGAAGCAGTGAAGAAATTAAAGAAAAATAAAGCCACTGCCAGTGTAGATGTTGTGGCAGGGAACGTGGCAACCGCTCAGGCCGTGCGAGATCTTATTCGAGCTGGGGCAGACGGAGTGAAAATTGGTATCGGACCAGGCTCTATTTGCACGACGCGTGTTGTGGCTGGTATTGGTGTTCCTCAGGTTACAGCAATCTTGGAAGCAATTAAAGGGCGTGGAAAAAATAGCAACATTCCAATCATTGCTGATGGGGGAATTAAATATTCCGGAGATATCACCAAGGCCTTGGCGCTCGGTGCGAGCTCGGTGATGCTGGGGGGGCTCCTGGCTGGAGCAGAGGAATCGCCAGGAGAGACAGAATTTGCCGATGGACTTATGTATAAAACATATCGCGGGATGGGATCGCTTGGTGCGATGCTCCGTGGCTCGAAAGATCGCTATGGACAGGGGAATGTAAAAGAAGTGGGAAAGTTTGTGCCAGAGGGGATTGAGGGGCGGACAATCTATCGTGGACCAGTGGAAAAAATTATCTATCAGTTGACCGGAGGTTTGCGCTCTGGAATGGGTTATCTTGGCGCTAAAACAATTTTGGAGCTCGTAAAAAAAGCGGAGTTTGTAAGAATTACAAATGCAGGATTTAAGGAAAGCCATCCGCACACTGTCACTATCACAAAGGAAGCGCCAAATTATTTCAAGGGCTAAGGGTGTTTTGTTTGTATTGAAATTGAAAAAGGAACAATCATATTGTTCCTTTTTTTAATCACGTAAGAGTCAAATTTTTCACAGCTTGTTGTGATGAGGCTTACTTTATCTTTACGCAGTTCGTATCAGTTTTTTTGCAAGAAGAGTTGGTGATGTTTAATTCTTCGACGTTAGTAAATGTGGAGTATGGTTTTTTTTCGGCGGAGAAAGCGACATTTTCCAGATTAACTTTTTTGGCATTGCCAATCATAATACCTTTTTTCGATGAACCAGTAATATTTGATAAGGTTATATTTTCCAGTGGCTGTTTCGGGAGCCCATCAATTTTTATTAAATATTTCGGCAGGTTGCCGGCAGTCTTGATGTTAGAGACATTGATGTCTTTAATCTTTGGCAGTACGCTCGTCGTTGGTTCGTTTGTAGAAGAATCATAGGCCATATCAAATTGTAAAGCGGCATTTTCGATGTTGTTCATCTGAACATCTCTCGTCCAAACATTTTCCACATAACCACCGCGACCAGGCATTGATTTCACGCGAACCCCTTGTCCTGAATCGGAAAAAATACAATCTTGGATGTAGATGTTTCTAATCCCACCTGACATTTCGCTGCCTATCGCAATGCCAGTATGTCCCATTCTCATGCGAGAATTTTTAATAACAATATTTTCAGAAGGTCGATTGACTCTCCATCCGTCTTTATCCGCGCCAGATTTAATTGAGATGGAGTCGTCTCCAGTTTCAAGATCGACATTGTCAACTAGGATATATCGCGAAGAGTCAATTACGATGCCATCAGTATTATGTCCGGTTGTTATTATTTTGATACCACGAATAAGTACGTTTTCGCTGTAAAGCGGATGAACTGACCACATGGGACTATTTTTGAGTGTAAAGTCGAGCAAACGTACATTTTTGCAATTAACGAATTCCACAAAAAATGGCCTAAGGGCATCGCCTTTTTTGGCAAAAATTCTTTCTGCTGGTGGCACATTTTCATCTGCCATTTTGTATAGTCTTTGGGCATCACCCTTCTGAATAGCTTTCCATTCGAGCCAGTCTTCTCCTTGTCCGTCTAAGGTGCCTTTGCCGCTAATGGAAACATTCTCACAATTATTAGCATAGATGAAGGGAGAATAATTCATCAGTTCGATGCCTTCAAAGCGCGTGAAAACAACTGGAAGATAATCCTCAGGTTTTTTACTAAAGAGAATTGTGGCATCTTTTTCCAAATAAAGATTGATATTGCTCCTGAGGTGGATCGCTCCAGTGAGCCATGTTCCATTGGAGACAATAACGGATCCGCCGCCGGAATTTGCACACTCAGTGATTGCCGCCTCAAAGGCCTTGGTATTAAGTGTTTTTCCATCATTCTTGGCGCCAAAGTGCTCAATATTACATTTTTTTTCGGGAAATTCCAGTTCAGGAAAGGCCGGCATTTCAAATGGCGGGTCTTGAGGAAAGGCGCTAGATATTGGGTGAAAGCGGGAATAAATTTTTTGTCCCAAAAGAGTTCCCAGGAAGATACCAAGGGCAACTATTATTATGGATGCAAAAAAAATTATTTTTTTCATAGAGTGTATGTGCCGATATTAATCAAGCTTTTAGCTCATAGACTAGTATACACTAATTAGTGATAAAGATGAAATTTAGCTAGTAATGATTCCAGTGGACTATTGAAAAAAAATAATATATGATGCAAATAGTGTCGGCGGGCTTTTGTAATAATGTGTTTTTGTAAATATGGCCAAAATGACCAAGAGAATGCAGTTAACCTTTTTTTTGCTAGTGGCTTTTTTAGTCTATCTTTCTTTTGGACTCTATCATCTAGCTAAGTTTGAGACGGCAGATGAACGCTATTGGATGTATGAGGACCCAGAAAATGGTCGTATTCATTCTTATTGGAATGCGATTGGTGATGCGAGATGGAAAGATACGTATATCAATGATAAGCCAGGGGTGTCTCTTGCGTATGTTTCTGGGATTGCTTTGTTATTCAAGGATAAGCCTGCGGAAAATTTATTTTCTCGGGACGCATTACAGCGAAAATATAATCCACAAGAAGTCGATCGCGTACATTTTCTATTTCGCTTGCCACTTTTGATTTTCAATGGACTTCTTTGTCTTTCATTTTTTTGGCTTATTGGGAAATTTTCAGAAAATCGATGGATTGCGCTTTGGTCAACTATTTTTATTTTACTTTCGCCGATTCTATTGGGAATTTCTCAAATTGTCAATCCCGATTCCTTGCTCTGGTCATTTTCTGCTGGTGCAATTTTTTCTTTTCTTAGTTATTTGAAAGTTCGAGAAAAAAAGTTTATCTTTCTGACTGCCATCTTTTTAGGTTTTTCACTACTCAGTAAATATAGTGCGATTATTTTTATTCCTTTTTTCTTGGTTGCGATATTAGTCGAGATGTTTTTTTCGCATGTTGAGAAAAAGACCAGCATCTCTTCCGAGGTGGGCAGTATGCTTAAAGCATATCTGGCGGTAATTGCTGGAGCAGTGGTGGTCTTTTCCATTTTTCTCCCGGCGGTATTTGTGCATCCTACATATCTATATCAGGCGTTTGTGGCGCTAGATGGTTTTCGATATGTTATCATGGCCATTGGTGGATGCGTGGTTATGTTATTATTTGATTTAATACTTTTTAAGAGCAGAGTGCTTGGCTGGTTTTTTGAAAAACTAAAATTTCTAATTAAGTTTGCTCCAAAATTGATTTCAGCTCTGTTTTTTTTGCTTTTTGCGTTTGTGATTTTTTCTTGGATGGCGGATGTTAAATATAGCGAGGTCATTATGCGTTATGTTCCTTTTGATATGGAAAGGGGATTGGCATTTCAGGAGCGGACATTTCCTGTCCGAGCAATTTTAGAGTTCGTGCCGCTTCTTTTTTCTCTGACACCCTTGACGCTTTTTTTTGCATTGTTTATTTTGGGAAAATCAAGCATAAGCAAATTAGCCCATTCAAAAGAAATTCTTATAATACTTTTGTTCCTAGTTGCCTTTTATTCAGCAGTATTGCTGCAAGGTTTACTTGTTACTATCCGGTACAGTATTGTTATGTATCCGATGATGCTCGTGCTGGCTGGTATCGGACTTTGGGAATTATTTTCTTGGGGAAAGTTGCAGATGATTAGCAAGGCTTGGGTGACTTTGGGTGTTTTAGCGATTAGTGTTGCAAGTCTTTATTTGGTTAGGCCCTTTTATTTTAATTATACAAGTTCCTTGTTACCAAAGAGTAGGATCATTGCTGACGCATGGGGTTATGGTGGTTTTGAGGCGGCAGAATTTCTGAATGAATTGCCGAATGCCCAAGATTTGCTTATCTGGACAGACTATAATGGTTATTGTCCCTTCTTGAAGGGGAGGTGTATTATTGGGAAAAGCAATGGCAAATTTAAATTTAAGAATGATGATGTGATACCTGATTATTTTATAAAAACTCGTCGCGGAACCATTATGTATCGGGATATGTGGGACACCATTAACGCTAGGTATTTGTACGAAAAAAAGGATCCTGTTTGGGAGTTAGTGATAAATGGAAGGGCCAAAAATTATGTCAAAGTATATAAATATGTGCCAGGGAATGTTCAATAGGGCTGGAGTTATTGACTTGAAAAAAAGGAGTGGCCAGATATGGATTGCTCTAATTTATCTCTTGGCATTGTTATTATATTTTTCTTTTGGAGTTTATCATTTAACTAAGTTTGATACAGCTGACGAACATTTTTGGGTTGGTGAAGATCGTATTTCGCAGTATTGGCGAGCGATGGGGGATCGAAAATGGAAAGAAACGAGAATAAATAATAAGCCAGGCATAACTCTGGCCTACATTTCCGGAATCGGCCTGCTTTTTGACAGAAACCATGAAGAGCATATTAGAGAAAAGGATGATGCTTTTACGAGGTACGATTCCAAGAAATTTCAGTGGATAAACTTTTGCTATCGCTTTCCCCTGCTAATTTTTAATGGGCTTTTTTCGCTTTTCTTCTTTTGGATCATAAGAAAGTTGACAGAAAATATTTGGATTGGTCTTTGGTCTGCAACTCTCATACTGCTCTCTCCTATACTCTTGGGAGTTTCTCAAATCGTTAATCCCGATGCTCTTTCTTGGGTTTTTTGTAGTGCGACCATTTTTGCTTTTTTATTATTTTTAAAAGACGGGTCAAGAAAAATTGCAGTACTTACCGCGGTATTCTTGGGTTTGGCGTTAGCAACAAAATATATTGCGCTTATTTTAGTATATTTTTTATTTTTTATTTTTATTGCGCATCTTCTGTTTTACGTCAAAACAAAGAAAGAGAAGTCGGAGACGCTTTATCGCGAAAGCTTGAAAGTTGCTAGCGCTTATTTGGTAATTGTTATTGGAGGTTTTTTCGTGTTTTCTTTTTTGATGCCAGCTGTCTTCGTAAAGAGTAAATATCTTTTTGATGATGTGATTAATTTTGATCACAAGGGATTTATTTTTTGGACTACGCTTTGCATCGATGTCTTGATTATTGCTGATGCATTTTTTTGGAAGAGTAGGATGGTTTTATTTTTCTTGGAGTGCTTTCTGCGTTATGCTCGGATTATTTTCAAGAGTATTGTTGCGATTGTCCTGGGGCTTTGCTTGTTCACTCTGGCGAATTGGACGCTGGGGGTGGATTTTTTCAATCTTGAGTCTGTTCCTTTTGATTCTCGCCAGAGTGATTTATTTATCAGTCTTCCATTTTGGAAAAAAATGATTCTACAAGTGCGTCCGTTAGTTTTTTCACTGACACCGTTTGTGCTCGGAGCGTTGTTTTTTGTTTGGTTGAAAAGTATTTTCAAAAAAACTAAATACGATTTTTATATCCATACACTATCCGCTTTTATCATATTATATTGGTCAATTGTTACAATGCAGGGACTGCTTGTAAATGTTCGTTACGGAATTATTTTGCAGCCACTAGCTATTTTTATGGCAGCACTGGGAATTTGGGAGCTGACGCAATATGGAATATTCGCAAAAATAAACAAGATTCTTATTTCGCTCATTATTATCATAGTCAGTGTAATGAGTCTTTGGACCGTGAAGCCGTTTTATTTTAATTATGCAAATGCTTTACTTCCTCAAGAAAATCTAATTGCTGGTGCGTGGGGATATGGGGGGTACGAGGCAGGTCAATTCATAAACTCTTTGGCGAGTGAGAATGAAATTTTTGTTATCGCGGATTACCCGGGGGTATGTCCCTTTGTTAACAGTAAATGTGTGGATATTAGTAATGACAATAAGAAAAGAGTGGTGGAGGTGTTGAATCAAAATCGCGACGACATTTATTTTGTATTAACGCGACGCGGACAAGTCCGCTGGGGTTATATCGGACAATTTATTGAAGCAAAGAAAAAGCCCCCACTTTGGGAGCTGAATATTGATAATCGTCCAGGAAATTTTATACGAGCGTATAAACAAGAATAAACCGATAGAGTTCAGTATTTTTCGATTTCAATTTCTTCGTTCCGATAAAAGCTTTGACCATTGAATTTCTTTCTATGCATGGTCATGTGTATAAAGTAATCAACAAAAAGATTGAGACCGCTCAAAAAAGCTAAGCGGTCAAAAATTTTGGCGATACGAAAAAAAACGGTCCAAAATGTTAGTGTCAAGATTTTTGGTGGAATATATGGGGTGAGGAACGTATCCCAAATTAGTGGGCGCATTTTCTTCTTGTAGGTTTTTTTGAGATTTTTTCGGTTATGAGAAAGCGCGAGACCAGCAATTTTTCCACTGCACATCGCATAGTATATTCCTTCTCCAGTGAGAATTTTCACAAGGCCCATTGCATCGCCACAGAGCAAGACATCATCAGTACAGTAGGTTTTGACGACTTTCAATGGCAATGCTCCGCCAAAAGTTCTTTTGATTTCGTGACGCACTGGTAATATTTTTTTTTCAATCGTCCATTCTATGAAATTGTCTAGGTAATATTGCAAATTGTGTTTCGGTTTTCGCACGATCCCAACTCCGACTTGATAGCCTGAAGCGGTCGGAAAAATCCAACCGTAACCGATTTCCTTTAGGTGCCCTGCAACAGCGTGTACGTAGAGATCATTTTTTTCACAAACAATGTCGCATTCTAAACAGTAGCCGACCTGGTGTCTCTTTGGCGGGGGATTGCCAAGAAATTTTGAAACCTTGCTATGTATTCCGTCTGCCCCAATGAGACAGGTGGTAAAAATACTATCTTGCCCATCAGATATGACATAGCCACCTTTTCCTTCAAGGGTGGTTTTCTCAATTTTTTGCAAATCAAATTTCCGAAAAGTAATATTGTCCTTCTTTAATGCTTCTTCGAGGAGTAAATTGTCAAATTCATAGCGACTGATTTGATCAAAGAGATGTTTGAAGCGGCGGTTTGCGATATACTCACAGTCCCAGTAAATTTTAATGGCTTCACAAGAAAAGGTAGTTAATCTATCTTTTATTTTGGCATAATTTTCTAGTTCCAAATGCCAATCTCGACTACTCATAAGACCACCACCACAAGCTTTGTGTCTGGGAAAGTCTGCTTTGTCAATAAGCAAAACCCTGAGGCCTGAAGTGTAATAAGCAGCTGTGCTTCCTGCTGGTCCTGCGCCGACAATTATAACGTCATATTTTTCCATAAATGTTTGAGAGCGACTTGCGTCTGAGTTATCTATCAATTTGTTTTATATGGGAATTCTTTTACTAGTTCTCCAGAATAGTAAAACTCATAAGCAAGTGAGCCGAAGCTATATTCTTTTTCTCCAACTTTAATGTGCGATCCACCCACCTTTGGATCGGGGTTTGGTTTGGATTGAGGAAAGCCAACATTGAAAAGCGTGCCTACTATTTCTGGTCGGTATTGGATGTCATATCCAGCCTTTTTCCATTGATTCATGAATTGCTTGAGATAAAGCGCGCCATAGAGATAGGAATAATAATGATCTTTTTCGGAGGCGAGGCGATCATAGCGCTCTTGACTGACATTACTCGTTCCGAAATCTAGAATATTTTCAAAATCTTTTCCCAGATAATAATTGCAGGTCGGATCTTTTAGGTGGTTTTCAATCGTAATGGCCGTTTGCTCTTTGATACCCATAACTCCGAGGGAAATTTTATTGGCGCTACAGAGAATTTTCAGTGGTTCAAAAAACTTTTTAAAGACTTCTCTTTCTGAATTGAAAAGGCGTAGTTGCTCGACGATCATTCCAGAGACAATTAATCTCGATTCAACACCAGTTAGTTGGCTAACTTGATCAATAATGGGCTTGTCTTTTACTGTGGCTTCTTTGATTGCTTGCCATTCTGGTGTATTGACCCAATAGAAAGCATTATTGCTTTCGGCAGCATTGAATTTCTGTTCAAGACTAGGAAAATCTGCTCCTAAAACTAAACTGTTATTGTTGGCGCAATTAGAAAGCTGGTTTTTTAGCGGACTATTTTCGTCTAGCCCTAATTCCAAAGCGGTCAGTGTTTTTGCGACAACTTGATCAGATTTTGAATCTTGCGCTATCTCTATGATGCGTCTTGAGTTTATGGGAAAATATTCGCCAACTGCTTGGATTTTACAGTAATTATTTGCTCTAACTGTTCTTATTTCTTGCAGGCGTTTTATTTCTTGCTCAATCGTGGAAACTGTCAGATCTCCAGGTATTTGGGGTTGGGGTGTTGCAATACTACTAGCTACCTTGAGCTTTTGCGCATTGGCGGAGAAGTGGGAATTCTTGCTGTCAATTTCTCCTGAGACATTTGTGAGGCCCAAGCGGATAGCAAAGAAACCAGTAATTAAGATGAAGCCTGAGAGGGCAAATGCATATATCAAAACATTGAATATTTTTTTTAATAGTATCATTTTTTTGTGTCTTTTTTTGTCTTTAACTAGCTCAGGACTTACGCGTTTGCCAAAAATAAACTTTTCTATCGCTAGGGTTGATCCGGAAAAGTTTTGGTGGTTTTGGGGGTTAAAATAAACAAAAAACAAGCCTTAAGTAATCCCTCGCTTTAAAGGTTGTTTTTGGTAAATGTGTAAGTCATATAAGTATAGTTTAAAGAATGAAAAGGCTTTGGTCAAGCAAGAAATGACAACAAAAAACACCTCGTTTTTTGCGAGGTGCCCTTTATCTTTGAAATGAAATCTACGAAACAAAAGTCAATGCAATTCCGGTTTTGTCTGCGCGGCCTGTGCGACCGATGCGGTGGATATAATCTTCATATGTAGCAGGGACATCAAAGTTGATAACGTGACTGACATTGGGAATGTCGAGGCCTCTGGCAGCAATGTCAGTGGCCACAAGAATTTCCACTCGGTCTTCCTTGAACATTTGGAGTGCCTGTTGGCGTTTACCGTGGGATTTGTTGCCATGGATTGATTCAGCTTTGAAGCCACGACTGAAAAGAATTTTGGATAGTTTTTCTGTGCTGCTCTTGGTCCTAGCAAAAATGAGCACTTTTTGAAAAGCGGCTTCCTTGAGTAAGTTATGCAGAATTTCAATCTTATCTTCACCTTGCTTTACCCGCACAACATCTTGATCAATCTGAGCTGGTGTTGCTTGTCTTCTAATGGAGATTCTTACTGGGTCGACAAGAAAATCTTTAATCAAATGCTCAATGGCTGGCGGTAGGGTAGCAGAGAAAAATAAAGTTTGTTTCTTCTGAGTTAGAAATGATAGTAGAAATTTGATGTCATTAATGAACCCCATGTCGAGCATTTGGTCGGCCTCATCAAGAACTACGTTTGAAAAACGAGATAGGTCGAGTTTTCTTTGTTGTACCAAGTCTTTTAATCGTCCTGGTGTTCCAACAACAATATTGGGTCTTGAGCGAAGTTGGGAAACTTGACGGTGCATATTGGCACCACCAATAATAACCACGGAAAACAGATTGAGGCCACGCGAGAGGGCAATGAATTCTTCTTGAATTTGAGTTGCTAGCTCACGAGTAGGCACGACAACTAACAGTTTTTCATCTCGGTTACCAATCATTTTATTGATCATTGGAACGAGAAAGGCAGCGGTTTTGCCAGTTCCAGTATTCGCAAGACCAATCAAGTCTTTTCCTTCAAGGATATGCGGAATGGTTTGATCTTGGATTGGAGTTGGCAACTTATATCCACGTTGAGCGATGATTGTTTTTAGGCGATCATTGATCTTGAAATCAGAAAAAGATGCCTGTGGAACATATTCATCCCCAGGGGTTTTTATAACCGGCACAGCTTTATTGATAAACTTATCAATACTAATGAAGCTTCCTCGGAAACCTCGACCGCCACGACTTGGGCCGGCACTCCGTCCAGCGGGACGGGAAAAATTTCTGCGCGAAGAACTAGCAGTCCCGCGACTTTGGCGTTGTTGATACATGTTTTTTGGAGAGACTCTCAGAAAAGAAAGGCTCTAAACATAAAAATTAAATGTTTTATGTTTAGATACCTCTGCAAGCAGTTACATACGAAAGTATTAACATAAAAGTCAATTGTAGCACTGATTAGGGGGTTTGTCAAGCACACAGGTGAGCCAGGATTACTAATGGGCATAATTACCAAACTTAATTCCAAAAGCATTAGCCCAAACGTCAATATTAATCCATTGGTTACCAACTTTTACTTGCAAATATTGATGTGGAGAAATATGCCACACAAAAGTCCATTTCAAGCGAATGTCAGAATTTTGGAAAAAGCCACTATCAACAAGGAGTATTTTTGCTACATAATTGATGTTGGTACAATGTAAATAGCCATTTCGACTCCAAAGCCAAAAAATATCTTTTCTGAATAATTGAAACAACTTTGTGTAAGTTTTGAGTCGTTCG
This sequence comes from uncultured bacterium, assembly GCA_903937035.1. Classification (GTDB taxonomy): domain Bacteria; phylum Patescibacteriota; class Minisyncoccia; order Moranbacterales; family UBA2206; genus UBA9630. The sequence goes on from CAIZXS010000019.1 coordinate 22,905, forward strand.
CCGTGATATTTGGCGGTCAAAAGTGCATAGACTTTTTCCAGGCATTCTTTTTGGTCATGCGATTTTTTCAATTCCAAAATGACCTCTTGCATTTTGTCTGGCAGGACGCTTGGAAGTGGGGTTTTTGAAAATAAGTCGATGGGCATGGGCATGTTAATTTGAATTCATTATAGCCCATTTGACAAAAAATCAAAAATAATATATCCTGCATATATTACAAAAAAGCCCCAAAGGGCTTTTAAAAAAGCTTAAAAAATCGTTATGAACAAAATTGTCCAATTTTTAAAAGAAGCTAGATCGGAACTGCAGAAAGTCAATTGGCCCACCAAAAAACAAACCATTAACTATACCTTGACAGTTATTGGGATTAGCTTGGTTTTATCGTTTTTTCTCGGTGGACTTGATTTTATTTTTGAGTATCTCCTGAAAACATTTATTTTAAAATAGATAATATTTAATTAGTTTTAGTTTTCAAAAACAATGGCAAAACAATCACAACATCACGGAAGATCTTGGTATGTGTTACATACTTATTCCGGATACGAGGACAATGTATCACGTAATTTGAAGCAAAGAATCGAATCAATGGATATGCAAGAATTTATCTTCGATGTGATGGTACCGATCGAAAAAAAGATTAAAATCAAAGCAGGAAAGCGCACTGTGATTGAGGAACGGATTTATCCAGGATATGTACTGGTGGACATGATTGTGACTGACGCTTCATGGTATGTTGTGAGAAATACTCCAAATGTGACGGGCTTTATTGGTCTCGGCACTACTCCAACACCAGTTGATCCGAAAGAAATCGAAATGCTCAAAAAGCGTATGGGAGTGGATGAACCTAAATATAAGATTGATGTGAAAGTGGGGGATATGGTTAAGATTAATGACGGACCATTTAAAGAGTTTGATGGAAAGGTTAATGAGGTAGACGAGGAAAAAGGACGAGTAAAGGTGTTGGTTTCTATTTTTGGACGCGAAACACCGGTAGAACTCGACTTTTTGCAGATTCATAAATTATAATCACGTAACATATAGCATAAAGCATGTAACAAATAATTCAATCGTTTAGCGCTTCTGGCGAAATACTCGATTGTTAAATGTTTCATGTTTCATGTTTCATGATAAATATGGCGAAGAAAATTAAGACAGTTGTTAAATTGCAAATTCAAGCGGGAAAAGCGAATCCAGCGCCTCCAGTCGGACCAGCTTTGGGTCAGCACGGAATTAATATTGGTGATTTTTGTGCCAAATTTAATGACGCAACGAAGGACAAGATGGGTGACATTATTCCAGCAGAGATCACAATCTATGAAGATCGCAGCTTTGACTTTGTCCTGAAAACTCCTCCAGCATCTGATCTTTTGAGAAAAGCGGCTGGCGTGGAAAAAGGAGCAGGAAATCCCTTGAAAGATAAAGTAGGAAAAATCACTGCCGCAAAATTGCGGGAGATTGCAGAGAAAAAGATGAGCGATCTAAACGCCAACGACGTGGAAGCGGCAGAAAAAATTATTGCCGGCACTGCACGTTCAATGGGTGTTAAGATTGAAGGGTAATTTTCAGTATTTTTACATCAAAAAAAGGAGGGCGTACACACATGGGCTTGAAATCAATATTTTGGGTTTCGTCAGGATTGATTGTGGGTGTTGGTGCATATGGGATATGGCTTTCTCTGTCTTTTTTCAGCGGAGTCAAGAGCATCTTATTTGTCTCGATAGCTCCTATCATTATTGGCGGAGGTGTCGTGAGTTCTATATGGTATTTAGCAGGCTTTTTCCGCGGACAATTCGGATATTATCCTTGGAGTAGAAAGAAGCCTTCCGCTATTGATGCTTGGCCATGCGACTGTTCTGACATCGATTGTGGTGATGACTAAAAAATAGTCGCCATAGGCCTAAAGCCGGGTGGAAGTTAAAAAAAGCTTTCCACCCACAACTATAAAATTATTTTATAATTTATTAATATTTAATCAGTGGGAGACCGAAAGGTCGTTTGAACCACAAAAATATATGACACACGGAAAAAAGTATCGCGCAGTAGCAGAGAAATTAGACAGAGAAAAAAGCTATTCTTTGGAAGAGGCACTGCAGCTCGTGCGAGACAACAAGATTGCCAAATTTGACGAATCAGTTGAGGTACACATTAAAACTGGAATTGACCCGAAAAAAACTGATCAACAAATCCGCTCAGCTGTTTCTTTGCCACATGGCACAGGCAAGAATAAGCGCGTAGCCGTTATCACATCAACTAGTCTCGAAGATGCCAAGAAAGCGGGAGCAGAAATTGTTGGTGGTGAGGAATTGATCGAAAGAATCAAAAGTGGTAAGATTTTTTCCGAGGATGGAGGGTTCGATGTTCTTGTGGCAACACCTGAAATGATGCCAAAACTGGCTGTGGTGGCGAAAATTCTTGGACCCAAGGGGCTTATGCCAAATCCAAAGACTGAAACGGTGACAACTAAGATTAAAGAAACTGTGGACGCTTTAAAAAAAGGTCGCGCAGCCTATAAAACTGATAATTCCGGCAATATTCATCAGGTAGTGGGAAAACTATCCTTTACTGATGAAAAACTTTTGGAAAATATTAAAGCCTTTTTGGAAAGCGTAGAAAAGGTTAAGCCTGCTAGTCTTAAAGGAAAGCTGGTGAGAACCATTTCTCTTTGTTCGACAATGGGCGTTGGCTTTAAAATCACAGTCTAGTTTATTTTTGACAAAAATCTTCCAGTTATATCGGCTGGAAGATTTTGTTTTTTGGATAAGTATTAAATAAAAAGTAGTATGAAAAGAAAATTAATCATTGGTCTTATCGGCGAAAAAGGAGCGGGCAAAGGAACCGTCTCGGATTATTTATTGGAAAAATATGGCGCAGTGCACTTTGGCACTTCCAAAATTTTGCGTCGGACATTGGAAGATTTACATTTGCCTGTGACTCGCGACAATTTAGTGAAATTAGCCTTGGTGCTCAAAGAGGGTTACGGACCATCGGTTATCATTGATTCCTTGATTCAAGATATGGAGAAAAGCGATGCAGATTTGATTATTGCTGACGGAATTCGGATGCATGGTGATGTCGAGCCATTTCAAAAAAAATATCAGGAAAATTTCTACCTCGTCTATGTAACAGCTGATCTCCGATTGCGTTATGAGCGAACTAAGGCGCGCAAAGAAAAAGAGGGTGAAGAGAATGCGACACTTGAGCAATTTCTGGAAGAAGAAGGTAAATTAACCGAAATTTCAATCCATGAAATCGGTCGACGCGCTGAGTTTAAGATGAATAATAATGGTACGGCGGAAGAGTTGAAAAAGCAGACCGATGAAATGATGGATAAACTTTTGAAATAAATTATTGAAATCATTATGACTTACGCCTAACCCAAAAACAATCTTTAAAGCGTGTGGCTACTTAGAGTTTATCTTTTGTTTATTTTAACCCCCCCTAAAATCATTAAAGCTTTTCCGGATCAACCTTGGCTATAGAAAAGCTTGCTTCTGGCAAACGCGTAAGTTCTGGTTATAGCAAAAACCCACCAAACGAGAGTTTGGTGGGTTTTTTAATCCTCCTACTCCGCCAGCTGGCGGATTCGGCGGACGAGCTAATTTGGAATAAATTATCCGTGGCTTGCCACGAATAGGGTCAGGGGACTTCCCTGGGGTTCATGTCTTTGATTGAAAAATTTAGCCTTCTTTAAGCCACATTGTCCAATATATTTTGACATAAACTATGTTTTGCGCTAGGGTGTAGGGTCAGCGTAGTTTTGGAAATATGATCAAAGGAGCTTGTTTTTTAGAGTTTTGTGCGTAAGTTTGAAAGCGAAAACACCCTCCTTAGTTTTTGCGAGTAAGTCAAAAGTATTTTTCCAGGATAATTCCGAGAAAGATGCAAATCTTACGTGCGAAACTTTGAAAATCAAGTCCTAGACAATGATTTTTTCCACTTCCCCAAGCACAGCTTTTTCTATGCTGGTTATTTTTTCTAATTCGGTGATTTCCAATTTGCCTAAGACGAAATCACTAACTTCCAGTTGAACTTCTTTTTCGTTTTCCTCTGCTTCTTTTTTAACCCCAATTCGCAAGCGAGCGAATTTTTTCGTGCCTAGATTGTCGATGATATTTTGGACGCCATTGTGGCCGGCCGATGATGAATCGGTCGCAAGCTTATATTTGCCACAGGAAATATCGATATCATCATGGATAATTAGCAAATTATCAACACTTATCTTATAAAAAGTCATGATTTTTTTTACTGTTTCTCCAGACAGGTTCATGAAATTTTGTGGTTTTGCGAGAATGATTTTTTCGCCAGCGATTTCTCCCTGAGAAATTTCGGCATTGAATTTTTTCTCTTCACTAAAATTTGGAAATGACCATTTGTCACGCAATTTATTGAGAAAAATAAAACCGAGATTGTGTCTCGTTAGCTCGTATTTTTGACCAGGATTACCTAGTCCGATGACTAATTTCATATGATTAGTTTGGTTTATTTTGCATATTTAAATAATCTTGATCATCTTGTGCTTTTTTGAGATCTTCAATTGTATCTTCTGGCATATTGTATTTTCCAATCGAATCTTTTCCAATGACCAGAACGATATCTGGCGCAGCTTTTTCGGTTACCTTTTTGAATTTATCAGGCAGGGTGTAATAGACATTGGCGGGAAGACGAGTTGCAATTTCATCAAGGGTGAATGGTTTTGTGCCGGAATTTGAGTCATAGACATTTGTGATATCTTCCAGGTCCTTGCTACTTGGGTCTGGGATGATTATTACATTTTTATAGACCAGATTTTCGTTGAGTAATTTTTTTATTTTTGTGATAACATCATTATCTCCGCTTTTATTGATAAGTGCAACAGTGGCATTTTCCTTGGATATTTCTTCGCGCCGCCTCTTGAGCTTATTTAGATCGAAAATATTTTGAGCTAAATCGTGTATTTCACTGAAGTTTCCTACTCTTGGAATGAGAATGAAAGCTGGGGTTTCTCCATAAAAAACGTGGGAAACTTTGAGTAGACTATCTTTGTTCCAAGCGTCAACATTGGCATTGACGATGTTGTTTGTGTCCAATTTTTTGCTTAATTCGAAAAAACTTTCCAGTTCGCGCGAGGTCACGTCGGTTCTGACATTTTCTCCCAGAGCATTGAAAAGCTTGTTTACTGAAAAAATGTCAAATAGTGTCTTTGTGGAAAATAACTTATTTTTTGTTGATTGAAGTATCTGCTGCTGTCTCTTGGCTCTACCAAAGTCTCCCTCTGGATCATCGTGGCGTTCTCTTGCATATTTGAGTGCAGTTTCGCCGTCCAGATGTTGAAAGCCCTTTTTGAGATCAAAAGTTTCATAGCTGTAGTTTGGTCCAGGGTATCGCGCGTCATAAATATCTCTTTCGTTGGCGACATTAACGCCTCCTAAGGCATCAATCACTTGCTTGAAGCCATCAAAATTGAGCACGGTATAATAATGGATATCAAGAGAAGTGACACTTTTAATAGTTTTTAATAATGGTTCAATTGCCCTTTCTTCCTCGTTGGCGCTATTGAGGCCGGATTGATAGATAGCGTTAATTTTTGTTTGCCAGCCTGAATTAGGGACAGCAACATACAGATCCCTAGGAAGAGAGAGGAGTGCGACCTGGTTGGTCTTGAGGTTGATGTTGGCAATCATGATTGTATCAGTCAGATTTTGTCCTGGTTTGCCTTTTCCTGCTACGCCCAATAAAAGAATGTTGATTCTTTCACCGTCAGTATTTTTTAATTCCGAGGAGCTATTTTTGGCTAACTGAGCCACTGAGCTGATTGTGTCGAGGAGATTTTCTGGTTTTTGATAAATGTTAACTTTATTGGTAAGTGAGTTTAATCTATGCAAAAAATAGGCTCCATAGCCAATTGCACCGAGAAGGGTGAGGATGATTAACCAAAGAATTAGTTTTACCAGTATTTTTTTTATTTGCATTGATTGATGCCGATAATGAGTTTATTCAATCATAGCCCGATAATGGCTTGTCGTCAAATTATGGCTTCATAGAAGGAAAAAATGGTCTTGCCAAATATATATATTTCTGCTATGCTTATAACTATTCGGGGTTTGGTCTAATTCATTTAACCATTTTTTTATGCAAGATAGGGAACATGACGTGACTAGTGAGGTTCTCCATGAAAAGCAAGCATCTTCTCAGGGGGGATATGTCGGAGTTGGTGGTTTTATTCTTGAAATTATAAAGATTATTTTTTTGGCTTTTGTGATTATTGTTCCGATTCGGGTTTTTTTGTTTCAGCCATTTTTTGTTCAGGGAGCCAGTATGGAGCCAAATTTTGAAGACGGGCAGTACCTTATTGTGAATGAATTTGGCTATAAGAAAACTACGGTTGCACTAAGCGATATTAAATTTTTTTCAGTAGGAGCGTTTCGAGACATTACAAGGCAAAAGGTGGTGGTTTTTCGTTATCCGAAAGATCCTAATAAATTTTTTATCAAAAGAATTATCGGCCTGCCAGGAGAAAAAATTGAGGTAAAGGATGGTAGCTATAAAATTTTTAATAAAGAGTTTCCCGATGGATTTTATCCTGACGAAAGCTCCTATCTGGCAAAAGGTGTGAAAACAACTGGAGATCAAGTGACTACACTTAAGGATAATGAATATTTCGTGATGGGAGATAATCGGGCGTTTAGTTCAGATTCACGGGTCTGGGGACCTGTCGCTGACGATGATATTATTGGTGAGGTACTTTTGCGAGCCTGGCCACTCACTGAAATATCTGTTTTTTAATTCCGCATTTGTATTTTTTAATCTAATTTTTATTTCTATTTCCTATGCCTAAAGCAAAAAAGATTGTTGACAAAGAAAAGAATGTCTCAAAAAAAGTTGTTAAGAAAATAAAAATAGAAAAACAAAAAGATGAACCGTTAGTCTTGCAAAATTTGCGTGGCATGAAAGATGTCTTACCTCAGGATCAGGCATATTGGGAGCAGGCCAGAAGAGTGGCAGAGCGATTGGCTCGTGATTATGGATTTTCTCGGATTGATGTACCTCTCTTGGAATTTTCTAATCTATTTACAAGAAATATTGGAGGTGGAACGGATATTGTGGAGAAGGAGATGTATTCTTTCGTCACTCGGGGAGGGGATAAGGTTTCACTTCGACCGGAAATGACTGCTGGGATTTGTCGCAGTTTCATCCAACATGGCATGCACACTTTGTCTCGCCCGGTAAAGCTTTTTTCAATCGGTCCGGTATATCGCTATGATCGACCGCAAGAGGGACGATATCGGGAGCATTATCAAGCTAATTTTGACGCATTTGGAGAGGATGATCCGATTTTGGATGCTCAAATGATTCAAATGGCTCACCGTTTGACTCATTGTCTTGGTTTGAAATCAATTCAAATTCAGGTAAATTCTATTGGTTGTGGCGTTTGCAAAAAAGATTATAATAATTTATTAGTAAGTTATTTAGAATCAAAAAAAACTAAGCTTTGCCAGGATTGCAAAAGAAGGTTGGAAATCAATCCACTTCGTGTTTTGGATTGCAAGGAGGATAAATGCTCCCAAGTTGCTGCGACAGCCCCTCAGGCAGTTGATCATCTCTGTGAAGATTGTCGAGTTCATTTTAAGACGCTTTTGGAGTATTTGGATGAGCTTGATTTGCCATATACCATCAATCCTCGTTTAGTTCGCGGTCTGGACTATTATACAAAAACTGTTTTTGAAATCTGGTCAGGTTCTGAAGAAGGAAAGAAATATTCTCTTGGTGGTGGTGGGCGGTATGATAAGTTGGTAAAGATTATGGGAGGTGAAGATACGCCAGCAATTGGTTTTGCTGTTGGCTTGGAGCGTGTAATTGCTGAAATGAAAAGAGTGCAGGCGAAGTCATATAAGCCGATGAAGCCACGTGTGTTTTTGGCACAGCTGGGAGGACTTGCGAAAAAGAAAAGCTTGAGATTGTTTTCAGAGTTGGAAAAGAATGGAATTCTCACAGCTGAAAGTTTTGGTCGCGGAAGTTTGAAATCTCAGCTGAAAATTGCAAATCGTCTTGGTGTTGAGTTGACTCTAATTTTGGGTCAAAAAGAAACTTTGGACGGAACTGTGATTATTAAAAATATGACGACAGGTGTTCAGGAGACTGTTAGTATGGAAAAATTAGTAGATATAATCAAGAAAAAATTGAAAACTGACAATGTGATTGTCTACCATAACCACGAGGAGTCGCTAATTTAAAAAATAAAAAATAAAAAAGGTATGGATTGTATATTTTGTAAAATCATAAAAAAAGAAGTACCCGCAGTTATCATCTATGAAGATGATGATGTTTTGGCTTTCAATGATGTGCGTCCACTTGCGCCTGTGCATGTGCTGATTATTCCCAAAAAGCACATTGAAAGCTTGAATGACATCACAGAAGAGAATTCTGCGCTTATTGGAAAAATGGCTCTTGCAGCGAATAAAATTGCTGTCGACTTTGACATTTCGCCAAAAGGGTATAAACTATTAACTCGGGTCGGAGAGTGGGGAGGGCAAGAGGTTCCGCATCTGCATATGCATCTTATTGGCGGAGTGAAGCTCTATGAGAACATTCGTCCTTGGGAGAATCAATAAATTAGACAATTTCCTGTTTCGTAATTAGGGTAAATTTAGAAAGGAGGTTTTTATGATTGAGGTAAAAAGAAAAGAACGTGAGTCACCAGAGAGTCTTATAAGACGTTTCAGTCGTCGCATTCAACAGAGTGGAGTTTTGATGCGTGCCAGAAAAGTGCGCTTCAGGCAAGATGAAAAAAGCAAGAGCGAAATGCGCGCCGGTGCGATGTATAAGGTTAAGGTGCGTAAAGTTGTAAATAAGCTTAAGAAAATGGGCAAATTTGATGATCAAAACTTTAAAAACGTCAAAAAGAAATTAATTAAGTAATATGATACGAATGATGCGAATTTCATGCTAATTCGCAAATACGCGAATAATGCGAAAAGCTGATTCGCGTATTAGTAGCATTCGCATTCATTTGCAAATTTGTATTATGTTAAAAAAACAAATTTTAGAGGATCTAAAAACTGCTATGAAAGTAGGGGATACAGCGAAGCGAGATACACTGCGCATGCTTGATTCGATGGTGAAAAACGTCGAAATTGAAAAGCAAAAACGAGAAACTGGCCTCACTGACGAAGAGGTTTTGGAAGTGATTGGAAAAGCGGTGAAACAAAGACGAGACGCTTCTGCGCAGTATCTTGCTGGAGGACGAGCGGATCTCGTAGAAAAAGAAAATCAAGAAATTGAAATATTGATGGCCTATATGCCAGCCCAACTTGACGAAGCAGTTGTGCGTGAAACTGTGAAAGCGGTTATTGCTCAGACTGGCGCAACTGGAATGGCAGACATTGGTAAGGTGATGGGACAAGCTATGGGGAAGCTGAAAGGTCAGGCTGATGGTAATTTGGTAAAAAAACTGGCAGAAGAAGAGTTGGGAAAATAAAGGTTTCTTAAATTGGTTATCTTAAAAAAGAGCCTCGCCTCGGCGAAGCTCTTTTTTGATTGACAGAATGCTGATTAATTTATAATGTTCTAATTGACAGTTCTTTATTATGCCCAAGGCTTATTATTTGGTCACAGCCAAAAGAGACTGATGCTTTCAGGATTTTTGGCTGTGACCAAAACGGTTCATGGTTCTTCCTCGGACAAGAGGCGGTTAAACATTATTAAATGGAGGTAACTATGAGCAGTATCTCAAATTTGAATAACTCGACGCAAAAGCGAACTTGGCATGAAGATGGAGGGGTGATATTTGTACCTCTTCCGCCAACTGACGGGACAACCGGCCGTGAATGGATTGAAAGATCGAAGAGGGATGGCACTGTGAGCCCGCTTGCCATAAGTACTCTATGGTCAAAATTTTTCCATCCAACTACTGGTGGCATGAGCAATATCGTCATTATCAGAGGAGCGTTTTTTGTGGATGATAATCGAAAAACAAGTATTATTCGAGCCGAAGGAAAAAGGCGTGGCTATTTAGAGCCAGGACCAGAAGATGGTTGTCTCCTTCGCGAAGTGCTCACGGATGCGGATGTTTTGGAGATGGGATTGTTGCGAATTGTTACAATGCACGAACCCCTTGCGGACGGTGATGGTGTTTTGCGTCTTCTCACCGCTTGTGGTGATGAAAAAATGCGCCAGCTATGCGCTCACAGGGGCGATCCGACTTATTGGTGGGAGGAATTTTTTGGGTTTGCCTTTCGGGCGCCCTAATGGAGAACAGGGATAAGATTGCTTATTTCGAAAAGCGGGAAACTTGAATTATCAGAAATCCCGCTTTTTTTGTATTGACAAATCTTTTTTTCTGTGCTAGTCTCTAGGGCTAGTATGGATTAATAATTTAATATTAAAAGCCATGCAAAGTAAAATTATCGGTAAAAACTAATAGCAATACTAGGATGCGAGCCTGGCGCTCAGTTCTCGGAATGCTCTTAACAGTGATTCAGCTGATGATAGCGGTAGTTTTTCTTATTCAAGCGGTTGTGTCTGATAGTGTTGTTAGATGGATTATGGATTTATCTGGACTGACCTATTCAAATACAAACTATTATCAGGTCAATGGGTTGGATCTGAGTGCTAATATCCGCTTCTTAGGCTCCATCCTTATCGCCTTGCTATTTGGATACATCCTTATTGTGTTCGTTCCTGGCTGGGTGAGAAGGAAAGAGCTAGAGCCAGAGGAAATGAATGAATTAAACCTTTTTGAAGATTAGATTTGCAGAAGACGCGTCAGAAGCAAAAAACTCCCGAAAGGGAGTTTTTTGCTGTATTGGTGCCAAAGGAGAGAATCGAACTCTCATGGGATTACTCCCGCACGATTTTGAGTCGTGTGCGTCTACCAGTTCCGCCACTTCGGCATATATCTACCATTTGGAGATGTCCCAAACTTGTAGTATAATTCACTTATTGATTATGGCAAAAATTATTTCATTAGTCAACCAGAAGGGCGGAGTGGGCAAAACCACCTCTGCCATTAACCTTGCGACCTATTTAGCGTCAGCAGGGAAGTTTGTGCTCCTTGTTGATCTTGATCCTCAGGGCAATGCATCATCTGGATTGGGTTTCGACATCCGCACGATTGACAAAAGTCTCTATCATTCCATGATTTTAGGTGAGCATCCGTCAAAGATTATTATGCGCACGGAAACTCTCGGACATGACCTAATTCCTTCCTCGCAAGACTTGGCGGGAGCTGGAATCGAGCTTGTGCACATGGATAATCGTGAATTTCGATTATATAACGTTCTGCGAGAAATCCGTACAAATTATGACTATATCATTATTGATTCCCCGCCAAGCCTGGGCCTACTGACGATTAATGGTCTTGTGGCGAGTGATGAAATAATCATTCCGGTGCAAACGGAGTATTTTGCGTTGGAGGGGCTTAGTCAGCTTTTGAATACAATAACGCTTGTAAAAGAGAATTTGCAGCCAAAATTGAAAATAATGGGAGCGCTACTCACAATGTATGACCGGAGAAATCGCCTAGCGCGGCAAGTAGTAAAAGAGGTGCAAGATCATTTTCCTGGACATGTTTTTGACAGTGTGATTCCACGTTCAGTGCGTCTCGCTGAGGCGCCTGGTTTTGGAAAATCCATTCTTGGTTTTGATGCTTTTTCGCGTGGCGCACGGTCGTATAAAAATTTTGCCAAGGAAGTGATTGGTCTTGAGAAGAAAGACGTTAAAAAGTTTTCAGTGTAGGAATTTTTTGTAAACAAAAAATCCTGTCATCCTGAGCGTAGCGTAGCGAATCCGAAGGATCTGCTGGCAATAATCTGTAGTTTTCCTATAAATCATTAAGCTGGCGATAATGGAAAGCAGATCCTTCGACTGCGTTCGAGTGCGAACTCCGCTCAGGATGACAAAATTTAAGTTTTAGTAAAAATAAAAAATATGGCTCAGAATTATGGTTTAGGGAGAGGACTTTCATCGCTCATCCCACAACGAAAACCAACTAGCGTCAGTACCGATGAGGGGGAGAAAAAAATAGATAAACCTGAAGCAGATTTCAATTATTTTGGTTCTCAGGTTGAGAAGGTGGCGAGTGGTGCGATTGCGCCTGTTGCCACGAAGCTACTCGAGGATCATGAGATTGAAATTAATAAAATTGTTCCCAATCCACATCAGCCTCGTTTTCATTTTGATGAAATAAGGTTGCAAGAACTTTCTAGTTCAATCAAGGAACACGGGATTATCCAACCAATCGTGGTTAGTCGCAATGGTGAGCAGTATGAGATCATTGCCGGTGAGCGACGTTTTCAGGCAGCAAAACTAGCAGGACTTCTTAAGGTGCCCGTGGTAGTGCGTGATGTGACTGAGCAACAAAAATTGGAACTCGCGATTATTGAAAATATTCAGCGGCATGATTTGAACCCTATTGAGGAAGCGCGCTCGTATCAAAAACTGATGGATGATTTTGACATGGGGCAAGAAGAAGTTGCGCAAAAATTGGGGAAAAGTCGCAGTACGGTGGCGAACAAATTGCGCATATTGAATCTGTCTGTTGAAATTCAGAAGGCGCTTATGGAAGGAAAAATTACTGAGGGACACGCCAAAGCAATTTTGGCCATTGAAAATCCGGAAAAACAAAAAGCCCTTTTTGACCTGATCATAAAAAGCGGACTCACTGTTCGTCAGACAGAAAGCAAAACTAAAGAAATTTCCGTACGTACCCACAGTCGTCACGTGAGTGTTGACCCAGAGCAAAAAGCGCTTGAGGATAATTTGTCTCAAGCTCTTAATACTAAGGTTAAATTGCAAAAATCTGGCACTGGCGGAAAAATTGTGATTGAATTTTATTCCGAAGAGGAGCTAAAAAATATCGCGGAGAATATTGAGCGGATTGGGAGGTAGGATGCGCTATTCGCAAACTTAGCAATATTAAGCACAATATCCGAAAACACTTCGGATATAAACGAGTTGTGGCGAAATGTCACGCGCTCCGCTTGTTCCATTTCACCACAATGCGAAGCTCTGCGAATGGGCTATCATTTCAAAACAGAACTGTCCGCAACCTCCGCGCCTGCCACATCGCACAACTCCCGCTATACGGCGCAACG
>CAIZXS010000020.1 GCA_903937035.1 uncultured bacterium
GAGATTGTTCCACCGTTGCAGTCTTGGTTGCTACACTTGATTGGACCTTTACTTGTGTTGATTGAGGCATTGATGTAGGCGGTGAGTGGTGCGCTGCCGGTGGCTGGGTTGGCGTAGAGGTTGGCGGTGAGGTCGCAGTTAGTTGCTTGGGTGTAGTATTCGCATTTTCTGGTTGTGGTGCAATTTGAGGCTGTCGCTCCGACTGATTGCCAAGCGAGATTGGCTGTTAGCTCATTGTCATCTCCTTCGCATTTTGTTGATCCAGTGGGGAGGGTGCCGGTGCAGGAATATGTGGTTCCAGCAGAAGAAACTGTCAACGTTGCTGAGCAAGGTGTGCCAACTACTCCTCCTTTATACGGCGTCATTGAACAAGTTTCTGTTCCGAATTTTTTAAAATCATCATAGGTGATTTTTCGACTGCCATTTAGTTCTACATCGATAGGCTCATAGCTAACCAAACCGGAACATTGACTGGTTACTCGATCTGCATCGGAAGAGGTCCAAGAAAAAGTGGAAAAACTAGAAGCAGAATCCGTTATGCTGGTGGGAGAATAGGAAACTGTGCAGGTTGGGGGCGTGGAAGATTTCGTCGCACTACAATTAGCCGTTGTCCCGCCACCTATTCCAGCGCAAGTCCAAGTCCATGGTCCCGTTCCGGTAACTGCGGATGGTGTGCCGGCGGTGCAAAGATTGGTGGTTGGAATTGAGGCCAGCGATTGACCGTTGGAACTGCCGCAGGTGCCGTTGGTTCCGCTTGCTGGAGTATAGTATTCGCATTTTCGTGCTGTTGTGCAATTTGTAGATGACGCTCCAACGGATTGCCAGGCGATACTAGATGTTAGGCCGATGTTGTCATCAGCGCACATTGTTGATCCGGATGGGAGGGTGCCGGTGCAGCTAAGAGTAGATGCACTAGTCACTGTAACTGTCGTGCTGGCGCTGCTTGAGCAACTGGTACTTTGAGCTGTGACCTTAACTGAAGGAGCATATGTCCCAGCAGTAGGATAGACACAAGTAAAGTCCCCCCCACTAACATTCGTTGGAGTCGGACCGCCAGCGCCACAACTCTGATTTGTATAATCATACTTTTCACCTCCAAATGAAACATTAATATTTACTGTTAAATTGGAAGTTAGGGTTGCTGGGCCAGTGCTTGGAGTTGCTTTGAGTGTTGCTGACCAACCAGAACAAGTTGCTGCGGTGTAATATTCACATTTCCCTCCTGTTGTGCAAGCAGAAAGCGTGCCCTTGTCTGTCCAAGGAGTGGCCTCACTGAATCCGGTGGTTTGAGTTCCGGGGCAGGCGGTTTTGCCGGTAGGGAGGGAACCGGTGCAATTGAAGGTTCCGGAATTTGAGCTCGTAACTGTCAGATTAGCAGTGCAAGTGGCGACTGTATTTCCAGCTGAATTATAGCCCGTATAAATGAATGACCCCACTCCCACAAAAGAGTCATTTGTGAAGGAGTAATCAATACCTCCATTGTGAGCTACGTCTGTGTAAGTATGTGAACCAAATATACCTGTCGATGTCGCATTTACCTTATCCACATTAGTCGCGTTCATAGACAGATGAGAAACAGTTCCATCGGCTTTTATTGAGTTGGGATTAAATGAGCAAGTAATTAATGGGGCGGCTGATCCGCTATTGACCGTTAAATCGGCAGTGCAAGTCTTTACTTTTGCACCCGCGGAATTATAACCATCAAAAACACACTGCGCCGTTCCACTTTGAGTGAAAGGAACCTCGCCATAGCCAGAAAGGACTGTATCCATTTGATTAACCCCCTCTATTAAACCAGAGCAGGTTGTTTTCAGGCTCTTAATTCCACCACTAGCATCCCAAGATAGGCGAGAAGAACTTGGCGCAGTTATAGTCAACGGATTAAAAGAACAAGTCAGTACTGGCGTTTCTGCATTTTTAGCTGCTTCACACATCGCTAATCCAGCTATTTTTGGCCGAGAATCACAAGTATCACCACTGCAACCCCAAGTATACTTCGTGTTTTGATCGGAAAAATCACTTACTTTGTTGTCCACACAAAGATTTGGAGAAGCATTTGTCAAACTGGAAACCGTTGTTCCATTAACACTGCCGCACTTCCCTTCGGCGTAAGCTACGCAATCATAACCCTCTCCTCCGCCTTCACAGGTCCAAAGATATTCTCCGCACCATGTAGCAGATCCAGTTGCACCATCTTCATAGAACGATTTAACGGCCTTGCCAGTAGGGCAAAGTCCGCTTGATTGCTTGTTCAATGTCGAACCAAAAGGAACAATTTTTTTATCCTGCGAGCCGCATGTTCCCGTTGGGAAAGTACTCACCAGTGGGTTACTTTCACAGGTCGGCGTCTGCTCTGATAATGGCCCACTGTCAATATTTAGATACAATCTGCAACGTTCCGTTCCAGATCCTTGTGGAGTCCAATCAAGACTGCCAACCGGAGTTGCCTGCAGTGCATCATAAACACCAGTGGACCCAGACAAATCACAACTCATGACAGCAGTAGAAAAGTTTCCATCAACAGTCCAAGAGAAGACACTGCTTCCTCCCACAACAACCGAAGGTGGGTCAAATTTCAAAGTACAAGTTGCAACAGGTTTAATCTCGAGAGGATTACTCTCACAAGCGGGAGAAGATGCTCCGTCAAAATACAATCTACATTTTTCACTTCCATATACCGCATTAGTCGTAGGCCATTCAACACTGCCTTTTGCTTGCGCATTTAAAGCAGCTGTAACATCAGTCGGATCCATATTATCCACACCAGAGCAACCAATCTTGGCACTGGTAAAGCTTCCGCTCACATCCCAAGAAAGATTGCTTTTCTCCCCCGCATTAATCGGCGTCGGAGCAAAAGTTAAGCCACATGCGGCAGTTCCAACACTTGGATCATTACAAGATGAAACATAAATTCGACCACCCTGCACAACTGCTGTTTGAATCTTCCCATCTGAAGACATGGCGACACTACGCCATGATGTTTTATCATATCCTTTCGACATCCAAGTGTGGCCAAAATCAGTAGAAACATATATCGGACCGCCATTCGCACTAAACCCTGTTTGATTTTTACCATCAGCTGACATGGCAACAGCAAAATAATGGCTATCTTCAGTACCTTTTGCAGTCCAAGTGTCCCCCGAGTCAGCAGAAATATAAACATAAGACCATTCACCTACCGTCTGGATCAAGCCATTAGACGACATCGCAACACCATACCAATTACCAACCGAGCCTTTTTCCGCCCAAGTAGCACCAAAGTCATTGGAAACATAAATTTTTTCGTTGTTATATGACGCGGCTGTTTGAATTTTTCCATCTGACGACATTGCGATGCCATACCAAGAAAGATCAGTACTGGGACCCTGAACTGTCCACGTGCTACCAGAATCAGTGGAAACATAAATTTTACCAAAATATCCAACCGCCGTTTGAATTCTTCCATCCGAGGACATGGCTACGCTAGACCACTCACGATTAGAATCTTTAGCTGTCCAGGTGTTCCCCGTATCACTAGAGATATAGATTTTATCATTATACGCGACAGCTGTTTGGACTGAACCGTTTGAAGACATGGCGATACCCCTCCATTCGCGACTATCCCCTTTCGCTGTCCAAGTCTGACCAGAATCAGCAGAAACATAGATTCTGTCACCAGCTGCAACAGCTGTTTGAATTAAACCGCTTGAAGACATGGCGACATCTTTCCATGTGAGACTAAGCCCCACTGCTGTCCACGTATCACCGATGCTGCAAGTTGCGCCAATTGCCGATCCAGCGCTAAGAAAAGATAATGAAATTAAAAGACACAAAACAGGAAAGCTTTTTATTTTTATCATTTTTCTATTTATAATAAAATTATTTTGACTAAACATTGTTATCCAGACCAACAATCCTATTTATTGAATTCCCCACCTTCAACTGAAACAGAAATTATATCAACTCTCTTGGTCAAATTGTCATATTCAACCTTTGCAAAATCACCAACTCGCAAATCAGATAGCTTTTTTCTTTCTATTAATCCCCCTTTCCCCATGAAAAATACCGAGGTTGCTTCAGTCGTTTTGAGAGAAACTGTCGGACTAGTACCATCTTTTATCAACTTTTTGAGCGGGCTACTATCATTCGCAATCACCAAACTATCACCCTTAATCGTGCTTATCACGCCAATCACCGCTAACTTGAGTGACTCAGAAGCATCCCTATTCTTCGTCAGATTTTCCTTTAGAAATGCACCCGTCAAAGCTCCGCTCATATTTCCACGACTCCTTTTTTTTACAAAAAGCACAGCCGCCACAAAAACAGCTATGATCAATAATAGCAATAGAACTAGTTTCTTTTTATCCATACTTTTTATCTTTATTTTATATTTATCGTCTTGTCTCAAATTTTATTACAAAAATATTTCCAACTAAAAAAAGAAAAGCAACAATCAAAAAGACTTATATTTAGCTAAATTATACTACGCTAACCCACTTATGACAACTGCTATAATCCAGCTTTTTTCTTATTTACAAGATGTTCTTCATACGTCTTAGCATAAAAAGTCTTCTTATCCACACCCTTTCCAGCTGTTAGAAAGAAGGAATAATCTGATTCCTCTGGATGGACTACTGCTAAAATTGCTTGCATCCCTGGATTAGCGATCGGTCCTGGCGTCAAGCCCTTAGTGTTATATGTATTATATGGTGAGATTATCTTGGTCTGCTCGTAAGTGTGACTATCAATAGTATCATCTAGAAAATATGACAGTGTCGCATCACTTTGTAAGGACATATTAATCGCTAACCTATTTTCAAAAATACCCGCTACAATTTTCATGTCCGCTGCCGTTGGCACTTCTTTTTCCACAATGCTAGCTAAAATAATAACATCCCTAAGTTCTTTTTTTTGCCTCCCTATTTCCGCCAAAATCGAATTGTCAATCCTATTTTCAAAATTATCCAACATCTTTTTTATGATATTCTCCGCCGTTAACTCTTTTTTTAAAAAGTAGGTATCGGGGAACAAATAACCCTCAAGACTGGTAACTTTTTTGTCGCTGAGAAATGCATAGCGAGTGCGAAAACTTTCCGGAACATTACTCACTAGTTGCATAAATCCTTCGCTATCGAAACTATTTTTCTTGAGGAGCCCTGCCATATCGCGCGCAGTCAAACCTTCGGGAAAAGTAATTTTCACAGCTTGCGCTTCTGGGTTAGTGATTACATGCGCAATCTCAGGAATGCTTAAATTTCCACTTAGCATATATACCCCAGGCATAATTTTGTCCAGCAAGTGATTCGTATAGAAATAGTAATAAAAATATAATTCATTGGAAATAATTTTTTTGTCGAGCAAATTAGCTGCAATCAACTTATTCCCCTCGCCCCTCTTAACTTCAAAAATCACCACCTGATTTTGCACCCCACGCGAATAATAAACCTGATTTCGAAAATAAAAAAAGCCACCAAAAAAGAGGATTAAAACGATTGCTAAAAAAAATATTATTTTACGCATTTGCTTAATTACTAATTAGAGGCACGAAAGAAAAGCCAGGATATTCTTCTTTGGCAAATTCTTCCTCGCTTTTTTTCTCAAGATAGATCAAATTATTCCGAATTGGGATCACCAGCTTACCCCCGATTTTTAGTTGTTTTTTTAGTTCTTCCGGAATCTCTTCTGCTGAAGCCGACACCAATATTCGATCAAATGGGGCCTCGGAGGACAAGCCAAGGCTACCATCCCCAAGAACCATCTTCGCGCGTCCATCTTTAATGTATTTAAATTTATCCACGTTATACTCCCCCATCTCGAGCAATCCCGCCTTTCTCTCCACAGCAAAAACCTTTCCTTTTTCACCGACAATATATGACAAGAGCGCTGTTGACCAACCAGAACCAGAGCCAACATCCAAAACCTTGTGTCCTTCTTGAGGGTCAAGGAGCTCAAACATTAAAGCCACTGTTGATGGTTGTGAAATTGTCTGACCATGGCCAATCGGCAAAGCCACATCGGCGTCTGCTTGCATGACAAACTCTTCTGGTACAAATTCCAGTCGACTTATTTCTGAGAAAGCATCAACGGTCCGACTAGTTCTCAAACATCCCTTCCTAACCAGGTCATTTACCAATTTACTCATATATAAAATTCCCCTTTGTAAATTTAACTATTCGTTCTTAATAGAAGATTACCAAAGCCCCATCTAAAGCCCCATCACCTGAACGATTATCTCCCTTGTCCTTGCACCATCCATTTCTGCCATAAAGATATTTTGTTTTGCGGTAATCATCATATGCCCCTTTTCAATCGGCAAGGTTTCACTAATCCCGAGAAGCATCACTTTGCAATGTGAATGACCATTGCTCCGACCATCGGATTTATTTTTCTTAGCTAGTTCAAATAGATCATGAGAATAACGATCTTCAACTGGTGCTATGCGACATAGGACGCGCATAAAATCCTGAATTAACATCGACTCATTATGATTAACAAAAATTCCTGTTGAAGTGTGTGGGGAATAAACAAGAACCGTTCCTTCTCTCACACCGGACAAACCAATAATTTCTTCTACTTTACTTGTGATGTCTATTATTTCTATACTGCTAGAGCTTTTTATTTCGATTTTTTTGCGATAAATTTTCATTATATTTGTCTTATTTTTTAAAAACATTGGCAACTTTTTTCACAACATTTCTATCCAACGCTCTTGGTATTATTTTATCACGAGTCGGCTTTTTTATCAAACTAGCAATAGCATAAGCGACTTTAATTTTATGCTCCTCGGTTATTATTTTCACTCGATTATCCAGAACTCCTCGAAAAATCCCCGGGAAGGCCAGAACATTGTTGATTTGATTGGCATAATCGGAGCGACCTGTCGCCACAATCCATGCTCCGCCCGCGAATGCTCTTTCTGGCATAATTTCCGGCACCGGGTTAGCCATGGCAAACACGATTGATTTCTTAGCCATGTGGGTAATATCTTCTTCAGTGAGAATGTTCGGCGCTGAAACACCAATGAACACATCCGCGCCAGTCAGCGCGTCGCGCACATTCCCCTTAGCATTTTCCGGGTTAGTAATTCCAGCAATTTCCATTTTTGATCCATTGAGGCCCCCAGCTCTTTCTTTATAAATAATGCCCATACGATCCAGCATAATAATATGTTTCGCTCCAGCTCTAATGAGAAGCTTCGCGATTGCCACCCCTGCCGCGCCAGTTCCGGAAATAACAATTTTGATTTTCGCCAAATCTTTTTTGACAACGTTGAGTGCATTGATAAGTCCGGCGAGAACTACAATAGCTGTTCCATGCTGATCATCATGAAAAACTGGAATATCCAATTCTTTTTTCAATGCTTCTTCCACATCGAAACAACGTGGAGCAGAAATATCCTCAAGGTTAATTCCGCCGAATGTTGGCGCTAAATATTTTATTGTTTTTATAATTTCTTCCGTATCTTGCGTCGCAAGCACAATCGGAATTGCATCCACTCCGCCCAGTTCTTTGAATAGAAGCGCTTTTCCTTCCATCACCGGCAATGCCGCTTCCGGACCAATATTGCCCAACCCCAAAACTGCCGAGCCATCAGAGATAACAGCCACGGTGTTTTTGCGGATAGTATAACTAAAAGATAATTTTTTATCTTTCGCAATCGCTTTTGACACTTCCGCAACACCCGGAGTATACAAAACCGCCAGATTTTTCTCTGTCAGTTTTTCCTTGCTCCGAATTTCTATTTTGCCGCCGATTTTTTTGGAAAGCTGGATTGAATTCATAATAGTTTATGATAAATTTTTTATCTTTTTCATCTTGTAACATAATATACCAATATCCGCATACTGATTCACTAATAAAGGATAAAACTTCTCTCCTTGCAGCTGCACTTCCTGAAAGTCCTTTATCCTACTAAGATAATTCGCATTTTTTGTAACTTTAATTTTTCCATACACATAAAAAATCTGCTTTGGATTACTACTGCATTTTTCACCATCCATGTTTTCAATGAAGTTCTTAACTATGTCCACTGCCTTGCGCACTGCAATTTTTCTATTTCTATTTTTCATCCCAAACTCCAATTCCACCGCATTTTCAACCACACCACCAAGGGGTCCTCTGGGATTTGGCCACAACAAAACTCTATCCAAATTTAAACTGCCCACCGGAAAATTTTCAGGCAAATGTTTCTTGGGAATAATAATAAAATCATCATAGCCTTCTCGCGCCTCATGGAGATCAATTACAAACTGATATTTTTGGGCGATTGATAAAATCTTTGAAGCTCTCCTTTTTTCGTATGAAGAAGCGAGTTTATCTCCTGGATACGCTCGATTTAGGTCAGTATCTAAAAAACGAACGTTTCTCTTTTCTGCTCGAGGATTAGCTATTATAAAATCAAAAGATGCTTCATAGCCTTGCTTCAACAGCTCGTCAATAACTTCAATTCCGATTTTTTCATCACCATGAGTCGCAGCTATGATGAGTATTTTTTTCATACAAAAACTATTTCAATTTAAGCATCTTATACGCCCCGTTCGCCGCCACAGCGCCTTCTGAACAGGCCGTTAAAATCTGGCGAAATTTATTTGATCCAGTTGTAATGTCCCCTGCTGCAAACACGCCCAACACATTCGTACTCATATCTGCATTCACTCTGATAAATCCCTGTTCATCTGTTTCCACGCCCAGTCTTTGCGCCAATTCCACACCGGGATCCGATCCGATTTCCACAAAGACACCATCCACTTCGAGATACGTCTTGTCATTGTAGGTATTATCCAAAATTATTTTTTCCACTTTCTGCTCACCCTTGATTTCAATAATATTAGTATTTTTAATCACTTCGATTTTTGGGTTCGCCGCTATTTTATCCAGCCACACTGGTTCCGCTGGTAAACGGTCTCCGCGATAGACTAGATAAACTTTTGACGCAAAATCCGTAAGCCCTAAAGCTGATGTCACCGCCGCGTTTCCTCCACCCACAACGCAAATGACTTTTTCTCGGAAAAACATCGCGTCACAAGTTGCGCAATATGAAACACCCTTGCCGGTCAGCTCCTTTTCTCCAGGAATATTCATCTTACGATACTCCGTTCCCATTGCCATAATCACAGCGCGCGCCTTGTGAGCATTTTTTCCTGTTTCAACTTCAAAAACATTTTCTTCATTTTTTTTCACAGAGACCACCGATTCGTTTTGTGGTGTAATTCCAAGGTTCTTAGTATGCTCCACAAACCGAGAAAGCAAATCAAGTCCCGAGACAGACTTGTCCCCCGGCCAATTTTCCAATTGCCGTATTTCATTAATTTGCCCGCCAATCGTCGCGCCCAAAAGCAAATGATTGAGTTTATAACGCGAAGCGTAAATCGAAGCAGCAAGACCAGCTGGTCCCGCGCCAATAATAATTAAGTCGTATGTTTCTTGCATAATGATATTTTGAGAAATTCTATTTATATCCCCTTCTCCATTAGGGAGAAGGTGTACGAAGGGCGGATGAGGGAGAAACCTTTTGATAATCAACCAGCAATATTCATATAGCTTTTCTTTTTTATCAACGCCCTTTTTCCCTCACCTGTCACGAGTACGTGACATCCTCTCCCTAAGGGCGAGGAGAATATCTTAAGCGAGATAAATTAAAACTTAGACTGTTTAGATGAAACTTGTTTCATGTTTCATGTTTCATGTTTCATGTTTCATGTTTCATGTTTTACGCCTTCTCCAGCGCCTCCTTCAAGGTCTCCTTCGCCTGCATTCCCACAAATTCCTGAACAACCTTTCCGCCCTTGAAGATTTTAAGTGCTGGGATGGACATAATAGAAAATTCTTGCGCTGTTTTGGAATTTTCATCGACATTGATTTTTCCCACTTTAGCTTTTCCATCAAATTCTTTGGCCAATTCTTCGATAATTGGACCCATTGCTAGACATGGCCCACACCAAGGTGCCCAGAAATCCACCAAAACAGGCTTATCACTTTTTAAAACTTCCGCCTCAAAATTTTGATCCGTCAAAACTAGTTCCATAAAAATATAACTTATCAATTGCAGTCTTTACTGCAAAGAATAAGTGTTAATTAAAAAATTAAAACGTTACGTTGTTAGTCACTTGTTCACACATTCACATAAATTCGCCTGCCTGCCGGTAGGCAGGTAATTCGTAGGGATCATGCCCCAAACCTCCTCTGCCTCCTCATATATTCTTCAAGCGCCTCCTCAAATTTCACCTCATCAAAATCAGGAAATTTTTCAGGTGAAAAAAATAGTTGCGCATCAGCCACATCCCACATCATAAACCCTGCGCTATTATGTGGCTCCCCTCCGGTTCTAATCATATAATCCACAGACGGAATCTTAGCTGTCATCAGATTCTCTTTTATCATTCCCGCTGTGATCTTCACGCCTTTTTCATATTTAGCACGAATTTTTTCAATCGCATAAAGCATCTCGTCTGTTCCTCCATATGCTAACATAAAGTTTAGCATTCGTTTTTGGTAATTTTTTGTTTTTTCAATTACTGCATAGATTATCTGCTTTAGAGAATCTGGAAATTGCTCCTCCCACCGCCCGATAAAATTCACTTGAACTTCATTTTCATAAATTTCCTTTCCCTCCAACATTTTCTTGAAATAATGTTTATAGATATTCAGCAGCGCTTTTTTTTCTTCCAAAGGCCGTTTTGTCAGATTATCAATAGACGAGCCCCAGATGGAAAGACATGCGATTCCTTTTTTGAGAGAATAACTGATTATTTTTTCAAAATTTTCCGCCCCAGCCTCATGCCCCTTCCATGGCGGAAGTCCCCTTTCGCACGCCCAACGCCGATTAGCATCGGGAATGATTGCAACATGCTTTGGCAAATTTTCCAACGTTTTTTCCATAGTTTAATATTACACTTCTCTTTTAATGATATATTCCGCAATACCCTCTAGAAATTTCTTCGCTTCATTATTCTTAAATTCAATATTCTTCAAAGCCGCGAGCGATGTCGCAACCAGCTTCTCGGCTAATTTAAGTGAATAATCCAGAGAGCCAGTTTCTCGAATAATATTTCTAAAATCCCCGATCTCACTTTCCGTCAGATCTCTTTTCCCAAGCAACCTTTTTATCTCGCCAACTTGTCGCGCGTCTCCATTTTGAAGAGCCTTAAAAACCAATAACGTTTGCTTTCCTTCTATTATATCAGCTCCCACAGATTTGCCTAGCTTAATCTCATTCCCAAAAATTCCCAAAATATCATCCTGAATCTGGAATGCCTTTCCGACTGGCAATGAATAGGCTGAAAAAGCATCAAATAGCTCAGTATTCTCGTGTCCCGCCAAAATACAGCCAAAGTGCAACGGCCCCTCGAAAGTATAGCGCGCGGTTTTTCCCTCATGCATTCGAATTATTTCTTCTTCGGTAGATGACCCTCTTGCTCCCATCAATATATCCAACATCTCCCCAGGAATAGTATGTGAAACAATTTTTTGAATCTTCCTTAAAGCATTTAGGATTATTTCTGGCGTGAAATCTATATCGTACAGAATTTCATTAGCCATCGCATGCGTATAATCCCCTGCTGTAATTGCCATGGAATTCCCAAAATGCACCGCTTCGCCTTCCTCAAGCTTCAGTTTTTTTCCCCAGGACCTATAGGTCTCATGAACCGTCTCAATTCCATGACGAGTATCATCACGATCAATAATATCATCGTGAATAAGCAAAAACGCATGCGCTAACTCAATTGCCATCGAAGCTTCAACTATCTTTTCGCTATCCTCTCCTCCTCCGGCAAGATAGCCATAATAAGTCAGTGCTGGACGCAACCTTTTTCCACCAGAAAGTACAAATCGCTCTATGATTTCCAATGTCCTTACAGCTAATGGGTCAAGTTTCTCTGCCTGCGCCATCTTTGATGATAAATACACTCTTAAAAAAGGATCCAACCGCTTTTTATACGCTTTCAACATTTCGATAGCTTGCAGATTATGTTCCATTCATTTACTCTTTAATGTTATTATCCACTACAACAAAATCAGAGCCTGATTTTACAACTATACTATAATATACAAGCAAAATCATCACTTGTCGAGCAACTCCTTTTGTCTATGCGATTAGCTCAAATTCACCGCAAATAATGCTCAAGTGTAAAAATCCAATTCTCATCATTTCCCTCACCCTGATCCCTTACCCTAATTTTTTCGTTCAAAAGCCATTGTAGATAGCCCCGATCACGCCTGGCAACATCCGCCACACTCACACCAACATATTTCCCAAAATTAAACTTCTTAACTAAAATTGGGCGAGAAGATATGTCTAACATCTCCCCAATTAAAGCCACCTCATCTTTCCCTTCAATCAACATTTTTTGAAAATAGTAATCAAACAATTTTTGGAGAACTCTAATATCTCCCAATGCATCATGCGCCGGGGCATCTAGTACTTCTAGGTCGTGGTAATAGCGCAAATACTGAAGAGCATATTTAGGAATCTCACCGCTGACATCAAAATATTGCGCCAACTTGAAAGTATCAATCATTGATTTCGGTTCCAAATTTTCCCGCCTGAGCATTTCTGCATCAAACCCAACATTGTGCGCCACTAAAATATGTTCTCCGGAAAAAATTTCTGCTAAATGTTTTCGCATCTCAGAGTCGATAAAAGGCTCCTTGTCAGCCACCATTTTATTGGTAATATGCGCCACAGCCATCGCATCGACACCAATAGGAACAGGCGGTTTAAAGAGAGCTTCTTTCTCCAGTCCTTGAAATTTATACGCTACTTGGCATAAACGATCATCCGGTCCAATGCCAGTCGTTTCTGTGTCTAAAAAAATTAAGTGCGATTTGTTCATTGTTTTTCGAAAGTTATTATTTACTTGCAACCTCATCCATTATGCCACATTATTTCTCAGTAGCAAATCAAAATAAAAAAATCCCAAGCAACTTGGGATTTTTTCTATTTGTAGCCTCAGGGGGAATCGTTCTTCATCCGTCTTTCGGCGTGCCTACGGCACATGCTTCACTCCTCCCTCAGAACCTGGGCTCTTAAAAAAGCAAAGCGGTTTGCTTTTTTAATTTGCCCGTCCGACTCTATAAAAAGTCATAGACCGAAAAACTCTTTGATTACAACTGCCTTTGAAAATAATACGTAGCCTCAAGGGGAATCGGACCCCTGTTTCCAGGATGAGAACCTGATGTCCTAGCCGCTAGACGATGAGGCCAAAATATCCAAAACTTAGCTTATCAGCAATTGGAAAAATTATCAAGTAAGTGACTCAAGCTACTCAATTATCTTTCCGCCCTTTCCTACCTGATCAATTTTTACAGAAAGCATCTTCGACATTCCATCTTCTCCCATTGTAACGCCATAAAGCAAGGATGCTTGACGCATTGTTTCACGATTATGCGTAATAATCACAAATTGCGTGGAATCGGAAAGTTCTTGGATAATCCGACCAAAACGCTTTGAATTTGCTTCGTCAAGCGCCGCCTCCACTTCATCAAGAATTGAAAAAGGAGGTGGATTATGAGCAATTATGGCAAAAAGTAAAGCTAGCGAAGTAAGCGAACGCTCTCCACCAGAAAGCATCGCAAGGCTCGCTATTTTTTTGCCCGCAGGACACGCTGAGATATCAATACCAATTTCGTCCTTATCATCCTCATCCTCCGTAACAGCCTCATTTTCAACTTCGCCGTCCTGCTCATTAGCTTCACCATTCTCAGTAGAATCATCCTTCGTTCTGCGCGTTTTTATCTTAACCTTAGTCAGATGAGCGTCTCCACCACCAAAAATAATGCGAAAATATTTGGAAAACTCTCTATTAATTTCATCAAAAGTCTCGTGAAACTTCTCATTAACTTTTTTCTCCATCTCTTTGATCACTTCCCGAAGTGAAACCAAGGCATTTTCCAGATCGGCAGATTCAGTCGTCAAAAACTGAAAGCGTTTTTCAGTTTCATCATATTCAGTCACAACCAACGGATCTATCCCGCCGATTTGCTCCATTTGAAATTTCAACTTAGCAATATCTCTTTCTAGTGAAAATTGATCAACAACCTCCAATGTTGTAGCTAGAAGTGCTACATCCATCTTCAATTCTTCCAAAATACGCGCTCGCAAATCTTCTTCCCGCACTTCAATCTTTGCTAACGAAATTTTAAAATCATTGTACCGATCCTTGAAAGAATTGGCCTCCTCCTGTTTTAAGCGGAGCTCGCGCTCTATCTGAAAAAATTGCTGACGTTTATTGCGATCTAGTGCAATTTCGGCTTGAATTTCTTCAACTATTTTTCGCAAATCCTGCTCAAGCACGCTGATCTCCTCACGCACACGAAGCAACCTTGCTCGAAGATCAATAATCGCCTGAGAATCGACAGGCGCCGCCACCTCGACTGGTTTTATTTCCACTTTTTTCTCTGGAGCAGGAGCATCCTTCTTACCCTTTTCAATATCCCCCTTGAGCTCAGTTAACTTTATCTGAATTTTTCGAGCCAATTCTCGCACAACCTCAAGATCATTCAAATCCTTGGCTGCGTTCAACTTTTGCACCAATGTTTCCTGATCACGCCGAATCTCCTCCAAATTTCCCTTAACATAACTAAGGTCTACTGGTTGACTTTGAATCTTAATTTCTTCAATAATTTGAATACTTTTTTGCTTTTCCTTTTCGAGCTCAATCCGTCCTTCCGAAATAATCAACTCACGCTCCAAGTCATTTAGACTGCTCCGCTTTTCTCTCTGCAATTTTTCCAATTCCTGCAAAGCCTCATTCGTTTTTTCTTCCTTAGAGCGTCGATTTACTTCATCCACAAGTTTATCAGCTTCCCGCTGAATATTATTCATCTTCGCTCCCAAGGCGTCTTTCTCTTCATTCAGATTAATCTTATCAGCATTAAACTTATTCCAAAGGTAGGTATAGAGCTTCGTTTGTTTTTCTTTCAGTTCCTTAGCGACAATCTCTCCCTGTGCCGCTTTTTCTGCTTGACGCTTAAGCACCTTCAGATGCGGCCGTATCTCTTCAATAAGTTCGCCCACTCGCACTAGATTTATCTTTGTTGTTTCTAATTTTCGGAGTGATCGTTCTTTTTTGATTTGATATTGCTTCACCCCTGCCGCTTCCTCAATCACAAATCGACGTTCGAGCGGCGTCGCATTGAGCACTGAATCTGCCATACCCTGATTGATGATGGCGTGACTTTCTTTGCCCACACCAGCTTTCGCCAAAATATCCACAATATCTTGCAATCTCACTCTTGAGCCATTGACCAAGTATTCACTTTCACCACTGCGAAAAATTTTTCGAGAAATCGCCACCTCATCAAATTCCAATGGCAATCTTTTTTCGCTATTATCGAAATATAGTGTTACGACAGCGCTGCCCAACTTGGCCTTTTTTCCTGATCCGGCAAAAATAATATCTTCCGATTTTTTACTCCGCAAGTTTTTCATCGATTGCTCACCAATCACCCAACGCATCGCATCGGCAATATTAGATTTTCCTGAACCATTCGGCCCGACAATAGCAGTTATCCCACGAACAGCGCCCTCCACGGGAGACGACGAAAAATCCAACACTGTTTTTGTTGCGAATGATTTAAATCCATTAATTTCCAATTTTTTCAAAAACATCCTGTCATGAAGTATGAAACATAAAACACGAAACAAAAAGGCTTGAGCCTAATTCGTCCTATGTTATATGCTTCATGTTATATGTTACATGTTATGCTACATGTATTTTCATTCTACAACACTTTTGAAAATAAATAAACTCAAAGTCACAATTAAACAAAAACACTAGATTACTCTGGTGTTTTTGCCCTATCTTTTATCTAAATATCAAAGTCTCGACTATTTTTTCTTCTCTACTGTCTGTGCTCTTGCGACGGAAATCATTAAAACGTTTTTGGTTGTTTTGTCATATGTCACCTTAACTAAATCACCCTTCTTTAAGTCGGCCATCTGGCCAGCAGTTGGTTGATCTGCGCCCAAGGTGATTATGACCGGCGTGGCACCATTAATATTGACTAACGTTGATTCTTGGGGGGTTTTGATGGTAAGGGTCTTCTCAGCGATAACCTCTACGCTACCCGAAATATCCACCCTAGCATTCTCATTGACTTTCGTCGCTTCTTGACCAAACATATTGTTTTTGACAATTGTTTTTTGGTCCACTGGCTTATTTGCTACGCTCTTATCTCGAATACTTTTGGCGATAATGAAAATTCCGCCAAAAAGAACAATGAGTGCAAAGACAAGAATGATTGTTTTTTTTGTATTCATGTTTTTTATTTACTATAAATTAACTTAAATTATTTATCTACTTTTCTTGCCATTGACCAGAACCGCAAGGACCACAATATGCGGAATCACAAGTATTTGCCGGACAGCTCGCACAGATGCGAGGTTGTGTTCCGCAAACCCCCGCCCCACACGGATCCGAACAACCTGTAGTACAAGCTCCAGGTATACAGTCTATCACACAAGAATTTCCACTCCGTTTGAATCCAGCTTTGCAAGTGTATTCACATTTTCGAGCGCTGCCCGCCGGGAAGCTACAAGAGTCAACAACCAATCCGTCCATATTTGCCGCTAAATAATCGTCATCACCAGGGCAAAGGTCGGCATTGGCAGGCGGATTGACGCAAGTAGCAGTGTTCAAAACACAAGTTCCAGCAGCGCCATCCCAAATATAGCCATTCGCGCAAGAATAGCATTTCTGAGTACCACAGCAAACTGAACCATCAGTTACTATTTTGACGTTATATGTAGCTTCATCTATTGCTGAAAGCGGATTAATGCACGCCCGCATATCAGCACCAATAGGCTGACAAGTTGCTGCGCAAACACTTGCCGAAGTCATGCAGGGAGTTCCTGTAACTGTCCCATTGTAGGGCGTAAGTGAACAGCTGACCGTTCCAGTATCATTCAACATAACACCAAAGTTAGTATATTCCGAAGGGACATTGAGCCCATTGACTTGTGGCGTAAGCCCTGTGCAAGACAATGTGCAACCCTTAGCTTTCGTCGTTGTCCAGCTCAGAGGGCCCCAAGTGTCCTTAGAGTACGCTGTGCTACTAAAAGAAAAGGTAGTGCAAACAGGGGTTTGTGTATAATACTCACATGCCCCAGCCGCTCCAGTGCAACCGGTGGTTGCCACATCCTTCCAAAGAGTAACGCTAGGCAATCCTGATGTTTTCGTGCTAGGACAAACTTCTTGAAATTCAATCGGATCAGGCGGAGTGCCGGTACATGAATGAGGTACTGCCGGACCAACGGTTGTTGAGGCATAGCAAGGTGCACCTATAACTGCGCCCCTGCGAGGCAAAAGAGAGCAATTCACAGATCCTTCTCTATTTAGCATCACGCCATAATCAGTATATTGTTTATCAACAGTATTGCCAGAAAACTCAGGATCAAGACCCGTGCAAGACAGCGCGCAATCATCGGCATTCGTAGTTGTCCAGGTTAGTGGCCCCCAGACATCCTTGACGTAGCTGCTACTACCAAAAGAAAATGTATTGCAAACAGGCGCTGCCACAACTTCATATCCATAATATAGCTCACCATAAGTTTGCGCAGTATACATGTAAGTAGAATATTGACTACCCCTAAAAAGTGCGGCATAATGGCCAGGCACTGATTGTGCGATACCAGTAGCAGTAGCTAACTGAGTGGTAGACTGTCCTGCCATTGGAGTTGAAGCTGAGAGCATGCCATATCTAGCCGCATTTATTTCCACATCCAATCCAACATAAGCCAATGCATTAGAACAAGTCGCTGCCCACGCCGTACCAGTAGCTTTAATCGCTTCTTCTGGTTTATAGACAGAGTTATTTAGACTTACAGTAAATGTAACCCCCCCAGCCGAGTCAGTAAACGTAAGCCCCTTCACGCCACTCGAAACTGATAACCCTGAAACGACCAAGATTAAAAGAATAAACGCATTAATATTCTTTTTTTTAATAAAAATGACCGTAAAAGAGATTATCGAAAGTAAAACGATGAAAGAAATTCCATAAATCAGTAAACTATTTTTTTGATTTTCTTTTTTTTGCGCCGGATCAATTGTAGCATTCCCTGATACGCTCTTGCTAATAAGCTTATAATCATTTTGATCAAGAATTAAACCTTTCGCATCTTGGATTGCGACACTGATTTGGGGGTTAAGACAATCAGTGGTGATGGGAAAATCAAAAGATGGAGTTTTTTCCTTAGAATCAAGTTCTTTTTTACCATTTGCAGTAGTGCAATTGGCGTTGTTTTTATCTTTTATGGAAATTGTTACAAATAATTTTCCGCCATCTGTTGCACCAAAACGAGAGCCAGGAAAACTATCAGCAGAGGGAGTCCAAAAGAAAGAAGCCTTAGCAGTATCACCTTTTTGATAATAATCCTTGTCTAAGCGAAGATTCTGAATTGTAGCACTAGCTCCTCGCAACACATAATGAAAGACTACTTTATTAGAAATTACATCACCTTTAGTGTTAGCTAAATTAACAACAGCGTCATAAGCTTGAGGCATGATAGCTTTGGAAAGAGTAAAACTAACTTGCTTTTTTTCTTGTGGATTTAGTGCTAAAACTTTTTGAGGCTCTTGGTTATCTGGAACAACTCGTCCAAAAGTAGTCCGCCAATGTGTTTCAATTTTTGGAGTAGCTGTCAACGCTACGCTGGAATGATTAGTGATTTCACAAGTCGCGATTAGCTTTTCTTCATTTTTAATATCCACACCCTGCCCTAACGTATATTGCTTGCCCCCCGCTTCTCCATCAACTTTCAAAAAGCAAGATTTAGCATTAATTTCCGCGTATTGCCCATCTCCATTTAATATCACATCGCCAGGATGAACCATCGCCAACATGAGGCCATTTTGATTTCTGGCGACAATCCAAAGTTGTAGATTACCAGAAAGATAAGCAGGGGCAACGTAAGCTATCTCTTTTGGAATTGTCTCATTTTCACCGAGATTGACTGCTTCTGGATAAATCTGTTCGTCCATGACCACCTGAATACCCTTTTCTTCCTTAACTAGCCGTACAGCATATTTAACGTCCGGCTGGATATTGGCATGATTAGAAAGATCAAAAAATAACTTGAACTTATTTTTATCTTGGGAAACTATTTTTGCGTTATAAACATCAACCATAGCCACAGTGACCTTATTTTTTTGTGTTGGCGCCGGAATTTCAGCGGCTTGAACACTTGAAACAAAAAATGTCAATACAAAAACGACCAAGATATTAATAGTTAATTGCTGGAAAACATTTTTTTGTTTCATTTTATTGTTTTATTTTATTTATTAATCAACGAAAGTTTTTTACATTAATATATTACAACACATTTGAAAATTTGTCATTTTTTCCAATCAAGATTTACAATTCCGCCCTCAAAAAACTAAATTTTCTCACCTATTGAATCTCCCGCCATCCGCCAGAATTACAAGGGCAATAAATTGATCCCGTGCAGCTACTAGCGGTACACGGATCGGCACAGCCAGAACCAATTGGTGCTGATGATGTGCATGTTTGATATTTATTTCCACAAATTCCTGCGCTGCATGTAAGCGTAGCGGGAGAACACAGAGCGCCAGGACATGCGATATATTCGCAAGAACCACCTACATTGCAAGTACCAACTGGTCCCCAATTTTTTGCCACTGCCAATCCAGTCTCTATCGTACCTGGGCATTTGTAAAAACCTGGGGGTACCGACAACCCGCAATCAAATAATGCTGGTGGCGTATAGTACTCGCAATTTCCTCCTGAGATACAGCTAAGTGCACTGGGTCCCACATTATGCCATGGATTAGCAACATTTGTCAGTGTGGCTGGACACATCATTGAGCCTGCAGGGATAGAGCCTGTGCAAGAAAGTGATGTTGTGCAAGTTGCATTCGTTGGATCAAGAGAATTGCGACACACACCCGTTTCATATGAATAAGGCGCAACTTCTCGTCCAAGAGAAGTGCTGTAACAAATTCCATTGGGGATATTTCTACAGGCATAACTTTGATTATCCACATGCCAATAGTTCAAGCCACAGGGCTCATTACAGCTAGCAGCATCTTTACAAGTAGTGCTGTCCAAAACATTGCCGGTATTGCGACAATAACAAGTACTAGTTCCGTCGCAACCATCCATTCCACCATAACAATCCATAGGGTAACTGCACATAGATGTGTCAGTGCATGTGCCATTGCAAGGTTCTTTTGTTACGCAAGGGCTACATGTTGGATCACCAGTTCCATTGCAAGTCGTAATGCAACCAAAAATTGGATAACAATCAAGACCGGCCTGACAGTCACTGTCAGTGGAACAAGCTCCGCGACAACCAGATGGTACGACTAGCGGAGTATAATACTCACACTTTCTTGGGTCCGAACAACTCCCATATGAAGTTCCCACATATCGCCAAGGAATAACTACCGTCAATCCAGTGTCATCCCCCGGGCACATTATGGAATCAGCAGGAACAGATCCAGTACATGCTGTCGACGGAACACAATTGCAACCATCACAAGTCGTCCCAGAAGGACAACTTCCACCACTGAAAACCAAGCTGCACGCACAGTTTTTCGTACACATCGTTCCATTCCAGGTATAACCAGCAGCAGTGTCACATTCATAGCAAGATGTTCCACCGCAACAAGTAGCGGAGGTCGTAATGCCATTAGTCAAAGACGCCATACAGCCAGGACCAGTGGAGCATGTGGCACTACAACAATTTTTGATCGAATAATCGATACTACCTTCGCCAATTTTGTCATAGTCCGCTGCCACATCACTAACATAACCATGTTTAAAAGCATACGTAAATTTAGCTGAGTAATTTCCGCAAGTCCAACCACTGGTACTGAAATTATATGCACCAGCACTGATAGCGCCCTCGTTAGTGATATAGGACGAATTAATAATCCACTGCGCGGGGTTACTTCCTGTTGTTTGCACAACCATTCCCGTTGTCACGCCGTTATTGCAAATATTGGCCCCGATTGAGAGGCCAGCAGCCTGAATGGTGGTCCCTTGATCAACAGAGCATCCGCTACTATTGCAACTGCCGCCGGAGCCATTATTCAAATTATAGGAGAACTGAACAATATCCCTATAACAACCATGAACTTTACCATCAACAGAATACCAATAAGCGTTATTATTACTAAATCTACACAGAGAGACAGACTGGTAGTCCACAGGGCACACTGGAGTGGCATCTAAGGTCGCCTGCGAAACTCCACAATTGAGCATACTAACAAACTGTGTCCCCGTCGCAGCAGATTCATCGAATGTTTGCCAAAAAGAATCCCCCTCCAATACTGCCACCGATATCGCCCAGGACTGATTTGTCCATAAAAAAGAAGCTGCGAAAACCAAAAAGAAAATACCAGTCTTGGAAATATTTGCGATTCTCCACTTCTTCCAATGAAACCAATTCACGATTACCAATATTAAAACTAAAATTAAACCGATGATTACCACGAGAAAATTATTTTTACCTTCCCGCTGAACAGCTGACTTAGCCTGCTCTTTTCCCGGCTCAGTCTTGATGATTTTTTCATATAAAAGCTGCCCTTCATTAATCAATTTAATGGTAACAATAGGATAGAGACAATCTTTTTCCATTGGAACAGTCAGGATGGTTTTAAATTCTCCGGTTTTCTGAGTTAATTTCCCACCACAAGAATTTCCCTTAACATCTCTAAATTCAACTTCAAAGCGAGGATCTTTTAAATAGCTTCCACCAGTCCGAGAATCACGAAAAGTGTCCGCCGATCCTGCCCATAGCAAAGCTAGCTGAGCATTCTCTCTTGCTTTATATTGATTTTTGTCGAGACTGGCATTGATAATGGTGCCGCTTTTGCCAGAAAGAACAAAGTGAGCGAAGACTGGATTGGAAACAATTTTTCCCTCTTTCTTGAAAACAATCTTGGCATCATAGGCTTGAGGATTTTCCGGCAAACGAATAGCGAGCTTGACCAATTTTTCCTCATCCTTGTTGAAAGTAACGGCTTCGTTTTGCGATACTTCTAATTCTCCAGTTTTTCTCCCATAGAAATCTCTTTGATAGAATTCAACCGTGGGCAGAACTGTCACGTCCTCTCCGATAAGATTTTTAATCTGACAGTTGAAAAAAAGTTTTTCTTCTTTTTTCAAATCCACTCCTTGACTCAGATTATATTTCTTGTCATTTTCTCCTTCAATTGTCAAATAGCACGAACTACTTTGCTCGATGAATTTTTTTGATCCAGCTAGATTGACATTGAACGATTGACCAGCCAAGACCATTCCGCTTTCATCTTTAACTTTGAGCCAAAGAACAAAAACGCCATTCAAGTATTCTGGAGCTTGATAGATAATCTCTCGGCGAACTGACTTATTTTTTTCGATTGTAATTTTATCTTCTGAAAAAATTTTGACATCCGCAAGGCTAGTCCCATTATTCTCTCCCTCTTTGAACAACTCCAAGCCATAAATCAAGTTGGATTGAAGTTCCATAGAATTATCCACATTGAAAACTAGCCTCAACTGATCCTTTTTTAATTCGCTTATTTCAGCATTGCTAATGTTAACATCAGCAATAATTTCGACTTTTGCCTTGGAACCATTTCCTATCTTAGTCAGATCATCAGCGGTCAGAATCTCCTCTGCGCTACCGCTCTCAACTGGCTTCGCCAACTCCTCAAAAATAGCCTTAGTATCATCAACTGCCAAAGTAGTTTTTCCGGAGCACAATAAAATGATTACTAAAAAAACCGGGAGGACTAATTTATTTTTCATTTTGTTTTTTAAATTTAAATTAATTTTAACTACCCCAATTATTTTCAAACAATAGCACATCTAAGCAAAATCCTTTTTGAGAGTCACTCTCCCTACTAGCTTTTCTATTTCTAAAATATTCACACGCTCATTGCGCCACCAATCCCTTTTCTTATTTAAGTCATTTCTAATAAATATATTCTACATCATTTCGAAAAATTGGACAATGAGCCTTTTGCTGATATAATTAATGTGCGCTTAAAAATAAATAAAAAATGACACTACAAACCTCCTTCGTCCGCCCTGGGCGGACTATGGCGGTCGAAGCAAGATGCAAGAAATAAAAACCGAAAAATTTAGCTGGATTGATTTTCAAGAACCGAATGCTGATGATGTTCTCCGAATCCAGAAAAGATTCAAACTCCACCCCCTGGTCGTGGAAGAATTTTCCACCCCGACACTAAGGCCCAAGGCGGCAGAATATGACAACTGCGTCTATCTCGCCATCCATATCCCCCTCTACGACAGCGAGAATAAAACCACCTATCCCGGAGAATTGGATATCGTAATTTGCGAAAACACGCTCATTACCTCTCATGACGTGGAGATATACCAATTGAATGACTTTTTCAATGAACTGAAAAAAAGTAAAAAAAAGCGCGAGGTCTATATGCAACAAAGCCCAGGAGCACTCCTGCGTTATCTTCTTGAAATGCTCCTCGAATCCTGCTTTCCACGCCTAGATCACATCTCCCGAAAACTGGACAACATTGAAAGAGAAATTTTTGCCCAACATGAAAAGGAGATGGTATTTGAAATTTCCTTAGTCAAAAGAGACATTCTCAATTTTCGTCGCACCATGAAACCACAACGTAGTGTTTTCGAGTCTCTCACTCAAGAACACAAATATATCGAAAAAGAACTCAGGCCATATTTCCAAGACCTCATCGGCACAAACATTCGCATCTGGAATATGTTGGAAAGCGCCAAGGAAACGATTGAGTCTCTGGAATCCACCAACAATTCCCTCCTTTCCAACCAGCTCGACATGACCATGAAAGTGCTCACGATTTTTTCCGCTGTAATGCTCCCGATGACTGTCTATTCCAATATCCTTGCTATGAGCGCCGATATCCCGTTTGGAAAGGATCCTAACGCTTTCTGGATTCATTTAAGCATCATGCTTGCGTTATCACTGATTACTATTACTTTTTTTAAAGCAAGAAAGTGGCTATAATTATGAAAAGTTAAATTATGCTAAAACTCTACAACACCCTCTCTCGGACAAAAGAAGAATTCAGGCCAATTAACCCCGGTAAAGTTGGTTTTTACACTTGTGGCCCCACTGTCTATGACTATATCCATATCGGAAACATCAAATCCTACATGACTGCTGATACGCTGCGTCGCTACCTAACCCATCTTGGCTATGAGGTAAAACACATTAAAAACATCACGGACGTTGGGCATCTCACTGAAGATGACATCGCTCAAGGTGACAGCGGTGATGACAAGCTGGCAAAAAAAGCCATAGCGGAAAAAAAGTCTCCAGCTGAAGTAGCCAAATTCTATGAAAATTATTTTCACGAAGCAGAGAAAAAAATAAATATCCTGCCGGCACATTTTTTTCCCAGAGCAACAGCACATATTCCACAGATGATCAAAATTATCACTGCACTCATTGAAAAAGGATTCGCCTATGAAAAAAATGGTAATGTTTTTTTTAGTGTTAAAAAATTTCCTGATTATGGAAAACTTTCCGGCAATACCCTGTCCAATTTGAAAGTCGGCGCACGTCTAGAAGAGCACCCCGACAAGGACGACCCATGGGATTTCGCTCTCTGGCTGCGCGCACCCAAAGAACACTTAATGAAATTTGACTCTCCTTGGTCAATCGGCTATCCTGGCTGGCACATTGAATGCTCAGCCATGAGTTCAGACTACCTGGACGACACTTTTGATATTCACACTGGAGGTGAAGATAATATTTTTCCTCATCATGAAGCAGAAATCGCACAAAGTGAATGTTTTTCTGGAAAAAAATTCGTTAATTATTGGCTACACACTCGACTACTCTTGGTAGATGGGATAAAGATGTCCAAATCTAAGGGTAATTTTTATCGACTAGATGATGTCCTGGCGAAAGGCTACGATGCCATGGCCCTGCGCATCTTGATTCTATCTTCTCATTATCGAAGCCAGATGAATTTTACCTGGGAATCGATGGACCAAGCCAAAAGTAATTTCGAAAGAATAGTGTCCTGGCTCAATAATTTAAAAAATATTGCCACAGATACCCCACAGACAAAAACCGAGATTAGTTTTACCCATATCTACCAAAAACGCTTCGAAGAGGCGATGAATGATGACCTCAATACTCCACTCGCACTCAGCGTGATTTATGATTTGATTACCGAAACCAACAAGCTATCATCGGAAGATAAGCTTTCTCCTACCACCGCCAAAGAAATCTTATCTTTTTGGAATCGAATCAATAAGGTTTTTGGACTTATTATTTCTAATCAAGAAAAAATTCCTGAAAATGTAATTCTTATCGCCGAGAGGAGAAAGCAAGCGAGGAATGAAAAAGATTTTCAACTCTCCGATGATTTGCGTGGAGAAATTGAAAACCTTGGTTATTCGATAGAAGATATTAAAGATAATAATTATTCACTTAAACCTGCCCGCAATGCTTCGCATAGCGATGCAGGTGTGGAAAAAATAATATGAACGATTTCTGCGATTGCTCACAATGTCCACATCATTGCTCGGGAGATGACGAGTCGATAGATTCACCTACTGCTGCAACTTCAGTTTTTGATGATTCCGAGGAAACATCAAATGATAAAGATACCAAAGCTTCAGCCGAAAAGAAGGTTAAAAAACTCAAAAAGGATATCAAGGCTCTCGGCTTTAAGTTAAAAGATACGGATAAAGGAATTAGGGTAACGATGTAGCTATATGTGTCATTCCCGCGAAGGCGGCCTGCCTGCTGGTAGGCAGGGAATCCAGTCTCTAGGCCATAGCAAAAACGAGCATCGTCCTGATTGGCGATTCTTTGTTTGTAAAAATTCATTTTTTGCACCTATTTTCTCAGCTTATCAAAATACAAAGTTAGTAATTCTTACTAAGTCTTTACACTGGATCCCCGCCTGCGCGGGGATGACAATTTTTTATTTATATGACCAAAAACTTCTGGCAAAAAATTAAAAAACCGATTTTAGCATTAGCCCCAATGGCCGGAATCACTGATAGCGCTTTTCGTCAGATTTGTCGTGAAAATAGCGCTGATGTGACATATTCCGAGATGGCCAGCGTGAGTGCGCTATTCTATAAGCCGCAAAAAACCCTAGAGTTAGTTAGATTTAATAAGAAAGAACGGCCCTATGTCGTGCAACTCTTTGGCAATAAGCCGGAACATTTTGCTGTCGCCACGAAAATTATTAGCAAAGAAGTCAAGCCGGACGGCATCGACATTAATTTCGGCTGCCCTGCTAAAAAAGTTTTTAAACATGGTAGCGGTTGCGCTCTCATGCCTCAGATTGAACTGGCGCGCGAAATCATTTCTGCGGTTTGCGGAAATACTACTCTGCCAGTTTCGATCAAAATTCGTGCAGGAATTGGAGGAAAAGACGCATCGCAATGCGTCTCTACGGCCATTAAATTTATCAAAAAGACCAAAGACCTTCCCTACTCGGCCGTTATGGTTCATGGCCGCACCTATGAAGGCGGATTTTCTGGTCCGGTTGATTGGGAAATAATTTCCCAGATCAAAAAAATCATTCCCGAAAAAATTGTTCTGGGCAATGGCGGAATCACCACCCCCGAAAATGCATTAGAAGTTTTACAAAAATATCCCAACATTGACGGCCTCGGCATTGCCCGCGGCGCCTGGGGCAAGCCCTATCTTTTTGAACAAATTAAAAAATACGTCCATACCATAGGGGCGGTTCATGAACCGCCCCTACCACCGGTTTTTTCCAAAATCAAAAAAATAATGCTCACCCACGCTAAACTAATTTTTGCCGACAAATCAGAAATGGGGAAATTTGAAATCCGAAAACACCTTGCCTGGTACATTAAAGGCTTCCCCGGCGCCTCCGAGCTCCGTCAAAAGCTAGTTCGAGCCGAAAGCGTCAAAGAAATCAAGGAAATTTTAAGATAACAGGACTTACGCGCTTGCCAAGAGCAAGCTTTTCTATGGCCAAGGTTAATTCTGAAAAACTTTAATGGCTTCAGCTGTTAAAATAGATTAAAATAACCTCTAAGCAGCCATGCGCTTTAAAGATTGCTCTTGGTAAGCGTGTAAGTCATACATAAATAATGTGCACAATCAGCGCATAAGTTGGGCAAAAGTGCAAGTTGCCGAGTTGCTCTTCTCTTGCTAGAATAGATTAGCTATGGCAACAGCTGAAAACAAAGACTTGAAACTTCCACCCCAAAACATCGACGCGGAAAAATCCGTGCTCGGTGCTTTAATGTTGGACAAAGACGCCATTATCCGTGTCGCTAACCTCGTACGCCTCGGTGATTTCTATAAAGACACACACAATCTGATCTATGAAACAATGATTGATCTCTATGAAAAGAGAGAGCCAATCGACGTACTCAGCCTTTCCAACCGTCTTGAAGAAAAGGGTCAACTTGACACTATTGGCGGATCAAGTTATCTTGCCACGTTAGTCAATACTGTTCCTTCAAGTTCGAATGTTTCTCACTACGCGAAAGTCGTACAAAAAAAATCAACACTGCGAAAATTAATTGAAACAGCCAGTGAAATTGTTGAGCTCGGCTATCATGAAGAAGAAGACGTGGATAAACTGCTTGACGAAGCTGAGCAAAAACTTTTTGCTGTTTCGCAAAAGTACATCAAGCAAGATTTTGTGCCAATCCGTTCCATTCTGGAGGCAGCCTTCAATCGCATTGATGAGCTGCATAAAGGTGACCATCAGTTGCGAGGAATTCCGACTGGCTACACCGACCTCAATAATGTTCTCGCTGGTTTCCAAAAATCCGACCTCATCATTTTGGCAGCGCGTCCTAGTATCGGAAAATCCACTCTAGCCATGGACTTTGCCAGAAGCATTGCCGTGAAAGAAAAAATCGGTGTCGGTGTCTTTTCCTTGGAAATGGGCGCTGATCAATTGATTGATAGGATGCTCGCCGCTCAATCAGGAGTGGACTTGTGGCGTTTACGCACGGGTCGCCTCAAAACTGGCGATGGTGATGACGACTTCCAGCGAATCGGCGAAGCAATGGGAGTGCTTTCAGAGGCGCCAATTTTCATTGATGACTCTGGTTCTGCCAACATTATGGAAATTCGCACCATGGCAAGGCGCCTTCAAATGGAACATAATGTTGGGATGATTATTATTGACTACCTGCAACTTATGGAAGGTCGCTCATCTAGTGGCGATAACCGCGTCAATGAAATTTCCGAAATATCTCGCTCCCTAAAACAGCTAGCCCGTGAACTCAACATCCCCGTTATTGCCCTCTCGCAACTCTCCCGTAACGTCGAATCACGCAGTCCGCAAATTCCAAAGCTATCCGACTTGCGTGAATCTGGTTCGATTGAGCAGGACGCTGACATCGTGCTATTCCTCTATCGTGAAGACCGTGAAAAACCAGACACTCCTAATAAAAATATCGTCGAGGTTCACATCGCCAAACACCGCAACGGTCCCGTTGGGAAAATATCCCTCTATTTCGATGAGTCATCCGCAACCTTTAAATCACTGGAACGAGTGCATACGGAATAGCCTAAAAATCCAAAGCCCAAATGACAAATGTCAATTCAAATCAAAAGTTCAAATATCAAATTTTCTATTTTTGCATTTTGTCATTTGATATTGATTTGAAATTTGGATTTTGAAATTTGAAATTTATAGCATATGTATCCCAAATCTTTCAAAAAACTAATCGACAACTTCGCGGCTTTGCCCTCCATCGGTCCTAAAATGGCCGAACGCTTGGTATTGTATTTATTCAAAGAAGATAATCAAAAATTATCTGAGTTTGCCAAAAGCCTTGAGGATTTCAAGAAGAATCTTCGTCACTGTAAAAAATGCTGGAATATCAGCGAAGAAGAATATTGCTCAATTTGCAAAGATAGCTCACGCGATCAAGCCACAATTTGCGTCGTAGAAGATGCACTGGATGTTTTTGCGATCGAAAAAACTAAAAAATATAACGGCATATACCATGTTCTCGGCGGAGTGCTTAACCCAACAAGAACCGTCGGATCGGACAATTTGCATTTCAAGGACTTGGAAAATAGAGCTGAAAAAGAAGAAATCAAAGAAGTGATTCTAGCCATGAATCCAACCACAGAAGGCGACGCCACAGCGCTCTATATCACCAGAAACCTAAAAGATAAAGGCGCGAAGATTACCCGCCTCGCAAGGGGCCTCGCCACTGGCGCTGACATTGAACATGCGGATGAGCTAACACTCAGTTCGTCTCTTGCCAATAGGAGGGAAGTTTAAAAAAACAAAAAAACTCGGATCCTCTCGGTCCGAGTTTTTAATATTTCAAAAGAAAACTTAAGCAATCTTAGTAATTTCCACTTCTGTAAAGATTTGGCGATGTCCAAATTTAACCTTGTATCTTTTCTTGGCTTTAAATTTAATACCAGTCACTTTGTCGCCTTGCTCAGTGCGCAGAATCTTGCCTTCCACTATTGCGCCAGTAAGAAAGGGTGTTCCGACTTTTATTTCTTTTTCATCACCCACAAAAAGGACTTCGGAAAAAACGATTGTGCTTCCAACTGCATCTTCTAGTTTTTCAACCTTAACCTTATCCCCCACTTTTACTTTATACTGCTTGCCACCAGTCTTGATAATTGCCAACATAATAGAATTCACTAAATTTAATTAAAAGCTTTAACTTAGCCATTGTACCGTACTTTTTGGCTCCTGTCAATAACCAGCCCGCAACTTGTCCGCCTTGGGCAAAAAACTCACAATAAATCCTAAATTTCTGACCGGTCGATACCAATGCTCGCAAGAAGCTCTAACTGCTCAGGGCCTTCAATTTCTCGATATTCTCGCGTTTTAAGGCCTCCCAGTTTAATATTCATAATTCTCACTCGCTTAAGTTCAGTCACCTTG
Organism: uncultured bacterium; assembly: GCA_903937035.1. Lineage (GTDB taxonomy): Bacteria > Patescibacteriota > Minisyncoccia > Moranbacterales > UBA2206 > UBA9630. The sequence goes on from CAIZXS010000020.1 coordinate 29,826, forward strand.
CGCTCTAATTTTTCACACATTCGCCTAATTTGTCTTTTTTTGCCTTCTGTAAGCACGATAGAAAAAGCTAAATCATTAACTTTTTCGACCACGCAAGGCCTTGTCCTGTATCCATCATCTAAAATTACCCCTTCAGCCATATTCTTTATAAACGCCGGGCTAATCGTCCTGTCAACTTTGACCAAGTATTCCTTTTCGTGATAATGGTCAGGATTGAGAAGTCTGTCTGTCACGCGACCATCGTTTGTGAGAATAATCAGTCCATGCGAATCCTTGTCGAGCCTGCCAACCGGAAAAACTTTTTGCGAATAGTTGAAAATATCCTCAATACTTTTCTCCCCCTTCTGAGGACTATGCGTCACGATGCCTTGTGGCTTATTATAAGCCAAGTACACCATTTTTTTATTACGGCGGATGTCCTTGTCGATTGTCACTTCATCAGCTTCGTTAACCTTAGCACCAAGAACTGCCACTTGACCACTGATTTTGACTCGGCCAGATTTAATGATTTCATCTGCTGCGCGACGTGTGCAAAAATTATTATAAGCCAGATACTTATTAATTCTGATGGGATAAATTATTTCTTTTTTCATTTAATTATGATAGACCGCCATATTTGTCATTCCCGCGAAGGCGGGAATCCAGGCTCCACTAGTTATAAATTACAAACAATCAAGTTATAAATCCCCTAACTTCTTATTATCAACCAGTAAATTCTGTTTTTCTTTTTCTTAAAACCTGAGGTGCCTGGATCCCCGACTTCTCGGGGATGACACGGAAGAGAGAATCGCACTAAAAGATTAAACTCTACCTTAGCACAAACTCTCAACCTTGTCCACCACCTCATCAATTAGAAACTGCGCTGTCGAAGCGCCAGCGGCGATGCCAACCTTTTTGACCCCTGCAAACCATTCAAGTTGTAACTCGGAAGCTGTTTCAATGTGTTTGGTGGGTGTTTTTTGCGCTTCACTCAATTGCACCAACTTTCCAGTATTACTGGAATTCCTTCCTCCAATCACGAGCACAATATCCACCTCTTTTGCTAATGCTGAGACTTCTGCTTGCTTGGTCGAACTATCAAGGCAAATCGTATTTTCAATAACCAGGTGCTTTGTTTTTTTCAATAGCTCTGCAACAATATCCTGCAAAAGCTCTACCTTTTGGGTAGTTTGACTAAGAATCCCAACGGTTCCCTTGAATTTCATGCTACTCACTTCATTTGCATCATGGATTATTTTCGCCGAATTACTAGCCCAAGCATTTATTCCGATCACTTCAGCATGCTCCGGATCGCCACAAATAACCACATCGAAGCCATCATTATGAAATTTCTCCGCAACCATTTGTGCGCGCCGCACAAAAGGACAAGTTGCGTCTAAGATTTCTCCGTTCTGAGCAATGATATCCTTCACAATATTCGGATCAATCCCATGACTACGCACCAAAAAAAGACTCCCTACTGGAACTTCCGCCGGATCTTTGACGGTCACAAGTCCCCGTTGCTCCAACTTTTCAATCACTTGCTGATTATGAATAAGGGAGCCCAAGCAATAAACTCTGCGCCCGCCCTCCAAGGCTTTTTCCGCCATGTCCACCGCACGCCTAACTCCGAAACAAAAACCAGCATGCTTAGCAATTATAATTTCCATATTTTAGAATAAAATTTATTGACAAAATAAATCGCAATTACACCATAAACGATTCCCAAGGTTGATCCCGCTAAAACATCACTTGGGTAGTGCATACCATCATGCATTCTAGCAAAAGCCATAAATAATACAAACATACCCATCACCGGCCAAAATTTTCTATAATAATAGAAATACACCGAAAGCACAGCGAGAGTGCTCGCCATATGACTAGAGGGAAAGGATGAATCGGCATATAATTTTCCAAGCGGGAGAATGCTATGATCAAAAATATATGGCCTTATTCTAAAAAAATAGTCAGCTAGAAAATGCTTTATGAAACCTTCACTGATAGAGAAATGCAAAATCAAAGCTATCACAACTGCCAATAGCACCTTCTTGCCACTACGCTTATCCAAAAATAAGATTGCGAGAGTAATCAATGTCCACAATACGATCAAGAAGAGTTCATTACTGACAAAAACAGTAACGGGATTCACCCAACCAAACCACACGTGATTTAAATATTCAACGATTGATAGTTCCATATTCTTTAATTGACCTATTAATTTCAGCTAAAATTTTAGCATTATCCTCTTTTGGATATTGTTCCAAATTTATCTGATACTCAGAAATTTTATCCAAAAAATCATTAATCACTCGCATGGTCATTTTTTCACAAAACACACCATAACCCATCTTTTCTAAATAATAGGCATTAATAATTTGCTCAAAATGATTTTTGAGTGGAATCGCGAAATAGGGTTTTCCCAAATATAGTGCTTCGCTGATGAGACCAAAACCAGCGTTAGCGATAATTCCTCGGCACCGGCACAAATCATCCAAAAATCCTTCCTGGCTAGGCTTTTTGTAAACTATATTTTTTTCACGTCCCACTCTTCCTAGACCATAGACAATAAATTGGCAATCAATCCCTTTTAAATATTCCACAGCGCCCTCAAAACCTGCTGTCAGATAAACTAGAATATAATCCTCTGTAGTAGGTTTTAGTGCAAGAATTTCTTTTCGTAAAATTGGAGAAAACAGGAGGACTTTTTTATTAATTATCCGCTCTTTTACAAAAGTAAGGGCAAGATATTTCTTCGCATTAGGCACGAATAGCTGGACAAAGGCATTGGTCATCAAAGCCTCCTTTGCATATTTTTTCGGATATTCTATCGCCGTTCCCGAAATGAAATGTTGATTGTCAATTGAGATAAGCGGAATGCGATTAGTTCTCGCCGCCACCGCGCAAGTTGGCTCAAAATCAGTGATTATAATATTTGGTCTAAACTCCTTCACGAGCCTATCAACATCAACATAACTTCCCAATATTTCTTTCAGCTTTTTACCATTTTTGATAAATGTCTCAATATACTTAACCTGATTATTCTCAAAACTAAACCCAAGTCCTTCAATTTCCATAACGTCAAACAACAGACTCAAGCTTTTATATCCCCGATCATATGACACTACCCTTACTTGGTGACCAACTGAAAGCAAATAATTTATAATTTCTTTTGCTCGCATCGCGTGGCCAGTTCCCTCTCCCGCTACGCCATAAAGAATTTTAGCCATAAGTATTATTGCTTTAAAAGAAGATCGCTTGTAACAGCCAACTCCGTTCTCTTCCAACTCTGGCGAAAACCTTCCAGATCACCAAAAAATGATTTTTTGGTTTTCTCATCCGCATCAATAAAATATATCAGATCAAAAAGCTTTTTCTGCTGCTCGTATTTTTCATCAAAATCCTCCGCAATATGATTGGAACTCAAGACCATCCGACCGGAGACTGTGCGCAATTGATAACCCATCATCGGATACGCCTTATAGAAAAGTTCGGAACATACGATAGAATTGTCTGTCAAAAAATCGAAGTCAAAATCATAAGGCTTTCCAAATTGTTCAAAAGCATAAATCAAAGCTTTCAATTTTTCTTCCTGAGAAATTTTTGGTCGAAGAACCACCGCATAATCTGCTGACATACTTTTCTCCAGGGTAAAAGAAACTACCCCTTCGCTTTCCGCCTCAAGTGTTCTTTTTTTATTATCCTTCAATTCTTCGTATAATTTCGGAAAATCTCTCTCGATATATTCACTCATCGAAAGACCTTTCGTTAACTCCGACGGAGGGAAACTCAAATCCAAATCAGCCAGACTTCCTATGTAAATCACGGTGTGTTTCCAAAATCCCGGCAGTCCCGCGTTACTCAGGTACCAATTCCTTCTTTGCAAAAAGACATCTCCGGGCAGAATATTGCTCTCGATTTGCTTGATTTTATCAGAATCGATAAAAACAACATTGTCCAAAGGTATTCGCGTATCCCCAACTTTCTTCGCCACTTCTTTTTGAACAGGAAACCACCCTACAAACATATTCTTTTCGAAATAATCGATTGCCCCATTGAAACCTATTTCCGGATTCTTACCAGTTCTTACTAGAATGTTCTTAAAATCCTTCTCAGCATATTGCTTAAGCCTAGCTAGGCCTCCCTGACTAATTTTTTGCCCATAAGCCTGCCCCGCAATTGTCTGAAGCATATTCTCTGATCGTAGCAAGTTTTTTTGAATCCTATAATAACTATTTTGAGGAATCTCATAGCTCGCAACTTCCTCATTTAATATTGTCTCGGTCAAAGGAATCGCTTCCACTTGCTTGACCAGATTCAATGAAGATGAGTAGTTAGCCAAAAATGTCGCATAAGCCAACATAAAACTGCGCTCATTAAGCTCCCGATCTGTCAGATAATTTATTTGATAAAAATAGCGATTCTCATTAGTAATATCCTCAAGGGCCAAGGAATAATTCAAATAATCTTGCCAAAGCTCCCTAGTCTTATTTTTATCTTCTAGGGTCAAAGCACTCAAGGAGTTGCTTTTAATTTGCCCCAGTAATAGCTTTTCTGTTTCGCGTAATTTTTGGATGTAATTTTCGGCGTACACTTGCTCTGAATTCATTTTTTCCGTCAAAGCGATTTTGTCTGCCTTAGCCATTTCAAAATTATCGACAGGGAAAAAACTCAAAATCATCCAAAGCGTCACAAATAATCCAAGCGAAATCACTAAAAACGGCAACCACCTCAAAAGAACTTTCTTGTGTTCATTGTATTTTTTTGACAGAGCCATTATCAGCGCATAGATAAATATAGCCCAAGAAATTCCATACACAACAAAAGCCAGCGTTCGATGATAGGGATAGAGCACCTTGAGCATTAAAATCGATAATGCGGTTATATTTACCACGTAACTCAAAACAATCAGCCAAGCGATTTTTTTGATGTTTACCTTTTTTTTGCTATTTTTTTTCATAGTTACCACACTCAAACAAGATGCAAAAAACCACTCAGACAAGAAAGGCGCTATATTATTAGTTCGGAGATAGGGATTCGAACCCCAATTAACAGAGTCAGAGTCTGTTGTCCTACCGTTAGACGATCTCCGAATATTCCATTTTATTACAACGCTATCCATATCCGGAAGTCTTATTTACCTTACTTCGCTCCGCCGCAGTGCCGAGTACTCTCGGGACGAAGGAGAGCCGTTAGACGATCTCCGAATGACTCCTAAATCATATTACAAAACAACTGCTTTGGCAAAAAAATTCAGGCCTGCTTGGCCTGAATCTTAAAAGCTAAAATAATTCCTGCCTATTTCCCCATTTTTCTGCGAATAAAGGCTGGGATTTCCAACTCGTCGTCGTCATCCTCATCGGACAATTCCTTATCTTTTTGCATGAAAGCTGTTGATCTTTGAATTTTTGGTGGAACCTTTTCTTCGATAATCATTCTTGATTCCTCTCTGACTGAAAAAGTGTTTTTCAAATCTTCCTCTGGCTCATCGCGAATAATGGAAATTTCCGGCTCAGCTGCCACTTTCACTCTTGATAATCTTTCCATCGGAGACAAGCGAGACTCACTAATCATCTCCTCATCAAATCCAGTTGCCACAACGGTAATTTGCACCTCACCTTTTTTGAGCGTTTCATCAACCACCGCTCCAAAGATAACCTTCGCATTTGGATCGATTGCTTCCGTGATGATGTTAGCCGCTTCATTAATCTCGAGCATCGTAAGATCAGAAGATCCAGAGACATTGAAAAGCACGCCTTTAGCACCATCAATTGAAAGCTCTAGTAGCGGACTGTTAATTGCCGCTTTCGCTGCTTCGGCTGCACGATTCTCACCAGTACCAATTCCGATTCCCATAAGCGCTGAACCACTATTACTCATAATGGCCTTCACGTCAGCAAAGTCAACATTAACGATACCTGGCTTAGTAATTAAATCAGAAATACCTTGCACACCTTGACGGAGTACATCATCAACAATCTTAAAAGAATTAATAAGGGTGGTTTTCTTGTCAATTATTTGCAGCAACTTATCATTAGGAATCGTAATTAGCGTGTCCACTCGTTCTCGCAAATTCTGCAGACCTTCCTCAGCAATTGCTCTTCTTTGCGCACCCTCAAAGCTAAAAGGTTTCGTAACAACAGCCACCGTAAGAGCGCCTAGCTCCTTTGCGGCCTCTGCAACAATCGGAGCAGCTCCGGTTCCCGTTCCTCCACCGAGTCCACAAGTAATGAAAACCATATCAGCACCTTTCAGCACATCCAAAATTTCATCACGATTTTCCTCCGCTGCTTGACGACCGATATCCGGGTTCATTCCTGCGCCAAGACCCTTGGTCAAATTCTTTCCGATGTGCACTTTCTCAGCTGCTTTATTATGATGCAAATCTTGAGCATCCGTATTGATTGCAACAAATTCTACTCCTTTAATTTTAGTTTCGATCATGCGACTGATTCCATGCCCTCCTGATCCGCCGACACCAACCACTTTGATGCGCGCAAAAGTTTCTACCGGTGGTTTTATTTCTGCCATATATTTTTATTGATGAATAGAAAATTTAAATAAACAAAAACACAGATTCTTCGAAATCTATTTTAAAAATTTTATTTTTTATTTTGGTTTTACTGACTGCCAATCGGCATCGATTCTCAGCCCTTTTTTCGTTAATTAAATCTAGCATATTAGATTAGTAACTGTCAAACAGAGAATTAATACCACTTAACGACAACTTCAAAACCCAAATCGCCCAATTTTAGGGCAAATTAGGGTAAAAATTTTCCAAACCATTTCTTCATACCATCTACCTTTCCTCCCATATCCGAGATAACCCCTCCAACCATTTTATTTCCAAAACCACCCCCACCCTTCTTGGACCCCTGACCCTCCTCAAGTCCCCATAAAATCAGACCAACCACTGTCGCGAAAGCGGGATCATCAATTTTATCCACCAAACCACCTAAAGGAATAGGGAAACCAGTTTGCGAAGGCAGGGCTAAAATGTTCTTTGCCAAATCAACACAACCCGGCAATTTCGCAGTACCACCAGTAATCACCGCTCCAGCAGGAAGTAAACGTTCCTTTCCAATTAGCTTTAATTCCTTATTTACCATCGTGAAAATCTCTTCCAACCGAGCTTCAATTATTTCTGCCACATGATGCCGAGAAACAATCCCTTCTTCACTTGAATCCATCTGAGAAAGATCGATATTTTCTTTTTTTCCAATCTCTTTTGGACTCGCGTTGCCAAATTCTAATTTAATTTTCTCCGCCACATCAATTGAGGTGCGAAGACCAATCGCGATATCATTGGTAATATGATTGCCACCAATCGGGATAACTGAAACACGAAGTAAGTCATTTTCCTCAAAAACAGCGACCGACGTTGAGCCACCGCCAATGTCAACAAGCACCACTCCAAGTTCTTTTTGTCTTTTGGAAAGCACTGCCTTGGCAGCAGCCAAGGGAGAGAGAACGAAACTTTCCGCAACAACGCCCGCCTCCTCAATACATTTATTCAAATTTTTAATATGCGGGGTTGATCCTTCAATGATCATGGCGTCAACTTCAAGCCTCACACCACTCATGCCAAGCGGATCGCGAATATTTTTTTGATCATCCAATGAATAGTTTTTGGGAATTATATGGATAATTTCCTTATTTGGCGGAATCGAAATGGCTTGTGCAGCATTAATCACACGAGCGATATCATCAGATACCACTTCTCCATCAGCCCTACCAACCGCAATCACACCCTTGGAATACTGTGAAGATATGTGATTTCCTCCAATTCCCGTAATGGCATACTTGACTTCAACACCAGCAGTCCTTTCTGCAACCGCCATAGATTCATTGATTGATTTAATAATCTCCTCAAGATCGACAATAATTCCACGCCGCACACCAAACGCAGGCGCCATTCCAACGCCAATCACTCGCAAGTTTTCTTCCGTAGGAATAATCTGAGCAATCACTGTGCGAACAAATGAAGAGCCGATATCTAGGCCCACAATAATCTCTTTTTTTGACATGCCTTATTTTTATTTCTTAACTCGCATTATAAATTATATTACATTTAACCATAATCAACAACACCCAGAAACGTAGACTAAAAGCGCCAAAGAGCAAAAATGTACGGTAAAAAAATAATAAAACCAATAATCACTGCAAAAATCGCCGATATAAGGACAATTGCCGCCATCAAATCTTTGATCAGTCGCGCATAAGGATGTATCCTTGGCTTCAAGATATCCACCACTCTTTCTACTACGGTGTTTAAAAGCTCCAAGATCAAAACGCCAGCAATCACCAAAACCAGAGCGACTGTTTCTGTGCGCGTTACATTAAAATAAATCATGGCCAAGATAACCACGAAAGATATCACTAATTCATTTTGAAAATTCTTCTCATTCTTGATAACATGCACCAGTCCGCGCAGCGCACAAGAGAGGCTTTTGACAAATTGATCAATTCGGTTTATTCCAGTCATTATATAAATAAATTACCAGTTAATAAGATCTACTCTAAAACTCTTCTTCACACTGTAGTTTCAGCGAAGGAGGATGCCACGGCATCCTGAAGAGCGAACATCTTCTTGCCATGCAAAAATCCAAGCAAATGCAAAACACCATGAGCAATAATTCTTGCCAGTTCTTTTTGCAAATCATTTTCTGAGGAACACTGGGTGGCAGATTCTTTAATATAATTATAACACAAAATAAGCTCTCCGAGAAATAGTTCCGATTCAAGATTTTTTCGCAGCTGACTTGTGTCGTCATATTCACAAAAAGACAAAACGTCTGTGGCTTTGTTTTTCTTGCGATAAAGCTTATTAATCTCTCGCATCTCACTTTCCGAAACCCAGGCCATGCTCAAATTAAGACTCTTATCAGCCAATTCAAAATAGCCACTCTTCTCCAGCGTTCTTGAGACTACTTTTTTGATAAAAGCTTTTCTGACTGGACTCTTATCGGTATTATTAATTTCTAGGATTAGTTTCATAGTCTATTTTTTCCTTGCAATTAAAATAATATTTTTTCCACTGGCCAAAAAACATTTTTCAATTTCAAATCCCGCTGATTGAAAAATATTTGAGAGGCTTTTTGTGGTATACATGCGATGATAACGATTGAACACCTCGCCTTGATTTATTTGAAATGGAATGAAAATATCACCAAGCCCAAAACCACGATATTTTCCTGATTGAAAAATTTTTCCAAAAAAAGCCGGAAAATTGAAGATATCTTTGCGTCTTTTCTTTTGCCAAAGATTCCAGGCTGTAATCACAACCGTTCCACCAGGCTTCGTAATGCGAAAGAGTTCTTTTGTTATATCGCCGGCATGTTCCTTTGGAAAGTGATGAAAAACTGCCACGGAAACAATTCTATTGAAAAAATCCGCCGGAAATGCTAGACTAGCTTGACTGGTGATCTTAGAAATAGACGCCACATGTTCAGGATACTTTACCTTTGCCAAGTCAATCAGTTTTTGCGAAACATCCACTCCGACATATTCGATTTTTTTGTCTTTCAAAATTTCCAAAAGTCGACCATTGCCACAGCCATAATCAAGAATCTTGTCCCCATCATGGATATAATCGGCAATAAAAGCTAAATCGCCCCAAAAGTTTTTTCGAGTATGCGAAAACTTATCAGCTACCAAATCATAGCCACTCTCCGTTTCCTTGAGAATATTTAATATTATCTCTTGTTTCATATATGCTTCAATCCTACGACGAATTTGTAAAATGTGCAATGAAAGAGCTTATATCCACCTCTGGTGAGTTTTTGCGTATCAAAAAAAATGTCTCTAAACTCTTACAAATTCCCGTCCCAACCAACGCTGACCTACGCGAAGCTTATGAAAAATTAATCCTAGTAAAAAAAATTAAAAGAAATCTGGCTTTTGAAAACGTCCTTATTAGCAAAAAAATTCGCACACGCTCTGGTGTTGCTGTTATCGCAGTTCTCACTAAGCCTTATCCTTGCCCAGGAAAATGCCTCTATTGCCCCAGTGAATCCAAGATGCCCAAGAGTTACCTTAAAAATGAGCCAGCTGTTATGCGAGCCATCTCCGTCAAATTCAATCCCTACGCCCAAGTGCAAAAACGCTTGCACGCGTTGGAATTAAATGGACACAAAACGGACAAAATTGAACTGATCGTGATGGGTGGAACCTTTTCCTATTTTCCCAAAAAATATCAAAGTTGGTTTATTCTGGAATGTTTTCGGGCAGCGAATGATTATGGTCATAAAACATATAACATAAAACATAAAACAATAGATGCAAAGACGCCCCAGCGTGGCGTCTCTACCACATTAGGCCGCGAACAAAAGAAAAATGAAACCGCCAAACGCCGAATTATTGGGCTAACATTAGAAACTCGACCAGATTATATCGATGAAAAAGAAATTCTCAATTTTCGTGCCCTTGGTTGCACAAGAGTAGAACTGGGCGTGCAAAGTATTTTTGATGACGTGCTCGAAAAGAATAACCGCGGGCATGATGTGTCCGAAACAATCCGCGCCACAAAGTTTCTCAAAAACGCCGGCTTCAAAATCAACTATCACATGATGCCGGGACTTTATGGGTCGGACGCCAAAAAAGATTATCAAATGTTCGAAAAATTGTTCTCCTCGCCAGATTTCCAACCTGATATGCTTAAAATCTATCCAACGGTTGTTCTACGCGATAGCGCGCTCTATGCTGTTTGGAAAAAAGGAAAATATAAAGCGCTAAGCGACAAACAATTTGAAGAATTCATTCTTCGCGTAAAAAATAATCTCATCCCCCCTTACGTCCGAATTGCTCGCCTTGTGCGCGACGTCCCAGCTGAATCAATCATTGCTGGACCGATTGTTTCTAATTTACGGCAATTGATTGCCGAAAAATCCCAGTGTCAATGCATTCGTTGCCGAGAGGTTGGTGGAAATTTCAAGCCCAAGGAAAGTATAATTCTCAACCGCATCGATTATGATGCATCAAATGGGAAGGAAATATTTTTGGAATACGTAACGAAAGACACAAAAAAACTTTTTGCTCTTCTACGCTTGCGCATAAATCCACTTGAGACGAGAAATCAAAAAACTGGCGTTCCCGCTCTCAAAAATTCCGCCATCATCCGCGAAGTACATACTTATGGAAAAATGACACAGCTTAATAAAAAAGATCTAAAATCACCTCAACATATTGGCCTTGGAAAAAAACTCATTGCCGAAGCCCAAAAAATTGCCAAGGATGAATTTGGCCTCAAAAAAATTGCTGTTATTTCCGGCATCGGCGCGAGAGAATATTATAGAAAGCTGGGATATAAACTAAAAGATAGTTATATGCTAAAATATCTTTAACCTAATTTTTAATAAAAAACTATGAACCCAAAAATCATCATCGCATCTGGTCCAGTCATTGTAGAGGACAATAAAGTTCTCCTTGCTGTTCAAGGAGAAGATAATTTCTGGAAGTTTTGCGGAGGAAGAGTGAAGGAAGGCGAGACGCTTGAAGAAACTACCAAGAGAAGAGCAAAAGAAGAATTAGGAATTGAAATTGAAATCACGGACGAAAAACCACAACTCTTTCACACCACAAAAGAATCCGCAGATGGACCAATTGATGTTATCCTTGTACACTACGCCGCAAAACGGATCGGGGAGATACGGCCAGGATCAGACATTCGCGAATGGAAATGGATTGTAATCGAAGAATTGGAATCAGAAAATCTAGCACCAAATATTCTTCCAACACTCATGAATTTTGGACTTTTCGCATAAAACGCGACCCTTAAACCACAAATCGCATTAGAAAAACCATCAAACGCCACTCTTGACAAGATGGCGTTTTTGTGCTAGTATTAAGGGCTATAAAATAAAACAAACCACAAACAATAAAAGGAGGCAAAAAATGAAATTTCCAGATAATTTCATTAGAAAGGTTATGGCAACATACGCCAATCCCAAGTACCCAGGAGCATCAAGAAAGCTTAGAAGGATCCTGGTCAATGGGAATGTTGCGTATCTGGAACTGTTTCTAAATGTTGGAGCGAAAAGTCTTGAAATGGGCTTCTACGAGGAACTCGTCGCTGCCATTGAAGACAGACCAAGGCTAAACGCCAGAAAAATTGCCCACGCACAGCGGGCAAAGTTATACCAAGAATTCAAAGAAATGTTTGAACACGCGAGCTAATATACTGTCCGCATTCACATTTCGAAAACCGCCAAATTCTCTCAAGGATAGGCGGTTTTTCATTGATTGAAACCTAAATACTGTCAAAATATTCAATTACTTGTCCAAAATCCTTGGCCACATAATCAGCTTCTCTGGCGACATTTTCGCGAAAAACATTTTCAACATAAGCGATAAACTTATTTGCCACGCCAGACTTCCTAACCTCAAAGTCTGTCCAACCATCTCCAACAATAACAATCTCTCCCTGCAAGCCCAAAGCCTTAATTTGATTAGATTTTCCATTAACATTCGCCAGCAAAGAATTTTTATCCACCCCAGTTAAAATTCCTTTTTCATCAAACACAAATCGATTGGCTAGAACATGACTTCTCTCTATTCCCAATTTATCAGTCGTAGGAAAAATTAAATCTTCAAACCCGCCAGTAATAATGAAAATATCTTCTTTATTTTTTCTGAAATATTCCAGATTAGCCAAAACAGAATTGGAAATCTCCTGCTCAAAAGTTTTCGCCACTTCCGCCACTGTTTTACTATTTGTCCGGATAAGTGCAATTCTTCGACTTAAAGATTCAGGAAAAGTAATTTCACCGACCATTCCCAGCTCAGTTATGCTTTTTATTTCGCAAAGAATCTTCTCGTAATTGGCATTATTCTCCAGCGCTTTTTCCGCCAACTTATCCAAAGTTTCAACCTTAACTAATGTGCTGTCAAAATCAATAATCAGTTTTTTCATATTTTTTAATCAATATATTTCTACTTTCCAGCCAACTGTCCACAAGCCCCTTCCACCTCTTGCCCAAGACTTTTTCTGATTGTTACACTCATTCCACCTCTTTCCAAATAGTCCCTAAAGAGATGCGTTTTATTGCCAGAAGAAGCCTTGAGTTCTTTCCCAGTTTCGTTATAGGCAATTAAATTGACATGCAAAAGCTGACGATTGCCAATTGATTTTAAATAGGTCGAGAGTGCATAGGCATCTTCTTCACTATCATTTATTCCAGAGAGCATTACATATTCCACGAAAACTTGTCTGTTAGTTTTGGAAAAATAATCCTTGAGCGCTTTTTTTAGTTCTTCAAGATTATATTTTCGATTGATTGGCATAAACTGACTTCTTTTTTCATCTGTCGCAAAATGCAAAGAAATCGCCAAATTTATTTGCGGAAATTCTTCAGCCAAGTTCTTGATTCCCTCCGGAATCCCCGCCGTCGAAACGGAGATGCTCCGTGAGCCAAATGCAAAAAGATCCTTATCAATCAAATCTCTAAGACTTCTCTTAACCTCCTCCCAATTCAAAAACGGCTCCCCCATCCCCATATAGACAATATTACTTATCACTCCCCTCTCCTTTATAAGGAGATTCTGTTTCTGCCAGGTGGCGGAAGCAGAAGGGTAAGGTGGATTTTTTTCCTGATCACTATTCACTGTTCCCTGTTTTTTGAGGTACTGCCTCCAAAACAAAACCTGATCACTGATTTCTTCCGCCGTCAGATTTCTTTGAAATCCGCTTTTCCCTGTCGCGCAAAAACCGCAATTCAGTGGACAACCAACTTGCGATGAAATACAAACTGACCATTTATTTTCCACAGGCGAAAGCAAGACCGATTCAATCTTATTCCCATCAGCTAATTTCAAAAGTGCTTTCAGAGATTTTTCATCTTTCGAAACTAGAACTTTTTCCACTTCAAAAGACAAGATTTTCATTTCTTTTTCCAGCTGTTCACGCAAGTTTTTGGAAATAGTTGAGATTTCCGAAAAATCAGAAACGCCATCCTGATAGATGGCTTTTTGAATTTGGCTCAGACGAAATTTCGGTTCGCCGTTTTCAGTGAGAATTTTTCTTAGTTTTTCTAGCTGCATATTATTATTCCAAAACTCGTGTGCTCAAAATTAAACTGTCATCCTGAGCGAAGTCCTGTACTCAGGGCGAAGCCGAAGGATCTGCCCACTAAAACCTCAAGCTTTACAAATATAAATAAGATCCGATTAACCCAGAGCAGATTCTTCGACTCCGCTACGCTCCGCTCAGAATGACAAAAAGAGTTTAGTTTTAATTGAAATGAAAAATTTTCTTCTCAAAATCCACAATCTTACCGTCTCTTACTTTTACCCCATCTCTCCTCAAAAGTCCAGCCTTGACTTTTGAGCCACTTACAAACCCACCAATTTTTCCATCAGTTTTCACCACCCTGTGACATGGAACAACTGGCGCATAAGGATTGCAATTAAGCGCATTGCCAACAGCGCGCGACGCACCAGGTCTTCCAATTGCCTTCGCAATCTGACCATAGGTCACTACACGACCACGCGGAATAAGACTAGTTTTCTCATAAACTAAATCAGCGAAAGAATTTGAGGTATTTTGGGTAAAATATTTCATTCGGTCCTTAATCGCAAAATATCCAAAAAAACACTTTACTCACTGAAGTAAAAACACCAACTTTCCTGCTCACTGATTAATGAAACGTAAAGCATATGAAATGAGTAGTATAGCAGCTATCCCAAAGGAAATCCAGCACCAAAGCAAAGCTCTCTTGGAATATTTTATTGCTTCCTCAAAATTACCTTCTTTGATCTTATTATTTACTTGAAGAGAACTTATCAAAGCAACTAACCCAGTGGGTAGAAAAAAAAGAATCATTGCCACAATGGACGCCTTCGTGTATGAAGGAATATTTGGAACATTTAATTTTACTCCGCAGTGAGCGCAATTTATTTCATATTTTTTTGTTTCTTGGCCACAGCCCTGACAGAATGTTTTCATAAGTTTAATACATTATTCTTCCCTTTACTAAAAGTAAATATACCAAAGCGGCCGTTCCTATGGAGCCAGCAATTAAGCCAAAAATTATCCTGCCCTTTCCAAGTTTTCCCGGGTTTTTCTGAAACTGTACCCAGGCAATAATAGAAACAACTAACGCAATTGGCGCAAGCGGAGGAACAAGCGCGCAAAGTCCCAAATATCCCGACACAATGGAAAGACCAGTTCTCCCTATCGGCACAACCGAACTGAGATTGACTGATTCATTTTTGTCTATCAATTGACTAGGAGTCTTCAAGTTCAACTCACATTTAACACAAAACTCCGCGTTATCATCATTCTGCGCACCACAATTTGGACAAAACATATTTTTTATTTTTATTTTATTATTAGAAAACTACTTAATTTTATTACAACGCGAAGATAATTTTCCACTATCAATAATTTGATTCAATTCTTTTTCCAGTTCTCCAAATTCACTGCGACTACCGCAATCATAAATTTCCAAAAAAGGATCACTATCCACTAGCATGCCAAATAGTTTTTCGGGAGACGGCAATTCCTTCAAGGCCGCGTATTCTTCCATAGTAAGCTTTAAAAAGCCACTATTGACACTTACATTTCCGAAAAGGTAACCCTTGTTCAGCTTTTTCGGGTAATTATTTGGCAACATATCCGTCATATTAGGATATGAAACGATCGATTTCTTGTCTTGGGAAACGCCAACAGGAACCAACTTAGCATAATCTGCTTTTGTTTTATAGATAATAGTTGGGGGTCCTGCTACTGGAGTGACGTCCGATTTTTTCATCTCCGTTCCTTTTTCATTCTTCTTACCACTCTCACCGCCCAAAAAACCAGCCCTTCGCAGCAAAACAAAAACGCCGACCGCAACAACCAGTAATAGTACAATTCTAATAATATTTTTCCTAGTAGCCATATCTGTTTCCATTTTTTAATTCAATGTAAATCCTTTTAAAATTTTAAAGCCCACACAAACTCGCAATCCTCGCGAACTCATCATTAACTATTTTTTGAATCTTACCTAGAATCAATTTATTCTTAGGAAGAAATAAATGCTTAAAGCGTCCTTGGGTTTTCAAGAATTCCGTCACCGGCTTTATTGTTTTCGGTTCCCAGCTTAGCTTATATTTACCATTTTCAATTTCATAGAGTGGCCAAAAATTGGTTTCCGTCGCCAGTTTGGCAATCGCCACATATTGCGAAGTGGGAAATTTCCAATTATTCGTGCAAGGTGAAAAAACCGTGAGAAAACTCGGGCCATCCACTGCTAAGGCTTTTTTGGCTTTCATTTTGAGGTCAGCCAAATTTGCAATATTAGCTTGCGCGGCATAAGGAATGTTGTGCGCTGCCACGATTCCCATGAGATTTTTCCGCATTTCCACCTTACCAAAAGACTCATCTCCAACCGGTGTCGTTTCTGTCCCAGCGCCATAGGGAGTCGCTGATGATCTTTGATTACCAGTATTCATGTAACCACCATTGTCATAGACAACATAGAGAAAATTATGTCCGCGTTCGAGTGCACCAGAGAGTGCTTGGAGCCCAATATCATAGGTTCCACCATCTCCACCAAAAGCAACGAATTTGATTTTCTTCTTAATCTTGCCTTTTTTTCGCATTGCCAAATACGCCCTTTCTACACCAGAAATAGTCGCCGCCGCGTTTTCAAAAGCACTGTGGATATATGGCACGTTCCATGCGGTGTAGGGATAGATGGTCGAAGTCACTTCAAGACAACCCGTCGCATTGGAAATCACCACTGGCGTGGTCGCTTCGCCCAAAATCGTTCGCACAATTGAGGGAAAAGCGCATCCTGCGCAAGCACTGTGACCGGGAGCTAAATTTTTTGCTAAGTCTTTGTTCATGAATTTATCAATTTAAATCATTTACCCATAAGTTCATCTTTAATTTTTGGAAAATACATCCTCCATGAGAAAGCAAAATCAGCAAATGTATTTACCGCTGCAACAAATAGAAAAACACTCAGCCCGACAAGATATGTCAAATTCAAAAAATACACAATAATTAAGATTAAGGCACAAATCGAATTATTCAAAGCCCACCGCAGAGAACTTGCCATTTCCAATCTATTGCGATTAACTGAATTTGTTTTAAAATATACAAAATATAACCAGGCTGAATTAATACAGAGTATGATAATGAGAATCTGATAAAAATAAACAAAATTCGTGATAGCAGAGGCGAGCATATAGAAAAATATGGAATGGATAACCAGGGAAATAAAATCTATAAATCTCGAGGCAGGACTATAATCTTCAACATGGGAAGCACCGCGTTTAAATTCTAAATATTTCAAATCAAGATACCGCAAATCACCCAAAAAAAATCGAATAAAAAAAAGTAAAAAAACCACAAAAAGCAGATTGGTCTCTATGCTCAATTCTTGCCACGGCCGTATATCCCAAATTCCGGTCTTGGCATTAGTGTGCATGATCATATTTTGCAGAGCCACAATCAAAGGAGCGCTCATAATAACCGTATAAATGATTTTATAGTTCGATTCCAATCTCTCGAGGCTCTTTTTTGATTTTTCTGTAATCTGCCGCATACGCTTTTTAACTTAAATATTTTTCCCGAAATCTACCCTCCAAAATCTGCTCAATCTGTTTTTTGAACACATCTCGTCCGCCCAAGCCATAAACGATGCTGGAAACTTTTGTATTACTCGCATTTTGCAGACTGACCATAATTTCCGAATACAGTGGTGGATGCGAACCGATTGATTGCGCGCGATCCATCACAATTATTTCTTTGGCGTTTTTTAGCGCAATAGCAATTTCTGAAAATAGAAACGGGCGAAACAGTTCAATTTTCAAAAGTCCTACTTTTTGGTCTTTCTTTCGCAGGACGTCAATTGCATCTTTAGCTGTGCCTGCAACCGATCCAATCAGCACTAAAACTTTTTCTGCACCCTCTAAATCATATTCTTCAAACAAAGCATATTTTCTGCCACTAATTTCAGCATACTCTTTTGCAATTTTCTTATATTCTTCAGCTACCGTTGCCATCGCCACTTCTTGATCAATTTTGAATTCAAAATAGGATTCTTGCAGTGCAACTGGACCGTACGTCACCGGATTTTCAATATCGAGCAGTGATTTTTCTGGAGCATATTCTCCGACAAACTTTTTGACAATTTTAGCGTCCAAGATTTCCAAATTCTCCACACTGTGCGAAGTGTTAAATCCATCCATAATCACCATCACCGGCAGTCCGACGCGTTCCGCTAGTTTCATGCCAATGATTGTTTTATCATAAACCTCTTGCGGGTTTTCACAAAAAATTTGCACCCAACCAGCGTCGCGAGAGCCCATTACATCGCTATGATCACCGTGGATGCTCAGAGGCGCAGAAAGCGCACGAGCTGCCACAACCATCAAAATTGGCAAGCGCATACCAGAAGCTATATAGAGCATTTCGTGCATATAGGCAAGCCCCTGTGAGCTTGTGGCTGTTGCTGTGCGTGCTCCCGCGGCTGAGGCACCAATCGCCGCACTCATTGCGCTATGTTCCGATTCCACTTCAATCATTTCAGTTTCTACTTCTCCATCAGCCACAAATTTAGCATAAGTCTCAATAATTGGCGTCTGTGGTGTGATTGGATAGATCGGCATCACATCCGGTTCGATTTGTTTTAAGGCATACGCCGCAGCATAACCACCGGTCAGCGCCAATTTTTTTTTATCTTTTATTAACATAAGTTAATTCTTCTTCATAATTATAGCCCGAACCGGACAAATTTGCGCACAAACTCCACAACCCTTGCAAAATTCATAGTCAATATCCGCCTTATCCCGCTTATCGTTTTTATGCTTTTTCATTTCAATGCATGCATCTGGACAAAACGGCACACAAGTCGCACAGCCAATGCACTTGTCCTTATCCACTTCCGGCTTCATATACCGCCAAGAACCAGTCCGGGGAGATTTTTTGATATCATGTTTGATGATTGCGCCTTTTTCCATTATATTTTTATTCCATTTTAGTATTATCGCCAAACCATTTTACATATAATTCGTCATACTTTCCAGATTCTCGCAATTCCAATAATACTCTATTTATGGCTTCTCGTAAAACAGTTGCGCCCTCTTTAGTTACAATCCCATAGACATGCGGATTAAAGACATCGCCCACAATTTCAAATTCCTTCATGCCAGCATTTCTGACGAAATAGAGAAGCGATGGTGCATCAAAAACTACCGCGTCCACCAGGCCTGCTTTTAATTTCTCATAGGCTTTTTCAATACGCTTAACCGGCACAATCTTAGCATTCAATTTTCTCAAAACCTCAACACTGATTGTTTTTTCTACTGTTGCTACGTTTTTTCCTGCCAAATCCTTATGCCCGCTAATATTGCCTTGCAATTTTGACATTGTGATAAGGGAACTAGTTTCAGCGATAAAAAAGCCAAAAATAATGTACCCGCCAAGAATCACCACTGTACTGAAAATTCTACCGATCCAAGATTGAGGAACAAAATCTCCATAACCAACCGTACTCATTGTCACAATAGCCCACCAAAATGACTCAAAAATTCCCGGAAAATAATGACTATTAAACGTTCCCGCATTCTTCTCCGCAAGCCAAATAATATTTCCAAATACTCCAATAAAAAGAGCAATGCCAAGGATAGCTTCCAATATTTTTTTATACCCATTCTTAATCAGATTTCTAATCGTAATAAAAATATTAATATTTTTATCGCTAGAAACTAACACTAAGAGCCCTGACTCAAGCGTATTGTGGGAAAAATCAATAATCTCTTCTCGCTCTTTATTGATGGTTATTCCAGCTAGTGCCAAATCCGCTTTTCCATCACAAACACTTTCAAGTATACTGGAAAACCCTACTTTTTTATATTGAAAATCCAACTTTAGCCTTCGTGCAATCATGCCCCAAAGCTCGATTTCAAAACCAGAAAAATTCTTCCCTTTTTTCATCACTAAAGGTGGAATCTCGCTTACAGCAACGGTTAAAACTGCTTTCTTAGTAACACTATTTTTCATTAATTTTTGTTTTTATTTCCCACTTATCCATCCGCTAAATCGCGTCATAAGCCCTTTCAATCGCTAAAATATTTTTTTCGCAATTCTCTTTGCCGATTTTTTCTTCGAAAATTTTACGGAATTCTTCTAAAATACTCTTCAACTTAACAACTTCCGTCACTTTGATAATTTTACCAAGAATTACCGTGTTTGGTCTTGGTTGACCAACGATGGCCATGGAAATTCCATTAGCATCCACGGCGTGAATTTTTCCGTCGAAACGAATCAAATCTCGAATTTCATGTGGGCTTTTGGCAGAATTGATAATCAGCGCCTCATTTCTATCCAACCCTTCAGTTACTTTCTGACTAGAAAGCAAAGTATCATCCAAAACTACCACCACATCCGGATCAACAACTGGCTCTTTGGTGCGAATAGCCTTATCGGAAATGCGCAAGTAGGTCTTAGTCGGCGCACCGCTTCTTTCCGGCCCAAAATTGGGAAAAGTTTGCACAAAATTTCCCTCGAGCACTGCCGCCTGCGCAATAATTTCTGCCGCGGTTTTTGCCCCTTGCCCACCCCGCGCAAAAAAGATGATTTCCATTGTGTCTTTGTGGTATTTCATATGGATAGTATAGCATAAATTTATTTATTATTGTAGAGACGAGCCCGCCGGCTGGCGGGCTCGTCTTAGCGCTATTGACTTACCGCCCTAACATTGTATGTTTTTTAGACGAGACAATGCCTCGTTTCTACAATTATTGCCAAACTAAAAAAAGACGCCCTGGCAGGACGTCTTCACAATCCAGGATAAACAAATCTTATTTACTCAGTTCTGCTTCAATTGATGATTTCAATTGTTCATAGGAAACAGCACCCTCTTGGAATTGATCATTCACAAACACGCCTGGCGTTCCAGAAATAGCGAAACTATCTGCTTCTTTTTTATCGCTGTCAATCCTATCTTGATATTTTTTACTATCCAAGCACTGGTTAAACTTAGCACTATCCAATTTTAAAATCCTCGCATACTCCTTAAATTTATTCACATCCTTAGTTCCACCCCAAACTGTTTGATCGGCATAAAGTTTGTCAGCGTATTCCCAGAATTTTTCTTGTTCTAAGGCGCATGCAGAGGCGAGCGCGGCACTATTGGCTTGGGGATGAATCTCAAGTGGCAAGAATTTATAATCAAAAGCAACCCTATCACCATAGTTTTTAATCGCATCCCGCATTGCTTTGTGAAAAAGCTTGCAATACGGACATTGAAAATCAGAAAAAACTATTACCTTAACCTTGGTCTCAACTGCCCCGGCGATAGCATCACCTTCATTGATTGTAGGAGTGGCAAGATATTTTCCCACAGGAATCCCAATATCCTGCGTTCGCAGGGAAAACTGACTGTTCTTTTCATCAAAAAGAGTTTTTGCTTGTGTGTAGAAATCGGTTTTTGTCACAGGCTCTGCGAAAATAAAAGCTGGCAATGTTTTTATTCCAAATCTCTCAATCAACTCCTTGCCGTTGTCTGATTTATAGTCGACTTTTTCAGTTGAAACAGTTGGCACAATACGACGAAGCCAAACTAACACCTCGGAAACATCACATTTCTCACATGCATCATCATTAATTAATGAAACTGTGACAGCCGGCTCACTATAAGCCACCCATGTTTTTCCACTAGCTTCAAAAATATCAGATTTATTGAGATTTTTTTCAGAAAAACCACTCTTTCTCACAAGCTGCGCAGTATCAATAAAAAGGCTCCCTAAAAACATTCCCAAAAGCAAGATGATAATGGAAATCAAATTTTGCGTTTTCTTTTTTTGCTCCAGAATCTCCTTTGCCTCGATTTCTTTTTGCATATCCTCTTCCATAAGCTTATTTTAGATTATTTAAAAAATTTAATTTCCTTCTTGATTAGTCGCCCCTTCAGGACTGGTCTGAGCACCGTCTGACGCCGGAGCATCTGAATCATCGATGCTTCCTGAATCATCGACACTACCCTGCTCTTGCGATTTTGTATCATCCTCAATTTGCTTTTGCAATTTAGTCTGAATCTCATTGATATCAAAGCTTTGCGGTTTTATCTTCATCAAATAGTCATCATAGCCAATAGTAATTTTTTTCAGTGCTTCAGCTTTAAATGCAATACCAACCAAAAATCCAAGTATTAGCGTGAGAATAAGGCGTGAGCGCAGTTCCGATTTAGTTTTTTTAGCACGCGCTTCTTTCTCGATTTCATCATCTCCGCCAATAGCTTCTCCCGCATTTTCTTCCTGTGGATCATCTGCCTTGTCCGATTGGGAAATTTCAGCATCTTGAATCTTATTTTCTTCGTTAGTTTCCATACTTCGATACGACGAAGCGTTCTCTTGGTTTACCATAACTCTTTTACCCACCGCAACCCTAGGGTGGAGAGTTCCTGCAAAGAAGATTGGCGTAGTCGATTTATGACTTATACTTTCTTAAATTCCTTGCTAGCAGTCTACCACAAACAAAAAAGCGCTACAACTTGCGCTTTTTTAGGATTTATTGTGTAATTTTTCAAGGCTAATCCTTGCGTAAAGCCTCCATCGGACTTAAACGCGAAGCCGTGCGGGCAGGATAATAGCCAAAAATTACGCCTGTGGCGACAGAAAAACTAACTGCGAGACTAATCGCATTAGCACTAAGATTAAAATTAATAGGAAAACCAAAAGAAGCAGATGCATAGGAAAGAACCAGGAGCAAAAAATAACCCAAAATAATTCCGACCATTCCGCCAAAAAAAGTGATGAAAATTGCTTCCCAAAGAAACTGGCGTAAGATATTTTTCGACTTAGCCCCAACAGCTTTTCGCAAGCCAATCTCAAATGTCCGCTCCGCCACAGCCACATACATCACATTCATAATTCCCACTCCACCTACAATCAAAGAAATTGAAGTAAGCGCCAAAAGCAAAATATTGATCGTTTTGAAAACTTTTTCAATCGTCGCTTGCGCTTCCTTGATCGAGGTCACGCCAAAATCATCTTTGTTGGGATCGGTGATTTTATGTAAACGGCGCATCTCTGCGGTGAGCTCAGCTGAGGTCACATCGATCAATTTTTCATTGCTCACCTTGACCATAATAAAACGGATGTAGTTGATGCCGAGAATCTTTTTTTGCATCGTCTGGACTGGGATATAGATGAGATCATCATAGTTAAAACCAGCCACCGCTCCCCGCTCACCAGCCAGTCCGACCACTTTGTAGTTTTGATTATTGATGCGAATGTTTTTTCCTAACGGATTATCGTCACCAAAAAAAGCCTCTCGGATATTGCTACCGATAACCGCCACTTGCGCCAGACTTTCATCATCACTCTGTGAAAAAAATGCACCTTCGGTCAATTTAGTGTTTTGATCAATTTGATTATATTGCGCGCCAACACCAAACAAAAAAACTCGCTTATTAGTATTTTGATAGCTCGCCAGTTCTTGTGTCATTGTTCCTGAAGCATAGGCTGCGATATTAGGCACTTTGCTGATTTCTTTCGCGTCGTCAATCGTCATGGTTGTGATTTGAATGCCCGACGCCTGACCAACGGCATTTTGGGTTGAGGCTTTGCCGGTAGCGGGCACTTTTACTTCAATCTGAATCAGATCTGTGCCAAAAGCACCCACTTGACTCAAGATAAATCCCTTAACCCCCTGCCCGAGAGAACTAACTAGAATAACAGCAATCACTCCAATCACAACCCCGACCAAAGTCAAAATTGTTCGTCCCATATTAGAGCGAAGATTTTTAAAAGCTAATTTAATTGAGACTACTAGCTCATGCATGTTCTATAATATAAAAACCAATTAAAAATGATGCACCCCTTAATTTCAAAATCCTAATGCCAAATTTCCAATCAACCTCAAAATTCAAAGCTCAAAATATTTTTTGACATTTGGATTTTTAATTTTGTTTGACATTGGAAATTTGAGCTTTGAAATTATCTTGGATTTGGATTTAGCAATTTTACTCGTATCTCAGCGCCTCCATCGGGCTTATCTTTGAAGCTTTGCGAGCAGGATATATTCCAAAAATTAGGCCGATGGCAACAGAGACTGAAGTTGCGAGAAATATGGCGCTAAGAGTAATAATAAATTCCCAATCATATCCGAGACTTTTAATAATTACTGCGGCCAAGAACGCCACTAAAATACCAAAAATTATGCCAAAAATCCCCCCCATCAGTGTGATAAAAATTGACTCAATGAGAAACTGCGAAATAATATGGATATTTTTTGCTCCAACTGCCTTCCTAAGTCCCACCTCTCTTACTCGCTGATGGACAGAAATAAGCATAATATTCATGATGCCCACGCCACCCACAATAAGTGAAATAGCAGCCACAGCAGCCAAGAAATATTTCAAAACATTTGTCACGGTTGTGAGCGTTTCAATCGCTTGAGCACTATTTCTTACAGAAAAATCGTCACTCGCATCTGCCCTTATTTTGTGTTGCTCACGCAAAGTTTTTTTCACATCAATAACGGCACGTTCTAAGTTATCTTTGGAATCAACCTTTATCCGCATAAAATTGATGTAATCAATTCCCAAAAGTAATTTTTGACCACTAAAAAGAGGAACGTAAATCATATTATCAGTATTGGAAAATCCAACTGAACCACGTTCAGCTAGAACGCCCACAACAGTAAAATTTGTGTCTTTCAAGGTAATTGTTTTTCCAATCGGATCAACATTTGGAAAAAGATCATGCACTCTATTGGACCCGAGAACTGCCACGTGTGCCAAATTTGTATCTTCCTCTTTAATAAAAAATCGGCCGGATTTTAGCTTTATGTCCTCGACGCCCAAGAGGCTAGCAGTAACTCCTTGATAACTAGTTTGATATGAGCCATTCTTATTCTTCAGCGTCGCAGAACCTGTCACGTAGGCCACAGCGTCTACCAAGCTTGGCACATTTCTTTTTTCTTGTAGAGCTTTAAGATCGGCGTATTTCAGAGTCGTCACAACGATTCCCATGGCTGATGCCGGCGGCCCCTCCTCTTCTGACGCTCCCGGCAAAACTCCAATTAGATTTGATCCAACGCCAGAAACTTGATTTAGAATAAGTTTTTGAGCACTTCCACCGATTGCCATCACCACAATCACGGAAGCAATTCCAATTATGATCCCCAGAATCGTCAAAAAAGAACGGAGCTTGGCCGCTACTAAATTTTTGTAGGAAATTTTAATTGGAGAAAGGATATTCATAAATCAAAATGGAAAAATCAAAAATCAAAATGACAAAGCAAAATTAAAAATGAGTTTTAGCAATTTTGTATTTTACATTGTCATTTTCCCTACCTACCGGCAGGCAGACATTTTGAGCTTTGATTTTTCCATTTACTTTAATAGTTCCTTCTCTCCATCCGCAATCCGCCTATGCTTCACCGGATCATCTGCAATAATACTACCATCCTTAACATAGATTATTCTTTTTGCATGTTCGGCAGTATACGTCTCATGTGTAACCAAAATTACGGTATGCCCAGAATCATTTAATTTCTGTAAAATTTTCATCACTTGAAGCCCTGACTTTGAATCCAGATTTCCTGTTGGCTCATCAGCAAAAATCACCTCTGGATCATTGACTAGGGCTCTTGCTATTGCCACGCGCTGTTTTTCCCCACCAGACAATTGGTTGGAAAAATATTGTGCCCGATGTTCCATGTCAACAGCATTAAGGGCATCCATCACTTTTTTGGCATTGCTTTTATTTGGCTTTTCATCATAAAGCAAGGGAAGCTCGACATTTTCGAATACTGTCGTTCTGGACAGCAAATTAAAAGACTGAAAGACAAAGCCAATTTTTCTATTCCTAATCCTAGCCAAAGTATCATCATCAAATGTGAAAGTATCTTTGCCTTCGAAAAAATATTTCCCCTCCGTCGGCCGATCCAGAAATCCCAAAATTTGCATCAAAGTTGATTTACCAGAACCTGATGGGCCCATAATAGAAATGAACTCACCTTTTTCAATTTCAAATGTCGCGCCACAAAGCGCCCGCGTTTCCACACCGTCATTAGAATAGGTCTTGCAAAGATTTCTAACTTGAATTAGGGGGTTTGACATAAAAAATGATTAGACTATCATAGAATACAAGAAGCTGGTTCCTTTTTAAAACGCTTATTCGAAAGGAAGATGCCCATGATATTCAAAACAGATACAATACTTTGCAGTTTGGCAAAATGCGAAAAATGCATTTACCGAAAAAATTGCGGTAGGACTTTTGAAGCGTGCAAGGGTAAATTTTTTTTCCCTGCATACTGCGGATATTGCACTAATGAAACAGGTAGTGGATGCTCAAAAAATCTGAGTATCTACAATCTTGACTCACCTCCAGATTGCTGGGATTTTTTTCCAAAAACAGTTTGGGGCGTAACAGTTGGCGCAAGAATTTAAGCTCCCACTCCGCCGAAAAGCATGCAGTATGTCAGCGAACATACATAAGCCATGCTTTCTTTTTATTTAAATCGCTTTTGTAAAAGTAACGACTTTGTCACCATTTTTTAAGCCAGATTTTGCCTCAACCATCCCCCCATCACCCTCAAGTCCAGTGGTAATTTTCACTTCTTGGACCAAATTATTATCACTCAAAACATCCACAAATTTCTCTCCATTTCTGATTTTAATGGCTCTAAGAGGAATCATAAGCACATCACCTTTTTCATTGGTCCGCACATCAACATTGGCACTCATTCCTGGCTTCAACCTCAAATCAATTGTGGAAAGTTTCAACTTAATCCCATAATAAACTACGTCTTGAATAACAGTTTCAGCTGGATTAATTTCAATGAGCTCTGCCTCGAATTCATCGCCAGTTGGCAGCGCATCAAAAGTAACTTTGGCTTTTTGACCAAGCTTTAGTTTCACAATATCCGACTCGGGAATATTAGACTCAATAATAAAATCATCAGCAATAATCCGCGCAAAGGATTCTTTAATCACGCCGGTACCCAAAATTTCTCCCACCTTATTATTCACTTCCACGATTGTGCCAGAAACCGGTGCTTTGAGCACGGCTTTCGAGAGATTATTGAGCGCAATCTCATAATTGGCTTTGGCGTTGTCCACCGAGGCGTTCTTGGAATTGAGCGTGAAATCCGATTCAGTCGTTTTCAATCTAGCTTTCGCCGCGTCCAAAGAATTCTCCGCCGAAGTAATCGCCAAATCGCGAGATTTTTTAGCAGTATCCAATGCTTCCTCGGCCGCTTTCTTGCTGTTTAGGGCCGTAGTCAAAGTCAACTTATTATTCTTGGTCGGGCTGTCATTATAAAAATCCAACGCGTCAGAATAATAGTCCTTGGCATTATCGAGTGCCGTCTCCGCCGCGTCAACTCTTTGTTTTTCCAACTTCTCTGTTTCATCCAAAAAATTATCAGCATTATCCACCGCCACGTCTGATTCACGGATTGCATCATTATTTGATCCAGCATCGGCCACCGCTTTGTTGAGTGTTGCCTTCGCTACCGCGACTTGACCGGACAGATTGACATTGTCAAGCATCGCGATTGAATCACCCGCAGCTACCTTGTTGCCTTTTTTAATGAAGACTTTGCTAATTCTTCCACCCAATTCGAAATTAAGCACGATCTCAGAGTCATCCTTTAAATCCCCGGTCGCTGAAACAGTTTGCGATAGATTTCCTTTTTCCACCGTTGCGGTCGTATATTCAACTTTGGGTTTTTTGGATTTGGAATAGAAAAAATAGCCTCCGGCAACAAACAAGATTAGGACAAATATGATGGTTTTTTTGTATCTAAACATGAGTTTTTAATTTCAAAATCCTAATTTCAAATGTCAAATCAATGCCAAAATCCAAATAACAAAATAATTCTAGTGGCTTACTTTTTTGGATTTTGTTTGACATTGGAAATTGGAAATTTGGAATTATTATCGAATTGATTCAACATTAGGATTTTTAAATTTCATAGTTTACATTAAAATCCCTTGCTTTTTCTGTCCATCCAACGCTTCATTCACCAGCGCATCCGCAATGGTATTTTTCTCCCTAGGTATATGATAAAACCTAACTGATTTAAAATCAAGCATAAGATTCCAAATTTCAATAAAATTCTTTTGAATATATTCCTCTTTCAATTTATACTCGTGATTCAATTGTTTTACAACCAATTCTGAATCTAAACGACATTCAATCTCATATTGTCGCGTCTTATCCTTGCCTAAAAGTTGCTTTAGCTTTTTCAGTCCAAATATGAGCGCAGCGTATTCAGCGACATTATTTGTTGCAATGCCAATGCATTCGCCATATTTTTTGTCTAATGTTTCTACCCAAACACCAATTCCCGCCGGTCCGGGATTGCCCCTTGATCCACCATCGGTATAAATTACGATTTTATTTGACATAAAATGATGTATTAAATATTACATGATTTACGCGCTTGTCCTGTATTATACAGATTGTCGCAAATCAATTATTTTCATTTGAATTTTTTTACTTCCATTCCATTCGTCCTCGCTTAAATTGAAAACAATATCAATCTGATCATCATTTTTTAAATCAGGAAATTCAGTTCCTAGCTTAAATCCGATCGCATCAAATATCTTTGGATTTCCATCTGTTGACCGAAGTGCTAGTTTCAAATGTTTACTACCATTTCCCACCATTCTCACATCACTGATACGCATATTGCGAAGCATGAACACGGGCTCTTTGTTTCCCATTCCAAATGGTTCCATTTGCCTCAGTTCACTAATAAACTTCCATTCGATATCTTCTGCTTTTAGCTCAGAATCAATTACTATGGTGGAAATTATTTCTTTTTCTGTAAGTTCAAGCTCAATGATCTCTGTCATTTTTGCACAAAATTGCAAAACGTTTTCCGGCACGATTCGCACACCAGCCGCCTGAGAATGTCCACCGAATTTAGAAAGCAAGTCAGCACACTGCTCCAAGCATTCCACAATATTAATCTCTGGAATACTACGAAGAGATCCCACATACTCTTTTTCTTGAATTTGAAAAACAACTGCCGGTTTCTTATATTTGTCCACTACCTTTCCAGCAACAAGACCCAAAATTCCGACTGGCCAATGTTCACTCTTAGCAAAAACGAATTTCTTGTCGGAAAAATCACGCTCAGCAACTTCTTCAATCTCTTTGACGATTTCTGCGGTCATTTTTTGTCTTTCTTGATTTTTTTCTTCAACTTCCAATGCCAGAACTCGCGCTGCAACACGATCCTTTTCCATGATTAGCTTATAGGAGACACTAGCATGATCCATCCTGCCAGCCGCATTTATTCTCGGCGCGATCTGATAGGCAATTTTTTGCGTATCAGGAATATTATCCTCTGAAATTTCAATCCGCCCAACCTTAAACATTTCCAAAAGTCCCACGCGGCGCGTTTTGGAAAGCACAACTAGTCCGTATTTTACAAATGTACGATTTTCTCCAAGTAGTTGCACGCAATCAGCTACAGTCCCAATCGCCACAAGATCAAGCATCCACTTCAGCTGATCAATCTTCTCTGGTGCCATCTTTTGATATAGAGCCTGAGCCAATTTAAATGCCACTCCAACACCAGCTAGATCAGAAAAATCGAAACCGGAATTTTCAAGATGCGGATTGATAACCGCGACTGCTTTTGGTAAAATTTCTGGCGCATGATGGTGATCAGTTATGATCACATCTATTCCTAAACTTTTCGCTTTTTCTACTTCAGGGACATTGGTTATTCCCGAGTCCACAGTAATAATTAAAGTAACTCCCTCCTTTTGTAAAAATTCAATTGCCCTATCATTCATACCATAGCCCTCTAATTGGCGGTCAGGGATATAATAAGTCAGATTGGCGAAACCTAGACTTTCTAAGGTTTCATGAAGCAATGCTGTTGCGGTAACTCCATCGGCGTCGTAATCACCAAAAATAGCCACCTTTTCCTGATGTTTCTGCGCAATCACAATTCGAGCCACAGCGTCAGACATTCCAGAAATCTTCAAAAGATTATCCGAAACAACATAATTAAAACTAAAAAAATCCTCAATTTCTTCTTGAGACACAATACCTCGTCCGGATAATAATTCCAAGATTCGAGAACTATACTTTTCCGACAAAGAAAAGGCGTTATTATTTTTTTCTCTCAATTCCCATTTTTTTTGCATTTCTTGTTTTTTTCAGATTATTCAGCCTGTCAGCAATATTGCACAAACTGTCAACACTACGCTTGACTAGAATCACACCTCAAGCAAATAATTTTTCCTGTAAATTCTCTTCTTTCCACATTTGTCATTTCCATATTCAATACCAAATCCTCTCCACAATTTGTACAAGAAAAATCTTCTTTCAATCCCAAGTCATTTGTTAATTTAGAAATATCCCCACCCTTAATATTTAATTTCAATTTATATCTAACTCGACTAAACAAACCAACAACGCGTGCCACAACCTCCTTTGGCGTAATCATACCTGCTACGAAGAATTCCTTAACTCCCGCCTCGTCTGCTTTTTTTCGATCCTCTTCTCTTCCAATATGCGAAGACATCACTACTGGAATATTGCTTGTTGCAACATTTTTTGAAAGGGCCTCCTTCATTCCAAATCCATCCATCTTTGGCATGATAATACCAGAAAAAATAACGTCGGGAATATTTGCAATTGCCTTATTTATTCCGTCCAGTCCATCTTCCGCTTCTATTACCTTAAAGCCTTCCGCCCTAAACACATCTGAATATAGGCTTCTTGTCGCTGCATCATCATCAACAATCAAAATTTTATATTTCTTTTCCATATATTAAATTTAAATGATTATTTTAACGTCAACTCCGACCGCCTCATTTCCATTATTATAAACCAGAAGTGGATTTATATCAAACTCGGCAACATCTCCTGCTTCCTGCGAAAATTCACCCAAAGCCAAAATAATTTGCGCCAACTCCGAAACATTATATGTTTTCTGCCCACGCACGCCCCGGAAAAGAAAACCCAGTTTTCCCTCTCGCAAAGATTTCTCTATGGCCTCTTTTGAAAAAGGTGGGATAACCATCTCGGCTAATTTGAATACTTCCGTGTAAATTCCTCCTAGGCCGTAGACAACAACTGGGCCAAAATTAGCATCTTTTTTGATTCCGAGGATTATTTCCATATCTCTTCCAAGCATTGGCTGGATAATCAATCTCGCCCCAGGAAAATTATTCCGCATCTTTTGAAATGCCATCTCCAATTCAAGCTGATTTTTTAGATTCAAAATCAATCCCTGCTTATCAGTTTTATGCAAAACCGCGTCACTATCCACTTTGAGCACTACTGGAAAATTATTATGAACCGGCAAGGCCTCGCCAACACAAACCTCAAAAGCATCAACTGTTTTGATGCCGTACATCTCCATAATTTTTCGACTTTCTGAAAAATAAAGCGCATGTCTATTTTCCGCTCTGGCAAAGTTGATAAATGCCGCCACGTGATCCTTTCGCCCTTGGTTCATATTGTCAGAAAAATTTTCATCATGGCTATCTTCCTTCAAATTCCAACGATAATACGCATCCAAAACAGAAACAGCACCCTCGGGAAAAGCAAAATTAAAAATATTATCCATTCGCAATTTTTTTATTCCCTTTTCTACTTTCTTACCACCCACAAATGATGCCACGATTGTTTTTTCACTCTTTGCATTAAATCTCGTAATCACGCGAGCAATTTTTTCCACGGGTGTTTGATCTTGAGGAGTCAAAAGACAAATAATCGCGCTAATCTCCGAGTCTTTTTCAATGACTTGTAACACTTTCTTGTAGCGGTCTTCCTTCGCATCACCCAGCAGATCAATTGGGTTTTCCACAGAGGCTTCTTCTGGCAAAATTCTCCTGAGAGCTTGCTTTGTTTTTTCACTAAGCTCCGCCAAAACAATCTCTTTTTGAAAAAACGCATCTGTCGTAAGGACGCCAAGCCCTCCTGCATTAGTAATGACCGCAATTTTATTTTTCTCCATTTTCTTGTTATGTGAAATAAATCCGATCAGATTGAAAAACTCTTCCAAATCCTTGGCACGCAAAATTCCTGCCTTTCTAAATGCCACGTTCATTATTTCATCACTACCGGCTAAAGCTCCCGTGTGCGAAGCAATCGCCTTTTGAGAACGCTCCGTTTTCCCCGCTTTCAGAATTACTATTGGCTTGCTCTTCGAAACGCGACTCGCGATTTTCATGAATTCAACACCATCTTCGATTCCTTCAAGATACATTCCGATCACTGCTGTATCTTCGTCTTTTTCCAAATAGTCCAGCATTTCGGTCTCAGTTATATTCATCTTGTTGCCAATCGAAACAATTTTGGAAAAATAGATTTTTTCCGCCTTGGCCAGATCCGTAAGCGCCACCGCGAGTGCCCCTGATTGAGTCACGAAAGCGATATTCCCTGCTTCAGGCAGACCACTTGCAAACGAAGCATTAAGATTCAATTTGGGAATAATGAAGCCCAAACAATTCGGGCCTAAAATATTCAAATCATGCTCTTTTGCAAGCTGCAAAAGCTCTGCTTCACGCGCCTTACCCTCTTCGCCATTTTCCGAAAAACCAGCAGAAATAATCACAAAATTTTTTGCTTTACCCATATTTTCACGAATCTCACTAGCCACAAATTTGGCCGGAATTGCCATAATCACCAAATCAACCTCGCCTTCCACATCAGTTAGTTTGTGGTAACATCTAGCATCAGAGATTTGATCATATTTTGGATTGACCAAGAAGACTTTTCCCACATAACCAAGTTCCAAAATATTTTTCGCGATAACCGTTCCCACTTTTCCCGCTTCCTGCGAAGCACCGACAATAGCAATGGACTTCGGGTTAAATAGTTTTTCTAGATTCATAATTTTTAATTTAGATTATTTTATTTTCAAAATCCCCTCCTCATCCAACAGTCCATCAATCGAGCCATAAAATTGCACTTCATTAGAGCTATTAGCAATGCCCCAATCCAGACACTCTTTTAAGGTTTTTTCCTTAAGATAGCTCCCCAGAAAACCGCTAGCAAAAGCATCGCCCGCGCCAGTAGAATCAAGCGCTTTAACTTTCCGACCAGGCACAAAAAAAGTCTCCGTGCCATCACTCGCCCAAGCGCCACGCACACCGTCCGTCATCACAACAATTTCCGCTCCGATTTTTTTCAACCCTGCTAGAAGAAAATCTTCATTTTCTAATTCTTCAGTGGAAAAATCATTTGTCTGAGAAAGAATTTCTAATGCCTCATCTTTGTTAAGAAATAATATCTTTGTTCCCGCTATTATTTCTACTATTTTTTTTACGTCATCATGAATATTGATTTGCTTTGGATTATAGGCAAGCTTAACCTTATTTTCTCGCGCCACATTGAAAATCAAATCCAAATGCCCCTGCCAATTTCCATGTAAATCACCAATAAAAATCCACTCCGCGGAACTGATTTTTCCCGGAATTATTTCTAAATTAGCATTAGCTTTTTGATTGGAAAAAATCACCCGCTCAGCCGAGGCCCTGTCCACAATAATGGCTGACATATCGCTGGATAATTTTTCATCTTTAGTTATAAATTCCGTTCCAACATTGTTCTTTTTTAACTCCACAAGAATCCAATCGGCGATGTGATCGTTGCCAATATGCGAATAGCACGAAACTTGAGTCCCTAAGCGCGCGAGTCCTACTGCCACATTAACAGCGCAACCACCAAGTGCCTCATAACGATCCTCAATTTTATATTTAGCGCCCAGCTCAAACTCAATTTTCTTTTGACTCAGAATTTCGTCTGGCGTTTCCACGATCCTTCCTTCGGAAGTTGGAAAAAAAACATCCTTGCAAGCTGAACCGATACAAATTATTTTATTCATATTTTTTTTACCTAGTTAAATTTATTTTAGCAACGAATTCTTAGACATTAGTTTTGGCTTATCGATTCCCAGTATATCCAAGATAGTTGGCGCAATATTCCCCAGCGTTCCTCCATCACGCAATTTTTTGTCTTTAAACTTTTCTGAAACGATGAGAAAAGGCACTGGGTTTTTGGTGTGATAGGTATTAGGCTGATCACTATCAAAGTCAATCATATCATCAGCGTTACCATGATCTGCGGTAATAACCAAATTACCGCCTAATTTCAAAACCTCGCGCTCTAAACTCTCTACTTGTTCATCCAAAAACTCAACTGCTTTTATCGTCGCGGCCAAATCGCCCGTATGGCCCACCATATCAGCATTGGCATAATTTATCACGATAAAATCGTATTCTTTCTTTTCCAAAGCCGCTAATGCTACATCAGTCACAAGCTTAGCTGACATTTCCGGCACATTTGCGTAGGAATCGACAACGGGAGACTTAATCATAACCCGCACTTCCCCATCAACTGGATCAGCATAGCCACCATTGAGAAAATATGTCACATGGGCAAATTTTTCAGACTCAGCGATATAGAGTTGGCGAAGTTGTCCAAGCGCCATCGGCAATGTTGCCAGAATCGTATGTTCAGGAAAAGCCGTGTGCTCATCCAACCCAGGACCAAAATCAGTGAGGGCTACGAAGTATAGATTTTTAATCTTATCGATAATCGGCATGTCATCATTTAAAATACTTTTTTCATCAACTGCAACAAATAGTTTGCTAAATTGCCTCGCTCTATCTGAACGAAAATTATAGAAAATAACCGAATCATCTCTTTTAATTTGAACGACGGGCGCACCATTTTCTAGGATTACCGTCGGCAAAAGATATTCATCCGTGAGACCAGCTGCATAGGCTTTTTCGATTGCCTCCTCGGCTGAAGCTGCCTTTTCGCCACGAGCAAACACTGCGGCGTCATAAGCCAGAGTTAGTCGTTTCCAATTTTTTGCTCGATCCATCGCATAAAACCGACCAGAAAGCGTGGCAATTATTCCAATGCCTTCTTCTGCAATAATGCGCCTAAAATATTTCAAATGCTCCAGTGCACTTTTGGGATAAGAATCTCGGCCATCGGAAAATAAATGACAATAGACTTCTTTGATATTATTTTTCTTTGCTAATCTGAGAATTGCACGGAAATGCTCCGGATCACTGTGTGGACTATCCCCATTGCCCATTAGCCCCATTACATGAAGATTGCTTCCAGACTCTTTTACGTGTCTTATCGCGCCAGTCATAGCTGGATTCATGAAAAAGCTACCATCCTTGATGCTATCAGAAATATATTTTGAATCTTGCGGCACGATCCTCCCAGCTCCAATATTCATATGCCCCGCTTCCGAGCCACTCATCTTATGATCAGGAAGTCCCACGCAAGTACCTGTCGCACAAAGCGTTGTTGATGGATACATCTCAAATAACCGATCAATCGTCGGTTTTTTCGCCAAAGTGATCGCATTGCCTTTCCCAGGCGGAGCAATGCCATAGCCATCAAGAATTACCAGAAGTGTCGGAGATCCATTATTCATAGCGATTATTCTTTAAAAATCTTTTAATAAAATATTAGGAAGCTTTGCAATAACCCCTGAGCCAATCCTTATCAGAAACCCAAGAGCATTGCATCTCCAAATTACAAGAAGCCGCATCACTAGAGCTGAAACATTTCACATCCGCCCCACTAGCATCAATACAGGCGCCATTTCGACAACCGTTAGTACATTTAAAGGTATCGCCACCGTAAGCGTAACCATTGTTATCACACATTGCCTCCATTAAAAGATCAGAATCAGGCAAGCAAAGATCATTGGTTTTATTTTTCTTCCCGTCTCTACTATACCATTCCACATATCCAAATTTATCTGGCCGGTATCCACCATCAGAATCAACACACTCCTTACCCGCCTTGGCCAATTCACCATTTTCAGCTTTGGAGATACTCGTTCTAATTCGCAATTCTCTCACAAATGACTCTCCTGGCTGAAGATCATTCACCTCAACTGTTTCATGAAACATTCGATCACTCTCATTAAAAAATTCTACCCAATAATTTTGAAATGGCTGCATATCGAAAAAATAGCATTCCCCATTGGCATCCGTTTTTTTGCTATAGAGTCCAGTGGTTGTTAGATTTGGATTTTTCTGCACAACCGAAAGCTGGCACAATAGTCCGGGAACAACAGCTCCATCTAACTTCTTAACTGTTACCAAAATAGTTCCGTACTTTGAGTTATTATTTCCAGAAATCGACTCTTCTGATTGATGCGCAGGCTCAGCTTTTGGCACTTCAATTGACCTTTGATCATTTCCATTATCCACAAGAGAATCGGCACCATTCATTGCCTCCCTGGAAAACAATGATTCACCATCTCTCAGCTCATCCGTTATGTTTCTTTTTGGCGGGTCATAAACAGACAAGAAATAAGCAAAAACAGCAACGACAAAAAACAGCATCATCCCTATTCCTGTAGCAATTATTTTTTTTCGGTGATCCATCGGTGTTATAGACTATATTTCTTCTTCAATTCGGAGAAGCCGATTATATTTGCAAATCCTCTCTCCGCGTGAAAGTGAGCCAGATTTAATATACTCCGCGGAAGTTCCAACCGCCAAATCAGCAATAAAATCATCTGTTGTTTCACCAGAGCGGTGCGAAACAACGATTTTCATCTTATTTTTCTTGGCCAATTTTATACAATCAATTGTTTCGCTAAGCGTTCCGATCTGGTTAACTTTGATAAGCACGGCGTTACAAGCTTTCTTGGCAATTGCCATCTTGAGCCTTTTGACATTTGTCACCAGCAGATCATCTCCGATTGTCATCACCTTCCCTCCAATCTTATCATTCATCTTGGCCCAACCATCAAAATCATCTTCAGAAAGACCATCTTCCACGGAAATAACATTATATTTTCTGATCCATTCAGCATAGATATTAACCAAAGCCTCTCGACTCAAAACAGCATTTTCCGGCTTGAAGAGATATTGTTTTTCCGCTTCATTGAAAAACGAACTCGCTGCCGCGTCAATTCCCAAATTAACTTCTTGCCCTTTTTTATAACCAGCCTTTTCAATTGCCAGATTAATTAGTTCCAGTGCTTGAGCATTACTCTCAAGTTTTGGAGCAAACCCTCCCTCATCACCCACGCCAATGCTAAAACCCTCGGCAGACAGCAACTTTTGAAGGGCATGAAAAACCTCACTACCCGCGCGAAGCTGCTCCTTGAACTTCTTAACTCCATTGGGAACTAGCTTATATTCTTGGATGGAAAGTCCTGAGTCACTATGTTGACCACCATTGATAATATTGAACATTGGGATTGGCAATTTGAACTTTTTTGGTAGCTTATACGTCTGCGCGATATATTTATATAGCGGCAAATTAAGTTCATGAGCCATTGCGCGACAAACCGCCACGGAAACGCCCAAAATAGCATTTGCCCCCAAGTTAGTCTTATTTTCCGTTCCATCTAACACCAGCATTGCTTTGTCAATTTCCTTCTGATTTCCTGCCTCCATGCCAATGAGCGCTTTTTGAATTTTTTCATTGACATTAGCCACCGCATTTTGAACACCCAGTCCGTTATAGCGAGAACTGTCACCATCTCGCATTTCTAGCGCCTCATGCACTCCTGTTGATGCGCCAGATGGAACCATAAAATTCCCCACCGCGCCAGACGCAAGTCTCACTTCCACCTCCACAGTGGGATTACCACGAGAATCTAAAATTTCTCGCGCGTAAATTTTTTTGATTTTTGACATAGTTATTATAATAAATAAATTATTAAATTTTTATTCCTCAAGAGCAGCTATCCCTGGCATTACCTCTCCCCCGAGATAATCCAACATCGCGCCTCCACCAGTGGAAACAAAATCCACTTTCTCCATAGCATCGTTTCGTTCCAAAATTTCCAATGTCTCTCCTCCGCCAATGAGAACAAAAGCGCCGCTCACTAGAACTGCTTTTAATATTTCATTGGAACTGACTGCATATTTTTCTTCTTCAAATTTTCCCGTCGGACCATTCCAGACGATTGTTTTCGCAGCCGCAATAATTTCCTTGAATTTATCAAGAGTTTTTGGTCCAATATCAAGCCGGTCATCAATAAAATCAAACGGCAAAATTACTTTTTCGCTAAATTTAATTTTTTGATCAATTGCTTCGTTGGCAATGCGTCCACCCACTAAGATATAGTCATATTTTTCTTCGAAAAACTTAATCACTGGCAATTTAGTTTCAATTTTTGCGCCACCAATAATCGCGACCGCGGGATGTATTGGATGCTCCTTAACGATCGTCATCTCCGCAATTTCTTCCTGAAGACGACAGCCTGCAGCACTTGGCAAGATCCTCGCAACGCCAGCTACTGAAGCATGATCTCGATGTGAAGCGCTGAAAGCATCATTGACAAAAAAATCAAAATTTTCCGCCAATTGCGCTGAAAAATCAGTATCATTTTTTTCATCGCCAGCATAAAAACGTACGTTTTCCAAAAGCAGCACTCCCTCGCCCAAGTTTTCCAAAGCCTCCCTTACTTTTTCACCGACACAATCAGGCACAAAAGTTATTTTTTCGCCCAGAATTATTTCCGCATCACTCACAACTTGACCCAAGGAAAATTTCGGATCAACTTTCCCTTCTGGTCGACCTAAGTGCGAAATTAAAGCTACTTTACATTTCTTATTCAGCAGATAGTCGATTGATTCCTTGGCCGCCAAAATTTTAAAACTCTCTTTGACCCGCCCTTCTTCAATAGCGACATTAAAATCCACCCGAAGTATTACCCTCTTCCCCGCCACATCGGCGTCTTGAATTTTTCGTAAGTGCATAATTCCATCTTCCGCCTCTTTTTCACTCGCATTCGCGGTGTGTAGGCAGGTATCTATTAATTTTGAATTAATTTCGTTCACTAAGCCAGCCCCTTATGACCAAATTATAGCATAAATGGCAAATTACAACCAAAAATGAGAAAACCATTGCAATAAACTCAAATTAATCACCTAAGACAATTTTTAAACTCGGGGTATTTCTCAAAAAAATCCAAATCATTTTTTTGAGTCACCACTTTTTCCGAAAAACAATAATCAAGCATCTTTCTCAAATATTCCTCGGACACCGGACCGTAATCGGGAGTAAATTTTTCCATATCGCCAAAATTCATCAGTGATGATTGAGTTGGTCTGATGAAATCATCCGATCCGGCGCAAGTCTTGAAATATCCGACGCGGTCGGGATATTTTTGAGCTAAATCGCCCCACCATTTTTTGGCCATAGCTTCATCAGGAGCACAATTAGGACCGTCCGGTGTGTGCGGCGCTCCATCAGCTTTGGCAATGACATATTTTTCTTCATCTTTCAGCCCGAAAGAATGTCCCAAAAGATGCGCAAATAAATAGCTTGTGGCGATGCCATCACTTTCATTAATCCTGTCTTTTAGACTGAAAAAGATGCCGGAATTGGAAAGACGCGTGACATTAGCCCAAGACTGAAAATCTTGTCTAGATAGCACGACCAAGCGAAAATTTTCTAGCTGTAGTTTTCCTAAAAGCGCATTGATTTTTATGTCACAGCGCAACACCGGCTTTCGTTCGTTTTCTGTTTTAATCCCACATAGTTCACTATCTTTCCCGGGATTGATTTTGTAAATATTGTAATTGGCATAGCTTTTCCAGGGCTCAATTTGCCTTATCCCAATCATTAGATTGGCGATGTCACTGTCAAAATCTTCCCAGGATGCATAGTTATTGGCGAAAAAAATCAAATTTAAGCCGTGCGGATAGGTTTTCGCTGGATTGTGATAGAATTCTGATTTTTGTGAATTTTGCAAATTTTCCTGAATGAGAGATTCTGTTACAATATTTTGTCTGAAATTAAAAAAGTAGACTATCATTAAAGATACGCTGATAGAGGCAAGAAAAATCAATAGTTTAAATCTGCTTTTTTCTTTGT
This sequence comes from uncultured bacterium, assembly GCA_903937035.1. Lineage (GTDB taxonomy): Bacteria > Patescibacteriota > Minisyncoccia > Moranbacterales > UBA2206 > UBA9630. Next base: position 69,597 of record CAIZXS010000020.1, read on the forward strand.
TGGGATTTGAATATTCCGTTTTAGCCCCCGTAGAGACGCCCCGCTGGGGCGTCTTGGTGTCAATTTTTTTTATTTGTTCTTTCTTTTTGAAAAAATACCAAAACAAAAAAAACAGCAACAGGCTGTTAAATATAACGACGAAAACTATATTAAAAAAGATTAGCTTAATATCCATACTTGCCTCTCTTTATTTTTTTATCAAATATAACTCGCCTAAATCTTTTTGTGAATTAGCGCTAAGGAAAAAGGCCGGAGCATCACCCTCTAGTCGATATGTATTATCTTCCGGGATAACCTCCGCGTAGTATCGGCCAGAAGCCAGAGAAATTTCCATTTTTCCGTTTTTGTCCGTTTTAGTTTCAAAACTCTTTTCTCCGACGGCGATGAATTTTAGGCGTACAGAAAAATCCGGAACTTTTTTAGTGTCAGAAAGAAAAATTTCAGCACTCACCGTTCCCGGAGCGATGGCTGGATCAAAGACAGTGGCAGTGCTCGACTCATCTTCTGCTCCAGCAATTGATGTGTTTTTGACATTTAGCTGAGCATCAATTTTTGCCAACTCCGCCAAAGCTGCTTGTTCTTGATTTTGATAATTCGCTATTTGCGTTTCTTGTGCTTGATAGTTGAGGTCATCAGAAAAAAAATCCTGCCCATAGGAAGTCAATTTGACGATGGTGTAGGGAGAAAAAACAATCGCAAGAATAATTATGGGGAAAATGACAAAAAAGATTTTTTTGTTTGGCATGGTTTTTTATTTTTTAAGTTTTTTGAAAAACGCTAGGCTGATTCTAGATTGGTCTTGGTATTTATAAAAACCCAGATTTTTTTAACCTCCTTTTCCGTGACTGATATTCTCTTGTCAAATGAGCTGTTTTCCTCGGGAGAAAGTATTTTCTTGCCAAGCGCCGCCAATTCCAGTTTAATTTCTCGCACCTCTTTTTCCAATGCTTCAATTCTTTCGTCAATATTAAAAAGATGCTCAAGCGTAATTTTTTGATTGGCCTTTACTTCTTTAAATTCAGCGTCCATTTGATCAAATCTAATATCCACCTGTTCGAATTTGGCATCGATTTTCGCAAATTTAACATTGGTTTCATTACGAAAAGAATGCACTTCATCAGTTAGTCCATCGAGTTGCCTTTGAAACCCAGTTTGTCCTTCTGCCAGAAGTTTGATTCCATCTCGCATATCTTCCAAAATCACCATCATGTGGCTTTCTTTGAAAACTTTTTCCGCTTCTTGTAGTTTTTTAGTTTTTGAACCTTGTTTTATTTTCTTCATAGTTTTTTCCATTATTTCACCCTTCTATTATACTAAAAGGCGAGATTTTGGTCAAACAATCACAATTAAAGGTTCAACCTTCGGTGCCTAGCGTCTTTTTAAGCTCCCGCCTTCAATTCTCGCGTAATTCCAAAAATAAACCGAAAATTGATTGAGCAGTTTGCGTCGCAGTTTTGCGGTTTTGTGTTGTTTCAAAAGGCCCAAATAAGAATTCGCACAGGCAATGATTTCTTTGACTTGTTCTTTTTCCAGCTTATTTCCAGATGTCGCCAACAGATTGTTCCATTCTTTGATTTTAGCATAAAAATTTCCCTTGGTTCGATTCGCAATATATGACCTGTGCGGCTTCAAAATAGCTCCTAGAAATTTCACTCCTTTGGAATAATGCTGAAGATAAATTTTATTGGGATGCAATTCAAGACCAAGCTCATCCAAGAGATAGTTTTTTACTTCAATAATTACAGCTTTCAAAAAACTCTTGTCCCAATGAACTATGACAATATCATCCACATAGCGTCCATAGTGCTTGCATCCAAGTTTGCATTTGAGGAAATGATCAAAATCATTAAGATAGATATTTCCAAAAAGTTGACTCGTCAGGTTACCAATCGGCAGTCCGCAATTTTTTTTGGCAAAAAACAGGCTTTTTGACTTGGGTAACCCAACCCAATCTTCTCTTTTCCCATTTACCCGACAATTTTTGGTTGGGTCATTAAAAACGATTTTTTCAATCAAATCGAAGAGCAGGCCTGCGTCTCTCTCTCTCTCTCTCTCTCTCTCTGTCGGTCACCCGCATGTCTCTCTTTCCCTCCGTTGTTCCTCTAATCTCTGCTCTCTCTTTCCCTAACCCCCCAATCTCCTCAGCTTGTCTGCCTGCCGCCTGTTCCACTCAAGCTGCCGCGTGAGGCTGCAGTAGTGGCTCAGGCAGTACTCCCTGCGCGTGCGGCGCCGCGGCGTGCCCTTGAGGCGATGGCGCCCGGCGACGCCCAGCACCCTTGTGTCCAGGC
>CAIZXS010000021.1 GCA_903937035.1 uncultured bacterium
ATCCATTGGCTCCTGGAGTATATGTCAGGGTGTAGATGTTAATGGCGAAGTTGGCCGTAACAGTAATGTTTCCAGTTACGTTGGAATCAGTTCTGGGGTTTTGGGTTGAAGCATCACTCCAGTTGACGAAGTGATAGTTGGCGTTAGGGACGGCGGTGACGGCTGAACCAGAGGCTCCGTAATTAACTGTTTGGGGAGTTGTGCCAGAGATCGTTCCGTTAGAGTCATGGTTGTAAGTGAGGGTGAAAGTATCAATAGCAAAGTTGGCAGTGACTGTGATGTCTCCGGTTACATTGGTGTCGGTGCGGGGATTGGTTGTGGAACTATCAGACCAATCGACAAAGTGATAGCCCGTGTCAGGAACAGCGTTGACCGGCGATCCATCAGAACCATCAGCCACAGTTTGTGGTGAAGTGCCTGTGACTCCACCGTGAGCTCCGGCGGTGTAGGTGAGGGTGTGATTTGTGACGATGTTTTCAGCGAAGTTGGCGGTGACGGTGATATTGTTAGTCACATCAGTATCGGTTCTGGGATTTTCAGAAGATTCATCAGACCAACCAGTGAAGTGATAGCCCGCATCAGGAACGGCAACAACCTCTGAGCCATCACCGTTTTCAATCACAGACTGAGGAGTTGTTCCTGAGATTGATCCATTAGCTCCGGCATTATAGGTTAACGTGTAACTCGTAACGCTTCCAAAAGTCCAAAGCTCTCTCCCATTATCACCATTATCAGCCACGAATATTGGCACATTATCAAGATTAACAATTCTAGCATTAGTATTTAAACCCTCCCCTCCAACAAAGATATCTTCTACCATCTTGGTTCCAATAGTTGTTCCATCTGACTCCCAAAGTTCTGATCCATGACTTGAGGAGCCATCGGTTGCCTTAAAATACATAACCCCATCAACATTAGTCAGCTTATTGGGTTCAGTGGCACCCGTTCCAGAATAGATATCTTTAACTAGGACTGTCCCACTTTCAGTGCCATCAGTTTTCCAAAGTTTTCCCGGGTACTGACCAGCACTAAAATATAAGTTAGTATTGGAAGCAGCATAATTATTTGGATTGGAAAATGCTCCCACTGAAATATCTTTCACCAGAACCGTTCCACTCGCGGTGCCATCTGATTTCCAAAGTTCGTTACTATGAACTGCATCATCTGCAGCAAAATACACCTCATTATTATATACAAAGAGGTTGTACCCAAAAGACCCATTGGATCCATCGTAGATGTCTTTGACCATCACTGTTCCACCTGCCGTACCATCTGATTTCCAAAGTTCACTTCCATAAACACCAGCGCTAGCATTAAAATACAATACATTACCGATACTCACCAACGTTTCCATGCCAGAACCATTCGAACCCGGATAAATATCTTTAACCATTGTCGTGCCAGCGCTTGTTCCGTCCGAACGCCACAACTCAGGACCATTAACATTGTCATTGGCCTTGAAATATAAAATGCCATTCATGGTGGTGAGTAGATATGGATAAACAGAATCACCTCCCACTCCCGGATAGATATCCTTCACCATTACCGTTCCATCCTCAGTGCCATCTGATTTCCAAAGCTCATAGCCATTGCCCTCATTGGCAGAAAAATAGAAAATGTCATTCACATCGCCCCTAGCGCTCGCCCAATAATACAAGCTGTCTTGCGTACCAACGCGAATATCTTTCACGAGTACCGTACCACCTTCTGTGCCATCCGTTTTCCACAATTCTCTTCCGTGTACACCATCATCGGCCGCAAAATATAGCGTATCACCAACAACATAAAAAAGGCTGGGCGAAGTATAAATTGAATTTCCAGGGTTTATATCTTTAACCATAGAAGTTCCGATGATTGTGCCATCTGTTTTCCAAAGCTCATAGCCATGAATGCCGTCGTTGGCAGTGAAATATGTCTCGCCATTGAAAATGGTTAGGTTATCTGGATAGGCACTACCTTTTGTTAAATTCGTATCCCGCACCAAAACAGTTCCCCCACTTGTGCCATCTGTTTTCCAAGGTTCTTCGCCATGATCACCATCACTAGCAGCGAAATACAGCGTTCCACCAGCATCAACCATGCGCGATGCCAATGAACCATTAAACCCATTAAAAATATCTTTCATCATCACTGTTCCTCCAGATGTACCATCTGATTTCCAAAGCTCTTTCCCATGAACACCATTAGTAGCCTGGAAATAAAATTCTCCACCAAACCCTCCCGTAATTCTCGTATCACTATAGAAAACCAGAGTAACACCATCAGAAACACCAGAATTAATATCCTTAACTAAATTTGTGCCAAGATTCGTTCCATCCGACCGCCAAAGTTCGTTACCATTGTAACCATCGTTGGCGAAAAAATACAGTATACCGCCAACATTAGTCAAGAGACTTGGATAGGATGAACCACTAATAACACCAATGTCCTTAACCATCGAAGCGCCACCACCATCAGCCCTCCATAATTCAGCACCCTGAGAATGATAGTGATCATCAAAAGAATCATAATAATAATTTGTCGCTTGAAAATACAAGACTCCATTCATTGTCTTGAAATAACTCGGTTCCGAACCAGTAGCTCCATCATAGATATCACCAACTATTGTCGTACCAGCGCTTGTTCCGTCCGATCTCCACACCTCATCGCCAGTCGCTCCTGTCCTAGCAACAAAATAGAAAACACCGCTAACATTTTCTGTAATTTTAAAACCATTATTCTTTGCATATCCATAAGTAACAGAATCAAGCCCACTATTGCTTCCAGCGTAAATATCTCTTACCATCTCAGTTCCACCAGACGTTCCATCAGATTTCCAAAGCTCATAGCCATCAACACCATTGTCTGCCCCAAAATACAAAATTCCGTTAACGTCAGTTAGACCGAGAACAAATCCTCCCGTAGAGCTAGGATTTGTGTCCTTCACTATCGCAGTTCCAGCTTCTGTACCATCAGATTTCCAAAGAGTATCGTTACACGCCCAATATAAAGATCCGCCACTAGCCACGGGATCTGAATGATCAGCACAAACATCAACACCTGATTTCACTAATACCGTGCCAGCTACCGTCCCATCGGATTTCCACAACTGATCCTCTGAAGCAAAAGTAATAACCCCATAAAATGCAACTCCATCAACATCAGTTATGTCAATTCTGTCGCTATTCATAAAGGTACCCAGAAGTACAGTTCCATCATGCGTTCCGTCAGAGCCCCAAACTTGCATACTATTTCCCGATGTACCCTCCAATGTATCACCACCTTTTTCCGTGAAAAAAACCTTTCCGCCACTTCCTTCCATGCTCCAAATTGTTCCGCCAGCATCCGTTGTCTTATTAATATCGATCATGTAAGGCTCCCCAAGTATTTTTGTGAAATTAACTGTAACGGAAATATTGGAATTTATATCAGTGTCTGTTCTTGGATTTTGAGTGGATCCATCACTCCAATTAACAAAACGATAGCCTGAGTCTGGAATTGCAGTCACAACCGTTCCATCCCTTCCGGGATTAACGGATTGAGCTAGATTTCCCGAAAGAGTCCCTCCCGCTTCTCCTGTATAATTTAAACTATAGATAATATTTGAAAAGGTGGCGGTCACATTAATATTACCAGAAACATCAATATCGGTTCTGGGATTTTGAGTTGAACCATCACTCCAATCGACAAGATGATAGGTGGGATCAGGAATCGCCTCAACTGCTGATCCACTAGCACCATGATTAACAGTTTGTGATGTTATTCCAGAAAGAGAACCATTGGCAGCAGCAGCATAATTTAATGAATAAACATTGATTGCAAAATTAGCAGTAACCGCGATATGATTTGTCACATTCGTATCGGTTCGACTTGCTGTCAGCACTCCGTCGCTCCAATCAACAAAATGATAACCCGCATTAGGAACTGCAGTGACAGCAGAAGCATCATCACCGTCATCGACTATTTGAGGCGAAACGCCGGAAATTGTTCCATTTAATCCGGCTGTATAGGTTAAAGTATATGGAGCAAAAAGAGCAGTGACCGTAATATTATCCTGGACATTGGTATCTGTTCTTGGATTTTGAGTAGATCCATCACTCCATCTCGTGAAATTATATGTCGAATCAGGGTTTGCCGTAACCGCGCTACCGTCTGCTTCATAAGCAACCGTCTGGGGAGTTGTGCCGCTGATAGAACCGTGCGGTCCCGGAACATAAGTCAGTGTTAAGTTTGCCGGAGCAAAATTAGCAGTGACCGAAATATTATTCATTACATCCATATCCGTTCTGGGATTTTGAGTTGAACCATCACTCCAACTAGCAAAATGATAGTCTACGTCCGGAATCGCTGTGACCGCCGTTCCATTGGAACGGTAAGCGATGGTTTGAGAAGTTGCGCCAGAAAGTGTTCCGTGTGCTCCTGCGACATAGTTCAATGTGCGAGTATCATTCTGGAATTCTACCGTAACATCTGAAATCGAGGAGGCATTTCTTCCGTCAGATAAGAGAAAAATTTTATATTGAACATATTGATCATTAGTCTTATCATTCTGAGTATCATCAATTAATTCGTCTCCGATAGGATCAGTGAAATATGTCGTTGAACTGCAAGACCCAACTACGCCATCATTCGGCCCACACCAAGGAGTCCAGTTAGCATTGTCAGGAGAAGTACGAAGTTGAAAGTTAATATCAGAACCGGAAAGTAAGGTTTCATTCCAATGCAACTTTCCGATAATCGCCAACGGAAGATTCGTGTTATAACTTGAAGATTGGAGGATTTGATTGGTTGGGTAGTATTGGTAATTGAAAGTGATGTCGCTCAAGGTCGGCGTTGCAGTTGTGTCCGTAGTGGCTAAATTCGCACGATACTGAAAATACTGATTTGTGCCAAGCGCTGAAATACTTGCTCCGGTTGAAACATCAAACTGCCAATCCGTCCAAGTCCCATCAGGCGTTCCAACACTTCCCGCACGAATATCAATCGTCAGGGTTGTATTTGCCGGAGTAGTTTTGGTAAATGCAAGTGTGTCGGGAAAAGATTTTTGACCTGAGTCTATAATGGATGAAATGAATGTTCCTGGAGTACCAAATGTTATTGCGCCAAAATTAAAATTTGGTCCCGCATCCTTTACTTGAGTTGGTGTGAGTCTTTGCGTGATAGTCATATCGCCCAACTGACCATTACCATTGTTCCCCCAACAATAAACTGTATTGCCTGATTCGAAAGTGCAAGAATGTGCATTGCCCGTTGTAACATCACTAGCCCCAGCTAGATTGCCAGACCCACCAACTCCCAATACTTGAATTGGAGCTAGCTTTTGAACAACAGTATTGTCGCCCAATTGACCATTGGCGTTAAGTCCCCAACAATAGGCTGAACCATCAGATATAGCCGCACATGAATAGGCATAGCCAGAAGCAATCCGACTGACACTCGCTAGGGTGCCGACACCTCCCACACCTTTCACTTGGGTCGGGATAAGTCTTTGTGTCGTACTATTATCGCCCAATCTTCCGTTTGTGTTCAGTCCCCAACAATAAGCCGCGCCATCTGATTTAACAGCACAAGTATGTGCATCTCCAGCTGAAATTTGATTAACACCAGTTAGACTGCCCAATACCTGAACAGGAGCTGGCCTTTGTGTGGTAGAATTATCTCCCAATCGCCCGTTTAAATTATATCCCCAGCAATAAGCAGTACCATCAATTTTTGCGGCGCAAGTATGCGCCATTCCTGCGGAAACTCGACTGACGCTTGTTAGATTTCCCGCACCACCCACGCCTAAAACTTGAATAGGTGCGTTTCTTTGTGTCGTAGTATTATCTCCCAATTGACCAGTGCCATTACTTCCCCAACAAAAAATCGTATTATCCGTTTTAACAGCGCAAGTATGAAAACTTCCGGCTTCGATACTACCAACGCCTGTTAAAAAGCCGCTCCCACCAACTCCCTTCACCTGAACTGGCGTATATCTGATTGAAGTTGTATTGTCTCCAATCTGACCACTAGTATTACTTCCCCAACAAAAAACTGTGCCGTCCGTTTTCAATGCGCAAGAATGAGTATCCCCCGTCGCCACCTGACTAACGCTAGTTAAATACCCAGTTCCACCAACACCCACAACTTGAACTGGAGCAGATGAGCCGGAAGATGAATTATTTCCCAGCTTGCCACCACTACCATCTCCCCAGCAATAGGCCGAGCCATCTGATTTGGCAACACAACTATGGTATGATCCTGCCGAAACCTGGCTCGCACTTGCGATATCTCCCACTGTTCGCACATATACTGGAGTAGATCTAGTAGTAACTGATGTGTCCCCTAACTGACCATTGCTATTATACCCCCAGCAATAGGCCAAACCATCAGATTTAAGCGCACAAGTGTGAAAAGTTCCCCCTGCAATTTGCCTGATGTCAGCCAAATTACCAACACCCCCGACGCCCAAAACTTGAACTGGCGTGGTTTTTGTTACGTTAGTACCATCCCCCAATTGATAATAGTTGTTTCTTCCCCAACAAAAAGTGGAACCATCTGATTTAACAGCGCAAGTATGATATGCCCCCAAAGCTAACTTACTAACACCCGTTAAGAATCCAGTTCCCCCCACACCTCTCACCTGAACCGGAGTCAATCGCCCCCAAGGACTCGATCCAACAATCGTGCCATCTCCCAACTGACCATAGTCATTTCCACCCCAGCAAAAAACCGATTCATCAGATTTAGTAACGCAGGAACTATTACCATTCGATTCTAATTGAGTAGCATCTGTTAAATATCCAACCCCACTAACTCCCTTGGTTTGCACTGGGGTTAATGATTGAGTAGTAGAATTATTTCCTAATTGACCATTACCATTGCCTCCCCAGCAAAAAACCGTACTATCGGATTTAAGCGCGCAAACATGCTGATTTCCCGCTGCGACTCGACTCACGTCAGTCAAATTGCCTGTTCCGCCAACACCCAACACTTGCGTTGGTGTGAGCTTTCGCGCGACGGTATTATCACCCAATTGGCCGGTGCTATTATAGCCCCAGCAATAAACTGAACCATCGGATTTAAGGGCGCAAGTATGAGAACTTCTTGCAACAATCTGGCTGACTCCAGCCAAGGTATCAACCCCACCAACTCCCAACACTTGAACAGGAACAATTTTTTGCACAAGAGAATTATCCCCCAATTGACCATTACCATTGTTCCCCCAACAATAAACTGAACCATCGGATTTAAGGGCGCACGTATGAGTATACCCTGCCGCAATTTGAACTATACTGGTTAAGTATCCCGAGCCACCCACGCCAACTACTTGCACAGGGACATATCTATCCCCAGTAGTATTATCACCCAAATAACCACTAGTATTACTTCCCCAACAAAAAACTGTGCCATCCGGTTTGAGCGCGCAAGTATGCGTGTCTCCTTCAACCACCTGATTAACCGTACCCAAAAGACTCACAGCGGAATCACTACTGGAAAGCTGCGTATTAGAATTAGTTCCCGCATTAAAATCCGCATTGGTGGTTTGACTTTCTGAGCCACTTTTTGATTGAAGCAACAGCTCTGTTGTCGCTGCAATATCGCCATCTTTGCTTGAATATTCAGTCCAATTTTGGGCATTGCCCGCATGACTCGCCACATCACTTGATGCCCCTCCGATCCAACTAGTCTGCGTCCACGCTTCATGTAAATCATCGATACCAATTGCAAAATTAGCCGTAACATCAACGTCGCCAGTTATATTTATATCCGTCCTACTAGCTGAAGTTGCCCCATCACTCCAATTAAAGAAATGATAACCGGTATCAGGCACTGCGACTACCGTCGAACCATTTGACCCATAGTTAACGGTTTGTGGCGAAGTGCCAGTAACAGTTCCGTTGGGACCGGTGGTGTATGTCAAAGTATGCGAATCAACCGCAAAATTAGCGCTAACAGAAAGATTGCCTGTCACATTTGTGTCTGTTCTAGGATTTTGCGTGGAGCTATCGCTCCAATCAACAAAATGATGTCCGACATCAGCGATAGCAGTCACCTCAACGCCATCCAACCCACGATCGACTGTTTGCGGTGAAGTGCCAGAAATTATTCCATTAGCGCCTGCGGTATAAGTCAATGTGTAGGCGTCAATTGCAAAATTTGCGGTGAATGTATTATTAGCTTGAACATTAGTATCAGTTCTAGGATTTTGCGTGGAACTATCATTCCAATTAACAAAATGATAATAGGTATCAGGAACGGCTGTCACTGCAGTGCCCGCATTGCCCTCATCAACTGTTTGATACGCCGCACCAGAAATCGTGCCATTAGCACCAGCAAGATAAGTTAATGTGTATGGAGCAAAAATAGCTGTGACCGTAACATCATTTTGAACATTCGTATCTGTTCTTGGATTTTGTGTTGAATCATCGCTCCATTTTACAAAATGATAACTTGCATTTGGAACAGCCGTTACTGCAGCACCATCCTGACCAGGAGCAAGAGTCTGATAAGCTGTACCAGAAATCGTACCGTTGGGAGCAGGAATATAGGCAAGAAAATGACTCGCTTCAACAAACTTAAATTCAGCTGCGGCAAACCCACTCATGTATTGTCCAGAAGCTAATATCCGGTAAAAACGATATCCGGTTGTATTTGCCCAGCCATGAAAATCATCTTCCCATGTCCCAGATGTCCAGTTATACGTTCCAAGGCCACTGTATAGTGTGCTCCAAGCAACTGCATCCTCCGGGTCAGCCACACTTACGCCAACATCGTTCGATCCTTGAATTTCAAAATTACCAATAATGCCATATTCAGCATATGCACGTGAATTACAATATTTAAATTTATTAAAAATTTTTGCGTTTCCCGAGCCAAGGTCAATCATGATGTTATGAGGTTCATCAACGCCTATATATTCTTCGGTACCAGGCCCCTCACTGCGCACATCTGGAATTTGGTCAAATAACTTCCATACCGGCCCACCCGAAGATGGTGCGCCAGTATATGTCAAAGTATACGGACTAGTATCGCTAGTTGCAGGAAGTGTCCCATAATTTTCAACTGCACCAATTGCAAAATTTGCGGTGACAGAAATTTCACTAGTCACATTCGTATCTGTTCTTGGATTTTGAGTTGAGGCATCACTCCAATCCACAAAATGATAGCCCGCATTAGGAACAGCCGCAACAGCAGAACCATTACCGTTAGGAACGACTGATTGAAAATAGTTGCCAGCTATCATTCCATTGGGACCTGCAGCGTATGTCAAGGCGTAAACATCAGAAAAATTAGCCGTCACACTGATATTGCTTGTCACATTCGTGTCTGTTCTGGGATTTTGAGTGGAACCGTCGCTCCAGCTTACGAAATGGTACCCACTATCAGGATTTGCGGTGACAGCTGTCCCGCTATTGCCATCAACAATAGTCTGCGGAGATGTCCCAGAGATAGACCCATTAGGTCCGGCTGCGTATGTCAAAGTTCGAAACACGACAGTAGTATCCAGTAACATTAACTCAGACCCATTCACACCATTATCCCCTGAAAAAAACAAGTACTGATCTTTTTTCAAAAAACCCTGAACTTCAGTATTAGCATCATCAGCTTGACTAGTTACTATTCCATCAGTTTTCCAAAGGTGTCGGTCCCACCAAAAACCGGTATCAAAATATGAAAAATATAGAACATTATTCATATCAATTATTTCATCACAACCCGCGGTGCTTGTGCCACCCATCACAAGCGTCGCTCCTCCGCCATCGATTTTCCAAAGACCATTATTATTAACACTAGGATTGAAGATAGTCGCGTACAAAGCGCCATTCGAAATAACCTTATTGCCAAGATACGAATCGCCCACTCCCGAGTTGACATCTTCCAATAAAACTGTCCCGCTCTCGGTTCCGTCAGATTTCCAAAGCTCTCCCCCGTGAACACTGTCAAAGGCGGTAAAATAAAGATTGCCACCAAACTCTGTAAAATCATATGGGTCACCACCAACGCTGCCTGGCTCTATATCCTTAACCATTGCAGTTCCACCCACCGTACCATCAGTTTTCCAAAGTTCAGCTCCAGAAACACCATCGTCAGCATTGAAAAATAAAAAACCATTGAGAATCACAAAACTATACGGATCCAAGCTAGCATCTCCAAATAAAACAGTGCCACCTTCCGTTCCATCTGTTTTCCAAATTTTCCCCACACCCAAACCGTCATAAGCATCAAAGAAGATTTCATCGTTATATTTAATAAAATCACCTGGCCAACTGTTTCCACTCCCTGACACAATATCTTTCACCATCACCGTGCCGCTTTCGCTGCCATCTGACTTCCAAAGCTCCTTTCCATTAGAACCATCATTTGCAGCAAAGTAAAAAACGCCATCAATATTACTAACATCGTAAATATCAGAGTCACCAATGCCCGAATTAATATCCTTCACTATTACCGTTCCCGCTGCACTGCCATCCGACTTCCAAAGTTCACTTCCATGAGCCCCATCATCATTAACAGTAAAATAAATCAGACTGCCAACCGCAAACTTCAGGTGCGGGACGGAACCATCACCTCCCGGGTTGATATCCTTCACTATTACCGTTCCCGCTGCACTGCCATCCGACTTCCAAAGCTCTTGTCCATTAATACCGTCATTGGCTGTAAAGTACACCAAATCTCCGACACGAAGAGAATCGGATATTTGACTGCCACTTGCCCCCAAATAGATATCCTTAACAAGCACCGGGCTAGCCGCACGAGCATTCCCTGGGCCCAGAAATATGAAACTAAAAATCAAACTAAAAAAAAGAATCCTGTGTTTCATTTAATTAAAAGATTTTGTCTGGCCGTTTATTTGATTATTTTTTTCAAAACCAATCATCTCACGTTCGCCATATTCATAATATGGACGTGAAATTATTCAGAACTGCCACTAAAATTTCACCCCCCAGCACTTCCTAGATTAAAGTTAATTAACCTCACCCTTAATATAAATATCCTCAGATTTTGATTTCAATTCTTCTTTTCTCAATTCCTATTTTTATTTATTTTATTATACCACAATCATTAAAATAAAAACACAACACGACTGAACAATGAAATACTATGCCGCCATTAAATTTAATCTTCCGTCTTCATATGGCTCTAACGTGAACTGAAATGTAGATATCGCCTATTTTTTGAAAATGAAAAAAAGACCTATTACTGCTCCGTGATAGGTCAAATCATTATTCACTTCGTCAGAATTAGGCTGTTCGACGTCTGAATTTTCTCACTATTTTATTTTCTGATAAATAAAAAGCAGGCACCAAAGCAGAAAATACCACTAAAGCCGCTAAAATAAAAATGGCAGAAAGAGGTAAAAACAATAAAAGAACAAAAGAAAGGCTAGCCGCCAAGATGTAGCCAACCGGCATCGCCGTACGAAAAAAACCAATAAGGTCAACGTCGTCACCGTCAATTCGTTTGTAGAAATAGGAATCACGCAAAATTTCCACCATTGCCGCTCCGATTCTTGTCAAAAGCAGAACCAGCGACCAAGCGAGAACACTTGGTGAATTAGTTAAAAATACTATAATAGCAGAAAATGCCATGATAGAAAGAGCAAGTATCAAAAGCTTTTTTTCTCCCATTTTTTTATCGGCGAGAAATCCCATTGGATATTGCAAGACCACAAAAGGCAAAAGCATCACAGAAAAAATAATACCGATCTGGTTCCAGTTCAATCCCAAGTCCATAAGATAAATGGGCATATAAATTATCATCAATGCAAAAAAGAATTCTAAGACAAAAGAGATGTAATAGATATACAAAACATTCTTCCGCTTGTAAACTTTCTTCAACAAATCAATAACAGAAATGTCCGTGCTCGTTTTACCATTCGTATCACGGAGCTTAAGCAGGGCATAAAAAAATACTAAAATATTAAATATTAGAAGGAAAAGGAATATACCAGAAAAATCAAATCTTCCCAAGAGTCGCGTTGAAACGAACGGTCCCAGAAGGAATCCCGCATTCAAAATAGTTAGATGCTTTCCACGAATTCTTCCCGACTCCTTGTCGCAAGAAAAAGATTCCAAAATCGTATCAAGACTCACCCACTCCAAACCAGAAGATATCACATAAAGCATCAACACAAAGATGCCCCAGCTTGATGGATGAGAATTAGTTAGAAAAATAAGACTGATTATTTTAAATACCAAAACAAGTAAGAAAACACTAGTTTTTCCTAGTGTTCGCGCCAATTTATGCATATTCAAAAGAATCAAGAGTAGAATCGAATAGGCAATAAAATAAAAACCGCCAACATTTTCCGTTCCAGAGGCTTCCTTGAAATAGGAAGACATCACATAAATCAAAACGGCCTGGGAAAATCCCAGAAAAAAAGAAATATAGCCGATGGTTTTTGTTTTTTTTCGATCCAAATGTTCTTTGTGTTTTGGCATGTTTTTTTGTTTTTGAAAGTTTTGCAGTCCCTAAGAGCCTGCGGATGTTACGGCGTAATTCGCTTTACATCACGAGGAAACAAAATCGCCTCTTTAATACTTCCCAAAGCGAGAATTTTCTGCACGATCCGTTCTGATCCTAAGCCCCAGCCTCCATGAGCCGGCATACCGAGCTTAAAAATATCCAAGTAATGCTCAAAGTCTTCGGGTTTTAGACCATGTTTTACAATACTGCTTCTCAATTGCTCATAATCATGAATTCGTTGTCCACCACTGGCAATCTCCACTCCGCGAAACAACAAGTCAAATGTTTCAGTGTATTGACCATCAACGCTTGGCATGGAATAAAATGGTCGCACACTGACAGGATAGTGAGTCAAAAAAACGAAATCCGAATTGTGATTCTTCTTTGCCCATTCGCAAATCAAACGCTCACCTTCGGGATCAATATCCACATCCTCCGATTTCTTGCCATATTCCTTATCTAGAATCTCCAAGGCTTCAGTAAGTCGCAGGCGTGGAAATTTATCTGAAAATAGAAGTTCACCTGCAGCATATTCGGAAAGTTCCGCCTGACAATTTTTTGAAATATCCAAAAGCATTCTCTGCATCACTTTTTCCAACGCGTCCATCACATCAGAAAAACTGTCGATAAATCCCATCTCAGCGTCAAGTCCTGTATATTCATTAACATGCCGAGTCGTAAAATGCGGCTCTGCTCGAAAAACTGTTCCGATTTCAAATACTCGCTCAAAAGCGCCCACTCCGGCCTGCTTATAAAACTGAGGACTCTGGGCTAGATATGCATCACGATCAAAATATTTTATCTTAAAAAAATTCGCACCACCCTCTGTCGCAGCAGAAAGAATTTTAGGCGTCTTAATCTCAAGAAAAGAATTCTCTCGCATCACATCGCCATACGATTTAATCATTTCCGCATACACCTTGAAAATGTCATTAATTTTTTTGTTACGCAAAACCAAGTTACGATTATCCAAAAGCGTATTAAGATTGGCATCTAGCTCACTTTTAGCCACATCAAACGGCAGTTCTGCTTCAACTTTCGAAATAACCGTTATTTTTGCCGCCTCCAGTTCAATTTTTCCGGTCTTAGCATCTTTTTCCAATCCGCCTGGACGTTCCTTGACCAGCCCTTCGATTTCCACCACAAATTCACTACGAATATCCTTAGCATTTTGATAGGCACTCTCCTTATCAGGAATAACCACGATTTGCACAACGCCAGTCCGATCACGAAGATCGATAAAGATTAATTTGCCATGATCACGACGTGAATTAACCCAGCCAGCTAATTTGACATATTGACCAATCATTCTTGGTGCATCAGAGATAAGCGTCCTTTCCATAAATTTCTTGTCCCCTACTAACTTAGACATTGCGCGGGTTAGTTCGGAAAATTAAAGTTTTAACAAAATTAAATCAAAATCCAGGAGATAATTCCAATTATTCAAGAGGGGCTTCTTCATCACTGGTCAGTCTTTTGATTTCTTCCACCATCTCGCTTGGCGTATATTGCGACTTTGTAATGAAACCATTTGCACCAAGTGCCAGCACCTTCTCACGATCTTCTTTTTGACTCATATTACTGGAAATTATAATTTTAATATTTGGATCATAATTGCCATTCCTCAAATTTTCAGTTACCTGGAAACCATCCATTTTAGGCAAAAGCAAATCCAAGAGGATAGTATCGATCTTTTCCTTCTTGACGATTTCTAGGACTTGATCACCCGAGAAGGCAGTCAAAACTTCGTAACCTTTTTCTGTAAATTTCCGTTGATAAATTTCAGAAATCATCAAATCATCTTCAGCAATAAGCACTTTTGTCATATTTTTTGTTTTAAAAACGCTGTTAAACTAGCATATTTATGCTCTAATTAAACTTCTATTGAATTATAGCTAATTGGCAGAAAAAATCAAATCTTTGCGTCCTATTCACCCCAAAGCTTTGTGCTGAGATATTTTTCTCCGCGATCAGGAAAAATAACCGCCATTCTTCCGGAGACATTCCGATTGGCTAGTTCGAATGCAGCAAGCATAGCAGCGCCAGAAGACATGCCCACAAAGACTCCTTCTTCCTTGGCAATTCGCCTTGCCATATCAAAAGCTTTTTCACTTTCAATATTTACAAATTCATCAATCTGATTCTTATCATAAATCGCCGGAACAATCGCTTCATCCATATTTTTAAGCCCTTGGATATAATGACCTTTTTCTGGGTAGGCACAAACAATTTTTATATTTGGATTATATTCTTTCAAATATTTCCCCACCCCCATAATCGTACCAGAAGTGCCAATTGAAGAAACAAAATAATCAATTTTTCCATCCATGTCATCCCAAATTTCCTTGGCAGTTGTTTCATAGTGGGCAATCTTGTTGTAGACATTAGAAAACTGATCAGGCATGAAATATTTTTCAGGATTGTCTCTCACTAATTCTCTGGCTTTCACGATTGCACCATCTGTCCCCCTTCTCGCGTCAGTAAGAATTATTTTTGCCCCGAAAGCCTCAAGCATCTTCCTTCTTTCCATTGAAACTGCCGCACTCATTACAATTTCCACCGCATAACCTAAGACTGTTCCGATCATAGCAATTCCAATCCCGGTATTGCCTGAAGTCGGCTCGATAATAATCCTATCTTTCGTGAGCTCACCGTTCTCAATAGCATGCCCGAGCATTTTTAGCGCTACCCGGTCTTTAATACTCCCACCCGGATTCTGTCCCTCTAATTTGGCAAAGATTTCTAGATTAGGATTTGGATTGAGTTTGTTGATTTTGATAAGCGGAGTATTTCCAATAGTTTCTAAAATATTTTGATAAAGCATTATTTTTGATTTAAATTATTATATAAATAAAAATCCCGACTGGTTCGGGAGTTTCTCAGATCTTTTTTGTTTATCTTTAACAGAAAAAAGCTGCTCCCTGCGCAATTAGGTGATTACAGCAACAGCAAAAAAGACTGTTTAGCTGAAAATTATGAGAATTAGCCTTTTTTGGATTCATTTTTTTATAAGCTTTGACCTGAGATTAATATAGCCTAAAATTTGAAGTTAAGCAAATGCGCCATATTGCTTATTCTTCTAATTAACTATACAATACTAAAAGTAACAAAAATATCGCTATGCGCGAACAAATTGAACAAATTAAAGCCGAATATGCCCAAATAGCCGAGGAGCTCAGTAATCCTTCGGTAGTTTTTGACACGCAAAAAATGACCCAGCTCTCCAAAAAGCAAGCGGAACTGAATGAGGTGATGCGTAAAATAGAAGAACTTGAACTTGTCGAAAAAAATATGCGCGAAAACGCCGAAATCGTCAATAGCGAAGAAGACTCCGAAATGAAGCAAATGGCAATGGATGAAAACATCTCCCTATCAGGAAAAAAGGCAATTCTAGATAAAGAGCTAGAAACACTTCTCTTGCCCAAAGACCCAAATGATGCAAAAAATGTTATTGTTGAAATTCGCGCCGGTGCTGGTGGTGATGAGTCAGCTCTTTTTGCTGCTAGTCTTTTCCGCATGTATTCCCACTATGCTGAAAGTAATCGCTGGCAACTAGTCCTTCTTAATTCACACCAAAATGGAGTTGGCGGATTCAAAGAAGTTGTTTTTGAAATAAATGGAGCTGGAGCTTATGGCAAGATGAAATATGAATCTGGAGTGCACCGTGTCCAAAGAATTCCTGAAACTGAAAAAAATGGACGTATCCATACCTCCACAGCCACTGTGGCAGTTTTAGCAGAAGCAGAGGAGTTTGACTTTAAGATTGAAGAAAAAGATATCCGGATTGACACCTTTTGCTCATCCGGCCCGGGCGGACAATCGGTCAACACTACAAAATCAGCCGTACGCATTACATATCTTCCCACAGGAATGATTGTTTCTTGCCAAGATGAAAAATCTCAACTTAAGAATAAGGACAAGGCCATGAAAGTGCTCCGCTCACGTCTTTTGCAAGCCGAGGAAGAAAAGCGCAGTAAAGATCTGGGAGACCAAAGAAAATCCCAGATCGGCACAGGAGACCGCAGTGAAAAAATCAGAACCTACAATTTTCCTCAAGACCGCATCACTGACCACCGCATCAAGCAAAACTGGAGCAATATCCATGGTACGCTAGAAGGCAATATCGAACCGATCATATCCGCTCTTGAAGAAGAAGATATAAAGATAAAACTCGCCAACCTTTAAACCTGTGATAACAATCCAAACCATCCTCAATAAATACAGGAAAAAAATAGACAGTCTTGATCTTGAACTCCTTGTCGCTCACGAGCTGAAAAAGTCTCGTGAGTTTGTTTTGGCGCATCCAGAAAGCACAGTGACTAGTAAACAGGAATCAGCAATTAGTAAACTACTCCGCAAAAGACTGCGGAACGAACCGCTGGCTTACATTTTAGGTCAAAAAGAATTTTATGGTTTAGATTTTAAAGTTACCCGTGACACACTCATCCCCCGCCCAGAGACGGAACTTCTAGTCGAACAAGCACTACAACAAATATCTGTTATTAGAAATAATCCATTAAGCATCATTGACGTTGGCACAGGATCAGGAAATATTATCATTTCCATTGCAAAGAACAGTGGACAACTATCAATGAACAATAAAAACGCGAGATACTTCGCGATTGATATTTCAGAGAAAGCTTTAAAGGTTGCAAAATATAACGCCAAAAAACATGCTTTAACAAAAATAAAGTTCTTGCGTGGAAATCTGCTTGATCCATTAATTAGAAATTTGAAATTAGAAATTAGAAATTCCAAAATTTTAATTTTGGCAAATCTCCCCTATCTCTCAAGAGAAATATATTCCGCCGCCACCCCAACTGTCAAAAACTTCGAACCAAAGTCTGCACTTTATAGTCCAAAGGCCGGACTTGCGCATTATGAAAAACTTTTGAAGCAAATAAAAAAATTTACTGATCACTGTTCACTGATCACTGTTCACTGTTTCCTGGAAATCAGTCCTGAACAAAAAAAAGATTTAACTCTCTTGATTGAAAATATTCTCCCTTCCGCCGAAATTCAATTTGAAAAAGATTTAGCTGGTAAGTGGCGAATTTGTGTGATTAAATTAATCTAAATTCATATACTCTTCTCCCTCCAGGAGAAGGTGAACCCGCCACGGCGGAGATGAGGGTGCTTTAGATAACACAAAGACTTAACTTAATTGATAATTTTCTCTGCGTAGGTAAGAACCCTCACCTGTCCTACGGACATCCTCTCCCGAAGGGCGAGGAGAAATTATTCTATATAAAACAAAAACCGCGTGTTAGCGGTTTTTGTTTTATATCCAACGTTGATATAAGTCTTATGTCCGACATCATTGTCATAGACATAAAACACTACCCGAAATTTCGGGAATTCTCACTATACAAAAAGACTATTTTTTCTTCTTAGCTACTTTCTTCTTAGCGACTTTTTTTACAGTCTTCTTTACAGCTTTTTTAGCTGCTTTTTTCTTTGCTGCCATTTTAATTCACCATCCTTTCTATTTTTATTTTTTTTCCAAAGTTTCGTTCAAGAAACTTCTCTGAAATATTTTTAATAATTTTGTTTCGACCTTTTATTTTACAAAAATTATTTTTAAATTTTTTAGAAATAATTTTTGTATTTAAATTATACAACATATATATTTTTATGCAATAGCAAAAAGTTATCCACAGTTATTTTTTTAAATAAAATAATATAAAACAAAATATTTCAATCTAATAGTGAAATTTTTTCAAATAAATAAATTATTTTAAAATAATTATTTCGGATAATAATTGCAAGATATTTTATTCATATAATTATTATTCACACAATAAAAAAATATTTATCAACTCCGACTTAGCAAAAAAATGTTAAAACACTGATTCGCATTTTACTTGCCAAATTACCCCCAAATATACTACAAACTAAATTTAACGTCTTGTCTAGTTGACGCACACCTCAGCTTTGCTAAAATTTAATATTAGAAACCCGATTGCTAAAGAGCGATCACAGCTTCAACGCAAGCACATTAAAAATTTAAACCCAAAAAGTCCTGATTAATCAGGATATAGGGTAAACTAGAAAGGAAGGTGAAAATTATGGAATTCAATCAAGAATCAAATGAGGAGCAAAATTCAAACGAAGATATGATAGATGAGGAAAACAATCAGTCGACAACCCAACAATGGCTTCAAGACAATCTAAGGATAATCGTAAGCATTTTTATTGTTGTTATTATTGCTGCTGGTATCTATTCCTATTCCAACCGTTCACAAAATGTTGATCAAGAGGAGCAAACTGAGCAAAGTGATATTCTGAAGGATTTAACAAAAAATGACGGGAAGACCGAAACTGAGACCTCTAGCGACGCTAAAACAGCAGACAAGACTGATAATAAAACGGATAAAACATCTTCAGTAACAACCAGTCAAGAAACTGACCAGTCATTCATTGAAACAGCTGGCAAAGGAGATGGCACCACCAAACTAGCGCGTAAAGCTCTAGCAGATTATTTGGAGAAAAATTCAGATTCCTCTCTCACCCCAGAACACAAAATCTACATTGAGGATTATCTCAGAAAGAATGTAGGTCACAAGGGAGGAGTGAAGATTGGAACATCAGTAGAATTTTCCAAAAGCCTAATCGGAGATGCAATTGCCAAGTCTAAAAATCTTAGCGACGGACAACTCAAGAATTTACACAAATATGCGCTAAGAGTACCGTCTCTATCATAAGTTCCAGTAAGTACGATCTTGTAAAATAAAATTCTACTGTTCTTTCTTACGAGCCAAGTATATCATTACTTTCCTTAAAAAACACAAAACCCCGTTCATGGGGTTTTGTGTTTTTTAAGTGAAAAAATATCGCCTCAATTAGCTCTTTCTAATCTTGGATAATTTTTTATTTATAATGAAGGAGGCAATGAGCATAATTGAGACAGAGATCAATAGCGTGATGCTTTTGCCAATAATTCTTGTATTGAGTGCGATAAGGGCAACTATCGCTGTCAGAACGTAATAACAGATTGCGATTTTTCTCTGCGACCAACCAATATCCAGAAGTTTGTGATGTAAGTGATTATTATCTGGTTTAAAAATTGGCTGCTTATGTCTTATTCTTTCTCCGATAACCCACATAAAATCAATAATCGGTATTACGAGCACCAAAATTGCTGTTGCGATCTTTGTGCCAGAAAAGATTGCTAGAATTGCAAGTGATAAGCCCATAAACATCGCACCAGAGGTTCCCGCTAGTACTCGAGCTGGATTAAAATTGAAAATCAGAAAACCTAAGATGGCTCCAAATATCACGCAGGAAATAATCGCTACTGGCGGTTGATTGACTTCTGGTTTAAAGCTAAGAGCGAAAATTGTTCCGATAGAAATCAAGCTAATCCCACCAGACAAGCCATCAACCCCATCGATCCAGTTCACAGCGTTCATCACAAAAACAATCCAAAAGACAACCAATGCCAAGGAGATGAGGACGGTACTTCCTAAATTCAAATCAAGGATACCACCAGTCAGTGGATTTGTTATATAGTAAATTCTCACGCCAAGAATAAAGATGAGAACGGCAGTGGCCATCTGAAAAAAAAGTTGCGTCTTCCAAAACAACTCCCGTATGTCATCTCGAACCCCCACCAACATCAAGATGATGGAGGCTAGCATAAAACCCAAAAGCTCAGGCGTCATAACAAGATTAGCGTCAAAGATAACGGTCAAATTAAAAGCTAATACCATCGCAACGCCCCCAATCCGATAAACCCCTTTTTTATGAATATGCCGACCAAGACTTCGTCCGCTCCAATGAATTTTTTTTGCCACTGGCAAAATAATACTAATAAAGAATACGGTGAAAAAAAATGCTTCTACGAATGGAGTGAGATATTTTAGCATAAGCAGTAATCTTGTTAGGAATAATCAATCAATCTTTCTTATTTCTGTTTTTCTACACTTTTTTTCGGAGTTACCCAAAACTCACCAAAATATTTACCCAAAAGTATTCGCGTCTGAGAATCAATGGCCGGGAGCGAGCCAAGCAGTGGAGCGATAATCGGCACAAGCATCCACTGTAAAAGCATATAAATATTTCTCCAGCGAGAGTATTTTGCAGGACGCGGAGGAAGTAAAAGAAAACTAAGTGACATTGAAACGGCCAATCCAATCATAGCGAGCGTCATCAAATAGCGCGTATAGATCGGCAGATTCTTTGCTATAACCTGCTGATTAAATTCATCTCCACCCAAAATCAAGGGTAACCAACCCAAGATCGCCAAAATCAGTGATGAGGTCGCCCAAGAATGATGTCCTTCTAGCATTTCAAATGCCGTTTTAAATTTCTGTCTAAAGCCAATTTTCTTATTTGGCCCGATTGCCCGCATAATCACAGGAAAATTTTCAATTCCATAGGCCCAACGTCTTTTTTGCTTATATTGATTCACAATCGTTTTCCAATAAGTATCCGCGAGAACTGCATCTAATGAAATCGGCAAATAAATTGGCTTAACGCGATAATCTCCATTATAATAAGTAAAACACTTCCAATAAATAATAGAGTCTTCGCTAATCATATTTACCGGCCAAAAATCAACGTTATAGAGCGTATCAAAAGGTTCACTATGAGAAGAAAAAGTCACCATACCATCCAATCTCGTACTTTGAAAAATATGCCAAAAACTGGAACCGGTCACAATCACTCGCACGAACGCATTAGTATCCCAAAGATTGTTGTGATACATCGGAAGAGGCTGATAGCTCCGCTGTAGCCTTTTTGGATCGATGATGTACTGATAAGTCAGGGCAGCAAAATATTCCTTATGCGCCACACTATCGCAGTCAAAATTGGAAAAAATCACCCTGCGAAAGTCAATGTTCTGCGCTCTTAAATATTTGACCAATTCTCGCGCAGCAAAAGTAGCATTCGCTCCTTTGGCCTTCATCTCATCATCACGGACTCGATGTGTTGTCACAATAAACTCTCGAAATACCCCTGCAAACTTATTTTTGAGATAATCCACTTTCTGGGTTCTATGCGCTTCATCCTCCCGCTCTTCTGTGGCCAGGAGAATGATGATTTGCTCATTAGGGAAATTCGCTTCTTTTATAGCAGCAATCGAAGGCTCAATCACTCCAGCTGGCTCACCAGCCGTAGGAAGCATGATCACATGGACGATCTCCCTCCAATCCAATACCTCGCTCGAAATCTTTTCCACCTCTTTCACCTCTTGCAAATATTTTTTTTGCCGCTTCAGCTCCCCCTTCAAGATTTTTGCATCTCTCCTTGCCATAACGCTTCGATCACGCAGACTCTCCTCCATTTTCAAAATTCGCGCGCTAATCAGCTCTATGTAATTTTTAGGATTGCTAATATTTTGACAGCGCTCCCACCAATCAATTTTTTTTCCGTCTCGCAATTTTTTATACCCATCAATTGAATAATGAGCGATAAAAATTGTCCTCAATATCCAATAAATATCAAAAGTAATGATAAAATATGCCACCCAGTCAGGCAAGAAAAAGGAAAAGGCAAACATGCCAATAATCGTGAACCAGGTCAAAATACCGGGGATTACCTCCAACGTACGCTGTATTCTCCGCTCTTTTGGGTTTTTTGTCTTTGGATTAGGAAATGCGAACATAATTAATGTATTAATAGTTAATAATAATGACACTAATTGCAGAAATAAGCAAGCTTAATTGCACCATTAGCGCAGTTAGCAGCATCACGTAACTGGCCACACGCTCCTTTTGAGTATAAAAGAAGAAGGACAGTACCACATTAACAAACAGAACGATAGTACCAATAAATGGCAATATATAGGCGCTTCGCGCCGCACCCATGGAATCAACGCCAAAATACACATTATAATGCAAAATCACATAATTCCCAGCTGGGGGCAGAAAAATTTTCAATACAGACCAGTTAACAATGTCAAACAAGATTCCAAAGAAGAGTAGCCAGCCAATAATTCGACTTTTGAAATATTCCCGGCCAAAAAAAAGCTTGATTTTTTCATTCAAGCTTTTTGCAAAAAAAATTTTATCCGTATTTTCAACCATTTTTGTTATAATTTTCTTTTTGCAATAAACTGCTTCAAGCCAATAATCTTGTTAATCACCTCTTCATTCGGACCCTCAAGAAATTCCAGAACAAACTTATCCAACATATTCAAACGATATTTGAATTCGTCCATCGTCATAAGAACAAAGCTAATCTCTTTGCCAATTTCCGCTTCCAGACTACTCATCAAATTTTTCAATTTTGCCTTGCCAATATCATCACCAACAATAATCATATCCGCTTTGCTTTTGTGATAATTGATGAAAACGCCACTAATCACCGCCAACTTCACATTGCCGATATTGCCGATTTTCTCAAGACTCTTGCATTGCGGAGAAGTGTTCGACTTGGCGATCAAATTTTTCAATTCTGGATAGAAATCAAAATCTTGGTTGAGGCGATAATAATACTTGCCCTTTTGGGTGTTTTTAATGATAAACTTTACCCGCACAAGCATTTCAATTTCTCTTCTAATTTTCGCTCCTTTGAGCATGTTTCTTCTGGCAATTTCCGCTGATTCAAAATGACTTTCCGGGTTTTGTAAGAAAAATCGAAGTAAACGAGCACGTTCCTTGGAACCAAAAAGGCTTTCTAAAATTTCAGACATCTGAGTGTAGTTAATTAAAGATTAATTTGATAGCTACTATTAAGTATAGCTTTTGGAAATAAAAAAGCAAACGTGCGACCGTAGAGACGCATTTTAATGCGTCTTGCGCTATCGTCAATACCACTATTGTCGCTAATTCTAGACGCGATGAATCGCATCTCTACAACAAATCAAAATTTCAAACCTCCTGCCACGGCTCATCTTTCCACTCCGGATTTTGACGGCAAAGCAATTCTTCGGCGCGATTCGGCTCAGCCATTACTTCTTCCACTACTTTTTCCATGCGCATGCCCTGTGAACCTTTGACTAAAACTACATCGCCTGAGCGCAATATTGTTTGCAATTTCTTCCCCGCCTCCATTGGACTCCTAAATTCGTAAATTTCTCCAGCAAACTTGTGCTTCCGCAACTCGTCAGTGGCGAATTTCATTCTTACGCCAACCGCCAAAAATACATCGCCACCGATTTCTAGAAACTTTTTTGCAACTTGCCGATGCTCCACTTCCGTATTTGGACCAATCTCTAGAATATCCCCCAGTACCACAATCTTTCTACCATTGCTAAATTCTCGCAACACCTCCAAGACACCTTCGACAGATGTAACAGAAGAAGAATTATATGTATCATCAATAATATTTGTATTTTTCATTCCTCGAATTAAATTAGTCCTGCCAGAAGGCAAAATAAATTTTTCCAGACTCGCGGCAATATCCACCAAGTTCACTCCCAGCTCAATACCAACCGAAACGCCCACAAGCGCCGCATATATGTTATGACGAGCCAAAACATTATTTAGTCGCAAGGGCATTGTCGTACCTTTATAGTTCAGTTTAAAACTCAATCCATTGACCTCTTTCCCGGACAAATCATTTTCATCTCCATGATAATTCATAAACACATCCATCGCGCGCGCATCAGCATCCTCTTCAAATCCAAAAGAAAATATCCGGCTCGTCGCTCCAAATTGGCGTGGATTTTCTTTAAGTTTCAAAAGGTACTTATTGTCTGTATTAATAACTAGCAAACCCTTTTCCGATAGGACTCGTGCCAATGTCGCCTTTTCTTTGAAGATAGCATCAGTATTTTTGAAAAACTCCAAATGACTAGAAGCTATTTCTGTGATAACGGAAATATCAGGCTGAGCTAAGTCAGTAAGATATTTCAAATCACCCGGCTTATCCGCGCCCATTTCCAAGATTATTATCTCTGGAAATTTTAATGGAAAAATGAAATATAGCAACCAATGCAGAAAAACACCGATCCATTTCAGGAGCGATTTACCACCACTTTCCGCACCAATAATCGTCAACGGAACGCCAATTTCGTTATTATAGTTTTTCTCGCTTTTGCGAACAGAATAGCGACCAGAGATCACAGCGAAAATAGCTTCTTTCGCCGAAGTCTTTCCGACCGAACCAGTCACCGCAATTATTCGTGGCTTATATTTATTCAAAAGAGTTTTTGCCATGAAAAACAAAAACCTCTCCATTTTTGCTACCTGCCTCTCTGAAGCCTCGCTCGGCTTATTTTTTCTTAGTTTTTCTTTCATCCTTTTTTTCAACCTCAATATTTAACTTATTCTCCCCTTCCCTTACTTCTTCCAGCTTATCCTCCTTGATAAGTGAATTCCCCAATGTGTGCGTTTGGTTGAATTTATCCAGGTCAGCTTGCGTATATTTTTCGGTTGGTTCAACATGATAGTATTCCAATAAAAATTTCATCAATTCTCCAAATGTCGGCGCCGCACTAGATTCTGCCCATTGCACCGTTTTCGGATCATCTAAACGGACAAGGATTGTGAATTTTGGATTATCAGTCGGTGCATATCCGGCAAATGATCCAATGCTTTTTCCATCTTCATATCCGCCACTCGGTCCCACAACCTGAGCTGTTCCAGTTTTACCTCCGACCAAATAGCCCGGGACATTCGCTTGCTTACCATGACCATCCGTAACAACACTTCGCAGCATCTGAGATATCTGAAAAGCACTCTGTTGCGAAATCACCCTGCGTACTTCTTGAGTTGACGATTCAGACACACTACCATCACTATGCATCACGCTATCAATAATCTGTGGCTTCAGAAGAATTCCATTATTTGCCAAAACATTATATGCCATGACCAATTGCAATGGCGTCACGGTAATTCCTTGCCCAAAAGATGCGGTAAAATACTCGATATTTCTCTTTTGATTGGAAAGATTAGAAATATTCCCCGGAACTTCGGCAAAAATATCCACTCCGGTTGATTCGCCAAAACCAAATTTTTTGATATAATCGCCAAAAACTTGATTCCCCATAAGCCTTTCCGCATAAATCACGCCAGTATTCAAGGATTTTTCCAAAACTTGCGTCATCGTCTGGACACCATTCGATTTAAGATCTGAATTTTTGATTGTATACCCAGCTTCACCAACCGCGCCAGTATCGACATAGGTTGTCTCTGGAGTGATTTTTCCGACATCAATGGCTGAGGCCAGCGTGAAAGATTTAAACACACTTCCACACTCATAGGGATCACTAACGGCCAAATTTCTGAATACTTCCATATTTTCCACCTTGGCGTATTCATTGGGATTGAATGTGGGATAGCTTGCCATGGAGATAATTTTGCCCGTAGCAGATTCCACAACAATTATCGTGCCCCTTTCTGCTTGATATTTTTCCATTGCCGCTGCCAAAATTTTTTCCACCTTATATTGCACACTATGATCAATCGTTAAAAGTAATTTATCGCCATTTTTTGCGTAAGCGATATCTCGTTCACCAGTCGCAATCCACCTTCCTGATGCATCCTTGTTTTGGAAAAGCTTCCCATTTTCACCTTTAAGCTCTGACTCGAAAAACAATTCACTGCCATATCTCCCTCCAAACTCGTTATCTTTCCAGCCAACAAAACCCAATATATGCGAAGCAAGCTCTCCAGCTGGGTAATAGCGAAAATCTTCATTCGTAAAACGCACACCTTTCAAGTTTAATTTTTTTATCCCAGAAATCTCCTCTTCACTAAGCCGATGCTTTAACACTTCATACATATCATCCTTCTTATCCAACTTTGCGAATAATTCATCACGATCCAAGCCTAAAATTGTCGCTAAACCAGTGCTAGCAACAGTTGGGTCTTCAATCTCTTTCGGCACCGCATATGCCATCTTTGTCTCCCGATTAACTGCAACAGGATAAAGGGCGTCTCGATCCTTCAAAAAGATCTCTCCGCGCTCTGGGATCAACTTACGAAAAAGTGAATGCTGATTCTCAGCCAACGCTCGGTAATAGCCCTGGCTGCTAACTTGCAAAAAATACATCCTTCCGATGATTATAAAAACGATAACAACTATCAAAATGGCCAAAGCATAAATCCTTGGTTTTTTTATGTTTTCTCCAAAGGAGTTCCGAGCGCCAACTCCACATTTTTTATGCCTTTGCGCATTGGACATTTTTATTCTTTATCTTATCGCGACAGTATTATTAACTTCTAGATAAGTTACATTGACAGGACTAACGAGGTTAAAGTCTTGGGCGGATTTTTCGATTACATACATTGAGCGCAGTTCCATCTCTCGAATCTGCATCTGTTTATTTTCCTTCTCTAGCTCGCTTATCTTATTTTCCAATTCACGAATATCATAACCCTTAACAGCCAGATCATTTACTTGAAATAAGTAATAGGCGCAAGAAAAAACCACAAAAAATGCCACCAAAAATCCCATACTTGCCAAGCCAATCTTGACACTGCCTTTCTTGGATGCAATCAATCCGACAAAAGAAGCTTTATCGTCCTGAACTTTTCTGGACGCCCTTTCATGATAATTTTGCGAATTATGCTTATTGATAATAAGAATTTTTGCCATTTTTGTTTTATTACCCAGTTAAGTTGCCACAGGTCCAATTTTTCACAGCAGAATCAACCGGATATTTTTTTGTTTTTTTTATTTTGAGATAAATTCACAAACCCGGAGCTTTGCACTCCTTGCGCGCGGGTTTCTTTCGATTTCATCAGGACCTGCAATTACTGGTTTTTTTGTTATTATCTTTAATTTTGCCAATTTTTCACAAAGACAGACTGGGAAATCTTGGGGACAAATGCATCCCCTAGCATTTTCCCTAAATATTTCTTTCACAATTCTGTCTTCTAACGAATGGAAGGAAATCACTGCCAGCCTTCCTCTGAAACTGAGCATTCTTATCGCCGCTGACGTAAACTCACGCAAACTATCTAATTCTTGATTAACTTCAATGCGAATTGCCTGGAATGTTTTTGTGGCTGGGCTGATTCGTCCTCTCCGATACCCATCAGGCACATGACTCTCAATTATCGAAACCAACTCTCGCGTACTTTCAATTCTTTTTTTTGACCGATATCCAACAATTCCTCTGACAATATTTTTGCAAAATCTCTCTTCTCCATAATTTTTAATAATCCTCTCTAAATCTTCCCGACCATAATCATTCACAATCTTCTCAGCTGTCAATTTTTGTGATTGGTCGAAACGCATATCCAACGGCGCATCCAATTGAAAACTAATTCCTCTCTCCGCGTCTTCCAGCTGATCAGAAGAGTAGCCAATATCAGCCAAAATAGCATCTACCCTCTCAATCTCTAAACTTTTCAAAATACTGCCTAAATTCCGAAAATTATCGCGCACCAGAGTGACATTTTCAATTTGCTGTTCTTGCATTCTTTTTCCAAATCGTGCAATCGCTCCATCGTCAGCGTCTATTACAATCAACCTTCCTCCTTTTCCGATTAGTTTTAAAATTTCCAGAGAATGACCCCCCCCACCAAGCGTCGCATCCACCACAACAGAACCTTCTTTCAAATTTAGAGCTTCTATTGCTTCTTCCAGTAAAACCGATTTATGGATAGTCATGAAAATAATTTTAAATCTAATACACTCCCAGCTTACCTAATTGCTCAGCAATATCATCAGTATTTTTTTCAGCATTCTTTTTGTATTCATTCCATTTCACTTCGTCCCAGATTTCCAAGCGATTGTATATTCCAGCAATAATTACATTTTTGTCCAAGCCGGCATATTCTTTCAAATAATCTGGAATCAAAATTCTCCCCTGCTTATCCGTTTCCACATCAGTCGCTCCCGCAAGCATAAGTCGCACAAAGCTTCTCGTACCTGACTCTCCGACTGGAATCGCTCCCAGTTTTTCGGCTAACGCTTGCCAGACCTTCATCGGATAAATAAAAAGGCATTTGTCGAGTCCGCGCGTCACAACCACTTTGTTTTTCAGCTCATCGCGAAATTTGCTTGGCACCGCCAATCTTTTTTTCGGATCAATCGAATGTTGGTATTCGCCGATAAACATAGGTGTTTTTTATTAGTTCCCCACTTTTCACCACTCATATGGACTATGAATCTATTTTACCCCACTAGCTCGCACTCGTCAACACATGGAAAACAAATTAAAAGCACCGATTTTAAGCCTTTTTAAAAAAAGTTATCCACAGGATGTGGACAAAATTTCGCTTTTCGCATATTTCAAATTAAAAATTATTCATTGCTCATTAAAAAAAATATTTTTCATCAATTTTTAAAATAATAAAATATTCTCTTCTCTAAAAAAATTACTTGCACAATAATCCTAAAAAATGTATAATTGTTTTATAAAATAAAAATACTAAAACAAAACAAAGATGGAAGAAAAAAATATTAACGATGACAATAAAAATGCGGACAAAATTCAAGCACTCCGTGATATGATTTCTACAGCTGAGACAACTCTGCAAGGAGCCAAGTCAATGCTCTTGCAACTTGAAGGCAAGAAAAAAGTCGGCAGAAGAAGAAAAGCCGAAGACTCCGATGATGAAAAAGTAATTGAAGGAACTTTCGATGGCCAGATTATGCTGGGAACTGATGGAAAACAATATCCCGTTCCAGCCAACTACGCTTCAAAATCAAAATTAGTCAAAGGCGACATGATGAAGCTGTCAATCACCAGTGATGGCTCCTTTATCTATAAACAAATCGGGCCAGTCATCAGGAAGATGGCAATTGGCACAGTCAACCAGGATACTGATGGAAACTATTTTGTCGTGGCCGAAGGCAGAGCCTATCGAGTTTTACTTGCCTCCATTACATACTTCAAAGTAGAACCGGGTGATGAGGTGACACTAGTCACTCCTCGTGATCTCGACTCTGAATGGGGCGCCATCGAAAACCTCTTGCAAAAATCACGTGAAAAAGAAACGCCAAAAAGAGATGTCAACCAAGACATCGGCGGATTCAAAAAAATTGACGATATTTTCAACGAAAAACCGACATCATCGGAGCCAGTTGCACAAATGTCACTAGCACCAAAAGATGAGATCATCCCAAGTAGTGACAATCTTTCAGCTATTGACGAGTGGATGCCCAATCTAGAGGAGCTACGAAAAGAACTTGAAGAAAAAACAAACGAGTAATTCATCCCCCACCACTTTTTCGCTTTTTTGGAATTATTTTTCTTACACAATAAGCTGCTAAAAAATAATAAACTAACCGACAACCCTCTCTGCCTGCCTCGCAAATGCGAGCGAAAAAGTGGTGGGGGATAAAAATATGGAAGAAATAAAAATGACGAAAAAAGACGTCGCGTTTGCGACTGGCGCTGGCCTTCTTATTGGACTCCTATTGCTCCCTGTCCTAAAAACCGCTAAACCCGAACTCTACTATAGACTATCACTCTGGATCGTGCCATTCTTCCTCATTGCCACTCCCTTTGGGCTAACTGTCGCCTATTATATCAGCAAAAAAATTGCCGTCATCTGGCAACTAGGGAAATTCGGTGTCACAGGAGTGATGAATGT
Source organism: uncultured bacterium (assembly GCA_903937035.1). Lineage (GTDB taxonomy): Bacteria > Patescibacteriota > Minisyncoccia > Moranbacterales > UBA2206 > UBA9630. The sequence goes on from CAIZXS010000021.1 coordinate 29,871, forward strand.
TTTGGTTGATATGGGCGTCCTCTCTCTGCTGATCGCCTTTTTCAGGGATTCCTTCAGAATCGATGCCAAAGATGCGGTCGTCGCCGGGCTAGGAATAATCACCTTCTATTCTCTGTATAAAGCAGCCTCCTTTATCGTTGCCAATATCAACAGCTACCTTTGGAATAAATATTGGACATTCAACCAAACTGGTGAAAAGAAAACTGAATTTATTCAATTTTTTCTCGTCAGCGTTCTTGGATTCATCATCAACGTCACCGTTGCCTCATTAGTTTTCCATCTAGGAAACCCAGCAGGAGCTCTCGCACAAGGACAATGGGGCCTAATTGGCGCCGCCATGGGAAGTATCGTTGGATTGGCTTGGAATTTTATAGGTTACAAGTTTTTCGTTTTCAAAAAATAGCCCATTTTAACAAGAAATCCTGTCGATTAGGCAGGATTTTTCTTTTTGTCTAAATGGTGGTAAGCTGGAAATATAATACAAAGAATAATTATGTCCCAAACTCTCTACCGCAAATATCGTCCAAAAAACTTTTCGGAAATTATCGGACAAGCGCACATTGTGCGCACTCTTTCCAATGCCATTAAAAACAACCGTGTCGCCCACGCCTATCTTTTCACTGGTCCCCGTGGCACTGGGAAGACCACTTTCGCTAGGATCTTTGCCAAAACCATCAACTGCCAGGACCACACAGATATCAATGCTTGCGAAGAATGCCCAGCTTGCCTCACCATCCAATCAGGAAAAACTCTCGATATCATTGAGATTGACGCAGCTTCCAACACTGGCGTGGATAATATCCGCGAGCTGAAAGAAACGATCGCGCTTCCTCCAACTCTTCTGAAATACAAAGTCTATATTATTGATGAGGCCCACATGCTTTCGACCGGGGCATGGAACGCCCTCCTTAAAACCCTTGAGGAACCGCCCGCCCATGTCATCTTTATCATGGCCACAACTGAGATCCACAAAGTTCCTGCCACCATCGTTTCTCGCTGTCAGAAATTCGACTTCCCCCGCTGGCCAATGGCTGACATTATTGAAAAACTAACCATGATTGCCAAGGAAGAAAAAATTAGCGTTGAAAAAGAAGCACTAGAAATGATCGCACTATCAGCCGAAGGCGGAATGCGCGACGCTGAATCACTGCTTGGTCAAATCATTGCGCTTGAAGATCAAAATATTTCCGCCAAAGATGTGGAAGAAATTCTGGGCACAGTGGACAAGAGTTTTATTGGTGATGTGGCGGAAGAAATTGTTTCGAAAAATACAAAAAAAGCATTAGAGAAAATTAATGAACTCATTTCTGGTGGCTATGATTTACAAATATTTTCAAAGGCCCTCATTAATCATTTCAGACAACTAATGCTTCTCAAAATTGATGAGAATTTTAAAACCTACTTTGTACGCGAACTAACCCAAGATAAGATCGAAAAACTCGTCGCGCAAGCAAAAAATAGTGAACTCTCGCAAATCGTCGCCACCATCGACCTGCTCTTGGTCGCACAAACTAAATTATTTTCTTTCCTTCTCCCCCAGCTCGCACTCGAAATCGCCATCATCAAAGCCACGCAAAAGTTCCCCGCACCGCAAAAACCCTACACACCGGAAATCACAATAGAAGGCAATGCCCAAATCAACCCACACTCAACAATAATCCCAATCACTCCACATGCGCCAGAAAAAAAAATCAACATTGAACAGAAAGTAAGGCCATCAGCTGGAACACAAATAAATTCAGACGTCACTATTGATCCAGACACCCTAAAAGGCCGCTGGAACCGCCTGCTCATCGATATTCGCGCCTATAACCATTCCCTCTGCGCACTCCTCACCAACTGCCAAATCGTGACCACAGAGGGCAACCTCATCACACTTGCCACGCCCTATGAGTTTTATAAGGAAAAACTAGACGATCCGCAAAATAGATTGACAATCGAGGATGTTTTTAGTAAGATTCTAGAATTGGCCGTTCGGATCCAGGTGGTCGTCGACAAGACCCTAGCCCCCGTTCAAAACTCCGCCGCCGATGATGAAATTGAGCAAGCCAAAGAAAAAGAAAAAACCACCCACGAACAATCATCTCTTCTCAGCTCCGCGATGGAGATTATGGGCGGGAAGATTGTGGAATGAAGTCATGAAGCATAAAGCATGCAACATGAAACAAAATGCTAGAAATAGCTCATTTCTTGTTACATGTTTTATGTTGCGTGTTACATGAAGATGGGGAGTAGCCAAGCGGTAAGGCAACGGACTTTGACTCCGTCATGCGAAGGTTCGAATCCTTCCTCCCCAACAATTCAGGACAAAAAGGAGCAAAAGCTCCTTTTTCCTTTTGTGAAAGCGTTAAAACTGGTTCGGTTTTTCCAAATCCGCCTTTCGGCGTTTCGAAGCTTTTTAAGTCTTCAAACAAATAATTAAACGGCTCCTTGAGGCTCAAATCAACAACTTTCTTGTCCTTAATTATGAGGTTCGAAGATATTATTGATAGCACTTCTTTTTTAGTGTCCTCGTTCCCATCTTTAAAAATTCCGTTCGCCAGTCGCATAAATCTTGCTAGCAGTTCGATAATCCCAAAAATATCCTGCCCATTGCTTTTAATATTCTCAACTTTATTTTCCAGCGTTGCTTGCTCATTTCGCAAATCTGTCAGCGTGCGATCATAAATGTCGTCTGGTATCTTTCCGTCAATATACTTTTCCACCAATGCGCCCTGCCTTATTTTATTACGCTCAAGCAAAAAAGAATTCTTTTCTTCAATATCAATTTGATAGGCATATTGCTTCTGACCCATTTCTTTTGTCGTATCAACAACCAAGTCCAACATTTTCTCATCAAAGCGTATCTCGGAAAGATTATCGCAAATTTCCTTGTCCACTTCTTCCTCGCGAATGTATTTCTGTGAACACTTTTCTGTGCCTCTTGATTTCGTGCATCGATAATAAATATACTCGTGTATTTTCTTTTTGTTTTTCTTAATCTTGAATTCGGCCGTCATGCGCAAACCGCAAATGCAATGCATAAATCCATGAAACAAAAAATGTTTTTTGTTATCACGCTTTGAGTGCTTTTTTGGCAATAAGACTTTTTGCACTTCGTCAAAAAGGTCTTTGGAAATTATCTGCTCATGAATGCCCTTGTGAAGTTCGCCTTTCCAGTTAAAATATCCATAATAAAGCGGATTTTTGAGGATTTTATGAATTGCCGAATGAGAAACTTTCTTGCCAGTATTAGAACGCAAGCCGTCCGCATAAAGCTTGTCTGCAAGATTGTTAATCGAATAATTCCTCGAAGCATAGAGCTGAAAAGCGTTTTCGATATATGGTGCCTGATCCGTGTTTGTTATCAGTTTGCGCGTTTTATGGTCTGTCTGATATCCGACTGGCGGACAACCAGCATATTCTCCGCGCTTTACTTTTTCATTTAGTCCACGTTTAACATTCTTACTGAGGTCAATCACATACTGGGTGGCAAACCCAAATTCTACTGAAGCGATAAGCGTATTATCATCTGGCAGATATTCTTTTTCAAAAGTTTTTATGACTTTAATAATTCCTTTTTGCAACATCCATTTCACAGTGCCTTCGTCTTTCGGATTTCTTGCCAGTCGGTCAATTTTCCAGCAAAGAATGCCGTCAAATTTTCCCTTTTCAAAATTCTTAATCATTTCGTTGAACACGGGCCGGCCCGGCTCCTTGGCAGATTTTGATTCTTGGTAAATTTGCAAAATATCAACATTATCGCGCTTGGCGATTTCTTTCATGGTCGCGATTTGGTCTTCAATGGATTTGGCTTGTCGATCTTCTCCCTCGGAAGACTTTCGAGCATAAATAACAAACTTCATGGTTTTGAAAAATAATAAATTAAGCCAAAAATGATCAAAATAATTACATAGCCAATCCACTCAGAAAGTGACCAGTTCCAGATTGACTTTGCGCCTTTATATCGTAAATTTTTTTGATAATATTTCATTTTTGCATAACAAAAAGGACAACCCCGCTTGGACGCAACTTCTAACCGAAGATTGCAGCAAAGGTTGCCCTTCCTGCTTCGGTTAGTATTTAGTTGCGTCCACTTGCATAATACCATGATTTTGATTTATCTATCAAGGACAGGCTCGCGCATATCCTCCTAAGAAAATAAACCCCAGCCTCGCCTGATATTTATAATGAAAACCGAATGGTTTTCAAGCTTTCCTTTTAAGGTGGTTTTCTTCCAAACCGTTCAACAAGGAAAGCAGAATGAACCAGTGACATTGGAAAATATTTATTCAAGGAAGATTTGACTCACTGCGCTTTTTCGCTTCCTGCTGAAAGCGAAAAACCACAGGCAGTCAAATCATCTATTCTTGATTTTCCAACGCCCCTGCTTCATACTGCACATCTGAGAAAGGCTTGGAAGAAAACTTTTTATAATGAAAAAACCTCAGCGGTTTTCTCAAACTCTTTCCCCTCAAGGTGGGAAAAGAATTGACGCAAGGGGATTGGCAAAAAACTCTTTTAAAATCTTAAGGATTGATTTTTTGCCAACCCTCCGACAACGAGGCATTTTGCGACACACTCCATTTTGTGGCAAAAACAGTTCTCCGTTGTTACCACACTGCAAACTGTTTTTGACAAAATGGGAGTGTCGCAAGAATGCTCGTTGTCGGACATCAACTCTTTTCCGCCATTTTATCTCCCCACTCCCCCAACCCCTCGCCCCAAGGCGAGGGGAGCAAAAGCAACTCCGAACAAAAACCTTTTCAACTGCGCCTCTGCCAAGATTTCCCCATTTTCGAAGCCCCTGCTTCGTTGCCCACGGCGCGGCCAAATCACAGCTTGGTTCAATTCTTCTAATCTTGGCTTATTTGAGCCGTTTTATTTTTTACGGTTAGCCTGTCGCATTTATCGTGCGATTTTACCAAATTACGGAATTGTTTTATTTTTTACGCAATGTTCTTTCGGTAGGTAGATCGTATAGGTAGTGTATCTAGATAATGAATTTTCAAATACAATACCTAATACATAGCTATTCTTTCTTTTTGGCGACTTTTTCTTTGTTGCTAATCACCTTTCTCTTCGGAGCTGTAACAAGTTCATGTGCTCGATATTGGCTAAACGCTGGACACTCTAGAAATTTAATACTGTGGCACCAAATTTCCTTGCCTTTTTCGCAACCGGTGCAATATGGCCAGTTTGGTTTTGTCAGCATCGGACAGCTCATATGATCGAGTAATCTGTCGATGATATCCCTCGCCGCAATACTTTTGACAATTTTTATCAAATCCTCCTGAAGATTTTCTTCCGAATAAAGCGAATTTTTGTTCATCACTTTTTCCACAAGCTTGTGAGCCGCTATTTCCAGCACTTTTTCAACACTCTCTGCTTCTTTCTGCATTCGTTCCACAAGTGCCTTCTTTTTTTGCTCGTTATCCTCCTGCAGTTTTTTAATTTCGTCTGTCATAAATTTGAATTTAAAGATTAAAATTAGTTATTATAGGTCCAATGTATGCTTGGCGTGGAAAAACCTCGCCAGCATCACTTTTACTCTCGAATTGTGCAGGCCTCAAGGCACTTTCAAATTTTCCAAACCTTGCAAAATAGTCCTTTTGTCTTTTTGAGCATAATCGTCTTTTTCCACGAGACGACCAAACCAATGACGGATCGTGCGTTTTTTGAAATTTTGACCTTTAACTGCGCGCTCAAAACAAACGAGCGAACTCAAGTATTGATTTTTTTGCGAGATTTTATTAAACCTTCTTTCGATTGATCGCATAATTTTTGATTTTAGTCCGATTATCCAAAACATTTTTCACAAAAAGCATTCCCAGTCTGCCAAGTCGATCAAGCATTATTTCAATTTCATCGTCAGTTAAAACACGTCCGCATTTTTCCTCTAAAACGGTTTTGGCTTTACACATTAATTTTTCTGAGAATTGTCGTTCCATACACAGGTCGTGGTTAGCTACCTATATATCTTCTCAAACAAAAAAATCTCACGCGTTCGCTGTGAGATTCACTGTGAGATTTTTATCTCAAATCCTATTTTTTCTTTTCATCCGCCCTTTTCTTGCTTCTCTTGGCGTTTCGCCACTGGTTACACTTCTCTTTGCCACAATATTCATGCCCTTTTCTTATTGGCCTGAAATATCTTTGGCAAGTCGGATTTTTGCAAACGGCAATTTTTTGTTTCTCCATGATTCTTAGGAATAGTTCCAAGCAACATGCGGCAAAATGTCCATAAATTCTATAATGAACCAAGAAATTTGTTTCACTTAATTTCTTGGTACTGATAATTTCTTCAATCGTTCTCCGGTCTTTAATTATATTTTCAATTGATCTATTGGCAATATCGATTTTATAAAAAGCATCTTCGTCCACCAAGGAATCTGAAATATTCTCCATCTGGTCATTTATGAACAGTATATTGTTTGCCATAAGCTCGTCATTCTCATATTTTTTTACATAATCAAGAAGCCTTTCTTTTTTGCTCCACATAAAATCCAGGTTTACTTCTTCGATCTTTTCTCGGTCAGTATTTTTTTCTTCATCCCAACTCTCAGGAAACGTTCCGTCATCTGTCACGCGAAAAACTGGAATACCGGCAATCCCGGCATCATCATATTTTTTAAGCAGAAAATTAAGCTCCTCAAAGCTGGGGAAAATTGAAAAGCCAGTCTTTTCTATAAACTTTTTAAGCTCTGACTTGTCTTTCAAGTTTATAAAGTCAAAAAGTAGTTTTTCGAAAATATAATACCAGTCATGAGAAAATCCTTCTGGATTTATGAATCCGTGATTTATTTTCTGAATTGCATAAAAGTCTAATTTTCTCGGTTCACCTGATTGTCTTTTCCCCAAAAAAGAAATCACTCCGCCATCCTCTTTGATATATATCGCCTTGATCGGATCGTTTGAAAATTCAGTAAGGAAAAAAGATGTAGAAAGTCCGCCATCGATTGCTTGCGAAGGAAACAGACAAAAATAATTCGACTGCTGAATCAGTTGGACAAATTTTCTGACTGGACGAAGCGGATTAAAAATCGGCTGTCCTTTTTGGACTCTGGCAATTCTCTTATTCGCTCTTTTTAGCGCATCGGGGTTAATTTCCAATGGCAAATCTCCTACTTTTGACTCCATTTTTGAAGTATTGAGTAATTACTTACTTAATGATACCATAAGAATATAAGGAAATCCTTAATTTCAACAAATATGGAACGAAGAGACATTATCAAAAAAATTGAGCAATTGCGAGGCTCAAAAGTCATAACTTACGCGACTAGCGATCGCCAAGGTCCGGTGAGGGCGGCGGTGGCTATGGATATTATCCCGATTATTAGCTCGCAATTGCGACGTATCGGAAAGCAAGAAAAGATTGATTTGGTTTTATACAGCGCAGGCGGAGACACAATGGTCCCTTGGCGCTTGGTTTCGATGATTCGCGAATATTGCGACAAGTTTTCGGTGATTATTCCCTACAAAGCCCATAGCGCTGCCACAATGATTTCATTGGGAGCGGATGAGATTGTGATGAGTGATATGAGTGAGCTTTCGCCAATTGATCCGTCCACGGCCAATGTCTTCAATCCAGTCGATCCGCAAAATCCGCAAAGTCGTATTCCAATTTCAGTGGAAGAAGTGATGAGCTATTTTGATCTAGCGAAAAACAAATTTGGCATCAAGAGTGACGAGGAACTGACCAAAATTTTCAACAAGTTTGTCGAAAGCACGCCGTCGATTCATCCTTTGGCATTGGGCAATGTGAACCGCACACATAACTTGATTAAAATTTTGGCCAAGCGACTCTTGAAAAGCCATAAAGAATCAATGAAAGAGGATGAGGTTGAAAAAGTAATTGAATTTCTGACGGAAAAACTTTATTCTCATCAATATTACATCGGACGCAAAGAAGCCAAAGAAGATCTGGGCATCAAGTCTGTGGTTTTTGCCGACAAGGAACTTTCTGATTTGATGACGGAAATTTATGAAGAATACAACAAGGAAATGAAAATGACGGAAATTTGGAATCCGGAAATTGAGATGGCTGGAAATGATCCGGTCAGTCGCAAAGCCTATCGAATTGCTTTTGTAGAAAATGATCTGGACAGTGAATTTTTTGAAATTACCCTAGAATTTAAAAAAGTCCAACAAAATATCCAACAACAAACTCCGCAAGGAATGATTAATATTCCGCAGGAGCAAATTGTTTGGAGAGCAATTGGGCAGGGGTGGAAATAATTAAAAATATAAATTTATTATGGAAACGAAAATTAGAAAAATTCAAACAGCTATCTTTACGAGAAATTTTAATATTTCAAATGATTTGGAAAGAGCTGGATTGCTTACGGAAATTCATCAGCACACCAATTCTATTTTCAATGGAACGCCAACGCAATTGCCGATTCCCAACGATACTCCTCCTGAATTCCCCAGATTTATATTGAATAGCATGGATGGGAGATTTAATTGTAATATTGCCCTTTCGAGGGTGGATGTTTTTTACAATGTTTCACCTACATCCACTGAGAGTGATAGCCAATTATTTGAAACGCAAAAAACTAACATTCAAAATATTTTTAGTTTCTTATTGGGCAAATCGATAATTATCAATCGTGTCGGGTTTATTGCTGCGGTGGAAAAAATATTATCACCAGAAGAAGGTAATAGCATTGATTATTTAAGAAATAATTTTATTCGAGAGGATAGATTTGCTAGTCCCAAAGAATTATTGTTTAACTATAATCGCGCTGGCAGATCAGGAAACTTTGAGATGAATAATCTGATCACTATTAATGCGAAAGAAAATGCAAATATAGTAATACAGACTGACATTAACACGGTAGCAGAAAGAATGAGTGAGAATAATTTTAATCTGGATAATTTCAATGAAATTGTGGATTATGCCGTTCAGGAAACGCAAATGTTTGTGGATAATTTCCCCAATATATAAATATGGCTCGAAGAAAAGGACAACTTAATTCAGGTCTTTCATCTACTAGCACTGATGATCTCGCTGAAAATCTGGACGCAACGCCTCCTGCACGACCTCTTGATGCTGGAGAGCAAGCATTTCAATTGGCAACTTACAATAAACAAGAAATTGGCAAGATTAGAGTGGAAATCAATCATCCTTTGTGGGCGAAAGAAGCCCTAAATATAAATTTACAATTAAGTTGGTTCGTTAGATTTATTGTTTTGATTTTTTTGATAATATTGACTATTTCCTTAATAATTTTTTTGTTATATTCAGCATATCAATTAAAAAATTTGAATGATATCTTAGAAGATATTAGAGATAGTAAAAGCATTATTATCAATGAAAATATGTTAAGTCAATTTAACTCACTATTTTTTCATGCTAGAAAAATGATTAATTTACAATTAATTATTTCAGGCTCGATTGCAGTTATAACCGCGCTGGGTTTTTTCCTGAAGAAATTAATAGTTGATAAATTGTTGGATTATTTATCAAATAAAAAAAGCTAAAATCTCATGAAAAACTCACTCATATACGAACTTCCAAAAATTGTTGATGAAGGCAAAAAGGAAGTTGAGAAAATTTTGGAACGGCTTTCGAGTCAGAATAAGTTGGGATTGCAGACCAATGAATTGGTTTTGCCGGCGAAAGACAGTGCTGGACTTTTTTCTGGTCAAATGCCGACTGTGGATGAAAAAGAATGGATGAATCGCTTGGTGTATGGCGACAATCTTTTGGTGATGCAGGCGTTGCTTGCTGGTGATCCGGAGTCTGGGCTGCCTTCGATGCGAGGAAAAATTGATTTGATTTATATTGATCCGCCGTTTGACAGCAAGGCTGACTATCGCACAAAAGTGACTTTACCCGGCGTGGATTTGGAACAAAAACCGACGGTCATCGAACAATTCGCCTACGCTGACACCTGGAAAGACGGCACGGTGTCGTATTTGAAAATGCTCTACCCGCGCTTGGCGCTGATGAAAGAGTTGCTTTCCGACAAGGGTTCAATTTATGTTCATCTAGATTGGCATGTTGGATTTTATGTAAAAATGATTTTAGATGATATTTTTGGCAAAGATAATTTTTGTAATCAAATTATCTGGAAAAGATCTACCTCTATTGGGGCAAAAGCTAAATCAAAGATGATGGCAAGGAATTGTGATCACATCTATTTTTATGCAAAGGACTATTCGTCAATTCTTTACAATCAATATTATAAGCCATATTCGAATGATTATATAGAAAATTATTTTAAACATGTGGATTCTCAGGGCAGAAGATACAGAATTCAATCTCTTGGTGATTATACTGAAGAATCGAAAGTGAAGTTTAGAGAGGCTGGAAAAATATATGTAAGTAAAAACAATAAGGAAGCGTTAATACAATATCTCGATGAATCTCCGGGTGTAATTCTGGATGAATTATGGGATGATATAAGGGGTATTCAATTTCAGGCGTTTCAACAACAAAAATCTTTAGAAAAAGTTGGATATGATACGCAAAAACCCGAATCTTTATTGGAAAGAATTATAAAAATTTCTACAAATGAAGATTCAATTATCGCTGACTTTTTTGCCGGTTCCGGCACTACTGGCGCGGTGGCGGAAAAGTTGGGAAGAAAATGGATTATGTCCGATCTTGGAAAGCCGGCGAGTTTGGTGATGCGCAAACGTCTGATTGATCAAAATTCCAAACCATTTCTTTTTCAATCGATTGGTGACTATCAAAAAGAAGCCTTTGCGTCTTCGAAGCAATTTCGTCGTATCGGCGATCTGGCAAATGTGGTGTTGCAACTTTTCGGCGCGATTCCGTTTCCGGATGATCAGAACGCAAACAGGAATGTCGGCTATATCAAAGACAGTCGAACTTTGGTTGTCGTGGATTCGCCAAGCAAAATGACTGGACTTGCCACTCTCAAAAAAGCGCAAGAACTGAAAAATTCTTTTATGGGTGGTTGGAACAAGGTTGTGGTTTTAGGTTGGAATTTCACCTATGACATCACGGAAGCTATCCAATCTTTGAACGACAAAGATTTGGAGGTATTAGTGATTCCGCCCGATCTTTTGGATAAATTGAAAACCAAAGCGACCTACAAAGATTTGATTGATAAGGGGAAAATTAGATTTTCTTCTTTGCAATATCTGACGATCAAGCCAATTAAGAAAGAAGGTTTTTCCGACGGTGAAGAAAAACTGGAAATCGAATTGGATAATTATGTCTTGCTTTCGCCAGACAACATTCCTCTTGACGACAAGGACAGAGACAAATTGCGCGACATCATTGCTAAAGATCCATTGGCGCTCATTGAGTATTGGAGCATCGATCCGGATTATGACGGCATCACTTTCCGCAGCCGTTGGCAAGACTATCGTGGCAATACGGAAAATGATAATGATCCGTTGCATATCATTCGCAAAACGCAACTGACAGTTGCCAAAAAAGACAATCGTAAAATTTGCGTCAAAGCAGTTGATGTGTTTGGGTTTGAAAGTATTGTTTTGGAAAATTTGTAAATTTAATGAAATAAATTATGCCATCACCGATTAACATTGGAACAAGATCGATCCCGCTTAAATTAGCAAGTAGCATAACTCAAAAAGTGAATGATTCTTGGGCGAGCGGAGAAATGCTGTCCAAGGTGTCTTTGGTGACGCAAGATTTGCTCAAGTTTTGGTTTCGTGAGCCACACATTGAAACAAGATACATAAATTTTCACGATGGACAAAAACAAGCGATTTTAAACGCGATTTATTTGCACGAAATAATTGGCATTAAAAGTGTCAAAGAAATTTATGACAACATCGAATTTGAACTCTTGGCAGACATTGATTCGGTGGAACTCAGGAAGGAAAAATATGAAATTCCTAAATATGCCATCAAGATGGCCACGGGAACCGGAAAAACTTGGGTGATGCACGCACTTCTAATTTGGCAATATCTGAACGCCAAATATGAAACGGAAAAATCCGGCAGATTTACCAAAAACTTTCTGTTAGTTGCTCCGGGCATTATCGTTTATGATCGACTATTGGATGCCTATCTCGGAAAAGAAAACGAGAAACAAGAAAGAGAGTTTGAGCAATCGGATTTTTTCAAATTCAAAGAACTTTTTATTCCTCCGCAATATCGCGAAGATGTTTTTGGTTTTATTCAAAACAGCGTCGCCAAGAAACAAGAAATCGGCACCAAGACAACCGGCGACGGACTCATCGCGATTGCCAATTGGCACTTATTTATGGACAAGGATGATCAGGAAGAAATTTTTGACTCTCCCATGGATGATCCGAGCTCGATCGTGAAAGATATTCTTCCAATTCGTCCGGGAATCTCCGGCGGTAATGCGTTGGATTCATTGGACGCAGCGTATTTGAGCGGACGAGAAGTTAATTTTTTAGCGGAACTTCCGGATTTAATGGTGATCAATGATGAAGCACATCATATTCACGAAAACAAGATTTATGGCGAAATCAAGGAGGTTGAATGGCAGAAAAGTCTGAATAAAATTGCCAAAGGCAAAATGGAAAAATTTATGCAAATCGACTTTTCCGCCACGCCCTATGATGTGACCGGTAGCGGGCAAAAAAGAATCAAACATTATTTTCCGCACATCATAGTTGATTTTGATTTGAAAAACGCAATCCGAAAGGGACTTGTAAAAACAATCGCAATTGACAAGCGGAAGGAGTTGACTGATATGGCTTTGGATTATAATGCAATTCGTGAAGGTAATAAGGTCATTGGATTATCGGATGGGCAAAAGCTGATGATACGCGCCGGACTGAATAAATTAAAAATACTGGAAAATAATTTCGTTGATTTTACAAAAGACAAAAATGGGGCTTCGGACAAATATCCGAAAATGCTCATTATGTGCGAGGACAAAAGCGTTTCACCATTAGTTGAAAGTTTCATACGGGAAGAAGGTTTTTCCGAGGAAGATGTGTTGCGAGTAGATACTGGAAAAAAGGGAGAAATTCCGGAAAGTGAATGGCTGACGCTGAAACAAAAACTTTTCAATATTGATAAACACAAAAGCCCAAAGGTGCTTGTTTCAGTGCTTATGCTCCGCGAGGGTTTTGACGTAAGCAATATCTGTGTCATTGTGCCGTTGCGCTCCACGGCTGCGCCAATTCTTTTGGAGCAGACGATTGGGCGTGGATTGCGATTGATGTGGCGTGAGCCGGAATTTTTGGATATAAAGCAAGATAATATAAAAAGACTATTGGTTGAAAAGAAGGAGCCGAATAATTATTTGGATCTGTTGACGATTATTGAGCATCCCTCATTCGTTCAGTTTTATGATGATTTATTGGCAGAAGGATTATTGGGCGAACTCGAACATGATCCGACGGGCAAGGACGGAGTGCTGGGCGATATAATAAAAGTGGGATTGAGAAGTGATTACAGAGAATATAATTTGTATTGGCCGATAATCATCAAGGAATCAGAGGAAGAATTGGCAGTGGGCGAAGTCGGGGTTGAAAAACTTGAGACATTTTCCGTTTTTCCATTGGAGGATTTGCAAAGATTTTTCCAAAAAGAAGGAGAGAGTTTTGTTTCCGAAGAAATGACCGTCAAAACCAGATTTGGAGAATATTCAGTCGATGCCAGTTTATTCAAGTCACAGAGCTATAACGAATATTTGGAAAAAATTCTCAATGTAGTCGTGAATCGAATGGCTCGTGTGAGCGCTCGAAAAACAAAAACTTTTCCAGTGATGCAGATTAATAATCTCGAAGTGGTGAAGGTTGTTGACCAATATATCAAAACAAAATTATTTGGAAAACCATTTGATCCATTTATTGGAAATAACTGGAAAGTATTGCTGATGAAAAATGGGATTGTGACGCAACATATTGTGAAAGAAATCAGCAAGGTTATTATTGAAATGCAAAATTCCGTTGAAGTGAGTGAGGCGAAAATAGAGAAAAGATATTTTTCAGAGGTGCCAGAACTGCGGATGCGAGAAAATTATTCTTTGGAAATTACAAAAACAATTTACGAAAGATTGCCATATCCGTCAAACAAAGGAGGATTTGAAAAAGCCTTACTGGAATATGCGGATGCCGATTCCGGGGTTGAAGCGATTATGAAGGTTAATGAATATTTCCATAATTTCGCTAATGTTATTTATATCAGAATGGATGGATTTTTGTCGCTATATTATCCGGATTTTATGGTGAAAACTGCAGACAAAATTTATTTCATCGAAACAAAATCGGACAAAGATTTGAATGACCCCAATGTTAAACAAAAACAACTGGCAACCCTTGATTTTCTCAGTCGTATAAACAGATTAAGCGCAGAAGATAGAATGGGTAGGGTTTGGGAGTATATCCTGCTTGGCGAAAATAATTTTTATAGCTTGCAAAGCAATAATGCTTCAATAGATGAAATTTGTCAGTTGGCAAAAATGACACAAAATAAAGTAGAAGGAAAATTATTATAATCTTTTCGGTTAAATTTGTTGATAAAAATGGAACAAATAAAGCGCACGTTTCCGAACGAGCTAATCAAAAAATGCCAAAAACTGGTATTTGAACGAAGTGGTAAAAAAATCACAAAGGATAAAGCAGAAATTTATCTTGAAAAATTAGGACGATTCTTTTTGTTGGCGGTCAAAGTATTAGAACAGGAGGAAAGGGCGAAAAAGACAAGCGCAATAAAAAAGGCAAAGAAAAAATAATATGCAAAAATTGAAAAACAAAGGACAGCTGATAGGCAATGAATTTTCAGAGGAGCTGATTGTTAAATGTAAGAAATTAGTCCATAAAAGATCAGGCGTGCGCATCACAGACGAACAAGCCGAAAGATGCCTTGAAAAACTAGCACGCCTCGCAAAACTTGCCTATGAAACAATAGTTCTTGATAAGTATAGAGCAGATGAAAAAAAATAATTTTTCAAAGCGCTTTATTGCATTTCAAGCGCAAGAGCGATTTGTTTTCAATAATAACTCCAAAAGAAATGCTAAACAAAAACAACCCACATACTGAAGATAGAGTTTCTTCGCGTGGTCTGCATAGATTCGCCGACGATTTCTTTCAGGCTTATAATCTGATAACTTCCCAAAAGAATAATGCCGTGCAGGTTCGCTATTATTTGCTTTGCCATTCTTTTGAGTTGAGCATGAAAGCACTCTTGAGAGAAGCCGGATATAGCGTAAAACAACTTCAAGATTTCGGTCATGATCTAGAAAAAATAGCCACCGAACTTGAAACGAATGAAAAAACAAAAATCCATTGGACACCCGAGGATAAGGAAATGATAAGAATTGCAAATACCCACTATGTCACGAAAGAGATGGAATATTTTACTAGAGGGGCAAAAGTACTAGTTGATCCTGACAAGTTTTCTAATTTCTTAGGCTTTTGGCTAAGAGTATCCCATATTACGATTGTTGAAATAGCCAGAAAAGAGGGTCGGCCATTTCCAAGCATCTAGTCCGTTAGTTTCAGAAGCGCCATAATCCGCTCCGCCTCCAGTCCCGCAACATCCTTATTTTCCAAAATCCAAGCATATGTTAAACTAAACTGGTTGCTGGTCTTATCCTCAACTCCCAACATTCAATAAATCAGGCTTATTTAAGCCTTTTTTGTTTAGTCAGTTCAACAAGTAAGTGCAACACTCTGATATAATCAGAGTATGAAATATCAACATTTTACAATTGAAGAACGTGAGAAAATCCAAGAAATGCTTTGGGAGAAGCAAACAGTAAGAGAGATTGCAAGAACACTAAG
>CAIZXS010000022.1 GCA_903937035.1 uncultured bacterium
AATACTAACTGGGATAATTCCTATAACTTCATCACCGCCAGTTCTCTTGATAACCTCACCAACAAATCCGGCAATATCTCCATGTGGACCAACAACGCTGGCTATCTTAGTAGTTTTACTGAAGTTGATCCTACTCTATCAACTTGGACTGGTTCAACTAATCTTGCTACGGTTGGGACAATCACGACTGGTACTTGGCGTGGGAATACTCTTTCGACGGTCTATGGAGGAACAGGGCTGACTAATTACAATGCTGGAGATTTGCTCTATTATTCGAGTGGTACGAACTTATCTAAACTAGCTCTTGGAGGCAATAGCCAAGTATTAAAATCTAACGGCGCTAATGTGTATTGGGGATCTGATTTGAATGGCACGACCTACACAAGCGGAGGAAATCTTTTGCAATTGAGTGGCAACACATTTTCTGTCAAAGAAGGAACGATGACTTCCGGAAGATTCTGCAGTTACGATGGCACTACTTTAGTTTGTGATACGGCTAGTGCTGATATGATGGGCACGGAAACCGATCCGGTTTTTGTTGCTTGGAAAAGTGCTCCAAGCTTGGCTAATCAACTTGTTTCCAGCGTGACCACAGGAACAGCGCCACTGCAAGTCGCTTCGACAACTAAAGTTGCTAATCTTAATGCTGATCTTTTGGATGGATTTGATTCGAGTGCTTTTGGAGACGCCACGGCGGCTAATCAAACGACGATTCTCACTCGCATTGGAACGAATAGCGATGTGGCTTCGATGAGTAGCAGTCTTTTTGCGGGACAAGAATATATTGCAGGGGCGGTGGATGTAATCAAAGATAAATTAGACACACCAATTGATACGGTTCAAAAAGTTGCGGCCGGTACATATTTTACGGTTGGTGGTAAGCCAAAATATTGCCAACAACAGGTTATTGATGGAACAGGTAATACAACTACGACCAATATTAACGAAGGCAGTTCTTGTGACACTGGAAAAACTTGCACTTCCGGCGCTTGTGGACAAACTGCTCCGACTAATCTCAATTTTACTGATCAAAATGGAGCCACGATTAATACGCTTGTTGAATCAAATATTCTCCAAATCCTTGGTACTACAACTGCTAGTAGTGTTTCTATTGCTGGAGACGGCAGTCCGGAATTTAGAATTTGTGCCGATAGTAATTGTCTTTCTATTCTTTATGACTGGGGAACGACTTCTCATTCTGTCAATAACAATCAATATTTACAATTAAGACTAACCAGCTCCAGCACGAATCTAGTTACCAATACTGCCACGGTGACAGTTGGGACCGGCACGGGTAATTGGAATGTGACAGTTGGCAATGATAATAATCCCGATGCGTTCAATTTTGCTGATCAAACTGGTACTAATATCGCGAGCCAAATCAGTTCTGATATCTTGCAGATTACCGGTATCAATGTGGCGACTAACGTTTCCATTTCTGGCAATGGTACTCCGCAATTTAGGATTTGTACTGACAATACTTGTGGAACTGAAGTTATAACTTGGGGTAATACCGCGCAAACTATTAGTAATAATCAATATCTTCAATTGAGACTGACCAGTTCTGGCGCTCAAACGACGACAAGTATCGCCAGTGTTGTTATTGGTACCGGCTCAGATAATTGGAGTGTGGCGACAGGTGACAATGCTCCTGCTACTTTCAGCTTCACTAATCAGACTATGGTTGCTACTAGTACAATTACCAGTTCCGATATCATCCAGATTACCGACATCACTGTTCCTGCTGCTGTGACTATTACTGGGGCTGGTGGGCCACAGTTTAGAATCTGTGACGATATTGCTTGTGTAGCAGTTGCTAAAAACTGGGGCAGCACTGCTCAAACTATTAGCAATAACCAATACCTCCAACTTCGACTCATGAGTCCAAGCAATTATTCGCAAACCAATTCGGCCACAGTGACAATTGGATCTGGCTCCAGCAATTGGAGCGTCTCAACCGGAGACAACACGCCAGCTGCTTTCACTTTCACTGATCAATCTGGCGTTGCGACGAATACCCTTTTCTCTTCCAATATTCTCCAGATCACCGGCATCAATATTGCCAGTGCCGTTTCTGTTTCTGGCTCAGGCAGTCCACAATTTAGAATCTGCAGCGACAGTGCTTGCGTCACAGAAGTCAATACTTGGGGATCTGGCGCCCAAACTATTACTAATAATCAATATCTCCAACTTAGGCTGACTAGCGGTGTAAGTTATTCCATTATCAACTCAGCCATAATCAGTGTCGGGCTAGGCGCTAGCACTTGGAATGTGGCCACGCTGGACAATACACCAGACGCGTTTAGCTTTACCAATCAAACTAGCCTTAATCTCAACACTTCCACTGCTTCCAATACAATTCAAATCACCGGTATTACTATGCCAAGCGCTGTAACTATTTCTGGATCGGGCACACCGGAATTTCGCATTTGTGATGACGCCAGTTGTTATACTATCCTTCAAGACTGGGGCTCAGTCGGTCAGAATATTAACAATAATCAATATATTCAACTGAGACTAACGAGTTCTGGCAGTTATGCTACTACTGATACAGTTACCATTAATATTGGCACTGGCACAACGAACTGGACAGCAAGAACTAAAGAGCAATATGCCCTCAACGCTTCAGCGGGAGCCAACGGCACCATCTCCCCAACTGGAACGTTGACTGCAAATCAAGGCGATATCCAAGTCTACACTTTCACTCCAAGCGCCCATTATCACGTTTCCAATATTATGGTGGATGGAGCATCGCAGACGCTGGCTAATTCGTACACGTTTTCCAATATTCAATCCGCGCACACTATTGCTGTTGAATTCGCCGCGGACACTTTCACAATTTCCGTATCAGCCGGAGCTAATGGGTCTGTCTCGCCTGGAACCACTACACTTGGTTACAATGCTAATCAAACTTTCACTATTTCTCCATATGCCAATTTCCATATCGTGGATGTCTTAGTAGACGGTGTTTCCGTAGGAGCAGTCGGTACTTATACGTTTAATAATATCAGTGCCAATCACACGCTAGCTGCGACCTTTGCGGCCAGTGACATAACAATCAATTCTTCTGCCGGAGCTAATGGTACAATCACGCCGTTAGGAGCGAATAGTGTTACTTATGGTGCCAATCAGACTTTCACGATTAATCCTTATTCCGGTTATCAAATTGCCGGAGTCGCCGTTGACAGTGTTTCAGTTGGTGCGGTTGGCAGCTATACCTTCAATAACGTGACGACTAATCACACGATTAATGCTTGGTTTACGCCGATTGCGTTTACGTTGACATATTCAGCAGGAGCTAATGGTTTTATTTCCGGTACACCGACTCAGACTGTTGGTTATGGCAATAGCGGAACGGCGGTAACTGCAACCGGTAATGGTATTTATACTTTCGGAAGCTGGAGCGATGGCTCTACGCAAAATCCAAGAACGGACACGAATGTCACGACCAACATTACCGTTACGGCCAACTTCATAAATCCATACACGGTGGCATGTACGCCAGCCACTGCGATTGGGGCCAAGTGTGGTGGTGGTATTAAATACGCCGAAGGTTATGTGGCAATGCCTCCTGGTTGCACGGATGTTACAAATGAGCCGACCTGTAATGTGCCAGGATATTTGACTGACACGGTGATGAAAAATTATTCTGCATCAGCTTTTGACGAACCAGCTGATTCTTTGACTGATGGTCGGCTCAATACTAATAGTTTAATGGGTAATCCAGCGGATACTGGTAGTGCCACAGACTCTTTGGCGCCAAATGACCCAGCAGCTCTTTATTGTTTCAATATGATTTTGAATACCAAAACAGACTGGTATTTGCCGGCGAAGGACGAGCTGAATGTTTTGTATGGTCAGAGAGTAGCGGTGGGTGGATTTTTCGCTGGCATCTATTGGTCGTCTTCGGAAAACACTGTAACGAATGTTGGTTATTACGCTTGGAATCAAAATTTTAGTACTGGAGCTCAGGGTGGGAGCAACTATAAATATAGTTCAAATTACTATGTCCGTTGTATTAGGGCCTATTAATGGCTAAGCTGCTCTTATTGGTAAATAGATTCTTGATTTTATCGGCAGGAAAATCAGAAAAATAGGGTCGTTTGGATAATTGGGGATGTATGATAGAGTAAGATTGCTAATAATAGAAGTCTATGAAAAAAATACTACAATCTAAATATCTTAGGACTTACTGTTTTTTTATAGTGATTCTGCTTTGCTGTTTTAGTGTGGCAAGAAATGCTTTTGCCGATGAATCAACAGGATTGGAGTTGGTTTCTTGTAAGCCTAGCGTAACACTGGAAAAAGAAAATACATTTAGCATTAAAAAAGATGAAATCGTGTCGTTCGTGTGCGCGGTGAAAAATAATGGAGCAGATAAAGCTTCCGCACTGCTTTTGGGCAAAGAAATTAAGGAAGAAGGGACTCAAGCGGAAAAAAATTCCATTTCCACTTCTTCTGTCGAATTGGGCGCAACAGAGCATCAGGAGGTTAAATTAGTCTTTCCCGCTTTTTCTGAAGAGGGAAACTATCACTTCACTTTTTCGCTAAAAGACACCGTGAGTGGTGGATCTGTTAGCAAAGAATTGAGCTATCTTGGGGTGCTTAGTGGTTCTGCTTTGGATAGTGGAGCGAACAAAGAGACGGATGAGAGTATTGATAAAGGCACAATTATTAGCGAAACAAAAACGCATGAGTTAACGCAAGCTAAGTCATACAGCATGCTTTTTTGGCTAGGTGGCGGAGCGTTTTTTTTACTTCTCTTTGGAGTATTTATGCGGCATCAAATAAAAGACACGAGAAAGATGACGGGAAGAGGGACGATTCATTGGCATCGGAAGTAAGTAAATGTATGGTTGCGAAAAAAACAATTATTGTAATAGTGGGTATTTTGAGTGTAGCTATTTTTTTTGGCGTTTATGTTGGTTTTCAGAAGTTGCAAGGTTCAGATAAGAAAGTGATAATAAATTTTTCCCAGGAGGCCGTTATTGGTCAGCACCTTGAAAATAAAGTCGCAGAAGACGCGGTTTCTGACAGCATTAAGAATGATGAGCATGTTTCTGGTGAGAATAATGAAAATACTCTTCAAGTAGAGCCAAAAAAGGAGAAAGTGGATATTGCAAAATCAGTAGTCGATAATGACCAAGATGTAGCGAAAAATACTAAATTGTCAGTCACAAATCGCTTAGTATCTTGGGGTTTTCAAAAAGCTTCGGCGCGAAAAATTGATACAATTATTATCCACTCATCCTATGATGCACTTGGTAGTGACCCTTATTCTGTGAGTGGGGTAATCGCAGAGTATAAGGAATATGAGGTTGCTCCGCATTATTTGATTGATCGAAAGGGAAATGTCAGCCGGCTTGTGCAAGATGCGAATATTGCCTATCATGCGGGAGAGAGCAAAATGCCAGACGGACGCACAGGCGTGAATAATTTTTCTATCGGTGTGGAGATGCTTACGACCAAAAAAGATAAGTTGACCCAAGATCAATACGACGCATTAAAGCTTTTGATTGTGGATTTTAAGGCAAAGTATAAAATTACAGCTGTATTAGGCCATAATCAGATTGCACCAGGGAGAAAGGATGACCCATGGAATTTTGAGTGGGGGAAGCTTAAATAAATTTTTAATTTTAAATTTAAAGTTTTCAATCAATTTTTAATGACGAAATGCTCAAATCTGGCTCTAGCTAAAATAAAAAGTAGCTCTCACTGTCATCCTTAGCGCAGCGCAGCGGAGTCGAAGAATCTGTTAGTGGTTATCGTAAGCTTTGCTATATTGCAGAAAACTTGCGGTAATGGATGACAGATCCTTCGACTTCGTCCGTCCGCCAGCTGGCGGATCGCTCAGGATGACATATTTTTTTTAGTTTCTATCGCTATGCAAATCATCATCGAAATCAAAAATAAAATAACTAAACTAATCCTCAAAAAAGGCCAAAAAACGCTGGATGAGGTGACTTTTGGTGTGGATGAGAATATTTCCGAAAAACTGTTGCCTAATTTTGACGCTTTGCTTAAAAAAAACAAACTAATGCTGGAGGATATTGAAAGCGTGGACGTCGAATCAGATTTGGGGGATGCTTTTACCTCAAGAAGGATTGCCGAAGGGATGAGAAATGCCTTTTTATGGACAAAAAAGGAAAGAACTCAAAAATCGCTTGACACTGATTTTGGAAATAGTGTATAATATTGTTGTAATGAAAAAAAGCACAACTAACCTTTTCTAAATTTTTGCGTCCGCTAAAAAAATAGCGGGTGGCTTGCTTTATTTTATAAGTTGTGTATAATGGTTGTATATATCGCTTGACAATAATTTCTCCGCATTTTACGGGGAATTTAAAATTCTGGATAAAAAAGACGCGTAAACTTAATACTTTAATATATATCTCATTTAAATTATTGATTCTCGGGTGAGTAAAAGAGAAACAATAAGGCAATGAGCATTATTTGTATGCTTAACGTCCCCAAGAGTTTAAAGGTGAAAGATGCCTTTGGTTCACAGTCTTCTCTTTCAAAGAGAAAGTTTTTCAAATCAATGTCAATGGTATCTTTGCCAAACTTGATCGAAGTCCAGTCGAATTCGTATAATTGGCTTTTGGAAAAAGGTCTTAAGGAGCTTTTGGATGAAGTCAACCCGATTGTGGACTTTACTGAAAAAGACCTAGAGCTATCTTTCAA
The DNA here is from genome assembly GCA_903937035.1 of uncultured bacterium. Classification (GTDB taxonomy): domain Bacteria; phylum Patescibacteriota; class Minisyncoccia; order Moranbacterales; family UBA2206; genus UBA9630. Next base: position 6,685 of record CAIZXS010000022.1, read on the forward strand.
GGAATATTATTTGGACGAGCCAAAGTATAACGAAGTTGTCGCAAAAAATAAGAATATTTCATATGAAGCGCCACTTCGTTGCAAGGCGCAACTTTTGATTAAAAAAACTGGCGAAGTAAAAGAACAAGAAATTTACTTGGGAGACTTCCCGCTTATGACTGATCGGGGAACATTTATTATCAATGGTGTTGAAAGAGTTGTGGTTAGTCAGATTATCCGAAGCCCCGGCGTTTTCTTTTCCATGGATTATCAAAAAGGAAAAAAGCTCTTTGGAGCAAAAATTATCCCTAATCGTGGAGCATGGCTTGAAATTGAAACTGATAGTGAAGGCGCTATCTATGTCAAGATTGACCGTAAGAGAAAAGTGGCAATTACTTCCCTTTTGCGGGCTTTTGGCTATGCAACTGATGCGAAATTAACTGAAATTTTCAGTGATATTGATAAGGGTGAAGTTTCTTTTATTGAAAAGACGATTGAAAAAGATATCGCGAAAAATCAGGGCGAGGGATATAAGGAAGTCTACAAAAGAATCCGACCAGGAGACCTGGCAACAGAATCGAATGCAAAACAGGTTATTGATTCGATGTTTTTTAGTTTTGAAAAATATGACTTTGGCGCAGTGGGACGTTATCGCTTAAATCAAAGATTGGAAGTGGAAGCGCCAAATGATGAATTGCACCGCGTTCTCACTCATGATGACCTAATTCGCATTATCAAAGAAATCATTCGACTGAATAACGATCCGATGGCAATTGCGGATGATATCGATCATCTGGGAAACAGACGCGTGCGATCCGTGGGGGAACTTGTGCAGAATAAATTGCGGGTTGGTTTTGCCAGAACAGTGAGAAATATTAAGGATCGAATGAGTACCTGTGACATGGAAACTGTTGTACCCGGGCAACTGGTCAATTCTCGTCCAATTGCAGCTTCAATCAAAGAATTTTTTGCCAGTTCACAGCTTTCACAGTTCATGGACCAGGTTAATCCTCTCGCAGAACTTGAGCATAAGCGTCGTATTAGTGCAATGGGACCAGGCGGGCTCACTCGTGAGCGGGCTGGTTTTGAAGTTCGTGACGTTCATCATTCGCATTATGGACGTATCTGCCCCGTGGAAACTCCTGAAGGACCGAATATTGGTCTTGTGGGTCATTTGGCAACTTATACCAAGATAAATCAGTATGGTTTCTTGGAAACCCCATATTTAAGAATTGAAAAAGAGGTTTCAAATAACGAGGAAGAGCTGCTTAATAAGATTTTAGATGAAGAAGTGGCGGGTATTTCTCAAGGAACGCTATTGAATGAGGAAAATGCCAAAAAAATTACTAAGTCAAGGGACAAGAAAACCATCAAAGTGAGACCTTTTGTGAGCAAAGAGATTGATTACATTAATGCAACAGTTGAAGATCGCAAAAGTATTACACATGCTGGAATTAATATTGACCAATTTGGTAATATTTTAGACGAAGTTGTGGGTGCTCGTGTAAAAGGTAATACGATTGAAATTGAAGCAATTAAATTGGACTATATCGATGTGTCCGCCAAACAATGTATTTCTGTGGCAACTTCCCTCATTCCATTTTTGGAGCACGATGACGCCAATAGAGCGCTCATGGGTTCAAATATGCAACGCCAAGCTGTATCTTGTGTGAAGCCACAAGCTCCACTCGTGGGAACAGGAATTGAAGACAAGGCTGCGGTTGATTCAGGACAAGTTGTTGTGGCAAAAGCAGCTGGAGAAGTGACTGAAGTTGACGCTGATCACATTATTATCAAAGAAGAGGCTCCAGTTGGTGCAAAAAAACCATATCTAAAGCGTGATTATCATTTGCAAAGTTTTGTCAAATCCAATGCTTTTACTTCAATGAATCAGGTGCCGCGTGTTGTGAAGGGGGATATGGTGAAGAAAGGACAGCTTTTAGCTGACGGCGCTTCGACTGATCACGGTGAACTTTCACTGGGACAAAATATCGTAGTAGCTTTTATCCCATGGGAAGGTTCAAACTATGAAGATGCGATTATTATTTCAGAAAAATTAGTGCAGGATGACCGTTATAGTTCTATTCATATCGAAGATTTTTCAATCGACGTGCGGGACACTAAGCTTGGGCCGGAACTGATTACTCGAGATATCCCAAATATCGGCGAAGAGCGTCTAAAAAATCTTGATGAGACCGGTATTATTGTGATCGGAGCAGAAGTGGCTTCAGGAGATATTCTAGTGGGAAAAATTTCACCAAAAGGTGAAGGCGATTTAACTTCTGAAGAAAGACTGCTGAGAGCCATTTTTGGAGAAAAATCAAGAGACGTTAAAGATAGCTCACTTTATCTTCCTCATGGAGAATATGGCAAAGTGGTGGATATTAAGATCTTTTCTCGTGAACAAGGCGATAAGCTTTCAACGGGTGTGATTCAACAAATCCAAGTTTCTGTGGCACAACTCAAAAAGATTTCTGTTGGAGATAAGTTGGCTGGACGACATGGAAACAAAGGTGTGATTTCTCGCATTGCTCCAGTTGAGGATATGCCATATCTGCCAGATGGAACGCCAGTTGATATGATTCTCAATCCATTGGGAGTTGCCTCTCGTATGAATATCGGACAGATTTTGGAAACTCATCTTGGTTGGGCGGCGCTTAAATTGGGATATAAGGCGGCAACTCCTGCGCTTGAAGGTGTGACAGAGACTCAAATCAAAGAAGAACTCAAAAAGGCCGGTCTTCCTGTGAGTGGAAAAGTGAGATTGGTTAATGGAAGATCAGGCGAAATGTTTGATAATGAATCAACAGTTGGTGTGATGTATGTTATGAAACTGCATCATTTAGTGGATGATAAGATTCATATGCGCTCAATCGGACCATATTCTTTGATTACACAGCAACCACTGGGAGGAAAAGCTCAATTTGGAGGACAGAGATTCGGAGAAATGGAAGTGTGGGCGCTCGAAGGTTATGGAGCTTCATATACTCTGCAAGAAATGCTCACAATCAAATCGGATGACCAGATGGGACGCTCTAAGGCTTATGAATCAATTATCAAAGGTGATCCAATTAAGAGTCCGAATGTACCTGCTTCTTTCCACGTTCTCGTTAGTGAACTTAAAGGCTTAGGATTGAATGTTGAACTGAATGAAACCAGTGCTGATGGCAACGAAGATGTCGACGAAGTTCGCGTTAATCAGACTGACGAAAGTATCTCTTAGTATTTAAAAATAAAACTTACTCATAATAGCAGCGTAAGTCTTGAGTAAAGCTATATTAAAGTTAGATCTAAAATTTTTTTAAGTGATCAGTAAATTGCAATATTGGGAGAAGAAAATATTTTCACCACATTGCGAATCAGCTGATTACCAATCTAAGTATGATGGATTCAATCACTAACACTAAAACCAGCAATTTCTCGAGCGTCCGACTCAAAATTGCCAGCCCAGCGGAAATCTTGGACTGGTCTAATGGAGAAGTCTCGAAGCCTGAGACAATCAACTATAGGACTCAGCGCTATGAAAAGGATGGACTTTTCTGCGAGAAGATTTTTGGACCTTCACGGGACTGGGAATGTTATTGCGGAAAATATAAACGTATCCGTTACAAGGGTATTGTCTGCGATAAGTGCGGAGTCGAAGTGACGCGAAGCGTCGTTCGACGTGAGCGAATGGGACACATTAAATTAGCTGTTCCAGTTTCGCATATTTGGTTTTTACGGGGAGTGCCATCAAAAATTGGTCTCGCGCTTGGTATGGGAGTGCAGGATTTGGAGCGTGTGATTTATTTCTCAAGTTATGTGGTTTTGAGTGTGGATGAAGCAGAGAAAGAAAAGGCTCTGGCCCAGATTGAGCAAGAGGTAAAATCGAAGCAAAAGGAGTTGGAAAAAAACTTTCAAGATGATGAGGAAAAGAAGCGAACAAAATTGGATGGACTCAAGGAAATTCATCGTAGTTCAAAAGAAGAACTGAAGAGTCTGCGTAAGTTTCAAATTATTTCTGAAATTGAGTATTTTAACCTCTCTTCTCGTTATGGACAAGTTTTCACGGCCGGAATCGGCGCAGAAGCAGTGAGAAAACTTTTGGAAGAGTTGAATATGGAGGAGGAAATCAAGAAATACAAGGAAATGCTGGAAAGCGAAGAGGAAATTGCTGATAAGAAAAAAGTAATGAAAAGAATCAAGCTTTTGAATGGCTTGGTTAATGCAAAGTTGAAGCCTGAATGGATGCTTCCTGTAATTATTCCCGTGATTCCACCAGATCTTCGCCCAATGGTGGCCTTGGACGGCGGACGTTTTGCAACATCGGACATCAATGATCTTTATCGTCGAATCATCAACAGAAATAATCGATTGAAAAAATTGATGGAAATCGGTGCGCCAGAAGTGATCACGAGAAATGAAAAGCGCATGCTGCAAGAGGCGGTTGATGCCCTTTTCGATAATAGCGCGCGAAAATCACAAGTTAGCGTGGCAGCCTCCACTGGGCAAAGAAGAGCTTTGAAATCTTTGGCTGATACATTAAAGGGTAAGCAAGGACGTTTCAGGCAGAACCTTCTAGGAAAGCGTGTTGATTATTCCGGACGAAGCGTGATTGTGGTGGGACCGAAATTGAAATTGCATCAATGCGGATTGCCGAAAAAAATGGCACTAGAGCTTTTCAAACCGTTTATTATTAATAAATTAATCGAGAGAGAGTTGGCTTACAATGTTCGCTCGGCGGGAAAGATGGTAGAAGCGGAATCAGAAGAGGCCTATGATATCTTGGACGAGATCATCTCGCACCACTATGTACTACTGAACCGCGCCCCAACTTTGCATCGTTTGTCGATTCAAGCTTTTCAACCAGTGCTGATTGAAGGAAAGGCAATCCAAATTCATCCGATGGTTTGCTCAGCTTTTAATGCTGACTTCGATGGTGACCAGATGGCCGTGCATGTTCCACTTACAGATAAGGCTCGTTGGGAAAGTGCTAATCTTATGCTTTCAGCGAAGAATCTTTTGAAGCCTGCTAGTGGTGAGCCGATTATCACACCGACGCTCGACATGGTTTTGGGTTGTTACTATATTACACATATTTTGGCTGGCGCTAAGGGGGAGGGAAGAATTTTCGGTTCTGCTGATGAAGCAATTTTGGCCGAAGAGCTTGGACAAGTGGACGTGAGAGCGAAGATTACCGTTCGTCTCAAGGGAGAAATGTTGGAAACATCAATCGGAAGAATTAGGCTTAATAAGATTGTGCCAGAGGAACTTGGTTTTCAAAATTATGAAACCACCAAGAAAGAATTGAAATCACTTGTGGCTAGAGTTTTGGAAGTTTGCGGACAAGAGGTGACTGCAATTTTTGTGGATGAAATTAAAAATCTTGGCTTTGCTTCAGTGACAAAATCCGGTATCAGCTGGGGAATGGACGACTTGAATGTGCCAACTGACAAAAAGGCGATTATGGATGAGGCAGAAAAGCGGGTGGACGTTGTCAAGAAACAATATAATTTGGGACTTTTAACGGAAAGTGAACGCAAAGGAAAGGTGATTGAAATTTGGAATGAGACGAAAAATAAGATTACTGATCGCGTGCGCGAATCGATGGATAAGGAAGGACCAGTTTATTCAATGGTTTATTCTAAGGCTCGTGGATCGGAATCCGTAGTTGTTCAGATGGCTGGAATGAAGGGTCTTATGGCTGGACCGACAGGAGATACGATTGAACTTCCAATTAAAAGTTGTTTTAAGGAGGGTATGAATGTTTTGGAATATTTCATTTCAACTCATGGAGCCAGAAAGGGTATGGCTGACACCGCTCTGCGAACCGCGACTGCCGGATATCTCACGAGACGTCTCGTGGATGTGGCGCAAGATGTGATTGTGCGAGAAGAGGACTGTCAAGACAGCGAAGGAGCCTATATTTACAAAGAAGATTCTGATCGTTTTGGATTGAATTTTGCTGGTCGCGCCGTTGGCCGAGTTTTATCAGAAGATGTGGTTGATGCAAAGGGCAATGTGGTTGTAGCAGCAGGAAGTTTGGTTACAAAAGAAGAAGGTGAGTTAATTGAAAAAGCGATGCCGGAGAAAATTAAGATCAGAACAGTGGCGACCTGCAAAACTCCACGTGGAGTTTGTCAAAAATGTTATGGAATGGACCTCGGACGAGGACATTTGGTGGAAGTTGGTCAAGCTGTGGGAATTGTGGCTGCGCAAGCGATTGGTGAGCCGGGAACTCAGCTTACTATGCGTACTTTCCATATTGGAGGTATTGCTGGATCTGACATCACCCAAGGTCTTCCTCGTGTGGAAGAAATTTTTGAAGCGCGTCCTCCTAAGGGAGAAGCAATCATTTCAGAGATTGATGGAAAAGTTGTGGAGATTGAAAATGCAGACAAGTCTGTGATTGTCAAAATTGAATCAACTGACGCCGCAAAGGTGGCTAAAGAATATCAAATTTCAATTGGCAGTACGCTCAAAGTTGCTGTGGGAGACTTGGTTGCCAAGGGAACGCAACTTAGCGAGGGACATATTGATCTTAAAAAACTGTATCAAACAATGGGACGTGAAGATGTGCATCGCTATATTACGCGTGAAATTCAAGAGGTGTATGCAGCTCAGGGTGAGGGTATTAATGATAAACATATTGAAGTGATTGTGAGGCAAATGTTTAGTCGTGTTTCTGTGATTACTGAAGGTGACACGGATTTCCTTCCTGGAGATATCTTTGAAATTGATGAATTTAATGAAGCAAATTTGAAAGTAAAGGCGAAATCTGGCGAAGAAGCTGTTGGTGAGCGCATCCTTTTGGGAATTACAAAAGTTGCTCTTTCAACGGAAAGCTTCCTTTCTGCTGCGTCTTTTCAAGAGACTGCTCGAGTGCTCATTAATGCTGCTGTTTGTGGCAAAGAGGATAAGCTTAGGGGCCTCAAGGAAAACGTGATTATTGGAAAATTGATCCCAGCTGGAACAGGCTTTCAAAGACAAAATTAGAAGACATTAGACTAATAAAAAACACTCTGAGAAATCGGAGTGTTTTTTTTGTTTGTTTATTCTTTATTATTTTGCTATAATGTGATTATGAAAAATAGCAGTTTAGATAAAATAATTTTCAAAGCTAACCAGTCAGGTGTGCATACTGAAAGATTTGCGTTGAATATTTGAAAAGGCGCCTTATGGCGTTTTTTATTAACCCTTTAGCATAAAATGAACAATATGGAAACTCAATCTTCCACCGAGGCGCCTCAATCCAAATCGGGAAAAATATTTTTTATCGTTTTTGGACTCTTGATTCTTGGATCAATTTTTGCAACCTATTATCGCATAATGATCAAAAAGAATTATATCATCGAAGCACAGGTTGATTGTGATCCATATGAAAATAAATGTTTTATTTGGGAATGTGATCCGGCGTCTGATGTAGTTGGCGAGAAGTGCACGGGTGATGCGGAAAAAAACATTTGGTACTATAATCTTGCCAAGAGAAATGCGTCGAAAATTCCGCTGTGTGACAGCGAAACTGATGAAACTTGCGCTCCAATGATTTGTGATTCGGAAGAAAAGGATTGCGAGCAGATTTATTGTAATGAGGAAAATGCCGTTGAGCAGGAAGCTACGTGCAGTGATCCTGTGGAATACACGAAAAATAATCCACTAGAAGAAGAGGACGATTTGTCTGGTGAAGAGGTTCAGTGCGAAGAGGGGGATGTGGAATGTGAGGCTGGCTCTGCTGAAGCGGAGTGTGCTCCAGATGATGCGGAATGTGAGAGTGGTACGGATCAAGATGAGCCAAGTCCCATAACCTCTGATGTTGTCCAATAGAATTTTGAAAAGCGCCACTCGGCGCTTTTTTTGTAGATAGTAATGGTTGATTTCTGGAATAACGGTACATTAACAATTTTTAAAATAGAATTGTGTGATTGAATGGCTACCGCTGAAATTATTCCTCGCATATAAAAAGGAGAACGTAAAATGAAAGAGCTAATAATAAGTGCTGGTGGCGTCAACGCGCGGCTGAAGGATTTTTTGACAAAAGAATTTAACGGAATTCCAAAAAGTATTTTGCCGCTTCCTGGCAGAAAACGAACATTAATTGAGGAGATTGTGTACAACTCAAGGCCGTTTTTCGAGAGGATCCAAATACATGCAAATTCCCAAAATGCTTCCCATTTTTTAGTTTTATTTAGGCAGCTTCGTGAGGTTGAAGTTGTTGTGGATAATTATTGCACTGGACCGATTGGACCACAAATTCGCTATTTGATTGAGCGAAAAGAACGAGTTTATGGTTGTGCCAGTGATTTCTATTGCGATTTTGATTGGGGGGAGTTTGAGCGGTTTCATGATTCTCATGAAAAACCAGTGTCGATTGTGGTGGCTCCGAGTATTTCCGTCACCGATGGAGCTACCTTCGAATTTAATGGTGATACGATTCTGTCTTGGAAAAGGGCCGTGCAGACAGCGAAAAATGATGTCATTAATATGGGTTGCCAAATCATTGACTATGTGATGGATTTCGAGGACGTCGTGGAGCAATTGCAATGCCAGTTTTTCAGAACTTTAATTGGAAAAGGTTTTCTCAGGGGGTATAAGCTTTCAACGATGGGCTTTAACATTAATACCCCTGCTGTGTATAGAGCGCTTTGCGATCATCTTCGCTGATTCTAAACTTAAGGCTGATAGCTGTTTAAGCTCTCGGCCTTATTTTTTTTGGTTTTCTTGCTCTCTTTTTAACTTTTTGTTATAATACTTTAGTTGTGTTTATTGGTGCTTAAAGGAGAAGGATTTTGTGCGACTTAGGGACCATATCCGAATCAACCAGGTAAAATTAATGCAATTGGAATCGGACGCGTCTCTCTATAATTGAATATTTTTCAAAATGCCGCGATGGTATGCGGTTTTTGATTTTTTTTATTGCCTATGAAGATAAATATTAGTAAAAACAGAAGAACCTTTTTCTTTTATCTGATTCTAGCTGATTTTGTTATTGCCGTTCAGATTGCAGCAGCTTCATTTCTGCCTAAAGGCTTAATTGACTTTTCGGATAACTGGGCCAGTGAAATTTTCATGCTGTCCTTTGCAAGCGCTTTTTTGGTGTTTATGCCTTTTTCGGGAATTTTCAAAAATAGTAAACGAATAAAAAGTGTCATTCGGCCGGGACTAATTTTTATGATTTTAGGCAGTCTACTCAGTTTTTTTGCGAGCAATTCGAATATGTTTATTTTCGGCCGAACTATTTGTGGTTTGGGCGCAGGAATGATGATTGTGGGTCAAATAGGCATTATCTGGCATGAGGATTTCAAGAGGAATAGGCTTTTTTCTCCGGCTGTTTTAGGAGCGCTCATTCTCGGACTGACCTTTGGTCCGTCTTTCCTTATATTCTTTTCTGGCCCGGCGCTATCTGTCGCCAAACTCTCATTTCTTTTGGGAGCAATATTCCCGGCTCTCGTGCTCTTGGAGATTGTGACAGAGATTTTTGTCACAACGTGTAATGTGACATTTGATGCAACCGGAGCCTTTTTTGACATTGATAGTAGTGATGATATTGATGTGCGCACTAGAAAGGTGGCAGCAACGACACTGCGAAGGGCAGTTTATGTATTTTTTGATTATTGGCTTTCAATCCTTTCGGCCGGGTTGGTCGGCGTTTTGAATTATTGGGGGATGTCATTTTGGAATGTTGCACTCATTACCTGGCTTTTTGACTTTATTGTGGCTGCTCTATTTTTGCTGATTAGTGAGCGGAGTGGTCATGATATTACGCTCGGAGAATCTTTTAGGCGAGCAGTAGATGCGATACGGGCAAATTCTCAATTGGCAGGGTTATTTCTTTTTGGCTATCTGGTCATTAAAGCGATAATTTGGGATGGCCCAGAGCAAATAGTGGTATTTTTTAGAAAAGAAATTGGTACTATGACTCGAATGACTATGATGCTTGTAGTTTTGACATTTTTTCAAGGAATTTTTTGGGCTTGGGCTTATGGCTTGGGATATGAAAGCGTGTCAACGCTGATTAAAAACTTTCTATAACACATATATTGCTATCGGTGGCATTTTTTGTTATTCAAGCTTAGTAAAAAAGATATTAAAAATTAGAGTTAGCTTGTTTCCCTTGCCCTTTCTTTTTTTTGTTGGTATACTAGATTCACTAAAAACAGCAACGAATATTATGGATGCTTTTAGATTAAATCAGGTAATACTTGAATTAGTATCGGCCGAGCCGATAGAAGAGTTTTGTGTGTCAAATTGAATATTTCAAGAAGCGCCACGTGGCGTTTTTTTGTATTCGTGGTTAAAAACAGACTTAGGAAGTCAGTTCAACAAGTAAGTGCAACACTCTGATATAATCAGAGTATGAAATATCAACATTTTACAATTGAAGAACGTGAGAAAATCCAAGAAATGCTTTGGGAGAAGCAAACAGTAAGAGAGATTGCAAGAACACTAAGTAGGAATCCTTCTTCTGTCTCTCGTGAAATACGCAAAAACATATTATCATGGAACAGTCATTATGCTCCTCGAAAAGCTAATGAACGAGCTCTTGAGAATAGAAAGCATCGTGGCCGAACTGATAGGCTTAAGAATGAGAACATCAGGCAGTATGTAGTAGCTCACTTGAAGAAGCATTGGTCACCCGAACAAATCGCGGGTAAGATGAAGGAGGATATTGATGAAAAGATTTCTCATGAAGCAATTTATCAATATATTTATGCTCAGATACATAGAGACGGCTATGGATATCTAAGACCAGGCAGCGAAGATTTAAGAATTTATCTGAGATGGAAAAGAAATAGGAGGCAAAGAAAAGGGATGCGCGCAACTCAGAGATTGGCCAGTAAAACTGGTATTTCCATCGACGAGCGTCCTAAAATTATTGAAAAAAGAAAACGCATTGGGGACTGGGAGGGAGACAGTGTTGAATCCAAGGATCATAAGCCCGGTATCAATACTTTAGTAGATCGTAAAACTGGATATGTATTCATCACAAAGTTAAAAACAAAATCAGGAAGCTCTACGGTGAGCGCGGTTGCATCTAGAGTATCAGTATTACCCAAACGCTTAAGAAAAACATTGACGCTTGATAATGGGCCAGAAAACAGACTTTGGCAAAGCATGCAAAAAGAAACAGGAATGGATATATATTTTGCTCATCCTTACAGCAGCTGGGAGCGAGGCACCAATGAAAATACCAATGGCCTAATCAGAGAGTATTTCCCTAAGAAAACAGATTTTAGTATGATTACAGAAGAAGAAATATCCAAAGTCGAGTATGAACTCAATACAAGGCCCAGAAAAAGGCTTAACTGGAAAACACCATTAGAATTAATGAGTGTTGCACTTCAGGGTTGAATTCGCC
>CAIZXS010000023.1 GCA_903937035.1 uncultured bacterium
CTCTCTTACTGTTTGCTTCTCCCAAAGCATTTCTTGGATTTTCTCACGTTCTTCAATTGTAAAATGTTGATATTTCATACTCTGATTATATCAGAGTGTTGCACTTACTTGTTGAACTGACTTTTAATCCTTTTTCTAAGCGAAAAACCACCGTGTGGGCGATCGGAGACTCGAACCTCGGACCTCGTCATTACCCGCCTGAGGCGGGCGCGCTACAAATAACCTAGCCACTCCCTCCCCTTTCCCGTCTTCAAAAATCTTTCAAATTCCGATGCATCTTTTCTGACTACGAATTCCCTGGAAAAGAATATTTTCCATGGACCTTTTTTGTAGGTAGTCCGATGAAACTTAGCCTTCTCTGGAGAAATATCATTATGCATCCTCAAGCGATCTTCTAGATTACTTGTACTGCCAATATACTTTTTATTTTTTAAATTTTGCAAAACATATGCCGTGTACATATGTGGGCGTATCTGGACTCAAACCAGAGACCTCGTCATTACCCGCCTGAGGCGGGCGCGCTTCTAATTAATATAGCCCGAAGAGCTATGTGGGCGATCGGGGACTCGAACCTCGGACCTCGTCATTATCAGTGACGCGCTCTAACCAACTGAGCTAATCGCCCCTATTCATGTAACATGAAGCATACAACATATAACAAAGATTGTTTCATGTTTCATGATTTTGTGGACCCTATCGGGCTCGAACCGATCACCCCCTGCTTGCAAAGCAGGTGCTCTACCAAATGAGCTAAGGGCCCTATTTTTATTCAAACTTACTTCAAAAACAACTAATTGCCATTATAAACAATAAAAAGAAACTTGTCCAGCAAGCTGAGTGTCATTCCTGCGAAGGCGGGAATCCAGGCTCCACTAGTCACAAATTAAAAACAATTGAATTATAATTCTCCGACCTTTAATAAACAACCCATAAATTCTGTTTTTCTTTTCCCAGAGCCCGAGGTACCTGGATCCCCGCCGGAGTTCATACTCGTGAAACGGGTGCGGGGATGACACAAAGAGTCAACTTTTAACTTCCCAGTCTCTTTACTGCACCCTGGAATATGTCCCCCTTTTCTTCAAAATTCTTCCAAATACTATAACTCGGAGAAGCAGTAGAAAGGAGGCATATTTTGCCAACCTTAGTATTGGCAAAAGCAAACTCTACCGCCGCCGACATATCCTTTGTATGCAGCGTCAGATATTTTTTGTGCGATTTTTTAGCAAGAGATTTCTCGATCTCTCCCCCACTATCCGGGAAAAAAACGATATTTCTTATTCCAGACTTGTCGATTGCAATTGCTAACTGCGAGAAATCATACCCACGATTCAGCCCTCCTAGAAAGATTGTCTCTGTGTCAGGCAAAGCTAACAGCGCCGCTATTGTCGACTCGGGTGTTGTTGAGATTGCATCATCATAAAATTTTATTTTTCCAAATTCGCCCACAAACTCCAATCGGTGCGAAAGACCTTTGAAATTTTCAATGCCTTTTTTAATTGCAAGTTTCGAAATACCCAAAGAATTGGCAACAGCAATCGCTGCTTTAGTATTCTCCCTATTATGCACTCCCAAAAGCGGAACTTTAATATCGCCCAAAATTACAGTACTAAAATCCTTTGCATTTGCAGTCCCTGACCATTTTTTCAACTCCTTGTTTTTTCCATTAAATACGAACGCGTCTTTGGCATCTTGAAAATTGATAATATTTTTTTTCGCCGCATAGTATTTTTCAATACTACCATGAAAATCCATATGCTCAGGAAAAAGATTGGTTGCAACGGCAATCCGCGGAGAATATTTCAAGTCATCTAACTGATAGCTAGAAAGTTCCACCACAAAAATTTCATCCGCGTCAATAGGTCTCAGAAGGACTTCGAGCATAGGACTGCCAATATTACCAACCAGACACACTTTTTTCCCCGCTTCCTTCAAGATATTATAAATCAGTGAAGCTGTCGTGCTCTTGCCCTTACTCCCTGTCACTCCAATTGTGATATTTTTTACTTGCGAAAAGAACAAATTCGTTGCGGTTGTATATGGAATTACTAGAAGCTCTTTATTGATACCTGGCGTTTTTATGGCCAAGTCAAAGCTCTTTTGTCTTTTTAGATAATTTTTATCAGTCGTTTTATCCGCGACATCAATCTTTACTTTGGGAAAATATTTCTTGAGATATTTTTCACTTACCACGCCCTCCTTGCCATACCCCAAGATTAAAACATGCTTAGCGCCATATAATTTAAACTCGGCTGGCAACGTTTCCGCAGTATTCGCCGTCAAAACTTTTTCCAAAAGTTTCCCAGGATTCTTTACTTTACCAATAAACTTATTCACAACAAAGCTATCTCGAAATTTGTCTTTAGCTAAAAACAAGGCTGCTCGTGCTTCGTCAAATGTGCCCACACAATCAAAAGGCTTCATCTTCCCATAGCCTAAGATATCAGAAAATACCGCTAATAATTTTTCATCTTCATATAAATTTTTTCCAAAAATTTTCACCAATTCCTTTTTTTCAAGGAATGCTGAAAGCAATGTCCAGACAAAAACACATTTAGGACACTCACCGCACCAAAGCGTTTTTGGTCGCTCCTTTTTAACACGAAAATTCCGATTACAACTCGTGAAAAAGGGAAAATATTTCTCATATCTCGCAAACATCTCCACAATACGAATTTCATAATAGGGACGCAAGAGGGAGAAATACAAAATATCTGGACAAATAAATTTCTTAGCATAATCCTGAAAAAGCTTTTCAAATTCTCCCGACTTGCTCCATTGATGATTGACTTCTTCTCCGAGATAATCAATATTTCCAAAATTACTGCTATATTCATTACCTACGATCACATATGCGTAATCATACAAAACAGCTGACAAATAGCCTAAAAAAGCAAAAATAGCCGAGATCGGGATATGACCGTTATAGGCCCCCGGAAGCTCTCCAAAGATTTTCTCGTCCATCTCTCTTGAAATTACCAACTCACCAATTTTCAACTTGCTTATAACCGTCCTAGAAATTTGATCATCTTTTTGCGTCTCAATGAGTAGCGCTGTAATATCTAGCCCGTGAGATTTCAAAAACTCCGCAGCAACGATAGAATCCTTTCCGCCACCAACGCCAACCAGCGCCCTATCTCTCATCTTCATTCTCTGCGCCACTGGTTTCACATTTTTCCCAAAAGGAAATTTAATCAAATTTCGCGAGTCAATCTTATTGCGATAAAAAAATTCTCCCAAGCCCTTGCGATAAACCACGTCCCAAAAATCTGCCTGTTCTTTTGAAAGCGTAAATGCTGTTTTGATTTTTGGCGGACAATATGTCTTATAGTAACTTATGCCCAAAATAAGCTGCAGGCCTGTCAGCAAATTTTCTAAAAGCTCGGCCGGAATCTTTTTGACTGAAAAATTTTGCGGGAAAATAATGCTTTCCGAGAATCGAATCGCTTCCTGATTACCAAACGTTACTAAATAATCAAAAACAACCCTGGCTTTTTCTGGCTCCAGGGTAATTTCTTTAAATTCAAATGTTTTGGGGATTGGCTTCATCTTAGGTTTAGCGCTTAATCACACGCCCATTCCTGTTCCCGTTATACACAGAATCAGCAAGCACGATTTCTCCATTGACCATAACAAACTCAACTCCTTGGGAGTATTGATAGGGATTTTCAATTGTAGCTGAACTTTTAAGCTTATCCCGATCAAGAATCACTATATCAGCAAAATAACCTTTTTTCAAGACCCCTCTTTTTTTAATGCCAAACTTTAATGCTGGCGCTGATGTCATTTTGCAAATTGCCGATTCCCAGGTTAAAAGTTTCTCTTTTTTAACATATTTTTCCAATACCTTAACAAATGCTCCAAAATTACGCGGATGCACTCGCTCTCCTGTTTTGGCATGAAAGATGTCATATCCCGAGCCATTCGTTGCAATAAAAGATAGTGGGTGCGCGATAGCTTGTCTCACATTCTCTTCGCTCAGAACCTCCACAGAAGTGACCACCATGCCCTCAGAGGCGACTAAGATGTCTATAATTACCTCCTCAACAGATCTTTCCTGACTTTGCGCAATTTCAGAAATACTATGTCGCGCCAAGGTTTTGTTGAGTGGAGAAATAGCAATCTCAATCTTAGAATAGTCGAAATCTGATTCGCGCATTTCATCGATTATTTTAGCTCGAATAACTGGATCCTTCAATCGATGAAGCATTATTCTTTTCCCCCCTTCTGAAATCCAAACCGGCAAAAAAGAATACAAAACTGATCCCGTTGAAGTATAGGGATAGACATCAAAGGTCACGTCAATTCCCTCTTCTTTTGCTTTGCCAATCAAATCCAACACCTCGCCCATCTTTGACCAATTCTTTTCCCCAATAACCTTCAAATGTGAAATTTGCAATCTTACGCCCGATTCCCTAGCAACACGAAGCGCCTCCTCAATCGCTTCAACAATATCTCCTTGCTCCGATCGGATATGTGTCGCATACACCCCTTTATATTTCTTTACAATTTTGGCTAGTGTCAAAAGCTCATCATAAGGAGCTAGTCTTGCATGGGAATATATTAACCCTGTCGACATCCCAAGCGCTCCCTCTTTCATAGCATTCTCTAGCGATTTCTTTAGGGCCTCAATCTCTTTTGGTAAAAGACTGCGCACCTCATCACCAATGACTCCTCGACGAAGCGTAGCGTGCCCGACTAACGTTGCAAAATTTAATGAGATCTTCTTTTCTTCAAGAACTGAAAATAATTCCTCAACTTTCAACCAACTAATATTGATTTTTTTAACATCCACCCATTTTTGAATCGCATCAATCGTTGCCGGAGTTGCCAATGGCGCGAGTGATGTCCCGCAATTTCCACCAACAATCGTTGTAATGCCTTGATATATCAAACTTTCCAAGTGAGGATTCAAAAAAATCCGCCAATATGTATCACTGTGGTTATTTACATCAATAAATCCAGGGCAAACCATCTTACCCTGAGCATCAATCTCAACACTCGCTCGCTCATCGCCCAATTCTCCAATTTTTCGAATCTCGTCCTCTTGAATGCCAATATCTGCCCGAAATGCCGCATTTCCAGTTCCATCAATAATATTAGCATTTTTAATAATTATATCGTACATTTTTTTATTTATTACTAATATATGCAGCCATTTCTACAAGCCGATTAGAATAGCCCCATTCATTGTCATACCAACCGACAACCTTAACCAAATTGCCATTAGCCATCGTAAGTGGAAGGTCTACAATTGCGCTATGCGCATCTCCTTTAAAATCCATAGACACTAATCCCTCATCAGTTACTGAGAGAATTCCCTTCATATCATTTTGTGCTGCATCACGAAAGGCATTGTTCAATTCATCTACCGTTGCATCTTTCTTTAAATTACAAATAAAATCAACAATGGAAACAACTGGAGTTGGAACACGCAGAGAGATTCCATCCAGCTTACCCTCCAAATGTTTCATAACCTTGCCCACAGTTTTTGCTGCACCGGTTGTTGTTGGAATAATACTAAGAGCTGCTGCCCTTGCTCGTCGCAGATCTTTATGTGGCAAATCCAAAATGCGCTGATCATTTGTGTAGGAATGAGTAGTGGTCATAAAACCTTTCTCTAAGCCGAAATTATCATCTAAGATCTTAATTATCGGAGCGAGACAGTTGGTCGTACAAGAACCATTGGAAATAATCGCTTCGGACGGATCATACTCATTTTCATTAACCCCTAAAAGATAAATTGGAATATCATCTTTTGGTGGCGCACTAAGAATCACTTTCTTCGCGCCAGCCTCTAGGTGCTTGCTTGCTTTTTCTCGATTCTCAAAAACTCCAGTGCATTCAAGAACAATGTCAATTCCCAACTCTTTCCAAGGTAATTTTTCAGGGTCCTTCTCGGAAAAAAATTTGATCCTAGTTCCATCTATGATTAATTCTGAATTTTCCTCATCCACATTTACTTCATGAGCATAGCGACCGTAACTAGAGTCATATTTAAAAAGATGCGCAGCAGTCTTGAGATCAGTAAGATCATTGATCGCGACTACTTCCAAATCTTCTTTTTCAAAGGCGATTTTTAGACTTGGTCTACCAATTCGACCAAAACCATTGATTGCAATTTTTGTCATGTAGTATGCAACATGTAACATGTAACAATTCTCCTTTTGAGCGTTGCTTCATATTTCATGTTTTGTATTATGTAAATTATTATACTTCAATATCTGTTATCTTCCAGCTATCCCCCGCTACTTTTTTAATTACAAAGGCCACATTCTCAAATTCCGTATTTTTTGCAATACTTGCAAGACCAAACTGCAAATTTTCAACACTAATATCTTCTGTGTGTTCCGGATGACCATCATGCGCCAAACTAATCAAACCAATTTCAAGATTAACTTTCTTTATTTTCGTCAATGACTTTTCCTTGGCTATCGCGCCAAGCTCATCAATTACTTCTTTTGCCAATATGAAATCATGCATACCGATTCTTACTTTAACAATTAACCTAGCTGACCCAAAGACCATGAACATTGCAATAAGCCCTCGCTGCAAGGTGCTCTGCCTCCAAGAAAAACTCCACCTGAGGCTCTGATCCCGGCTCTAGATATTTGCGATATACCCGATGTTCCGTAACAACCTCAATCCATTCAATATAATGTTCACTCTCCATTGGATGAGTAATCTCTCCGACACGTACAATCACGCCAGTATCATTTCTTTCAATCGTTGGCTTATGTTTCTCCACTCCCTCGTCTTCTGTTTTGGCAAATTGCTGCTCCATCGGGGCCCCACAGCAAACCAACTCCCCCGCGCCCCCATGTGTCATTTCAACTATGTTCCCACAAATGTTACACTTGTAGATTTGATTTAGTTCAGTCATAGTTATGTAGCATGAAACATGTAGCATGTAACAATTGAATGCTTCAAGCTTCGTGCGTGTTAAATAATTTTTAATCTTGTCCATCTCCCCCTTGCTCTCTCTGTTTTATGTTTCATGTTTCATGTTTCATGACTAATGCACCGCGCAAGAAATGCACGGATCATAGGCACGAATGAACGCGCGCAACTTTTTTTCTTTTTCCTTATCTTTTAATTTCAAGATTTGAGGAATATATGCGGCGATATCATCTTCCAGATTAGACAAGAACTGAGCGGTTGGAGTAATGATGTTCACGTTTTTAACATAACCCTTGGCGTCAACATCGACGTGATAATAGAGTGTTCCGCGTGGCGCTTCCACTGCTGCCGAACCCTCACCTTCTTTAATGGTATATTCTTTTGTCACGACTTCTTCCAAATCACTGCTTAACAGCTCCAACATAATTCTTCTTGATTCTTCAATCGAATGAATGACTTCTACCATCTGCGCTAGAATATTATGGAAAGGATTATAATCGGGGAAGTTCCATCCCAGACTTTTCAGATATTCTGAGGCCTTCAATCTTAACTTAACTCTATTATTGTTTATTCGCGCAATCGCTCCTATCATATAGCTCTTTCCATTGTGCTCCACTCTTTTAATTATCTCGTTCTGTTTTTGCAGTTCCAAAAAGTTAGCTTCAAATTTTTCCACTGGGATATGCAAACCAAAATTGGAAATTATATCCCCATCATAAATCGCATATTCTCCTCTCTTGTCCAGTGAAACATATTCAGTCTCTCGCGAAAAATCTGGTATTTTGATGCCGCGAAAAAATTCCCCTAGCTCCAATGCTATTTGCAAAACATCCTCTGAATTTTTAAGTATTCCTTTTAATAATTCCCTGTCTGGAGCCTTCTTAAACCCACCCACCTCATTGGTCAGCGGATGCACAACCCTCCCACCAACCACCCTCACTATCTCCATTCCGAATTCACGAAGTTTGATTGCTTTCTTCGCCTCTTCAGGGTATTTACTCACGAGCTCAATGTCATTATCCATATCCAAGAAATCAGCTAGAGACAGAAAAAAGAGATGCAGTGAATGAGAATGAATGAACTGCGCATATTCCATAAGTGTTCGCAGCTTTTCCGTCTCATATGTTACAGTTACGCCCATGGCATTTTCTAGAGCCTTAATCGAAGTAAGATTGTGTACGACAGGACAAATCCCACAAATACGTTGAGCAACAAGAGGCATGTCCTTATACTCCCGCCCAACGAGAACGCCTTCAATAAGACGAATTCCCTCTTGCACCTGCAACTTGGCCGATTTAACATCACCCTTTATCACGCTTGCCATAAAGCCAGCATGACCTTCCATTTTTGCGATATGATTTATTTTGATATTCATGATTTAATTATACTTTATTTTTTGCAATAAGACTAGAAAAGAACCTATTTAAAGTTGCAAGTAACCTTTAGCGCATTCAGATCTTCCATCGAAAGCTGCGGATTTTCCATATTTTGATCAGAGAGCAAATAATACATAATTGATTTAGGATCATCAACATGTCCAATCCCCAATGCATGACCTAATTCATGCACGATCGTTAGTCGCAGATCAGCAGTTTGTTTAAATTGATAGATATTGATTTCTATCCCGTCATAGAGTCCCTTTTCAAACTCTCGTCCGCCACCATATTTAATCTTATATGTTGATACACTTGCATTATACTCATTTACAACGCTTTTTTCCTTCGAAACCAGAGCATTTGTCTTTCCAGCCAAACTATTCACCTCCATTCGCTCTTTCTCAAGTTTATCATGCAAGTCTCCTAGTGCATTTTTATCCGATTTCAAATCATCATATTTATCATCAGATATTCCGCCATGCTTGTTCCAATAATCCACTTCGTCATTATATTTTTTCAATTTTTTTTCATATTCTGTAACATTTTGGTTGTATTTAGCGACTTTTTGCGCATATGTCCCACTGAGGTCTTCGTATTGGTTGGCAATTTTTTTGTGTGACGCCTCTAGCTGTTCAAGACTTTGAGACAGCTCGTCCGCCTCATTAGACGCAGATTGCCGTTCATCAAAAATCAAATTAATTTTAAACTGAGACTCAGGGTCATACTCAAATAGATTTCTCCCGGATTGTCGATCCCAAGTCTTTTCCGCATCTTTCGCTACAAGCAAGAGATCATCAGTGCTCAAATTAAATCTCGGGTCAACTGTACCGATGGTATATCTAAATGGCTTAAGGCAAGACAAATTTATTCCAGTAACCTTCTGGATTTTTTCTTCTACTACCAGCTTATTTTGAGAATACACTCTCCAAAAAGAAAAAGCGATAATAGCGATAATAGCGAAATAATAAAAAAATTTCTTCATTATTGTCCTCTCGACGGACTGTCCGCCCGTGAGTTTTTTATCCCACTTTTTAAAAATAATTGGCACAAATCTAAAATTATGCACCATAGCGGACTGTCCGCTTTTAATTTTATCTTTTTGCTAGCTTATCCTTCCTTTCTCTCTCTTCTAAATCATCCCTGAGTCCAAAAATTTCAGTCATGTTCTGGAACTGTTCATCACTCATCATGCTTTTTAGCATCATGCGCATCGCACTAACATTCCCCGTTGCTCGAAGCCCGCGACAACCCTGGCATTGCGCACGCGAACTTGGACAAGTTGCGTTGCATCCGCCCAAAATCATCGGCCCAAAACATGGCTTCTTATCCAGAAGCAAACAACGATTGCCCGCTTTTTTGCATTCCACACAAACTGGCTGATCGGGAATAAGCGGGACATTGCCTTTGAGCAGTTCTGGGATATATTGCAAAAATTCTTCCCCATTGATGGGACAGCCTGGAAAAACAAAATCCACTTTCACAAAATTATCCAACTCTCGAATCGCTGGATTATTAATTCCTTGCAAATATTTATAAACATGTTTTATCGTGCTCACACCTTCGTGATAATTTTTCATTTCCGGAATTCCGCCCATCGCCGCGCAGTTTCCAAGAGCTACGAGTATCTTTGCTCTTTTTCTTGCTTCAAGTAGCGTTTTCTCATTTTCTTTCGTCACAGGATTTCCCTCAATGAGAACCAAGTCTAACATTCCGCCATCATCCTCCCAGTCTTCAATCAGCCGGAAATCAACCAGCTCAATTATTTCTGTTAGTGCCAAAAAGCGCGTACCAAGATCAAGCAGGACAAACTGGCAACCCTCACAAGAAGTCAGACTAATAATCGCTACACGTGGTTTTCCGCTGGCTTTTTTTTCTACCACTTTTGTTTTCGCTCCTGATACTGCTGTTTTCTTTATCACCTTAGTCTTGACCACTGCCACTTTTTTTATTGCTTTCGCTTTATCTGTCACTGCCTTTTTCGGTTTAGCTTTTTTTGTTTCTGGTTTATTTTTAATTACCATTGTTTTAGAAATATAATTTAACTTCACAGCTCTATTCTAGCACATAACAACCATAAATTAAATAAGGGCCGATCATTTGATCTGCCCTTATCGAAAAACGACTCATTTCTTAACGAAGTGGAGTGGAGAAAGAATTTTTCTGCAATCAACAACACCTCTCCTTGCACATGCTCCATAAATAAGTGAGCTAACTGCCTGCTCTTCTAGAACAGGCCCATAGATTCTTTTCTCACATGAACTGATTATATAGCCATAGCGAGTAAAAAACATAGGTCCTGCTTCAAGAATATCGGCATTACCGCAAAGAAGTTGGAGATGCGTAAAGATAACCTCCGCTCCGTTATTGAAATATAAGCCAGAATACCCTTCACCTTTTTTCTCTTTTTTAATTTTTATCGGCAGAAGCAACCTGAAAAGAAGGAGCGCCATAGCAGCACCATTAACGAAACCCTTCTCTCGAAGATCTGCCTTCACGTACTCAGCGCATTCATCGCCGCCAAAGAAAAGCGCCACCGTTACACCATCAATATTGGCTTTTCCTAAGTTTTTAGTAAACGCCGCAACTCGATCTTTCACCCCCGCTTCCAATGGGAAGATTTCTGCAAAGCGCTCTAATGAAAGCATCTTTGGTGCTACAATTAACTCTGCTTGTAGAAGATCGCATTTTTGATTCTTCTTTTCTTTGCGAGCCATTTCAACAGCCGCAAAAAGTGCCACACCATTTGGAGTAATTTTCATAGCTTCTCCCTTCGATATAATTTTAAAGGCTTTTTGGCCTATTTCTATCAATTTCGTAAAGTACCCGATATTGCCATATTAAGCAATGTCCAATAATTACCTATCCTGCGACATTTATCGCCATCTGTCAAGTGCAACAAAAAAAATCCTCCATGCTATACTATTCTCATCATATGAACACCCACCCCTTCCCCCAAAAAACCAAGCAGACTATCCTCGCCCTCGGCGCCGAATCCGAAGGAAATTTCTGTTTTTTTGCACAAAACAAAATTTATTTTTCGGAGAATTTTGGTGATCTCTTGAAAGAAAAAAACTGGCAAAAATATCAAGCGGCGGTTTTGGAATTTTTGAAAAAAAATAAATTCAAACCGGACCTACTTCTCACCGACCTACATCCTCTCTATTTGACTTCGGTTTGGGGCAAAGCTCTAGGTAAAAAATACAAAGTTAAGCATATTCAAGTTCAACACCACCTAGCGCACCTTTTCTCAACTATCGGCGAAAAAATCATATTAGATACTAAATACCAGATACCAGATACCATTTACGGGATTGCTATGGATGGAACGGGCTATGGAACTGATGAAAAAATTTGGGGAGGAGAAGTGTTTAAAATCAAAAATCCCATGCCTACCGGCAGGCAGGAAAAATCAAAAATAAAAATTATCGAACGAATCGGCCATCTTGAAAATCAAGTCTTGATCGGTGGAGATTTAGCAATAAGAGAACCGGCGCGAATGTTGATTAGCATTTTGGATAAGGTATTGTTACCCCCTCCTTACCAAGGAGAGGGGTTGGGGGTGAGGTTAAAGAGCAATACACAAAGAAAAAATACTACTTACCGCTTCGTAAAAAACTACTACACCAAAAACGAATTTGAGTTAATTTACGCCCAGCTCCAGCAAAATTTCAACTGCCTCGAAACTTCCAGCACCAGCCGAGTCCTAGATGCTGTTTCGCTACTTTTAGGTTTTTGTGAAAATGAGAGAAAATACAAGCACGAACCGATCGCTCCGCTAGAAACCAACTCCACAAGACCCTATGTGGATTTAAAACCAAAAATTATACTTTCACAGGGCAAGCGAGTTTTAAACACGACTTTTTTGTTTGAATATTTAATTAAAAATTTGCATAAAGATAAGAAGCGCCTAGCTGCAACTGCACAACTCTATGTCGCTCGGGGATTATATGAACTCATAAAAAACAGTTGTCATCCTGAGCGAAGTCGAAGCCTGCCTGCCGGTAGGCAGGGATCTACCTGCAAATACCACCAGCGATATTCTACAGAAGATTCTTCGACTCCGCTGCGCTGCGCTCAGAATGACATTTTTATAGCCGGTGGCATCGCCAATAACAAAATTATTTCTGTATATTTAATTTCCCAAGGTGCTTATGCAAGCAAAGAGATCCCCCGCGGCGACGCCGGGCTTTCTTTTGGACAGATTATTTGCTACTTACTTTCAAAGTAACTTATGTCAGCATATCCGCGGAATCAACTTTCCTTTTGGCACTTCAATTTTTTTCTCACTACCAAGCTTAGTCTTGAGCCATACACCATTGCCTTTTGAAACTACCCCCGTAATCTTAGCCTCACGATTAAATTTCCTAAGAATTTCAATTACTTTGTTGCTGTCTTTTTTTGCAACCGTTGCCACAAATCTGCCCTCGGACGGAAAAGAAAACTTATCAATGCCCAAAAGCCCAGAAAGCGCCACGGTTTCCTTGGCAAAAGGTAAATTATTTTCTTCAAGTACGAATCTCATTTTAGATTTTTCCGCCATTTCGTTGAGCACCGCCGCCACTCCACCACGCGTCGGATCTTTGCAAGAAGTGAGATAGGGTAAGATACTTTGAATTTCGGCTGTTACGGGCTGGCAATCACTTTTTATTTTTGTCCGATAATTAAAACGACTAGCCAAAAGCGCCACGGCGTGTTCGCCCAGATTGCCGGAAGCAATGATCACATCGCCCACTTTTGCTCCGCCATTTTCAATAACCTTCTTAGCGAGCCCCACGCCAGAAGTCGTAATTTCAATCTTGTCAATTTTGCCTTTTTCGGTCACCTTAGTGTCCCCCGTCACAATCGGCACACCGGTCTCCTTGGAAATTTTTCCAATTGACTGCATTATTTTTTTCAAATCTTCCAGGGGAAAACCTTCCTCAATCACAACACTGAGTGATATTCCAATCGGCAGCGCGCCCATCACCGAGAGATCATTAATCGTCCCGCAAATGGCGATTTTCCCAATGTCTCCGCCCGGAAAAAAAATTGGATCCACAATAAACGCATCAGTTGTGAAGACTAATTTTTCCTTTCCCAGATCATATACAGCCCCATCATCTTTGGTATTTTCCCATTTTTTTGACACAAGGAAAAACTTCCTAATCTCAGAGATAAGCTTTGATGACTTTTCGCCTCCGCCACCATCTTCCAATTCAATAAATTTCTTTTTAAATTTTAAATTGTCATTTTCCATTTTGAGATTTACATTTTCAATTATTATATCGATACTCCACATTACAACTCCCCTCCACCGAAACCATGCAAGCCCCCTGTGGGCTATTCGGCGTGCAAACTTTCCTAAACAGTAAACAATCTTTTGGCTCAAGAAGTCCTTGCAAAACCAATCCGCACCTGCAAGCACTTGTTTTTGGCCTTATTTCTTTTTTTATTTTTTCGATCAATTTCCCATGCACAAATTCCGCATCTTGTGCCTGATATTTTTTTCGAATTTTTAGTCCAGAATTCTTGATTTCTCCAAGGCCTCGCCACTTCGCATCACTAACTTCAAAAACTTCGTTGATTAACTTTAGCGCTTTTTTATTTCCTCCCTTTTTCACTAGCCTACCGTAAGCATTTTCCACACGAGACTTGTTTTCCAAGATCTGTGTAAGCAGCACATTGATTGCAACTAAAACATCTTCACCAGAAAAACCAGCCACGACCTGAGGGATATTGAATTTTTGATAGACTTCTGTGCCAATTATGGCACTCACATGCCCCGGATCGATAAAACCGTCGACTCGGATTTTTTTGTTTTCAAGAAGTGCTTGCATCGCCGGAGGAAAGAGTTTATGGGCACTATAAACCGTGAGCCCTTCTTTTATTGCCCAGGCCGTCATTCCCGTCGTCGTTTCAAAACCAAGCCCAAAAAAAACTAAACCCAGCCCTTCTCTTTGTAACTCAACCGCCTCAGTAATTGAATAAACGATCCGTACATCTGCGCCGCTCCTTCGCGCTTCCTCAAGACTCATCGTGCTCCCCGGAACTTGCATCGTATCGCCATAAACAGCAATTGGAATTCCTGTCAGTGCAAGACCAACAACAATATCAATGTCTGATTGATCCGTTACACAAACCGGACAACCTGGCCCGGAAACAAGGGTAATGTTTTTCGGCATCAGTTTTTTAATTCCATGTTCCGCGATCGTCTGCGCGTGTGTCCCACAGAGCTCCATGAACCGCAAAGGTCGACCGATCTGGGTCGCCTTTTTTTGAATATCATCTATGACTTTGTCCGTGGTAGGTTGCATATTACTTTTTCCCCAAATACCCCATCATCTCTTTTGCATATTCATCATCCATTTTTTCAATCGCAAAACCAGCATGCACCATAACGTATTCACCAATCTTAGCATCCACTAATGAAATATTGATTTCTTTTTCAATACCATTAAAATCAACTGTCGCCAGTTGATTTTTAATTGCCATAATTTTTCCTGGAATCGCGAGACACATAGGCCTTATCTAAGCTTTAATTTTCATTTTCCCCGCTACAATATTTCCTCTATCTCTCACCAACCTCACCACTTCTCGCTCCGATAGGACATAGTCCAAATATTCATTCTTGCGAACTTTTTTATAAATTTTAGAAGAAATAAAAAACGTGCAAATATTTTTTGGATCAATTTTTTCTTTTCGAGCATATTCAGTTCTGATATTTTTAATAATCTCGTCTTCCTCATTTCGCTCTTTTTCTTCTAATTTTATTATTTTTTCAAAACCTAAATCAAAAAATATTTTTTCAAAATTTTGCTCGTGAGAAATATTTTTCAACTGCTCACTTATTTTTCCGTCCATTTCTAAATCGATGACCGCCACAGAAAACTTTTTCAAATCATCCAAGTCTTTAATTATTTTTGAAAAATCGTTTTGATCAGTGAGTGCCGCCACAGGACACGCCTCAACACATTTTCCACAAAAACTACAATCCAGCACCTTTTCATATGGCGTCCCGACGACAACATCTCCTGCGCGATGATTGAAGCCAAATTTTTGCTCCGGACAGATATTAATACATCTTCGGCATTCCACACAAAACTCGGAATTCCTCGAAATACAAGGATTTTCATTTTCCACAACTACTCGCGACCAATTATCTCTGAGCAATTTTTGCTCTTCGGAACTAGTCATTTCGCCACGCCTGGGCACAAAATGGAAGTTTTCAATTCTATATTCCTCGGCTAATTTCTGCAAATCACACAATCTATTTTTCTTGCAAGTAGCGCACTTCCCCGCATGATCCGCCCATAAAAGCTCTAAGTTAATTCGACGCGCCTTGGAAATTTTTTCACTCTCAGTCACAAGATCCATATCCTTACAAACTTTTGTATTGCAAGACGTAATAAGACGCCCACTATTTTCCACCACGCAAACGCGACACAAACCTTCATGCGAATATTTCGCACCGCAAAGCGTGGGAATTTTTATTCCCTCACGCATGCAAACTTGGAAAATAGTTTCCCCCACTTTCGCAGCATATTTTTTGTTATTGATTTTGATTTGCATAATTTATTTTAAAATTCCTAGTTTATCAATAGCATTTCGCACTGCCGTGGCAGCAAATTTTCCCAATGGACAAAAAGTTGTATTCTCTAGTGTCCACAAAATATCATTTAGTGCTTCCTTGTCACGATCAGCTATCTCACCATCTACTAAGCGTTCGGCAATCTCATGTAGGCGAAAAGTCCCCTCACGGCATGGCACACATTTTCCACATGATTCTCGCCTGAAAAATCCGGTCCAGGATAATAATAGATCATAAATATCAGCAGTCCTGTCCACTACCAAAATTGCGCCTGACCCTAGAATTGGCCCACCTAGCTCTTTTTCTAGATATATTCCTCCAGATGCACCACCAACTTGGGCGAACCAAAATTCCTTACCATCCTGCATTCCTCCTCCCAATTTAGTAATTGCCTCATCTATCGTAGTAGCGATTGGAGCCTCAAACACACCCATATTCTTAACAGACCCACCAAGCACAAATAATTTTGTAGCGCACTTGAGATACTTTTTTCCGCCATTTTGGATAATCCAGGGAATGCTAGCAATCGTTTCAGCATTATTCACTACCGTAGGTTTTCCAAAAAGTCCACATTCCGTTGGATAAGGTGGCCGCATTTTTGGCTCTCCGCGATTGCCTTCGATGGAACTCAAGAGTGCTGTTTCTTCTCCGCAGATATAGGCTCCGGCGCCAGAAAAAATTTCAATCTCTAGTGAATATTTTGAGCTCAATATTTTTGTCCCTAAAAATTTACGCTCTTGGGCCTGCAAAATTGCTCGCGCTAAAACTTCCTTTGCTTTTTCGTAATTTCCATTGAGATAGATATAACTTTTTTTTGCACCAATCGTGAGAGCAGAAAGAACTAACCCTTCCAAAAGTAAATGCGGGTTATTCTCTGCAATTAACCGATCCTTATACGTCCCCGGCTCTGATTCATCCAGATTACAAACAAAATATTTTTCACCTTTCTGCGCGGAGACCATTTCCCATTTCACTCCCGTTAAAAAGCCCGCCCCACCTCGCCCAGAAAGTCTCGATAATTTTACTTCTTTCAATGCGCCTTCTGAATCTGATTTTTCAATGAATTCTTTGAGCGCCTCATAACCACCGACAGAAACATAGTCCTCTATCTTTAAAGGATTAATTTTGCCCCAATGTTCGGTGATAATTTTTATATTATTCATATACTTCAAACATACTCGCCCAGAATTCGATGCACACTACTCACGGTTACTTTTTCAAAAACTTTCCCATTTACAATCATAATTGGCCCCTCAGCACATCGACCAAGACAGCTGTTTTTTTCCAAACGTACTTTTGGATTAAATTCATCACCAGCCTTAATTCGAAAATAATTTTCAATTTCTTGGATAATTTCAGCCGAGGAGCCTAAAGCACAATCCCCGCTAGAGCAAACCTTAATTTCCAAATTAGCTGGTTTTCTAGTTTTAATCAAATCATAAAAACTAGCTACTTCGCAAATTTTCGCTAGCGACAGCCCAAAATACTCCGCAACAATTTCCGCATCTTTGCTGCCAATAAACCCAAAAACAGCACTAATTTTTTTCAGCACTGGCAATAAATTTTGCACTTCCGGATCATATGAAACTAATATTTTTTCTACTGTCACATTGTTTTGCATACATTGATTATATCACGTAAAAAACAAAAACTGAAGCGCAAGGCCCCAGCTTTTCTGATGCTCATTTTTCTTTTGCCCTATAATATTCTACCTACTTTTTGGACCGAGCGACCTACTAGCATCAAACCTTGCCATCACTACCAAATATCTTCATCTTATATTTAACAGTCTCTTTTACTGCGTCCTGAGCCCCACCCAAAAGCTTTCTCAAATCAAATCCTAACTCACCCTGACCACTGACGGAATTAATCAGATTATTAACAAAGGCGATACGAATAGCAGTGTCCACATTGAAACAGCTAACGCCATTTTTTATTGCCTCCACGACCTTTCCATTCTCCCAATCTGACGCTCCATGCAAGACAAAAGGAAGAGCACAATTCTTATTAATCATCGCCATCCGATCAAAATCTGGCTGAGCTCTTTCCTTGAGAAACCCATGTGCATTTCCAATCGCCACCGCAAGAGCATCAATTCCAGTCTCTTCAACAAATACTTTCGCCTGAACAGGATCGGTCATATACTTATCCCAATCAATATCTCCCATCTGAGCCTCACCGAGATAGGGCACACTGCCCAGCTCCCCCTGGACATCCACCCCACTCTCATGGCAAAACTCAACTACTTTTTTTGTTATCTCCAAATTATCAGCAAAGACTTTTCGAGATCCATCGTACATAACGGAGGTGAATCCGATCGCAACTGCTCGCTGGATTATTTCCAAACTTTTCCCATGATCAAGATGAATCCCAATCGGGATTTCAGCAGCATAAAATTCAGCATCATTTTTTATCAAATGGAAAATCCCCCTTCCTCCAGCATATTCCATCGTTTTCTCCGTTACTTGGATAATCACGGGAGAGCGCATTTCCTTTGCTGCTGCCACAATCGCCCGCGTCGTCTCAAGATTAACAGTATTAAATGCTCCTACAGCATAACTACCTTCTTTTGCTTTTGTCAAAATTTCCTTGACTGAAGTAATCATAAATTAAATTATTATCCATTAATTATCCTAGCTATTTTCAAAAACTCCCTCGGCGCCAACGATTCCCTCCCAATCAGAGCACCCTCCATTCCACTTTCAATGCACGCCTGTCCTACAGTCTTCACACTGACCGATCCACCATAAATTATACGCATTTTCTGAATCATATTTTGAGAAAAATTCCGTGACAGAATTTTTTGAATCAAAACTTTTGCCTCCATAATCTCATTGCTTGTCGGGATACTGTCTGATCCAACTGACCAAATCGGTTCATAGGCTACGACTATTTTTTCCAACTTTCCTGGAGCCACGCCAGCGAAAGCTTCTTTAATTTGCCTGGTTATTACATGCATTGTCTCGCCAGATTGCCGCTCTTCCTTCGTTTCACCCACGCATATTATTGGACTAAGACCATTTTTAAGACTTGCTAGCACTTTTTGATTGATTGATTGATCATTTTCAAAAAAATACTTACGTCTTTCACTATGACCGATAATCACATATTCTGAGCCGAAATTTTTCAGCATTACTGGTGAAATTTCTCCCGTATACGAGCCCTTTTCTTCCCAAAAACAGTTTTGCCCGCCTAGCGCAACTTTTTTTCCTAGCACCTTTCCGAAACTTTCCAAGTGGATTGCCGGCGGACAAAGTACAATTTCAGCATTATTTATTTTTTTTCCTGCTAATTCTTTTTTAACCGCACCGAGATACGTCTCTCGCTCAGCTTGAGATAAGATATTCATTTTTAAGTTACCGATAATTATTTTTTTCATACTTGTTTTTTCTTTAACCATTCTTTTGATATTTTAAATATCGCTGGCAAAACCGAAACCGCAATTATTCCCATAATCACAATAGAAAAGTTATCTCTGATAATCGGGATATTACCAAAAAAATACCCTGCCAAAACAAAACCAAAAACCCAAACGAAACCTCCGGAAATACTATACAAAAGAAATTTTTGATATTCCATTCTCCCAATTCCCGCCACAAACGGAGCAAATGTCCGAATAATTGGCATAAATCGCGCCAAAAAAACGGTTTTTCCTCCGTGCTTGTGATAGAATTCTTGTGTCTGGTCAATATGAGTTTGATTAACGGGAATATATTTATTATCAACAATTTTTTTTCCAAAATAAAATCCAACCCAATAATTAATATTATCCCCAAGAAAAGCTGCTGCCCAAAGGAGTGGAGCAAGTATCACAATATTAAATGATCCAGTGGCCGAAAACATTCCCGCCGCAAAAAGAAGCGAATCTCCGGGCAAAAATGGGGTAAAGACAAATCCGGTTTCCGCAAAAACAATCGCAAATAAAATGCCATAAGTCAAACTTCCATAATTAGCAATAATTTCTCCCAAATGAACATCTACATTCAAAATAAAATCGATAAAACCCATAAAGCTAAATTTCAATTATTAATCTAAATCTCCCTTAGATACTCCGCTGCATCTTCTGGACTAATCGTGACGATTTCAATTCCCGTTGAAACTTCAAATCCTGCCCAAATGTTCAGCTTCGGCAAAATTTCAATATGCCAATGATAATGTGGGTAATCTTTGCCATCGCAGGGTGATGTATGGATATAGAAATTAAAATCAGGATTATTTAGTGCTTTATCCAGCTTGGCAATCGCTTTTTGCAAAGCCTCTCCTCCTGCCATTTTTTCCACCTCAGTCATCCTCTCGAAATAGGGCTTGTGCTTTTTTGGCATCACCCACATTTCGAAATTAGACCGCGCTGCGAAAGGACAAAACACCACAAATTCCTCATTTTCAAAAACAATTCTTTTTTGCACCTCCCTTTCCCATTCCAACATTGCACAATAAACACATTGCTTATTTGCCTTGTGATACTGTTCGGCTCCATCCAACTCAGACTTCACATAAGGAGAGATTATTGGGATTGCCATCAGCTGTGAATGTGGATGTGAAATTGAAGCACCAGCCCGCTTTCCATGATTGTGAAAAATATCGATATAATTTACCGACTTCTTATTCATCAAATCAATATAGCGTGATTGGTATGCGTCCAAAACTTCCGCCACCATGATCTGCTCCATCCTCCCGATATGCTTATCATGATCCCTTGTCACAATCACCTCGTGATAACCGACACTATCCATCCAAAAATAAGGGCCCTCCTCTTTATGCGTAATCTGTCCTCCTGTCGGACGCGAAAAAGCGGGATACTTATTAGGAAAAACTCGCAAGCTCCAATCATCATCACCCGTTCCATAAAGCAACACGTCCTTTTCTTGGCCAGAAAGCTTCGGATCACAAAACAAGCAATTAGAAGCATCCTCCTGACCATCGTCTTCCATCTCTTTTTTCGCAAACTCATCGGGCCGTTTCGCGCGAATAGTCGACACAACAACCCAATCTCCAGTTATTAGGTCTTGCCTCAATTCAGTCGATTTTGTTTTATTTTTTTCTTTTTCCAAGCTATTACAAACGCCAAATATTTAACACTCGAATACTCCAAAAAAGGTGTTATGTGCAAAACATTTGACTCTATTTTTTTATATTATATTTTCCTCCCCATAGCCGCATTCGTGTTTTTAATAAATCCCAAAGAACTTGAAAATAACCATTTGGTCCCGTGAGGCTCACTGTTGATCCAGCTTCATTTAGCCATCTCACTGGCATCTGTTTAATCTTAAAGCCAAGCTTCTTGGCCAGTACAACTAATTCAAAATCAAACCCAAATCGATCAACAACCATACGACTTGCTACTGCCTGGGCGGCTTTCGCATTCAACATTTTGAATCCACACTGCGTGTCTGGATAGCCCCAAAGACCAAGAACAATCCTAATCGCCCAATTACCAGTATCACCGAATATTTCCTTCCATTTGGCTTGATGTATCTGCACATAAGCTCCATCAATATCTCGAGAACCCATCACAACATCAAAACCTTTTTCAAACTCAGGGAGAAATGTGTCAAGATGAGTAATCGATGTTGATCCATCAGCGTCAAAAAATAACCGATACTCACCCACCGCCTCCAATAATCCCTGTCGTACAACATAACCCTTCCCATGATTTTCTGGATTATCGATAACCTTAAAATTTTCAAATCTACCCTGGTAAGTCCGAGCCAGTTCGGCAGTATTATCAGGAGAGCCATCAACCACAACAACGATTTCATAACTATACGATTTATCCTTAAAATAATTTTCACATTCCTCCAGATTTACACCAATTCTTTTCCCCTCCTTATAGGCAGGTATAATAACAGAAAGATACACTTTATTACTCATGATTTTGACAAAAATATTACTGCTTAAGCATCACCATCATTGTAGCATAAAAAACCCAAAGATGAAACAATTTAGCATAAAAATCTTCTATACCCACACTATTCCAACTTCCCCTTGGTAATAGAAAAATCAATTGGAAGATTAGGAGTCACACCGGAGCCATGGGTTGGCGTTACTCGAAAATCAGCCTCTCCCTTAAGCGGAATGCGTTTAATCAGATCAAGATTTTCCAATTTATTAATTTGCAAATATTGATCAGATACCGTGTAGAGATTGTTATCAATATATAGCGAGCGCTTCAAGCCATTATCATAGTAATTATTACTTGATCCCGAATCAATTCCACTGTTCTGGCTGATTTTTCCTTTCAGTTTAAATCCGCTATTATCAACACTAAAAACCGCGACGCCATTGAATGAATTCTGCCACGAAGTTGGCATACCAATCGAATTATCCATCAGTGTCACTGGAATTACCAATAAATTCTTTTCACGCGAGAAAAGAAAGGCCTTATGATCAAAAAGAGCTAATGAATCGCTACCAGCCGAGCCAAGTTCATATTTATCAATCTCGCGAGGGCTAGAAACGTTGCTAACATCAAATAGTGAAAGTTTAAGTCCTTTTGTCGTCACTGATCCAGCGCTATTTTCCTCTGTTTCTTTTCCAAGGCCAATAAGCGTCGTGTCATCATAAGGATGGAGATAGCTAGAAAAACCAGGGACCTTTAACTCTCCAAGAACCCGAGGATTCCTAGTATCCTTCAGATCAATCACAAATAAAGGATCTGTTCGCTTATACGTCACAAGATAGGCACGATTTTGCATAAATCTGGCCGAATAGATACGCTCTCCTTTTGCCAAATTCTCTACGCTGCCAACCACGCGCAAATTAGCATCCAAAACATAGAGATTACTATACGATTGATTTTGACTAGAACCCTCAGGAAGATTTGTCGGGCTAGAAATTTTCGCCATCTCTTCTCCCCCAAAATTACTAGAAAAATAAAGCGGAGAAAAGACCTGACTCTTAGTTGTAGCTATGCGGAAATTCCCATTACCATCTTCATCCATCGAGAACTGATTGAGTGCTGCCCCAGTTACTTCGCCGAAATTTTTATATTCAATTTTATTTTTATCGATAGCTATCTTATGGATAACCGTTTTTTCCAATTCTTTAGAAATGTCTGTATATTTTTTTTGCATCTCACCAGACAGTTCTTTTTCCGCCTTCTTTTCTTCCTCATCGGGCAAAGAAGCCAAATAGCGCTCTACAACTACACTAATTTTGCTCATTTTCTCCCGCTCACTTAAAATAGAGCCGTCCACAGCTTCAATTTTCTCAACCCTTTCTTGATCTTTCACGCTGAGGCGAGTTAAAAGCAAATCTTTCGCCATACCCATAAATAGATCGTATTCGCTCAAATGTTTCGTATATGTGATATATAAATTATTCTGCGACGCATAAAAATTTTGTTCACCAGACAATAGATAAACTTGATTTGTCACATCACTTTTTTCATCATCAATGTTCACAGCAGCCACATTCACCATATTTATCGACTCATATGGCATATCAAAATAATAAACATCTGGACACTTGGGACATTTAGCCAAATTCTGACCCGTATATAATTCTTTTCCACTATCAAGTATCCTTGGCACAGGCATTTCTCCATCATAATACTGCGCATAAGTCGAGGTAAGGAAATAAACAAAGCCACCAATCATCCTCGAATTCAGATAACTTCCTTCAAAATCTAAATCGCGAATCTGCTTTGGATTTTTGCGATCCGTAATATCAAAAACCTTAAAAAATGAGTAAGGAGATTTACGCTTAAAACCACGATAATAATCCATCGTCACAACATCTTGATCTCCGCCAAAAATCACAAGACGATTTCCCTTTAGATAAATGCTTTGTGGGTTAGATTTAAATTCAATTTTTGACTCCACACCGGCTACAGAAACTGGATTTGCCTTAGTAATAAAAAGAGTTTTATCCGCCACGCTGTAAATGTATTCTCCATCGGTCTTCACTAAATCAGCCTCATCTACACCAGCCACCTGAATATTTGTTTGGGAATAATCCCCAGAACCAGTGTCGAGCGAAGACTGCGCGCTTTTTTCCGCCATCGGAGTAGCGACGTTTCCAGCAAAACTATCATACATCATCCTTCCGCCGAAACTATTATTAGAAGAATTGCTTTCCACGAACGCCTGAAGCTCCTCGTAATTAGACATTTTTTTAATCTTAGACTCATTTTTCAGTTTTTCTGCAAGTGAAATATTCTTCGCGTTTAAACCGTTCATTTGAGTGGTCTCCTTTGCCCCCCTATCATTTTTAGTATAAAAGTAGTTTTGAGCAATCAACAGTGCAAAAAATAAAAAAGCCAAAACTGGCAAAATTATTTTCATCCTTTGGTCCTTTTTTTCAACTACTACAATATTATTATCTTCCAATTTATTTCCAGTTTCCATAATTTTATTTTAAAATATTTTATAGTACCATTCTAGCACATCTTTAAATATTTTTCCCGCTCTTTCTGATCAAACTTTTCTATCGCATAGCGCAGGGCGGTTCTGGGCATATTTCCGGCATATTTATCCAAAAATGCTACCTCAACTTTCCTGTCTCGCTTGCCAATCTCTCTAAGCATCCATCCCACCGCCTTATGAATCAAGTCATGTTCATCAAAGAGCAAGGACCTAGCTATCCTTAAGGCATCAGTAAAGTCACCTTTTTTAATAAAACCGAAAGTCGAAAGCATTGCAACGCGCCGCACCCAAATATTTTCAGACCCTATCAATTCATACAAAGCAGCCTTGTCTTTCTCGAAAAAATAATCTCCAAGAATTTGTGGGGCAGAAAGATCGACCAAATCCCAATTATTCACTCTTTTTAAATTACGCAGATAAAAGTTAGCGATCCGCTTCTTTTCTTTCAAATCTCCATTTTGATATTTCATAACCAAGATAGCGATGGCCATGAAGCGCAGCTCATGCACTTTTTGCCTTAGCAAATATTGCAAATCAATAAAATTAACTTCTTGAAAATATTTTCGTGCAACAATTCTTTGTTTTGGCACAACAATTCCCCAGAAAATATCCCCTTCGCCATATTCGCCTTTGCCCGTCTTAAAAAATCCTGCCAGAATTTTAGCCTTGATAGGATTTTTCAGTTTTTCTGCATCAGCTAGGAGATCTTTTAAACAAGCCATAAAAAAAATCAAAACTGAAATAAATACCTACATCTTCTCCGGCGCGCTAATCCCAATCAATCGCAAAGTTTCACCCAAGACGACTTTGGTCGCACTGACCAACTCCCTTCTCGCTGCCGCCAAACTCCTTTCTTCATCTAAAATCCGACAAGCGTGATAGAAGCTGTGGAATTTATCAGCCAGTTTAATAGCATAATGTGTAAGCCTATGAACTTCAAAATTCTCAGAAATCTCTAAAACTAAATCGGGAAAACGCATTAAATGGCGAATAAGCTCAACCTCTTCCTTGGCCATAAGTTGTGAGTAATCAGCTTTTGCTACAGCCTCCTTTTCTGTTTTTCGTAAAATCCCCGCCATTCGAGCATGGGCATATTGGACATAGAAAACTGGGTTTTTGTTAGATTTTTCGCGTGCTAAATCAATGTCAAAAATCATTGGAGAATTAGCACTGTAGGCTAAGAAAATAAACCGCACAGCGTCTCTTCCAACCTCATCAAGTAAGTCTTCTAGGCAAATATATTGACCCTTGCGCTTTGACATTTTAAATTCTTCGCCATTCTTAATTACAGTCAGATTCTGAGTTAGAAGTACTCTTACTTTCCCTGCATACCCAAAGGCCTCCATCGCACCCTCCACTCTTTTGACGTCACCATGATGATCTGCACCCCAGATATCCACAGCTAAATCAAATCCTCTCTTTTTCAATTTATTTAAATGATAAGCAATGTCTCCTCCGAAATATGTTATTTCTCCAGTAGTCTTTCTAATCACGCGGTCCTTTTCATCACCAAATTTTTCCGCACGAAACCACAGTGCGCCCTCCTTCTCGTAAAGGAAATCTCTTACTCTTAACTCTTCAAGAGCTTCTTCCACCTCACCACTTTTATGCAATGAGCTTTCTCGAAAATACTCATCAAAATTAACACCCAGACTTTCCATCGCCGGCTTAATCATTTCTTCCAATATTGTCTTTGTCGCCTCTTGCCCCACTAAAAAAGGATCCAGTTCTTTATTTTTATTCGCCAGCATATCGATATACTCTCCTCGGTATTGAGCCTCCTCATTTTTGAGGATAGAATGACCTAAAATTTTAATTTGATTGCCAAAATCGTTCACATAATATTCTCGCCAAACAGAATAACCACTTTTTATAAGAATATTCGCAAGCACGTCGCCAAGCGGCCCACCACGACCATTGCCAAGATGAATCGGTCCAGTCGGGTTAGCACTTACAAAATCCAAATGAATTTTAGTCTTATTCCCCAAAACGTTATTGCCGTAATTAGCACCAGAATTAATAATTTTTTCAATTTCACCTCCACGCGCTTCCGCGGACAAGCTAAAATTAAGAAAGCCCGCACCTGCTACCTCAATTTTGGAAAATATCCCCTTTTGAGAATCATCTTTCTCTAGTTCGGTCTTGATATTCTCAGCAATTCTAAATGGGTTCTCTTTTACTTTCTTGGCCAATCTGAGAGCCACATTGGTCGAATAATCGCCAAATTCTTCTGGTGGATAGTTGATCTCAAAATCCGTCCTCGAAAGCAAAACATCCGGATAAATCCGGGAAAAAATAGCTTGTAATTTTTCAATCAAAAAATCTCTCATATAAAGCCAGTATAGCTTAAAAAGCGAATAAAATCAATGCATTTAAGCAAAATGCGAGTCTTTGAGCTCAATAATTAATCGAGCGCTGTGCTAAATTTTTATTGAATCAATCTAAAAGAGCTTTTCGCTTTAATAATAACGGAAAAAGGAGTTCCGTATAAATTATCCACTTTATTAATGGGATAAAAGATACACATCTCTGAACCGATCTGTTTAGCATTAAACTTAAACAAATACCCCTTGTCAGTACACGCATTGAATAATCCACTTGCCCTGCAATCCAAATCACTGAGAAACCATGCCCCCCGGTCAATAATAACTGGTCCCGATAGACAAGCAGCCTCTAATTTTGAGGCGGCGTGTGATGACCATGTTAGATACACAGAACTGGGCACGCTAACGACTGAAACACTAGCGCTAACTTCTCCTGAGGCACAATTTTCAATCCTACCGCCAGGAGTATATTTGATCCCATCCCAACAAGAGTTGCCAAGACAAGTATTTTTAGCGCATTCGGAAGTGTCCCCCTTCCAATCAACCAATTGATACAGATTTTCCCCAACAAAATTTTGACCAACCATGCTCAAATGCAAATGGCCACCATCGTCGTATTTGGGCAATAACGTGTTGACGCGTTGTGGGTCTTCTAGGCGCACCTTCATGTCAATCCTATAATCAACATCAATTGCCGAATTCGCAATCCAACTATTTACTGAATCTGCAATCAATTGCCTTTCAGATGAATAATGACTACTATCACCCTTAAAAGGAATTAAATTAACTGACACAACCTTAATTCCCGCCTCATGAGCCATGGTGTACATAATCTGAAGTCGCTCCTCAATCGATTGAGCGGGAATATGCTGACCAACATCATTTATACCGCCCCAAATTATAACATAGTCAGGTTTAGCAGTTAAAATATCAGCCTCAAATCTACCAAGCATTTCTACTGTCGTATTTCCACCCCTGCCTTTATTGACAACCAAATAAGAAGAGCCCAATAAAACATTCAGCTTTCCCGTATAAGAAGGCGCCAAATCATTTCCAGCAGTCAGACTGTCCCCAATAGCATATATCTTCGTTAAATTACTGGCTTCCACAGCCGAGCAAGATACAAAAAAACAAACCACAACAACAAAAAAAAATATTCCAAATAAACTTTTACCCATTTTGTTTTAAGCTAAATAGTTCCGTATGAATATATTCTATCACAGAGAAGAGATAAACTCACAGACTTCTTTTCTCCATCCAGCTATTCAAAATTATCCGCGCTGATTCGGCGTCATCAAAGCGATTGATATCCCGAAGACCTTTTTCTTTCAAATTCTCTCTGGCAATTTTTGTTGAATACATTTCGTCCTGATATTCAACGGCAATTTTTGCTGTTTTTTCCAAATACTGACCCAGCTTTTCTCCAGCATAGGCTGTTTCCTTGCGATTGATTCTAGCGGGAATGCCAATAATAACTTGCTCGATTTTTTCTTTCTTAATTATATCTAAGATATTTTCTAAAAAATTTTTGTCATTTGCGACAACACCATAAGCAAAAGCAATCCGCGTTTCGCTATCAGCAATCGCCAGGCCAATTTTTGACTCACCATAATCAACACCGAGATAATATTTTGTTTTGGTTGAATCTTTTGGCATAAATATAAATAATTGTCATCCCCGCGACCGCGTGCCGCCTTAGCTTTAGCGGTGGAGCAAGGCGGAGATCCAGGTTCCACTAGTTTTAAACTCTGGAAAATCGAATTATAAATCTTTTAACTTCTATTTTTTAACTAACAAATCCTGTTTTTCTTTTTTTTATAGCCTGAGGTGCCTGGGTCCCCGACTTCTCGAGGATGACACTGTGCTAAACTCTAGTTAAAATCTCAACACCATTTTTTGTGACCACAATAGTATCTTCAAAATGCGCACTAAGCCTTCCGTCTTTCGTCGCATATGTCCAACCATCCCCCAATACCTTTATATAATGAGTGCCCGCATTAATCATCGGCTCAAGCGCTAGCGTCATTCCTTCCTGCAGAATTATTTCTCGCATCGCAGAGGAATAGTTCGGAATTTGCGGATCTTCATGCAATTCCCTGCCTACTCCATGCCCAACTAATTCGCGCACCACGGAAAAACCCTGCAATTTAGCGTGCTTCTCAACTGCCTTCCCGTAATCACTCAATTTTGATCCAGCTTTGATTGTCCCCAATCCTTCATCAAGGCATTCTCGAGTTGTATCTAAAATTCTCTGCGCTTCAGTCGAAATCCTCCCAACGGAATATGTACGAGCCATATCAGTAATCATGCCTTTATACGTCATCCCGATATCTATTTTTACTAAATCACCATCATGAACAATCCTACTTTTCTTGGGAATACCATGCACGATCTCATTATTTATAGAGGTGCAAATAGCGGCTGGAAAGGCATTACCCGGAGCTCCATAGCCCTCAAAAATTGGAAATCCTCCATTATCAAAAACAAGCTTTCTTGCTAGCTTGTTAATCTCGAAAGTATTTTGCCCGGGAATAATTATACCGCTTAATTGCTCCATAATCTGAGCTAACAGTTTTCCGCCTTCGCGCATCGCATCTATTTCTTTTTTTGATTTGATGATAATCATAGTATTTTTAAAATATCCTCAAAAACTTCATTTGGACTTTTAGATCCATCAATTCTGGAAACCAATTTCTTATTTTCAAAATATTCAATCACTGGAATCGTTTCCTCCATAAAAATACTCAATCTTTTTTCAATACCTTCCTTCGTATCATCCACTCTTTGGACCAACTTCCCGGAGCATTTTAAACAAATAAGATTTTGGTCATCCTCTTTCAAGACTACCGCTTCTTTGCATTTTTCGCAAGAAAACCGCTTTCCAATTCTTTTCAGCGACTCCTCTTTAGAAATATCCACAAAAATAACTCGATCAATCTTCCGGCCAAATTCCCCCAGTGCTTGCTCAAAATATCCTGCTTGATCAATATTTCTTGGAACTCCATCGAAAACGACTCCCTGTTCCCGTCCGAGATCATCAAGGCGAATATGCAAAATTTCTCGCAATATTCGACTTGGCACAAGCGTTTTTGTCACATTCTGAATCTCGTAAACCTCACGCCCCAAAGGAGTGTCTAATTTAGCAACTTGACGCAAAGCGCAGCCAGTATCAAAATGATCCAAGCCAAATTTTTCTGCCAAAAGTTTTGCCTGTGTGCCTTTGCCTGAGCCTTGGGGACCCAAAATCACTAAATTCATATAACATATAGCATGAACCATGTAACAATTCTGGCAAAACAAACTTCTCCGCATTAAGATTTAAGAGAAAGTTGTTTCATGTTTCATGTTTCATGCTGCATGATTAAAAGCCTTCATAATCCCGCATCGCGAGTTGTCCTTGCACCTGCTTGATTGTTTCAATCACAACCGAAACAACGATTAAGAGTCCAGTTCCACCAATAGAGATAGACCCGATATTAGTAAAGCTTTCCACAAAAAAAGGCAATATTGCGATAAGACCTAAAAAAACTGCGCCAGAAAGAGTAATCCGATTCATAATACGATAGAGATAATCAGCGGTATTTTTTCCTGGACGAATTCCGAGAATGTAACCACCTTGCTTTTGCAAACTTTCAGCAATTTTATTTGGATCAAAAACAACTGCGGTATAAAAATAAGTAAAGGCGACAACAAGAATAAAATAAAACAACCAATAGAACCAATTGCTTGGAGAAAAAAGCGCACTCACCTTCACAGCCAAGTTGGCAAGAGTAGTGTTGGAACTTTTCGTAAGAAAATTAGCAATCATTCCTGGAAAAAGCATAATAGAAAGTGCGAAAATAATCGGAATCACGCCAGCCTGATTGATGCGCAGTGGCAAATGCGTTGAAGTTCCGCCGTACATTTTATTACCCTTAATTCTTTTTGCGTAAGAAACGGGCATATTGCGCTGCCCCTCTGTCATAAAGACCACAGCAGAAATTGCCAAAATCAAAATAGCACCCAAGATCAAATAAGTAAAAATTTGTGACGAATCCGCTGTCGCATAAGTCTTGGCTATTGTCGAGGGAATGGCAGAAACGATTCCAGCAAAAATGATGAGCGAAACTCCATTGCCAACACCTTTTTCCGTGATTAGCTCGCCTAGCCACATAAGGAATATCGTTCCGGCAGTGGCAATTACCATCATCGAGATCACGCTTGTCGCTCCAGTCGCGGCAATAATTCCTTGCGAACGAAAAAGTGCAATCATGCCAAAAGTCTGCATCGCAGCGAGAGGCACCGTTGCCCAGCGTGTCCATTGATTAAATTTCTGTCGCCCAGCCTCTCCCTCTTCCTTATATATTTTTTCCAATGTTGGAACAATCATCGTAAGCAGCTGCATGATAATCGAGGCGGTAATATAGGGTCCCACGCCAAGCATTACCAGGGAAATACTCGACAATCCTTGCCCAGAAAAAAGATTAAGTAAACCAAAAAGCTCATTGCTCTCAAAAAATGCCTTGAGCCGATCCTGATCAACACCAGGGATAGGAATGTTGGCTGCCAAACGAAATACGACCAAAAGAGCCAGAATAAAAAATATCTTATTCCTGAGCTCTTTAATACGAAAGATTTGAGTGATTTTAGCTAGCATACCCTAGTCACTGCTTTATTTTTTATTTCTCCAATTCCTCAACCTTCACCTCGCCACCCGCAGATATAATCGCTTTTTTGACTGTAACGCTCACAAAGATTTCTTTTTCAAAGATAAACTTTTTTGTCAGTTTAGCATTTCCGAGAACTTTTATTCCCAAGGGAATATTTTTCCGTGCGACAAGTTTCATATTCACCAAAGACTCCACACTGATTATAGCACCATTTTCAAAATTCTTTTCGATGTCCGCAATTTGCACGATACTTCTTTTTTTAGTTCTCGAAGTGAAGCCACGTTTTTTCTTCATGTGATCAATCAGCGTTGAGCGTCCACCTTCAAACAAAGGATCAACATGTGCGCCAGAGCGCGCTTTTTGTCCCTTATTTCCCTTGCCGGAATATGTGCCTTTTTTGCCTCCACGTCCGATGGTTTTTTTCTTCTTCCTCGGCTGGCTCATTTGTAAATCTTGTCTTAACATAAAATTGTAATATCAAATTGCGTATAATTAATTGGCTTTAGCGATTCTTTCCTTTCTTGTCTTTGATTCACTCAGCATTCCCAAGGCTTCCACAGTTGCCCGTGCCACATTAAGCTTATTAGCTGTTCCAAGGGACTTAGAAACAATATCGCGAATTCCAGCGAAATCAACCACAGCGCGCACTGCCCCTCCAGCCACGATACTTCTTCCTTCCTTAGCTGGTTTCAAAATTACTTTTGCGCTGCCTTTTTTGTGATGCACTTCGTGTGCAATCGTATTATTTTTAATTGCAACAGTAATCATATTTTTCTTAGCATCATCAAAAGCCTTGCCAATTGCATCTGTCACATCCGATCCTTTGCCGACTCCAACACCAACCTTGCCTTTGCGATTTCCGATTACAAGAGTTGCGCGAAAACGAAATCGTCTTCCTCCCTTCACCACGCGAGTAACACGGGCAAGATCCAGGAGTTTTTGTTCAAATTCCGGCTTTTCTTTTTT
This sequence comes from uncultured bacterium, assembly GCA_903937035.1. Taxonomy (GTDB): domain Bacteria; phylum Patescibacteriota; class Minisyncoccia; order Moranbacterales; family UBA2206; genus UBA9630. The sequence continues at coordinate 32,146 of CAIZXS010000023.1, forward strand.
TCCTCTAAATTTTCTATCGTTCTTTGCCATATAGTTTAGTAACTAAAAGAGTTTAAAATTTTAAGCCGCCTTCTCTGGCGCCTTCAGCCAAAGCTTTGACTTTTCCATGATATCTATATCCTGCTCTATCAAAAACTACTTCCGCGATTTTCTGTTCTAAGCATTTCGTAGCAATGAGCATTCCAACTGCCTTCGCCCCCGCAACATCATTTTTCACGTTTGCTGCTTTCGTATCAGCTGCTACAAGCGTCTTTCCTGCTACGTCATCAATTACTTGAGCTTTCATTGAAAGCAAGCTACGAAAAACATTCAGTCGTGGCACGCTAGCAGATCCAGAAATCTTAGCGCGCACGCGTCTTTTTCGGTGTAATCTTAAATTGTTTTGGCTAATTTTATTCATCTTCGTAAAAATATATTACTTATTTGGCTCCAGCTTTCTTTCCAGCTTTTCGCCTAACTTTTTCTCCCGCATAGCGAAAGCCCTTGCCTTTATATGGCTCAACTTTTTTCAAATCCTTTATATTTGCTGCAAATTGCCCAACCGCTTGCTTGTCAATTCCACTAATAAGCAGCCCATTATTCTCTTCCAGTTTTGCCACAATTCCATCAGGAATCTCAACTTCAACTGGATGAGAGAATCCAAGTGCCATCACAATTTTCTTGCCTTGAATCGCCATGCGAAAACCGACACCTTGAAGCTCCAACTTTTTCTCATAACCAGCGCTCACTCCAATAATAATATTATTAACAAGTGAACGAGTCAGACCCCAAATTGCATTAGAACTACCATCTTCCTTGGCTTTTTTGACAATGATCGTTCCTTCAGATATTTCTACTAAGGCATCCGGATGAACATTTAAAGTGAGCTCCCCTTTGGGGCCTTTTGCTTTTAATACATCCCCCTCGAGTACCACAGTCACTCCGTCAGGAATAGCTATTAATTTTTTTCCGATTTTACTCATAAAATTGATCTGCTCTTTAAATGTAAATTACCACACCTCACAAATATACTCCCCGCCTAATCCTGTCTTTTTCGCATCATGATCAGTCATCACGCCCTTGGAAGTAGAAATAAGCGCAACGCCATAATTATTTTTAACGCTTCTAACATCCTTACTTTTAACATAAATTCTTTGCCCTTCCTTGCTGATTCTTCTGATTCCCTTGATTGCTGGTGTTTTATTTGTATTAGAAATGATATAATATTTCAAAGTTATTTTTATCACATCAAAATCACCCTGCTTTTCTTTCGCAACGGCTTCGACGAAACCTTCTTTTTCCAAAATCTTAGCTAAAGCCATTTTTAACTTAGAAGCACTAATGGTGACAGTTTTATGTTCTGCCATCTGAGCATTCCTAATTTTGGTTAACATTTCTGAGATTGGGTCTAACATACTCTTTAAAATTCAAAATTTAATATCAAATCAAACTATACAATTACTCTTAATTTATTCTAATGAAAAATCTCTACCAGCTTGATCGCTTTACGCCAGGCAATTGCCCAGTACTAGCAAGCTCTCGAAAGCAGATCCTGCAGAGATCAAACTTGCGCATATAACCATGTTTTCTTCCACATTTCCAACAACGTCTCACGATTCTCGTGGAAAACTTTGGTTTCTTTTTTGCTCTAACTTCAACTGATAATTTGGCCATTTTGCTCTATTTAATACTTATTATAAAAACTCTCTATTTATCGCGCTTCTCAAGAGGAAATCCGAGTAATTTGAAAAGCATCATTCCTTTTTCTTGAGTCTTTGCGTTCGTCACGACATTCACCTGCATTCCGAAAGTAGTCTTAACCTGCTCCGGGAGAATTTCTGGGAATATGAGGTGTTCCTTGATTCCAAGATTAAGATTTCCGCCCTTATCCACTGATCCCAGTTTGATTCCATGAAAGTCTCTAATACGTGGAATAGAGGCGCCAACCAATTTTTCCAAAAAATCCCACTTTCTCTTTCCGCGCAGAGTCACCTTGATTCCAATTTCCAACCCTTCTCTTGTCTTGAAGCCAGCAATTGACTGCTTTGCTTTTGTCATTACTGGCTTTTGCCCGGTAATCGCCTTTAGGGAATTAAAAATATCAGTGACCAAAGCAGAATCTTTAATGAATTTTCCAATTCCAACATTAACAACCACCTTTTCAATTTTTGGCACTTGCAAAACATTGCTCAGATTAAGACTTTTCTTCATTTCTGCGGCTACTTCGGTCTTATATTTTTCGTAAATAGTTGACATACTTGTCTTTTAATTAACTTCTAAATTAAATTTCTGCTTGACATTTCTTGCATACCCGGACCTTCTTCTCTCCCTCTGTTTTGTAAGCAATTCTTGAAGGCTTTCCACACTTAGGGCAAACTATCATAGCATTAGAAATATCAATCTTTCTTGGTATCTCCACTCTTTGACCTTTTTCTCCTTCTTTTCTAGGTTTATTGTGTTTTTTGAGCATATTCAGACCATCCACAACTACTTTTTTCTCTGCAGGATAGACACGCAGAACTTTCCCAGTTTTGCCACTGTCTTTACCTGCAAGCATCTTGACTAAATCGTTTTTCTTAATTTTCATATAATTATAACTGCATCTTAAATCGTTTTCTTATTTATAATACCTCTGGAGCAAGAGAAGCAATCTTAGCATATCCTCTATCTCTAATCTCTCTGGCAATTGGGCCAAAAATTCGAGTCCCCTTTGGTTCTTTGGCTTCCACAATCACAGCAGCATTTTCATCAAAACGAATATATGAGCCATCCTTTCGACGAAACTCTTTTCTTTGGCGAACAATCACAGCCCGTACCTTATCACCCTTTTTCACCATTCCTCGAGGCTCAGCTGATTTAACGCTTGCAACGATAATGTCCCCAATTTGAGCAAATCTTCTTTTGCTTCCACCGAGAACCTTGAAGCATTTAATAACCTTAGCGCCGCTATTATCAGCTACATTCAATTTTGATTCTGCTTGTATCATATATTTAAACTACTCGATAATTTTTATCCTTGCTAATTGGCTTGCATGGAACAATTTCCACGGTATCTCCAATCTTAAATTTATTCTCCTCATCATGAGCCTTGTATTTCTTGGTTGAACGGTATTTCTTCTTGTATTTAGGGTGCGTTTTAAGAGTATCAACGGCTACAACTATTGTCTTTTGCATCTTGTCAGAAACAACAACGCCCTTTTTGCGTGTAATGATCTTGGTTTTTTCAACTTTTTGACTATCCATAAAATTATCTTTAAACTAACTTATCTTCCTGACCAATTAATGTTATAATCCTAGCAACATCACGCTTGGCAGTCCTGATCTGTCTTATCCCCTTTACTTGCTTTGTTGCCAGCTCAAATCTGAATTTGCGAATACCTTCTTCTTTTTCAGCAAGAAGCTTTTTTAGTTCGGCAATATTTTTTTCTCTCAATTCCTTGATTTTCATAACAATATTCTTATTCCTCTTTAGTAACAAATTTAGTTTTCAAATTTAACTTATGAGATGCAAGTCGCATAGCTTCCTTTGCAATCTCTATTTTCACACCATCCATCTCAAACATAACAGTCCCAGGCTTCACCACAGCAACAAAATGATCCACAGCTCCCTTTCCCTTACCCATTGGAGTTTCATCACCCTTTTTTGTCATTGGCTTATCAGGAAAAATCCGAATCCAAATCTTTCCTCCTCTTTGCACATATCTTGTCATCGCGCGACGAGCAGCTTCAATCTGCCTTGAGGATACGAGACTGGCGCTAACTGCTTTCAAACCAAAACTACCAAAACTGATTGAGTTCCCTCGCATTGCATTGCCACGGATTGCTCCGCCTCTCTGCACTTTTCTATGTTTTACTTTCTTTGGCATCAACATACGCTTTTTACTTTAATTCGTTTTTTTAGTATCAAACACTTCACCCTTATAGAGCCACGCTTTCACTCCGATTGCTCCATATGTTGTAAACGCTGTCGCTCTAGCGAAATCAATATTCGCTCGCAATGTGTGAAGTGGTAATGTTCCCTTCGAAAGCCACTCTCTTCGTGACATCTCAGCTCCACCCAATCTTCCTGACATCTCAATCTTAACTCCTTTGATCATGGTATTTTTCATGGCTTGCTCCAGCATCATTTTCATCGCCCTCCTAAATGGGATTCTTTTCTCTAGTTGCTCCGCAACATTCTGAGCTACAATCATGGCACTTTCTTCAAAGTTCTTGATTTCTTGTATTTCAATTCTCAGATCAGCTCTTCGATTACTTTTAAAAAAAGTGTTTTGAATATAGTGCTTAATATCTTCGACTCCGCTTCCACCGCGTCCAATTAAAACTCCTGGACGAGCAGTCTTTATAATAATCTTCACGGCCGCTTGAGATCTTTCAATTTCAACTTCACCAATAAAAGCTGCTTTCCATTTTTTCATCACTTCCAAGCGAATCTCAATATCTTGCTTGAGGTTTTTATTATAATCTTTTTTGCTGAACCATTTGGATTTCCAATCTTGAGTGATTCCCAAGCGCAGTCCAACTGGATTTACTTTATGTCCCATAGGTATTTGCGTTTAAATAAATTTACATTGACTTCCGTCTAAATATCTTATTTTTCCAACTCTTCGGTTCTTCGGCAGTTTTCTTCGTCTTGTCCGCACTCTTTGTTTTGACTTCAGCTATCTTTTCTGTCTTAGCATCCTTGACCTCATCTTTCTTCTCTTCTTTTTTTCTTTCCTCTTCTTTTCTCAGCTCTTGAGTTGCTTTTTTAACTTTTTCAGCTTTTTCTTTCTCCATCTGATCCTTACTCTTCCTATCCTTGCCTTCAACTCTTTCTTCTAGGACAATCCGCACCTTCGAAGTTCTTTTTAAAATCTGTCCGGCACGGCCATATGCTTTTGGCATCCACCGCTTAAGCGTTGGTCCAGCACCGACGACCGCGTCTAATACATAAAGATTGCTTTTCGAAAGGCCAAAATTGTTCTCAGCATTGGCAATAGCACTCAATAAGAGTTTTTGCATGTACCCGCTAGTTTTCTTAATCGCTACATCAAGTTGAGCAACCGCCTCGATAGCGTCCATTCCCTTAATCAAATCAGCGACCAATTTCACTTTGCGCGGAGAGATTCTTAAATTGTTTAATTCTGCTGTAACTTTCATGTGATTTCTCTATTATTTCTTCTTAGTAGTATCTGACGCCTTGGCAGCCTTAGACGCATCAGCTTCTTTTTGTTTCGCAGCTGTTTCCATTTCCTTTTGCATCTTGCCTCCGTGCCGAGTAAATTTACGTGTTGGGGAAAATTCTCCGAGTCGGTGCCCTACCATCTCTTCTGTCGGGGTTACGGAAATAAATATTTTTCCATTGTAGACACCAAAAGTAAAACCAACCATTTCCGGAGAGATAACTGCTGCGCGAATCCATGTCTTTATCACGCTTCGATCTCCTGGCTTCTTATCAAGCACTTTTTTGATTAATCTTTCGTCCACATAAGGACCTTTTTTCAGGCTTCGTGTCATATATTATTTCCGCTTAACTCTTCTTTTGATTATATACTTATTGCTATATTTTTTCCTCTTTCTTGTCTTCTTTCCAAGTGCTGGCTTTCCCCAAGGAGTTTTAGGATGTTTAAGCCCGATTCCTTGGCGTCCTTCGCCTCCTCCGTGTGGATGATCAACTGGATTCATCGCCGATCCACGAACAGCGGGGCGTTTATTAAGCCAGCGACTCTTACCAGCTTTTCCAAGATTTATAGAATTACTTTCGAAATTGCTAGCTTGTCCAATTGTTGCATAGCATTCATTGCTAACGAGTCGGATTTCCCCAGAAGGCAATTTGATCTGAGCTGTTTTATCATCCACAGCCGTAAGACTAGCTGAGCTTCCAGCGCTTCGAACAATTTGTCCACCATGCCCTGGAAACAGCTCCAAATTACAGATAGTCGTTCCAACTGGAATATTTTTTACCTTAGCACGATTCCCCGGCTTTACTGGAGCATTTTCCGCAGACATCACCTCTTGTCCCTCTCGCATTCCTTCTGTCGCTAAGATATAACGCTTTTCCCCATCAGCATAATTCACAAGAGCAATAAAGGCTTTTCTGTTGGGGTCTTTTTCGATTGCAGCTACTCGTCCAGGTATACCAAGCTTGTCTTGTAAAAAGTCTACAATACGATATCGCTGTTTATTTCCACCTCCCTGATGACGAACTGAAATTTTTCCATGTGAACGCCCAGCTAATTTACCTTGTTTTGCTAAAAGGGCTTTTTCCGGCTTTTTCTTTGAAATATAATCAACCTTAACAATCGACATATTTCGACGTCCAGCGGTATTTTTTTTGTAAATCTTAATTGCCATATTTGCACTCTTTAGACTAAATTATTTTCCTTCAAAAACATCAATCTTATTACCTTCCTTTAGTGTTACGATAGCTTTTCTGTAACCTGGCTTCCAACCAGGAATTCTTCCTCGACTACGAAATTTTCTTGGCACACTAACAGTGTTAACCTTTTCAACCTTAACATTATAAATCTTTTCAATTGCCATCTTAACTTGCAATTTAGTCGCACGAGAAGATATTTTGAAAATATATTTATTATTCTCAATAAGCACAGTGGCCGCTTCAGTTACAATCGGCTCAATGAGAACTTTTGAGAGAATATTTTCTTGATTGGGGTTTACGTTATTTTCCATTATTTTAATTCAGCTTGTTTATACTTTTCCTCGAGATACATTACAGACTCCTTGCTCATAAATAAATTCTTGTTTCTTAGCATATCAAGAACATTGAGTTGTGGTGTTAAAATATTTTCTACCTTAGCAAGATTTCTACTTACAATACGAAATTCTTTCTCAGAATCACAAAAAGCCATCAAAGTTTTGCCTTTAATTTTGAAATTCAAAAGCATCTCGGCAACTTGTTTAGTCTTCTTCTGCGAAAAACTCAACTTATCAATCACAAAAATCTCCTGATCCTTAAGTTTTCCACTAAGCACGGTTGCAATCGCCTTTTGATTCATCTTCTTGTTGATCTTTTGTTTGTAGTTTCTGTCATTGCTTGGTCCGAAAACAACGCCTCCTTTTTTCCAAAGCGGAGTTCTTCTTGAACCAACACGAGCGCGACCCGTTCCTTTTTGCTTCCAAGGCTTTATTCCGCTACCAGCTCTTTCTCCTCGAGTTTTCGTATCTGCGAGCACCTGTCTCTTGTTAGCATCCATTGCTACAACGATTTGATGAACTAAATCGTCATTTTTTGGCAAACCAAAAACAGAATCAGAAATTTGCATTTCCTCAATTTCTTTCCCTTCAAGATTGTAAACCTTTAGTGTTGCCATACTTTTAAGATTAGATTGCTTTAATTTCCACTATTCCGCCTGGAATACCCGGAACTGCTCCTTTTATACCTAATATATTCTTTTCCACATCAATAAAAACCACCTTCAAGTTTTTTGTTGTTATTCGCTCTCCACCCATTCTCCCTGCCATTCGCTTTCCTTTCACCACGTGCTCTGGGAAACCAGAACCGATTGATCCAGGAGCGCGCAAGTCATGCTTATGCCCATGGGAAGCGCATCCGCCCTTAAAGCCATATCTTTTGACTACACCCTGAAATCCTTTTGCCTTACTTGTTCCACTGACAATCACCTTCTCGTTAATTTCAAAAATAGAAACATCTACAACATCATCTTTTTTAAGTTCACTTCCTTCAACGCGGAATTCTTTCTTCTTTGATTTATTTTTTGTCTTAGCAATCAACATCTGGACAGCACTATAGCCATCTTTCACCTTCTCCTTGATCAAAGAAACTTTTGAACCACACTCCAAAAGAGTCACGTTCAATGCGCCTTTTTCATCATAAATCGTTGTCATTCCAATTTTTTTTCCTAAAATGAATTTCATTGCTTTTCTTTAAATAAAATAAAAAACGGCTCAATACCAGCCGAAAACCCCTCTCAAGGTTCAAGAAATTTCTTTCTTGGCTAGATTAGTATCCTATCGACTCATGAAAGTCGTCTGGACTTTAACTAGATATCTCTAATTACATTTTAATTTCTATATCCACTCCTGCTGGCAAATCCAGATTTGTCAAACTATCAATCGTCTTTGGTGTTGGGCTCATGATATCAATAAGACGTTTGTGAATTCTCATTTCGTATTGATCACGGGCATCCTTGTGCACAAAAGTCGATTTGTTGACCGTAAATTTGCGAATTTCTGTCGGCAATGGAACTGGTCCTACGACGCTTGCGCCAGATCTCTCAGCTGTTTCCACAATTTGACGGGCTGATTGGTCAATAATCTTATGATCATAAGCCTTGATCTTAATTCTGATTCTTGTTTTTACCTCTTCTTCATTCTTTGACATCAATTTGTTCGAATTTTTAATCCTCCTTCGCCCCGAACACTCGGGTCTATGGCGGGACGAGCTCGCTGGTTAACCCTTTCTAGTATCTAGAAACAATTAACTTAAAACTTGCTCTGGAGTTAAACTTTTTTATTATAAAACTAACAATTTCCTCTATAATCTGGCCCTTGCCCCTACAATAAAATATCTTAGCATGGAATATTTGAACAGTCAAATTTTATGCTTTTTATCCTACTTTGAGCAGAGCCAGACAAAGAAAAAACTCGTTTATTGACTATTTTACAATCTTAGTAGCAACACCAGCGCCTACTGTTCTTCCGCCTTCTCGGATTGCAAAACGCATTCCTTCCTCCATAGCAACAGGAGCTCCTAAGACAACCTTAAAGCTTACAGTGTCTCCAGGCATTACCATTTCAGTTCCCTCTGGAAGCATAACCTCCCCAGTCACATCAGTAGTTCTAACATAAAATTGTGGCTTATAACCTTTAAAGAAAGGAGTATGTCGTCCACCTTCTTCTTTGGTAAGGATATAAACTTCACATTCAAATTCTGTGTGAGGAGTGATTGATCCTGGCTTAGCGAGGACCTGACCTCTTTCAACATCTTCCTTTTTGATTCCACGAATCAAAATTCCAGCATTATCACCACATTCCCCTCTATCAAGCGTTTTATTAAACATTTCAATTCCAGTTACAACTGTTTTTTGAGTTGGGCGAAGTCCGATAATTTCCACTTCTTCATTAATATTGATCACACCTCTTTCAATTCTTCCAGTCACAACAGTTCCGCGGCCTTCAATTGTAAAAATATCTTCGATTGGCAAGAGAAATGGCTTATCCATTTCACGAACTGGATCTGGAATTTTTGAGTCAAGTGCCGCAATCAAGTCAATAACAGGCTTTGCAGCTTCTTCTTCAGCTGATTTAGACTCTAGGGCTTTAAGGGCTGAACCACGAATAACGATTGCATTATCTCCGTCAAACTCATATTTTGTCAAAAGTTCTCTCACCTCTGCCTCAACTAGGTCAACCAACTCCGCATCATCCACCATATCAACCTTATTAAGGAAAACTACGATTTCTGGAACACCCACCTGCTTAGCCAAAAGAATGTGCTCTCGAGTTTGTGGCATAGGACCATCAGTCGCAGCTACAACTAAAATAGCTCCGTCCATTTGAGCAGCACCTGTGATCATGTTTTTGATGTAGTCAGCATGTCCTGGGCAATCAACATGAGCGTAATGCCTCTTGTCAGATTCATATTCGCAATGTGCAGTGGCGATTGTAATTCCACGCTCTCTCTCTTCTGGAGCTTTGTCAATTTCATCAATACTCTTTTCCTTGGCATGTCCCAAGAAACTGAGAACATGAAGGATTGCCGCAGTCAATGTCGTTTTTCCATGGTCAACATGACCGATAGTTCCAACATTAACATGAGGCTTGGTTCTTGCAAATTTTTCTGCTGCCATATGTTTGGTAACTTACGCATAGTTATTGTGGTGACTTCTTTTTAGAAAAAAAATCAATCCCGCAACAGCTTGCGATTTTTTGTTATTATTAAATTTAATTAGATTTTAACACAACGTCTACTCTACCCTAAAAAAATACTTTTGACAAATAAAAAATGTTCTCAAACTGTGGATAACTCCTATGACTGAAGAACACTCTCATAGCGCACCTCGTCATTCTTTATCTCACCCAGAGTTTCCAGTTCAATTTCAACTGCTTTGTCTTCTTCCTGAGAAAACTTCCAACTTGCAATATCGTTGTTTATCTTATCAACTAATTCTTGCTTTGTCAACCCCAAAACTCCCTCTTGTTTAATTTTTCTAAATTCTCGCAAAGTGAGTAAAATGTAGTGCTCATCCTGGTCTTTAATCACCGCTCGCCCGCCCAAAAGTTCCAACGCTTCTTTCAGTTTTTTATCCAACATAAAAAAGTCAGCTACTTTATTATTTCTTCAATCAAATCTTATCGCAGATGTTATTTTGTGTCAATAGTGCTTTTATTAAATTATGCAAAAATTGCACCGCTAACTTATTCGTGCCAAAAAAAGAAGAACCCCGCCCAGTCATTTGACTGAGGGGGTTCATTCCTCCTTAATAAAATTTAATTCATACGGTAGACATGCCACTTTTGAAAATTAACTGACCGTCCGGATTGTCATATGGCCTCTCTGGGTGATCCATGAGAACCGCTATAAGGCCAGAGTCGTCCGTAATCATAGCAATTTTTCCCCCGTTGGGAGAAGCGCCAACATATTCCATGACCACATTAAGATCTCCGTCTCCCGTAAATCTTCCATATCCATGAGCGGAAGGAAACGAGAGCACTCTTCCCTCCAATCCCTTTGTCCAAACACAGTGAGACGGAAGGACTCGATGTCGACTTGGTCGACTGCGAAAAACCTTGGATTTATTTTGGATCATAGCCACACCAGCTCCGAACAATCCTGACCGAACAAGAGTTTGGTCACCGTTACAAATTCCGAGCATAGGAACTTTTGCTTCCTCAAGAAGCCCGAAATAATCCTCCAGAAAAGTTGCCACCGATACACCGGTTTCAAGATGATCACCGAAAGAAAATCCACCTGGAGCAATAAACAGGTCGCAATCTGTGATCCGCTCCTTTTTATGATAGATGTCCCAAAGAAAAACCAAACGCGGATTGCCCCCGGCTAATTCTACCGCTGCCATTGTCTCTTCTTCACAATTAGTTCCTGGCGCATAAAGCACTGAAACCTTTTTTCTTGTTTTCATGCGACCATTTCCTCCATTGCATTTTTGCCCCAAAGTGCCTGTTGAAAAGTTCCATTCCAGGCAGCTCTGAGAAGATTAAAATTGAGTTTATTCCCTTGAACGGTTATGCCTTTTCTTGGCACGATTGTACCAATAATCCTGGGTTTGATTCCGGGGAAAGTCCTTTGCAGGTCACCAACAGCATCCCGTTTAACTTCAAGAAGGACGGCTCCAAAACTTTCCGGAAAAAGATCCTGACAAAGTATTGTTTCGAAGCCGAATCCCGATGCTTCCACTCCCTCAAAGAGGCGCAGAAAAATTCCGCCCCGATTGATAGGTACCGCCGATTCAATCATGCCGCTTTGGGAAAGATGAAACAATTGGCTGAGATAAAATCCCGGATCAATTGAAAGCATACTTTCCAAGCGCGCTCCTGAAATACCCAGTGCTGATGACAGAATCGATCCATCTAGCCGCGTTGCTTGCGGGCCAACACACACCAAAACATTCCCGGGTTTTTTCCATTGATGTAATAATAACTTTTGAACATTCCGAATTTTCCCCATTCCTGTGATACAAACACCAGGAAGAACACAGACTATCTTTCCTCCGAAAGTTCCCCGTCCCGATGAACTGTCTTTTCCGACCATAAAGGGGGTTCCGGTTTTGATTGAAAGACTCGTAATCGCCTTAACCTGCTCCCGCAGATACCAGCGCGCTTCCGGATCATCACCATCGGTGTAAAAGTTATCCGCCAAAGCAATATCGCCAGGATAAACTCCGGCCGCGACTTGCGTCACCAATGTATCCATCATGGCATTTTCTGCCGCCCGTACAGGATCGACTTCAAATTGCCAAGGTGAGAAACTGAGGCTGACAGTAAGCCCTTGATTTTTTCCATAAACAGGCCTCAGCGCAGCTAAAGAAGACGCAACATTATAGTTACTACCATAAAGTGGTCCCTGCCAAGTTATCCCCTGGACAGTTGAGTCATATCTAGTAGTTGCTTTCGCCTGATTGCAAACATCAAAATGCCCCACCACTGAAAGCCCCATATTCATGACGTTGGATTGGTCAATTTTTGGATGAGCCATTGTGTCTAATTTGATTTTCGGTTCCACCACTTCAATCATATCCAACGGACATTCATCAAAAAAGGCATAAGGCACGTCGATACAAATTTCGCCGGACATTTTCATTTCCAGAGAAAATTCCTGGTTTTTGTCATAAAACATTTGAAAACATCCGCTGTCGGTAAACAAACCGATTGGCGTAGCTTCCAAGCCATATTTGGCGTATATTGCCATTGCCTCAGCATATTTTTCCGGCTTTACCGCATGCGCAAAGCGTTCCTGACTTTCTGAAATTGCAATCTGCCAGTTAGCTAGACCAGCGCATTTTAATTTCACGAGAGCCAAATTGCAAATAAAACCGCCAGAATTATCTTCGTTTTTAGCCATTTCCCCAAACGCCGACGGGATGCCATGTGCGCCAAAGTCATTCCGAGCACTCAGGCATCCAGTGTCCCTCAATTCTAATCCAGCTCGCATCATAAGTTGTTCGATAAATGGCATGCCGATTTGAACATGGGTTGCGTCGCCAGTGTCGGTCTTTTCCGTGATTCCACCAGAGCTAACTGTCGCTCCGTGAAGTCCATCATTACCCGTTTTACCTCCAACCAATACCGCAATATCTCCGACCCGCGGCTTACCTTTTGTAGCTGCTTCGCGAATAGTAACTCCCACTGATCCACCAAGCGCAAATGGCTTTCCGCTGTAATTCGGATGTGACATCATTCGGGCAAGCATCATTGGAATTCCCATTGGATTTCCGTAATCAGCAATCGCCCGCACGGTTTCTCGTCCGATAAGTGCTGCTGTCAAAGTTTTGCCGGTAAATTCCGGATGGCGCAAACGCTCCAGTTCGCCAATAACCGTCATTTCAATGTTTCCAATTGGTTTGGCGCCCAGACCATTTTCAAAGATATCCCGCAAAACTCCGCCCAGCTTTGTCATTTGTCCGCCGTAGGGCTCTTTTTGAGTCGGCGAATTATGCGTTTCCAGTTTGAATAGAATACACAATCCGTCATAGAAATCCCAGACTCCGGCATTATCGACAAATGCGGAAATAAGATTGGGGTTGCCAATTTTTTCCGTCGCCCCTTTGAGCAATTTAAACAGCTCAAGACTCTTCCATAGATCATGAAAGCAATGCCCAGACCAAGAGCCCGCGAAAGTTTCCAGTAAAACGTCCGTTACACTTTCCAGCTTTAATCTTTCTTGAAACTCCACCAGCTTTTTCATCTTGCTTAGCGACAGATGCATTTCACGCTTCTCGCTAAAGTCGCAAAGTTCCTGATCACTCATAGACCGAAGGTCATAGCGTTGCATTGATTGACGCACACCACGTGGCTTTAATGTTTCCAAAATTGGCTCGTCAGTAAAAGCGGTATGAACCAGCTTGTTTACATACAAGCCGTTCATTTTTTTACCATAATAGCGGTAGCTGACTTTAGCTGCCACAACGTTTACTCCCTTGTGAGCACATAGCTTGATGATGCTTTCCTGCTCCGGATCAATGACCGCGTTGTTATACATAACTTCTTTAAATCCACGCTTAGCTGTTTTTTTCGGCATTCGATCAATAACTCGCATCGTTTCCGGATTAGCCAGCACGGAATACAGCACGGAAAGATCCGGCGCTTCACCATCAATTTCCAAGTTGATAATTTTGAAAACGTCTGGGCGCTTTTTTTTCGGCGCCACAATAATTCGGTGAATAGACATTATTCAGCTCCTTTCCCCTTAAATAGCATTGGGGTGATTATGCATTTCCGCAATCCAAACAACCTTTCTTCCATCATCATTTTTCACAACCTGGAGCCGTTTTTCCGCAAAAAGCTGGATACAAGCTGGAAACAATAAATATTCCTCCTGTAATCCTCTTTTCTTGACTTCGTCCAGCGTGTCTCCAGTGTAAATCGGAAATGTCCGCTGGCCGATGATCGGTCCAGAATCCTCGCCGTAGTCCACAAAATGCACAGTGCATCCACCGACCCTACAACCATGACGAAAGGTATCGCTATAGCCATCAGTTCCGGGAAATGCCGGCAGCAATGCCGGATGAATGTTCATGATTCGCATATCGTCGCCCTGATTCATATTATCGATGAGGTACGACGTACAGATTTGCATGAATCCGGCAAGCACAAGAAGGTCTATCTTCGCTTCCCTGATTTTCATTAACAACTCGGTTTCCGCCACAACTTTCCAGCAAATATGTTCGAGTTGCTTTTCCTTATCCCCATTAAAAAGCTCATGGACATAAACGCTTTTCTCGAATACCGCCTGAACCAGATCGCTGTTCGAATAATCATTACTCAAACAAGCATGCTTCAGGTTATCCCGAAATACCCGATAGTCCACGACAAAAGTCGGTATTTCTTGGCCTCTCGCCCAAACAAGTCCGCCCGCATCTGGATTATCAGCACCGACAAAAACAACGTCGGCATCCACCAATCCATCTCTGCAAGCATTTACAATCGCTTGCATATTCGTTCCTCCACCGGAAATCAAGATCCCAATTCTCAGTTTTTCTTTCATGCCCAATTCTCCTTTTCAACTCATTATTATGATATTCAACATAGTCCGCCATATACCCAAACAGAATTTTCTAAAAAACTCTTCTGTTGTTAAAGAATGGAAAACAAAAAAGCCAACCCTCCTTAGTGGTCTAGCTTTTTGTTTTATGCCTATACCATAGCAAATTGAGGCTAGACGTCAAATAGAGCCAAAAATCAAGGCCAATACAAGACACCAGTCTTTGCTAGAAATTTTTCATGACATCAAAAATAATCTAGCCATGCCAGCTTCTCCCAAGGTAAGAAGATAATCATTGGGCACCTGTAACTCTAAAATGATCCTGCGACATTTCAAATCGAGAAATCAAATCTTTGTTTTTCTCATTACGCTTAAGAAAAATAATTGCATAATCATCTGCAAAAACTGGTGCCCACTCGGGGTCTTTTATTCTTTTCACCAAAAACTCTTGTCCCCAATTAGTGCCATCACTAGTGGCAAAATAAATTGCATTAAAAGCATATTCCTTAGACACCCGATTCCAAATTTCATTATTTTCTTGCATTGGAATATAGACTTCTTGAAAAAACACATCAGCATAGGCTTCTGGTCGATTATCCACAAACACTCTCTCCTGAGGAAAAAGATGAAAAATTAAGTAGCCACCAATATCATAGTTATTAAAAATTGGCCCGGAAAGATTATTGGCTTTGAAAAAGATAGCTGAGGCATTTTGAGCTTGCGTTTGGACTGTGGAATTAACTCTATCCTCACGCAATAACTTCCCTTGAAACAGATAGCTAGAAAATAGAAAAAATAGAGAAGCCAAAGAAAAAACAATAATCTTAGCCCAACCATCATTGAGATTAACTTTATTTCTGAGACCAAATTTTAAGCCATAAGCAATCGCCGGGAGAGCAAGGTAACCAAACAGGGCAAAATTACGCAAAGCACTCCAACCCAAGATACTAACTACAATTGAAAGTCCCAAGAGAGGCCAGTTTATTTTTTTTCGATTGGTCAAAAACAACAAAACAATACTAGCTAGAAGAATAAATAAAACTATTTTAAAAATTAAAAGATTAGGATTATTAATAAACCCAATTCTCGTCAGAAAACTAACCGACTGATTTTCCAGCACGCGATAACCGTAATTGCGGAAAATGTTCAAGGGATAAAGTACCGCTTTCAAGCCGAAAGGATTAGCTAAGCTTGCACTAAAAGATAAAATTAAGACAAAAAACAACGTCTTGAATTTTGACCAGTCTTTTTCTCGCAGCGTATCAATGAGAAATAGACCAATAAGTCCAAGACCAAAAATAAAATAGATATGCAAATTGACCCACAAAAAACTTAGCACCGGCAAAACAAAAAGTATCCTTTTTTTCAACTCGCCTTCTTGGAACTTCCAAAGCAAAATAAAATATATAGCCGCAAAAAAATAACTAAACACTTCCGGCCGGATTTCTGTTCGTTCTCCAATAAGCGGAATAACTAGCACCGCCGAAAGCGTTGCCAATGCCAATCCCGCGAATTTCTTCGTCTCAAAGAATAAAAGACCAAAAGTCAAAAAACTCAGCGCCACATAAAGAAAAGATAAACCGGAAAGTCCGGTAACCTTCCAAATCAAATAAAAAACAACGCCTGAGCCCCAGTGATGGTTAATAAAGGGAGTGTCAGGATAAGTATAGGAATATAAGTTTGTGTCAGGAATTTGATGTGTTTCAAAAAAATAGCGCCCGTTTTCAATGTGGCGGCCCAAATCAGTGATTACCAAATTAACCGGTTGTGCCAAAAAAACGCCCAGCCAAAAAAGCAGCAGTGCAAAAACGAATAGCGCACCCGCATTTTTTTCGATTTTTTGCTTCAGCCTAAAAAACCACAAACTGATTTTAGGAAAGTTTTGTTCATCTTCTTGCATAGCTGGATTATACCAAACAAGTCATATTTAAACAAAAAATGCTATTCACAATTTCACACTCCATAAACAAAGGGTTATGATGAAATTCACCATAACCCTTAATGCAGAATCATTGCGCGACAATTATTCTCGCCGCTGCAATTCAGTGGCCGGATTACTCAATACTCCTTCAAGCTTATCGGCCATTTTTTCGAACGATTCCTGCTTATTCCTGTCGTGAATATAACCATCGACAAGAGCCATTTCCAAGGTGTGTTCCCTGACAAAACTCGCGACATCATAAGTATCGGAAAGTTTTCCAAGCCTGCTCAATGCAGCCAGGCAACGCCCCCTTACTTGCGCTATTTTTTTTTGGCGAGACATGCGGTTGATAAGCCACACAACACCTTTAATCAATAGAAAGATTAATCCTATTATTATCAAAATATTCCACATACACCATCCCTCCCCTCATAAATTTTGCAATTGCGTTTATTCGCGCCTAATTCCAAAAAAGAACAAAAAATCCGCTAGTTTCCCAACAAACCTTAATTTAACATAGGCAAAACTAGCCAAAAAGTCAATAGACTGGCCGCATAAATAACCGCAACTCTCTTTTGAACAAAAAAAACAACCCCTCCCGGAGTTGTCTTTTAAAAAAAGTTTACAAATTTTAAGATTATTTCTTCCCTCCCGAAATCTCTTCCGCCACGTTTTTTGGCACTTCGGCGTAATGGGAAAATTCCATCGCATAGTTGGCACGACCTTGTGACATTGAACGAAGTTGTGTTGCATAGCCAAACATAGAAGAAAGCGGCACTTCGGCATCGATAATTTTCACACGCGCATTGCCTTCTCCACGGTCTCCCATTTCTTTGATGATTCCACGCTTAGCATTAAGATCTCCAACCACATCACCCATAAAGTTTTCTGGTGTAATGGTTTGCACCTTCATAATTGGTTCGAGAAGCATTGGTTTAGCCCTTCGACATGCTTCTTTAAACGCCATTGATCCGGCAATTTTGAAAGCCGCCTCTGAGGAGTCCACTTCATGATATGATCCATCATAAACTGTCGCTTTGATGTCCACCATTGGGTAACCCGCCACCACCCCAGAGTCCATCGCTTCTTTGGCACCCTTCTCAATTGGAGTGATATATTCTTGCGGGATGATTCCTCCTTTGATTTCACTAACAAATTCAAAGCCCTTGCCCGCTTCTTGCGGTTCAACGCGCATCCAACAATGTCCGTATTGTCCACGACCTCCAGATTGTTTGATATATTTACCTTCCGCTTCCGCTTTAACACGAATCGTTTCACGATAAGCCACTTGTGGTTGTCCAATATTGGCTTCCACCTTGAATTCACGCTTCATCCGATCCACAATAATATCCAAATGCAACTCGCCCATGCCAGAAATAATTGTTTGGCCCGTTTCTTCATCGGTACGCACTTTGAAAGTTGGATCTTCTTCGGCTAGCTTTCGCAAAGCAAATCCCATTTTTTCTTGGTCAGCTTTCGTTTTTGGTTCAATCGCAATCGAAATCACTGGTTCTGGGAAAGTGATTGTTTCCAAAAGCACTGGTTTTTCAATATCGCAAAGAGTGTCTCCGGTTGTCGTATTTTTCATTCCGACGAGTGCGCCAATTCCACCAGCATAAATCTCCGAGATTTCTTCACGGTGGTTAGCATGCATTTGCAAAATTCGTCCGATGCGTTCTTTTTCATTTTTAGAAGAGTTCAAAACATATGATCCCGCCTTCAAGACTCCGGAATAAACGCGGAAAAAGGTCAGCTGTCCAACATATGGGTCGGTCGCCACCTTAAAAGCCAAAGCGGCAAAAGGCGCATCGTCTTGTTGCTTTACTTCAATTTCAATTGTTTCGTCGCGAACATCCGTTGCTTTAATGGCTGGCACATCCAAGGGGGAAGGAAGATAATCGATAACGGCATCAAGTACTAATTGAACGCCCTTATTTCGCAAAGCTGTTCCAGTGAACACTGGCACCAATTTTGTGGCAATTGTTGCACGACGAATGGCTGCCTTCAATTCATCTTGCGAAATTTCTTCGCCATTTAGAAATTTTTCTGTGAGCGCATCATCCGTTTCAGAAACTTTTTCCACCATTTTTTCTCGCCATTCTTTCGCTTTATCCAAAAGTTCCGCAGGGATTTCTCCTTCAATCACTTCAATACCCATTTCACCTGCAAAAGTATAGCCCTTCATTTTGATGAGATCCACTACACCAGCAAAATCGCCACGCTCTCCGATTGGAATTTGCAAGGCGACAGCGTTTGGAGTCAAACGATCCCAGATGGTTTTGAGGGCATAATAGAAATCCGCCCCTTCTTTGTCAATTTTATTAATAAAACAAACGCGTGGTACGCTGTATTTGTCCGCCTGACGCCACACAGTTTCCGATTGAGGCTCCACCCCTTCTTTTCCATCAAACACGACCACACCGCCATCTAGAACGCGCAGTGACCGCTCAACTTCAACTGTAAAGTCCACATGTCCCGGAGTATCAATAATGTTCACCTGACAATCTTTCCAAAAACAAGTTGTCGCAGCTGAAGTAATAGTAATTCCACGCTCTTGCTCTTGTTCCATCCAGTCCATCGTGGCTGCGCCCTCATGCACTTCACCGATTTTGTGAGTAACTCCAGTATAGAACAAAACGCGCTCAGTCGTGGTAGTTTTTCCCGCATCGATATGCGCGATGATTCCGATATTACGATACTTTTCAATTGGATATTGTCTAGCCATTTCTTTTTGTTTATAAGAATTTAAAACTAAGCGAAGTGAGCAAACGCCTTATTAGCATCCGCCATTCTGTGCACATCATCTCTCTTTTTCATTGCTGCGCCAGTTTTGTTGGAAGCCTCAATCAACTCATCAGCCAATTTTTCTGCCATTCTCTTGCCTTTTTTTGAAGAAATTGCGGCTTTAAGCCAACGAATCGCCAATGTTGTACGTCTTTCACCCAAAACTGGAACTGGAACTTGATAGTTGGCACCACCAACACGACGAGATTTCAACTCAACGAGTGGTGCGACATTTTTCAAAGCTTGTTCGAAAATGTTCAGTCCGCCTTTTTTGGTTTTTTCATGAATAACATCAAATGCTTCATAAACAATCCGTTCAGCTGTAGTTCTCTTGCCATCTTGCAAAATACTATTAATAAATTTACCTACAAGTAAATTATCGTATCTTGTGTCAGGCTTAACATGCTTTTTAAATACTCTTTTTCTTCTTGCCATAATATTTATCCCCTACCACCTTCTCACTCATAATTACAATGTGGCTGGGTAATGTTCTTATAAATTATTTATATACTAAATTAGAATTCAAAAACTGAAAAAGTGGTGAGGGATTATTTCTTATCTTTCTCCACCTTAGCGCCATATTTACTGCGACCTTGTTTGCGATTCGCCACTCCGGCGCTATCCAAAACTCCTCGCACGATATGATAACGCACACCAGGAAGATCTTTTACGCGACCTCCACGAAGCATTACGATGGAATGCTCCTGCAGGTTATGTCCGATTCCTGGGATATAAGCAGTTACTTCCATTCCATTTGTAAGACGAACTCTAGCAATCTTACGTAAAGCCGAGTTTGGTTTTTTAGGTGTAGTAGTACTAACCTTCAAACATACTCCGCGCTTAAATGAGCTATTTGTAAGAACTGGCTTATTTTTCAAAGTATTAAAAACATGCTTAAAGGCAGGTGTTTTTGATTTACTCTTCAATGATGTTCTGGACTTTCGCTTTAATTGATTGATTGTTGGCATTTTATGAGATCTTTACTAATTATGAATCAAGTGAATATACGGATAATCTAAGCCCAGCTAAAAGCTTGATTTGGCGCATTTTCGTCGATTTCACAGTTTGCAAAAAATAATTTAACTTAAAATATCTAAACATTATCACACTCGCAACTCCTAGTGAGTATAATAAAAAAACTGCCAGTTGTCTAGCAAAATAAGCATAAACGACAATTGAATATATGTCAAATCGCCACCCGCAAAAAGGCGTTAATTGCCGTGCCCAGAAAAACGCGCAAAGGAGAGGAAAAAAAGAATATAAAAAACAAAAGCATAATAAAGCCAAACTGCTCAAGCATCGCCTGAGTTTCAATTTTAATCGGAAAGACGGAAAACAAGATCTTGGATCCGTCAAGCGGTGGGATAGGGATCAAATTAAAAAAAGCCAAAAAAACGTTAATAATAACCACGATAATCAAGAGTTCATAAAATATCGCCCCGACTGATCCAGCAATAACGCCTGAAACTGTCGACCATTCATTAAAGTGATTAATAATATCTTTCTTCAAATGCAATGGCAACGCGATAAATCTCGCTCCTAGCGCGGCCAAAAAGGCTACTGTTAAATTTATCCCGGGTCCCGCCATAGCAACAAGCGCTGGTCCCCATTTCTGATTTTTCAAATTATAGGGATTATAAGGCACTGGTTTTGCCCAGCCAAAAGCAAAGCCAAAAGAAAGATACATAAAAAGCGGAGCCAAAAATGAGCCAACCAAATCAAGATGACTAAAGGGATTAGCAGTAAGGCGTCCGGCATATTTAGCAGTATTATCCCCAAGCCAAAGCGCCATCAGCCCATGAAAAACTTCATGGATGATTACGGAGTAAAGCAAAATGGCAACATAAAAAACGATTAACACCACATCATTAGACATACATTTTCTTGCTAAAATTATATTCCTATGCTACCTTATATCTTGTAATAAATCAACCAATTCATGAAACATGTAACATGAAACACGCAACAAGAGAATCACTTCTCTTCGCTGGATACCGCGTGCTACATGCTATATGCTTCATGCTACATGTCTATGAGTCGAGTTTGTGAAGTTTGCGGACGCGGTCCAGGAACAGGGCACACCGTCAGCCATTCTAATGTAAAAACCTTGCGAAAATTTCAAATCAATTTGCAAAGCAAGAAAATTGACGGCGCAAAAACTAGAGTTTGCACCCGTTGTATCAAAACTGCTAACAAAGAAAAGTAATTTTCTTTTCGTGAAAACTAAAAAATCCTCCTTGCGAAAGCTTGGAGGATTTTTTTGTGTCATCCTGAGCGAAGTCCGTACTCGGACACAGTCGAAGGATCTGCTAGCGGTAATCGTAGTTTTTACTATTTACCACAACACTAGCAATAATTGAAAGCAGATTCTTCGACTCCGCTCAGAATGACAACTATAATTGTTTTTACTACTGATATCGTCCGTCTTATTTAATCTACTCCAAAATCCCATCCAAATTTACGTCATACAAAATCTGCTCCTGGATAAGACGGTAATTAATAATCTCTTCTGGCGTAAACCAGAGTGCAATTTCTTTTTCTGCCTCCTCCGATGATTCACTACAATGGATTAAGTTGCGCACAGCTCTTCCGTCTACGCTCGTAATTTCATATGAATCTATCGTTAAATCTCCACGAATTGTTCCCACATCCGAAGTTGTTGGTTCAGTTGTACCGACTATTTTTGTCACAACACCAGCCGCCTTGTTGCCCTCCCAGATCATGGCGACAACTGGACCAGACGTCATATATTTAACTAAAACTTCAATAATTTCCTTGCCGTAATCAATTGCGCTTTTGTCTACAGTCAAACCATTAGCTTTCCGCTCTTCAATGCTACGACTGCCTTTTTTTTCATACCACGCATCATCTTTATTATAGTGCTTCCAACATCTCTCTGCGTCTAAAACTGTCAATTTCAAACTAACTAGTTTTAGCCCTGTACGCTCAAAGCGTTTAACCACCTCTCCGATTAAACTACGCTGCACTCCATCAGGTTTAATGAAAACCATTGTTCTTTCTTTTTTTGGATGTCTCTTTTGCTCCATACTATTTTTAATAAAATAAATAATTATTGCTTATTCCTTACTTGCCTCCACCTCCAACTCCGCCACTTTCTTAAATATTCCCTTCGCAATTTCTGCTTGAATTTTTTTGTCACTTTTCAAAAACGCCTTGGCTGGCTCGCGACCAACTCCCAATTTAACTTCTCCGTAAGTATAGGAATTGCCTTTTTTGGTCACCACCTCATATTTCACACCAGTGTCTAAAACATCTCCTGCAGCCGAAATTCCTTCGTTATACATGATATCAAACTCGGCCGTCCTGAAAGGTGGCGCTACTTTATTTTTCACAATTTTCACTTTTGTCCGATTGCCCACGATATCTTCGCCTTTTTTGATTTGCGCGCTACGTCTCACTTCCACGCGCACTGAAGCATAAAACTTCAAAGCGTTTCCTCCTGTCGTTGTTTCTGGATTACCAAAAACCACACCAATTTTCATTCTAATTTGATTGATAAAAATCACGGTACAATTGGATCGAGAAATGATCGCCGTCAGTTTACGCAATGCTTGTGACATCAAACGTGCTTGACGTCCCATGTGACTATCGCCCATGTCTCCTTCGATTTCTGCCTTTGGCACGAGTGCCGCCACACTGTCCACTACAACCACGTCAATTGCTCCAGAATTGACCAGCGCATCCACGACATCAAGCGCTTGCTCGCCATTATCTGGTTGAGAAATCAAAAGATCATTTATATTCACTCCGATTCTTTTGGCATATTCAGGATCAAGTGCATGCTCCGCATCGATAAACGCAGCTACTCCACCAGCACGCTGCGTATTGGCGATAATATGCAAAGTTAAGGTTGTTTTCCCTGAAGACTCTGGCCCATATACTTCCACCACGCGCCCTCTCGGGATTCCTCCAATGCCCAAGGCTAAGTCTAGCGAAATTGAACCAGTCGGGATTGAAGCCACATCAACATGCTTAACATCTCCCAGTTTCATGATCACACCTTCTCCAAATTTTTCTCTAATTTCAGACACAACATTATCCACGCCCTTTTCTTGCTCTTTGTTTTTCCCCTCCTTTTTTTCTTCGTCTTTCATAATAGTTTTGTTAGTTTATTATTATTTTCTCAAACTATCTACTAAGTAAATTTTGTTTATTTCCCCTCCCCCTCTCAGAAGAAAAGAAAGCTAACCTTAGTAATTTTACTGCTTTTTATCTCCTTTTGCAAAAACAACTCCCTTTATTGCTCCGATTTCCTTCCCTAGCGTCCCTTTTTCTTCACCATTAAGCTTGATGTAAGTTGCATTTGCCTGTCCGGAACTAATAGTAATTTTATCATGAGCACTAAATTTTTGCACAGCGCCAGCAAGGACCGTCCCACTAAAAATCAAATTGCCATCCGCTTCAGCACTAATCCAAACTGGTCCTGGATCAACTCTAAGCTCAATTTGAACCGCCATATCATCCGCTTGCAAAACATCTTGGCCGGATGAGTCATTAGCTATTCCCTCTTCTTTTTGCGAATCAGCACTTTCATCAACATATTTCGATTGTACTGTAATATTTTCTGCCGCCTCCTTTTGAAATTTATTCACCGCCCTCACATGTATAACATTTATCCCTGATTGCACAGAAATATCTTCTCGAAATTTACCATCGTCGTCAACTAAAACAAGCTGATCATTGATAAAAACTCGCGCGTCTTTATCGGTTTTCCCTTCAAGTAAGACAGTTTTACTATCTACCTGAGAATTTGAACCAGGATTAAGAATAATCAAGCGTGGAGTATCAGTGAGTGACCCAGCTTCTCTGTAGAGATAGAAAAATACGCCCAGCACAAGGATACCAACAAAAAATAGTACTATCTTTTTTGGTGTAAAAACAAAGGTAGAAATATTGAGCGGCTTTATCTTGGATTTTTTCTGATCAGGATTCTTGCTTTTTTCAAGATTTTTTTTTATACCCTTTTCTTTTTCGAAAAGCTTCACAAGGCTTCTCTCGTCAACACCCAAAAAATCACCATAACTCTTCAAAAATCCGCGCACATAAACGTCCGCAGGAAGTTCATCATACCTACCCTCTTCTAGGTGCTGCAAATATTCCACCCGGATTTTTGTAACACGCGACACCTCATTGAGAGCAATCCGCTTGTCGCTGCGCAGCTTACGCAGCTTCTCGCCAAGCGTCAGAGTGCCAACTTTTCTTTTTGTGAAGCCATTAGTCATAACTTAATAAAATAAAAAACATAGATTAACTCAAAACCTTTGTTTTATGTTTTTATCTTTATTTTTTCTGCCGACAGGCAGATATTTTTGTTTTTTTTATTTTGCCCTACATCTCCCATTTGTCCCGCTTTTCTTGATCACTCACATCATCATTATAGACCGTTCCAACTTCTTCGGGAAGCCCATAGATTTCTCTTGGCTTAGCACCATCAGACGGACCAACGACACCCTTCTCTTCTAGGATATCCAATAGTCTCGCTGCCCGCGCATAACCCACACGCAGGCGTCTCTGCAAGAATGATGCGGAAGCCTTCTTGGACTGCAAGATTTCTTTTTTTGCAGCTTCATATAAATCATCATTGTTCTCATCACTGAAACCGTTAAAATTATCCAGCTCAGTTGCTGTGGATATGGATTTTCCCGCCGTGATTTCTTCCGCATCATCTTCGGTTATATCCTTGCTTTCGTTTTCTTCTTTAATAAAATTCACAATCTCTTTTACCTCTTTTTCCGTCACAAAGACACCTTGAATTCTTTGTGGTTTGGGAGAATTTGCACTCAGATAAAGAGAGTCGCCATTGCCCAGTAGTTTTTCTGCTCCAGCCATATCCAAAATGGTACGCGAATCAATTTGCGTTGCCACTTGAAAAGAAATTCTGGTTGTAATATTGGCTTTAATAAGTCCGGTAATCACTTCCACTGAGGGACGCTGAGTTGAAACAATCAAATGAATTCCCACCGCACGCGCCATCTGAGCAATTCGCACAATCGCACCCTCCACTTCTTTACCATGGCTACCCATCAGATCAGCAAGTTCATCCACGACAATCACGATGTAAGGAATGTTGCTATAATCCTCCTCGCTCACCTCGCCAGTTTCTGCGTCAACCAATTTTCTTTTCTCACCTCTTTTGAGTTTCTCCTTGAATGAAATAATATCTCGCACGCCCGCTTCTTGAAATAGCTTGTACCGCTTCTCCATTTCACTGACCGCCCATTTCAAAGTATTAACAACCTTAGCATTCTCCACGATTACTGGCGTAAGCAGATGTGCGATACCATTGTAGAGTGACAGTTCGACTCTTTTCGGATCAACCATGATAAATTTCAGATCTTCGGGGGAGTTTTGATATAAAAGCATTGTGATAATCGAATTGACACAAACCGATTTCCCCGTTCCCGTTGCACCAGCAACCATAAGGTGTGGCATCTTATCCAAGCTACCAAAAATATAATTGCCACTCACATCTTCACCCAGCGCAATGCTCAGATTAGACTTTCTATTTTTGAAGTCCTTGCTTTCCAAAATTGAACGCAAGCGCACAAAAGAAGAACTCTTATTTGGAACCTCAATACCTATGAGAGATTTTCCTGGAATTGGCGCCTCAATTCGAATTGGAGCAGCCAGGGCCAAAGAAAGATCGTTTTGCAGAGCCAATATTTTAGCAATCTTAACTCCGACTGCTGGACGAAAACTATATTGCGTCACAGAGGGACCAGTTTTAATTTCGCCTCTTTCAACTTCAATTCCAAAATTACGCAAAGCATCCTCGATCAGTTGTGCATTCAAATCCACATCGCCTCCCTTTGCTACGCCAGTCGCTTTTTCCAAAATATCCACTGGTGGAAATTTCCATTTCAACGCTCTCGCCTTTTTCTTTGTCGAATGGCTAGAATTTTCATCTGACAAGGTTTTTTTAGAAAAAAGCAAATCTCCTTCCTCTTCATCATCAGATAGCTCGGATGAGATAAATTGATCTCGCCCTTCGACAAATTTTATCTTCGCGATATTCTCTTTTGCCAACATTTCAATTTCCTTCTGCTCATCACGCACCAGCTCTAGCTCACTCTGTCCAATTCCTTCCGTGTCGTTCTGCATTTCTTCTACGTCATTCTGTGTTTCAAATTCTGTGTTGTTCTGCATTTCTTCTACACCTTCTTCTGTGCTCTTTCTCTTGAAGCGCTCAATAAAACTAACGATAGAAAATTCAAAAGCCGTAATCACACCCAACAAAAGAAGTGCCATAATAACCACTAAACTGCCAGCATTGCCCAAATATTTTATAGAAAAATAGGCCACAGCATAACCAGCATAGCCACCACCCCTCCCGGCCTCAGCGACTGCCTGCATCTTAGAAGGATCAAAAAACCAGTGAAAGAGTCCGGTTATACTAACAAAAACAACAAAAAGACCAGCTAATTTTGTAACATAAAAAATTGTTTCCTTTCTAAAAAAGAGCACGACACCTGCCAAAACCAAAAAGAGCGGAAAAATTAACTTCGCCCAACCGATCGCTTGTCCAATCAATCTATTTAAAAATTCACCGACTACACCAGCATACCCAAGGAAACCCAGGGCCGTCAAAACAGCCAAAGTAAACAATATTACTCCAGCCACATTTCTTCTGACGTCCGAGGAAAGAGAAAAGTCGAATTTGCTTTTTGGCTCATCGCCAGTCTCATTTTCTTTTATTTTTTTCCCATTTGAACTATTTTCTTTTTGCCCGTTTTTTCTTCGTCCCATAAAACTAGTTTAACACAGATTTGAAAAATATAAAAAGCCTCTTTTGAAAAGGCTTTTTATAATAACTTTCTCTACTTTTTAAAAAAATCCAGTATTACTTAGGAAAGTAATTGTTAGCGCTGGCATCAAAGCCAGGAGGATTGCGAAATTCATCGTTTCCGACTCCTGATGCTCAGCCAATCTGGCTTCGCAATCTGGACATTCGCATTTTTTTTCGAGCTGTTCCATATTTTTGTTTTTGTCCAAGCTCGAGAATTAAACTCCCGATCACTTGGATTTTTTAATATAAATAAAAAGAAAGCGGGCTCACCCGCTCTCTTTATTACCTTTATAGTATACACCATCTAAATGAAAAAGTCAAGCATCCGTCGACGACTAGCAACCCACTCCCAGCAAATCTTTTGCTTCCCTCGATAAATCACTCGGCGTAATACGTGTTTTAACAAAAAAGGCCTGTATGCCCATTTGCTCCACACGCTTTTGCGTTTCTTCATCAACTGACGCAGAGAGAACGATAATCGGAATATTCCTAGTTTTTTCCTCCATTCTCAGTTTCGCCACCACTTCTTCTCC
Organism: uncultured bacterium; assembly: GCA_903937035.1. Lineage (GTDB taxonomy): Bacteria > Patescibacteriota > Minisyncoccia > Moranbacterales > UBA2206 > UBA9630. Next base: position 59,850 of record CAIZXS010000023.1, read on the forward strand.
ATTCATAGCTGGCATCACCATATCAATGATGAGCAAATCAAAATCTTCGTGCATCGCCTCCTTAATTCCCCAGGCACCATTTCTTGCAGCAGAAACAGAAAAACCATCCTGCTTTAATTTTCCCCCAAACATTTCAATGAAAACCTCCTGGTCTTCAATAATCAGAATTTTTTTACTTTCAGTTTTCTTTGTTTTATTTTCCATAGTGCTTTCAATCAAGAAACTTACTATGCTACCCCCATCCTCCATTCCTTATAATAAAAATATAGCAAGCATCGAAGTTTAACGCAAGCAGCTATTTACATAGAGAAAATTGCTTTTATCTCGCAGCTAAACTAAAATTAATTCAGTCAATAAAACTCTAAGTCATAAAAAATGGAGCAACTAATTCTAGTCAACAAGCAAGATGAGCCAATTGGTTTCCAAGAAAAGCTGAAAGCACATCAATTGGGCCAACTACACAGAGCCTTTTCCATTTTTGTTTTCAACCAGAAAGGTCAATTATTGCTGCAAAAAAGAGCACGAAGCAAATATCATTGCGGAGGCCTATGGAGCAACACTTGCTGCGGACACCCAAGACCCAATGAAGAGTTGGAAAAAGCAGCTCATCGCAGACTCAAAGAAGAGTTAGTCTTTGATTGTTCTCTCTGGAAAGCTTTCGAATTTATCTATAAAATCAAATTTGAAAATGAGCTTTGGGAAAATGAATATGTCCATGTCATCTTTGGCCAATACACAAAGTCACCAATACTCAATCCAGAAGAAGTTTCTGACTGGAAATGGATCGATCTATCAACTCTCAAAAGGGAAATTCGAGCCAACCCCAAAAAATTCACCTACTGGCTAGAAAAGGAGTTATCCAATCCTGAATTCATGTCCCGCTTTAAGAAGATAAAATCGCACTAGCATTCCCTTTCTAGTAAATAGTCACTAATACCTAGGATAAACGATTTGCCTTTTTCGCGGTAATTTTGGCGAGAAATAATCTTTTTTGAATCCAGGATCAAGTCCTTGGCATAGTTTACGCAATAATCATAAGCACCAGTCTTAAGCATTATCTCCTTGATTCGATTAACAGTCTTTTCTGACATATTTCTAGCACCTAAATTTTTCATGATAAAAGCACCCTCCTCTTTTGTTGCCAGCTCTAAAGCTTTTAGCAATAGCAATGTTTTTTTACCTTCCTTCAGATCAGAACCAGTTGGTTTACCGAATTTTTCTTTTTTCCCAAAAAGTCCCAAGATGTCGTCTTGAATATTAAAAGCTATTCCTAGTGGTTCAGCATAAGATTTAATTTTATCAATTTCGCGATTAGTCGCGCCAGCTAGGACGGCACCAATTCGCAAGGGAACTTCGATAGTATAAGCTGCGGTTTTCAACCTGTATATCTTTAGCGTCTTTTGAAGCGTACTTTCCGGAACAATCTCGCAATAACTTGACTCCGAATCAATTATTTGGCCAAAAGTCGTGTTTCGGATTACCCGATTCAATTCATAGCTCGCCCTGGTTTTATTTTCAAATTTAACCTCCGCCAAAGCCATGTTTGCTAGTGCGACACAAACGTCCCCGACCAGAATTGCCGCCGATCGTCCAAAATGCTCTTTTTCTTTGATGTTTTTTCCAAAAGAAAACTTTTTCTCTCCCATTTTTTCAAAAATTTTATGTACAGTATCCTCCCCTCTTCGAAGCTCATCCCGATCGACAATATCATCATGGATCAATAAAAATGACTGCACCAATTCCATGGCCATTGAAGCTCGCAGCAAATCTTTGCCTGGTTTTTCTTTTGAAAAACATAAAAAACCATAATAGATAAGCGCCGCCCGTATGCGCTTTCCGCCCCTCAAGCTGAAATCTTCCAGTGCAGAAATGGCCGCGCAAGCAGTCTCATCAATGTCCTTGCATTCATCAAGTTGCCTTGCAAAAAACAATCCCAACTCTTTGTCTACAACTTTTTTATACGCCTTCAATTTTACAATCGCCTCCTTAGCAAGATTCTTATTCATTTATTTGACCAATTAACCATTTATCATTTTCACTATACCACGCACATCATTTTCCCCAAAATAACCAGATAATTCCGATATAAAACAGGAGCGAGATAAAATAGAATATCGGTGTGAGAGCTAGAAAAAACATCCCAATAAAAATCAACGAAACAATTGAAAAAGAAAACCACTTCCGCGGAAGAACCCCAAAATCGAACAGGTCATATTCGATAATATTAAAAGCAATGAGCACAATAAAAATTAGGTTGCCAAGAATAAAATAGGGGGAAATTTCAATGCCTATATCCGTCACCACATTTAGCACGTCTATAATTTCATAAGCCACACTCCACAATACGGAAAACATTATGGCGAAAACCAAAAGTCGTATTTGCGATTTGTTACTATATCGCACAAGAGTATTGCGATACCCCTTGAGAAGTATGCAGGAAGCCCAAATAGCATAACCCACATTAAAGATGAGGCTAGGAAAGATATACCAGCCAACATTGGTGATGCACGTACTTGAGTCATACGTGCCAACGCCAAATCCACCAGCCACAGCAAAAACAGTAAGGAATAATGGCAAAGCAAAAATCAATTTCTTTTTCCAAATCAATTTCTCTCCCACAAAATCATAGGCAAAATACAAAATAAACAGAAAAATGAAATCTGCTAAATAGGATAAACGTGAAAAAACATAACTAACTAAGGGACTCGTCGTTTCCCATTGCACCAAATCACCAAGTGTCCAAAGAACAATTGCTAGCATAAAATAAAAAGCATTCCGATTAACAGAATGCTCTTTGTTTTTAAATAAAATACTGATAGCAACAACAAGGCCCAAGATAATCACTGAGCTATAAGAATAAACGATAAATAATGGTACGTCAGTTGGACACATATATTTGCACTTAGACGGTATCAACCGAAACTAAACTACCACCACATTTTCGATTCTATCCTACACCTGCTTTTCATTTTTAGCAAATAAAAACCAGCTATTTCTAGCTGGTTTTCTTTTTTAGGCCAATGCAAGCTTTATCTACCCATTCCTCTCCAAAGTCTCTTTTTCTTGCTCCAGCGGGAGCTCAAGAATGAATTTCGTGCCCATGCCGGCGCCGGGTGATTCAATCCAGACTCGGCCGCCATTGGCAGTTGTGATCATTTTCACCACATAAAGCCCAAGGCCCGTACCACCCGTATTGAGTCGCGTAATATCTTTACCACGGGAAAATTTTGCAAACAAATAGGGAATTTCTTCCGCTGGGATGCCAATACCAGTATCAGACACAGTCACGCGCAGATGTGGCGCAGAAAGACAGTTCACTTGATTCTTTTTGCACAATTCAACAGAAAGCGTTACTCCACCCTTTATGGTATATTTGAGCGCATTATCAACTAAGTTAGAAATCACTTCGCGAATTTTTGCTCCATCGATTGTCAATTCCGGCAAAATTTCAGCCGGGACACGATAATCCAGATAGAGATCTTTATCCTTAGCCTTAAGCGCCAAATTGTTGATCACATCTTGACAGAGCTCTCCAATTTGTTGCTTTTTAAATTCAAATTTCATACTGCCCGATTCGATGCGCGACACACTTAAGAGATCTTCCACGAAAGCAATTTGCTGGTTATTGGCGTTATAGATATTTTCCACCGCGCTTCTTTGCTCGGCGTTCAACTCTCCATATGAACCTTCCAAAAGCATTGACGAATAACCCTTAATTGGCGTTGGTGGTGTGCGCAGTTGGTGCGAGGCCATGGAAACAAACTCTGTTTTGGCATTATCCAATTTTTTAAGCTTATCGTTAGCCACCGCAAGACTATCAGAAATTTTCTGCAATTGATCCTTTCTTTCGCTAATTTCCTTGTTAGCCACCTTGAGTTTTTTGTTACGATTTTCAATTTCCTTGTTTCGTTTTTCAATTTCTGTGTTAGCAATTTCCAGTTCCTCCCTCTGTTCGATCTCTTTTTTAACCGAACGTACCAATATCCAACCAAAAATCACCACGATTACCAAGGTGATCGCAGTGAGAACCCTATTGGTGTTATTTTGAATGAAAGCAAATTGAGAGCCAATGATGATAATAAGTAAAACAACAAGTGCCTGAGCACCAATTAGTTTAACCTCAAAAGCTTTGAACTTTACGATTAAATAGGCAATCATACCCATAAAAAAAACCATCCCGAAGAGTCCATATTGGTCAAGCGAATAATCAGTCGTTGCGCCATTTTCAATTAAATAGCTTGCTAAAAATCCAGTCACAAAAAATGTCAGCAAAAAAAACTCGATTCCAAAAGCCATTATTATTAGTTGTTTTTTGAATGAATTTTCAACTTTCCGGTATCTGTTAATTGCTAAAATCAAAGCCCACACAAACATTAAAAGTCCAATTCCATAGTAATAATTCGTGAAATAATGTCCTTCCAAGGCGGAACAGCGAGGAACATTAAAGCCTGTGACATTATGGCTAGTTGAGGTTAGAAAAATAACTGGAAGTAAAAGTAACATAAAAATTATCTTTTGAGGGAGACCCACATCCTTCTTATCAATAAAAACGTATAAAAAATACACTGAGAGAATATAAACAAGCGCGTAGGCTATTCCAAGTAATGACCAAGCTAGCATTATATTGCCACTGTCGTTGCTGGTCCAGGTTATCAGATTTAAAAATGCCCAGAACGAAAAAGTGATTGAAATCGACAGTAAAATCTTATTTAGCAAAGAATGTCTATTATTATAATAAACAAAAAAACCAATCAACAGTGAAATGATTATTGCCGGTAAATGGGAATAATAAAGCAACGCCGGAACGTCAGAGGAAAATATTAAGTATTGCGGATCAGGGTAAGTTGGACAAATCATTTTTTATTTTTTATTTAATTATCTTTTATCGTACCAAAAAACATATAAGCTTAATATTAATGATTCTGCGTAAATCCATTTATCAAAAGAAACAAGCTGTCCTTAAAACTCAAATCTATGAACAACCTACTTAATATTATACCACCTTTTGCCTGAAAGGAAACACCATCAAAACGGACTGTAATTTGACCATCTTGCCCACTCAAGGAATCCTTTTTAAACATTGCGCCTCTTAGCTCTATTCTTTTTTCCCCAAGATAAAAATAACAATAAACTCCTGGTTCGATATAAGGATATGCCATAATCTTATTGAAAATATCCATCGCTCGCTCATTTTTCCAATCAACAAGACGATATGCTTCATATTTTCCGGTCATTGAAGCTAGCGACTCATCTTGTTCATACGGGACAATTTTACCATCAAGATAATCCAAGACATCGATATTGAGATGTTTCTTTAAAATACGATCTATTTTACGTTCAAGGTCAATCGCACTATCACTTTTTAAAATTTCAAATTCATGTTGGTGTAAAATTTTTCCAGTATCAATTCCCCGATTCAAAAGCATAAATGTTACAGATAAGCTGGAGTCTTGATTTTTTAGAGCCCAAAGAGTTGGCAAGGCACCCCTATACTTGGGCAGTTTTGACGGATGAATATTTATCATTCCAAATCTTGGTGCGGAAACAACTTCCTCAGAAAGAATTCCCCAAGAATTAACAATAATGAGATCTATATTTTTAACCTTAATATATTCCAATAGCAACTCTTCATTTTCCGTGTCCAATATCGCTATACCTTGTTTAGAAAGTAAGCGGATGTAGCCAGCATATCGCCGGAAAATCCCAGAAGAAAAAAAACATGAACCATACGATAAGTGCCAAAAAAACAATTCTATTAGTCGAAATTGTTCTTTTGTCCGTAATTTGTATGTAATTTTTAACAGCCAGTTGGCGGGATTTATGGTCCAAGCACCAAAGCAATCTAAAAGGGCAACTGCGACAAGATTAAATCTTGTTTCCTGATTTAAATATCGAGGTGTTTCCGGATGCAGTCCTATATAAACTACATCGATTTTCTTTTCTTGCTCCATTTTCCTTTTCCTTTACTCTTATTTTTTAACCTACTAAACCCATCCCCACTTTTTAAGTCGTGCACAATCTCTTTTGATAAATCTTGACCCAACATCCGTCCGATAAAACATTTTCGGAACCACAATGTTATCAATAAGCTTATAAGTTTTCTTTCTTGCTTCTCCAACCGTATCCCCCATCCCGCTAACATGCAGTATGTAACCCTTTTTGCTTGAAATATAAAAATCCTCAGTTTTTGCATCAAATGAAACTTCTTCAAAATGCACACTTTCTAGCTCTGCCTCTTTTAATTTCTTTTTAAATAGAACTTTGATTCCTTCTGGATAATATTTATTCATCGCTCCATCATACGGAAAAGGGGGCGTAGCGATTAAAGCGATTATCGCAAAACCTTTTTTATACTTCAAGTCATATGACTTTCCATCAGCGATAGCTTTCAGGAAATCACCCCAAGGCGAAGTGTGTATTTCGCATTGAAGTTGAGTTGACGGACAGCCAAATCTGGCTGTTGCCTCAAGAGGAAAAATTTCATTACCATTCACAATACAATTAATATCAATATCCCCTCTAAAATCAATCTTTCTCAAATAACTCTCAAGCTTAGCCAGGGTGCTCGTGAATAATTGATTTTTTTCATTGTCATCGTACCACATCAGAGTTCCCATCTCATCAGTTTTTGGTCCTAAATCATGATTAAATAGATTCTTGTGTTCAACATTAATTTCTATTGGTCCAACCCATTTTTTTCCATTAAAATATCGACCAACACCAATCTCAATTCCATCAATTTTTCTTTGCAAGTCGATGGACCCACATTCCTCCTTATTATTTTTATCATAATTCATAAGGACTTCTATCACATCCCTATTGTCCTTAAAATGACCTACGTAGTTAAAACTCTTATTTGTATGCCCATTTTGCTTTATGACCCATGGGCCCTCATTTTTCATGACAAACGCAATCGCTTCTCTTGTGTTGCAAAAGTTAATTGTAGGAACAATGTCAATCCCACAAACTGAAAATATTTTATGGCCATATTGTCGATCATGCTCTAATTTGTCCGCAAACTCATTTCCGCCAACAACCGAAAATCCCTTCTTTCTAAGAGCATCTTGTTCTTTACCATACCCGCAACTATCAAAAACTATCAAACCCTCTTTTCCCACCCAATTCAATTCTTTTTTCCAGTCTTGCGTCTTCTCAACCATTCCGTCCAAATTTTGCTTTTGATAGATATCATCGATAAATAGCCGAACGTCGTGCCCTTCTTTTTTCAGCTTATAACAAAGCCCCGCACCGGCAAGATCTTTGGATACAAATAGTACATTCATGCTGAGTATTTTGTGTAATGATTAAATATATGAAATAAAAACTCTAATTTAAAGTTGAGTGGGCGTATCTTGTGTTAACAAGATACGCCACTCGCACCAGCTTGTCACTTATTTTTGAACAAAAAAGAATACCAGTATGTCAAAAACAAGGACGAGCAAGAAGATAATGATGAGCCATTTTTCCTTTTGAGAAATTTGGCAGAAAAAACGGATCGCCCGAATACTCCATTGGACGATTTTTTTCAAGATCGCCACAATGGCAATGAAAATAACGAAGGTTACAATCCCAAGTAATATGTAGTGGGATCCAAGCTTAGCCGGAACAAACTTTTGCCACAGATTGTAGCCTGTAGTATAAAGCCACGTACCGAAAACTCCCTGAATCGCCGAAAGAATGAAGAGCGCGATCCAAATATTTTCTCGCTTCTTCAATTCTTTTTGAAAAAGGACACAAATCACTTCTGGCCCCTCCCAAATTATCGCTTTCACGGAAACCACAAGGAAAAGCATTCCAGCGGAGAACTTTCCCCAGAAACCATTTCTTGCAAAACTTCCCGCAACCCGACGGAATGATTGTCCAAGTGTAAAATCACACCCAGTCATATCGCTCAGAAAGAAAAAAGCCGCAGCGGCGAAGAAATCATACAGGAAGGTTCCGAGATACACATCTGTCTCGGAAAAAGAATTGGCCTGCATCCAAAATGAAAAGGATGCGAGTCCGGCCGCAATAGCCCAATCCGCCCAGTTATATATCATGCGTCCCACCGTCAGAAGTGAGACCTCCTTCGCAACTTTTGAAGTCGCCAAGGAATCCTCTTCCTTAACATCGAGAAACGCTTTGATACCTTCCAATATGGCCTTTTTCAAGGGTCACCTCCATTATTTTAAGTTTAAGGTACTCATGTCAGTCGAAATTGACTAACCTACAATTATACATCAAATAGCAGGCTTTGTCAACAGCTCTTCCGGCGAATTCAACCCTGAAGTGCAACACTCATTAATTCTAATGGTGTTTTCCAGTTAAGCCTTTTTCTGGGCCTTGTATTGAGTTCATACTCGACTTTGGATATTTCTTCTTCTGTAATCATACTAAAATCTGTTTTCTTA
>CAIZXS010000024.1 GCA_903937035.1 uncultured bacterium
CTAAGAAAACAGATTTTAGTATGATTACAGAAGAAGAAATATCCAAAGTCGAGTATGAACTCAATACAAGGCCCAGAAAAAGGCTTAACTGGAAAACACCATTAGAATTAATGAGTGTTGCACTTCAGGGTTGAATTCGCCAAAAAAACGCTTGACAAAAGCGTTTTTTTGTGCTAAAATTTTAAGTTAGTGAAAAAGTTGCAAAAAATGAAATATTAGTGCAAGATAGGAGTGTAATCTAGGTGATTGTTTTTTGAAAGACAAAATCAACGGAGATATTATTTCATAAAGTGTAAGTTTATTGAGTCATATCTCGGATGATTTTGAATAGATAGGTTTCTTGCAACTGCAGGTTACCTATTAATGTGGTTCTTTGATTTTTTGAAGGCATCCTATTGTGGGGTGCTAGTGGGTGGTAACTTTTCAAGAAGGGGGTACTGTTTCATGCTTCAAAGTCGTGCTTCCGCGGAATGTCCTGCGGAAAATATTAATCTCAGGGAAGTGGGAATGCCTATCGAGAGCATTATCCCAATAGGACACATTGCGAGGGATGTGGATTGGAAAAATGAGAAGGAGGTAATCGATCTTCTCGAGCATCGCTTTGCAGTGAGTTTATTGCCGTTTAAAGCTCGTTTAGAATTGTACATAAAGCTTATGACGGTGTTAAGTATCGACGGGTTGATATTTCATGTTGAGACCAGGAGCGATCGCAAGAAATTGCGAAGGGGCGTCAAGATGAAAACCATCCAGTCATTACTTCTTCCTGAGATGGAGTATAGGGAGGGAAACTGCTAGTCTGGTGAGGATTTTTCGCCAAAATCGCAGTAGTCCTAATAAAAAAGGCAGAAAACCAAAACATCGGTTTCCTGCCTTTCATCATTTTTAGAGGACTATTTTTTAGTAATTTTCCACAACTGCTCCAGGAATCAATTTACTAATTTCATTTTCAAGTTCTGCGCCTTTGGTTATGCAGTACGGTGTTTCCAGTTTTGTGTTGTTTATTTTGAGATAGACTTTTGTGTCGCCAGTTGCACATTTTCCGAAATGAGCAGAAAGGGTTTTGAGCGTTTCTTGATTGGAAAATGTTGGAAGTGTGATGATAATTTTTGGTGTATCGTCTAATGATGTCTTTGGGACATCATTTTTTTGTGGTTCAACGACCGGGCTATGGTTTTTTTGAGTGGCAATGATGCGGGCGCGCTGTTCCATTTCTTCCTGATTGATTACTTTGGCACTATCGACGAGAAGCTTGAAACTACCATCTTTATCGGAAATTTTTCCGGAAGCCAAGATAACCTTGTCTTCCGTCCAGAGTGATCCGGTGGCTTCAAGCACTTTGGGGAAAACGATTAGTTCGATATTGGAATACATATCTTCAAGTGTGGCAAAAAGCATCGTTTTTTGGTTTTTGAGAAAAATCTTTTTGACCTTGGCAATTACTCCGCCCAAAGATATTTCTTGTCCGACCAAATCTTTTCCGACGTTGCGAATTGGTACGGCGACTGAATCAATGTAGGCTTGAAAATCGGCGGCTGGGTGCCCGCTAATATAGAGTCCGATTAATTCCTTTTCCCAGGCTAGTTGTTGTTTTTTGGTGGCGGGAAAAGTCGGCAGAAGTTGAATTTCTGGTTCTGCCAGTTCCATTGCCCCGAAAAGACTGACTTGATTTGAGTTTTTGTTTTTCTGAAAGTTTTTCGAGTGCGAGAGGATATTTTCGATTGAAGCAACTATTTGATTGCGTTCTCCCAGATCTTCAAGTGCGCCCACTTTTGCCAGAGCCTCGATTGATTTCTTATTGAGATCTTTCGATTCGACGCGCTCGATGAAATTAGCAAGACTGGTAAAACGGCCAGATTTTTTTCTTTCCTCGACGATGACGTGTGCGATTGTGTGCCCGACATTTTTGACAGCATTGAGTCCAAATCTAATTTTCTCGGATTTTGTTTCAGGATCAATTATTACCGAGAATTCCTCAAAACTTTCATTGACATTAGGAGGTAAAACTTCGATGCCCATCTCGCGACATTCCGTGACTTCAATCGCAACACGATCAATGTCGTCTTGGTCAGAAGTGAGCAGCGCGGCCATAAACTCTGCTGGATAGTGTGCCTTGAGGTAGGCTGTTTGATAGCCGATCATGGCATAACAGGCGGCGTGACTTCGATTGAAGCCATATCCGGCGAATGGTTCAATATAGGCGAAAACTTTTTCTGCTACCTTGCGGGCAGTGCCAAGCTTAACACTGCATTCAATGAACTTGATTTTTTGTTCAGCAATGAGAGCGAAGATTTTTTTGCCCATCGCTTTTCGCAAAACATCAGCTTCGCCCAAGGTGAAGCCGGCCAGGGCTTGTGCAATTTGCATCACTTGTTCTTGATAGACTGCTACGCCATATGTTTTTTCCAAGATCGGTCTTAGTTTTGGATGGAGATATTGAATGGATTTTTCTCCATGTTTTCGGGAAATAAAGTCCGGGATCCAGTCCATTGGTCCTGGGCGATAGAGGGCGACCATTGCAATGATATCCTCAAAAACAGATGGCCGAAGCAGTTTGAGGTATCTTTTCATGCCAGAGCTTTCTAGCTGAAAGACGCCGGTAGTTTGCGCTTTTTGAAGCAGTTGAAAAGTTTTCGGATCTTCTTCTGGGATGTCATCAATGTTTAAATTTAAATTTTTAGTTCTCTTGAGGATGCGCAGAGCATTTTGCATGATGGTGAGATTTTTGAGACCCAAAAAGTCCATTTTGAGCAGACCAATTTTTTCCACGTAGCTAGACTTAGTTGAAGAGGAATATTGCGTGACAGAACCTTCTTTTTTGCCTTGCATTTTTTGCAAAGGGGTATATTCCGTGACGGGTTCGCGGGTAATGACTACTCCACAGGCATGCATTGACGCATGGCGCACGACGCCTTCCAGACGCTTGGCGCTATCGACTAATAGTTTAGCGTCACTACCTGAGGCGTAAAAATCCTTAAATTCTTTGACGTTTTCTAATGCATCGGCAATGGTGGAAAATTGAGGAATGAGCTTGGCAGTTTTGTCGCAAAAATCATAGGGAATGCCAAGTGCGCGTCCAGCGTCTCTGATGGCGGCGCGGGCAGCCATGGTTCCAAATGTGATAATTTGGGCTACATGGTCATTGCCATATTTTCCTCGCACATAATCCAAAACTTCGTCGCGCCTATCATCAGCAAAGTCCATGTCGATGTCAGGCATGGAGATTCTTTCCGGGTTTAGAAATCTTTCGAAGAGTAGGTCATATTTGATCGGATCAAGATTGGTGATGCCGATGAGATAGGAGATGAAGCTTCCAGCAGCGCTGCCACGTCCCGGTCCCACGATGATGCCCTGGTCCTTTGCCCAATTAATCATATCCTGGACGATTAAAAAGTATGAGGCGAAACCAGTCTTTTCGATAATAGAAAGTTCATATTCCATGCGATCTTTGTGGGCTTGGGTGACTTCCTCAGATTTGAATCTTTTTGCCATACCTTCTTCGGTCAGTTTCCGCAAGTATGTTTCTGTTGTTTCGCCTTGCGGCACGTCAAAATGGGGGAGTTGAGTTTCGCCCAATTTTATTTCTAAGTTGCACTTATCAACAACTATTTGTGTGTTTGCGAGAGCCTCGGGGTTGTTTTGAAAATGCTTAGCCATCTCTTCGGGGCTTTTGAGATAGAGCTTGAAATCCATCAAATTCATCCGATTTGTTTCAGCTACCTTGCGATTGGTCTGGATGCAAAGCAAGATGTCTTGGACTGATGCGTCATCTTCTTTGACGTAATGAATATCGTTTGTCGCAACGAGCGGGATGTTTAATTTTTTTGAAAGACTGATTAGCGCTTCATTTGCAATTACTTGTGGTGCGAAGTTGGGGTGGTGTTGAATTTCTAGGTAGAAGTTACCTTCGCCAAAGATATCTAGATATTCTAAAGCTAATTTTTCAGCCTTTTCCATATTGCCCGAAATGGCAGCGGATGGCACCTCGCCCTCAGCGCAAGCACTAAGACCAATGAGGCCATCGCAGTGAGAGCGGAGAACTGTTTTGTCGATGCGAGGCTTATAGTAAAATCCTTCCAAATGAGCGATTGTGATAAGACGCATCAAATTTTTATAACCCGCTTCGTTTTTGGCCAGGAGAATGAGATGATGACGTTTACGATCAGCCGAGTCCGGATTTTTACTATGCAGATCGGTGGGCGTGATATACATTTCACAGCCAATGATTGGTTTTATGCCACGAGCCTTGGCTTTGATATAGAATTCAATCGCGCCATACAGCACACCGTGATCAGTAATTGCGAGCGAATCCATGCCCAGTTCCTTGGCGCGGTCCAGGATGTCGTCAATTTTAGCTAAACCGTCGAGCAGGGAGAAATGGGTGTGGACATGCAGATGAGTAAATTTGGGCATAATTCGTGTAAATAAAAAATATTGAAGTTAAAATTTCAAAGCTCAAATGTCAATTTTTTTTGTAATCTTTTATTGGAAAAACAAAAAACACCCCGCAGAGCGTTTTAATAATTTCTTGGAAATTGGAAATTGGGAATTTGTCATTTAGTTTTGCTATCTTCATTGCCCGGACGAATCCTTGGGGTTTGCAAGATAGGTTATAAGGGTATTATAGCATATCTGTGGTCCATGGTATAATGAGCTCATGATAACCGCAAATTTTGAACAAGAAGAGCATCTTTTGGCTTCAGGCTTTGATTTTGTCTTGGGGATTGATGAGGCGGGGCGAGGTCCACTGGCAGGGCCGGTTGTGGCAAGCGTTGCCATTCTCAAGGATTTCAAGAGTTTGAATTTGGAAGACAAGAGATGGAATTTCATTCGAGATTCTAAGACGCTTTCGGAAAAACAGCGCGAATCAATGTTTGATTTTATCCATGAAAATTTTTATGTTGGCGTGGGAATTTGTGATCACTTGACGATTGATCGGATGAATATTTTAGAGGCGAGTTTTTTGGCGATGAAAAAGGCCGTGACAGATTTTCAAAATACACAAAAGGAATTGTTGCGGAATAAAAATTGCATCGTATTGGTAGATGGGAACAAGGTCATTCCTAGTTTCTCATTGGAACAAGTGGCGATTGTTAGTGGAGACAAGCTGGTTAAATCAATCGCTGCCGCATCAATTATTGCCAAAGTGACGCGAGATCGGATAATCTGCGAAGCGGATAAGTTATATCCGCAGTATGGCCTAGCTAAACATAAAGGCTATGGTACAAAAATGCACATGGAAGCACTTAAAAAGTATGGTGCTTGTCCAATTCACAGGCAGAGTTTTGAGCCAATGAAGAGCTGGACGAAGCGGGCTAAAGGGTGTTATTATAAGGGTGTAAAGTATCAGCTTAATCCCTAACCCAATATACAAAAAATATATGAAAATAGGAATTGACGCTCGAACAATTTTGAATCCAGAGAGAGGTGAAGCAATCGGCGCTGGACATTATGCTTACCAATTGATCCGCCATCTTTTGGAAATTGACAAGGAGAATGAATATGTTTTATTTTTTGATTTTCGTGTGCGCGAAAAAGATGTAAAGAAATTTTCCCGCGACAATGTGAAGATAAAATTCTATCCTTTTTCTGATTATAAAAAATATCTGCCGGGAGCTTATAGCGAAATTTTGGGAACAGCAACGCTCACGAAAGAAAAATTGGACTTGCTTCACACAACTTCTCCAATGAGCAGAATTCCAGCAACGTACCGAGGAAAAACCGTAGTGACAATCTATGATCTTGCCGTTGCTAAGGTACCGGATGTTTTCCCTCAACTGGCGCGAGCAAAAACCAAAACAATGCTCAATATGGCAGTCAGTCGGGCGGATAAATTGATTGCGGTTTCTGCTTCGACTAAAAAGGATCTTTGTGAAATTTTTAAGTGTCCCGAAGATAAGGTGCAGGTGATTTATAGCGGCTATGACGCACGCTTATCTGAAAAATCAGCTATGCCACGTGGGGACGTTTTGAAGCGTTATGGTATGGTGGAAGGGGACAAGTATATGCTATTCCTCGGAACGATTGAGCCTTTGAAAAATATTACACGTCTTATGGAGGCTTTTGCGGCGTTTAAAAAACGCTTCCTGACGACAGGAAAGAATTTTAACTATAAATTAGTTCTGGCAGGGAAGCGGGGCTGGCTTGCGGCTGAATACAAGCGTCTGGCAAAGGATTTGGAGATTGAAAAAGAGGTAATTTTTACTGGCTATATCGTTGGTGATAATTTAGTACCACTATTTTCCCAGGCCGATTTTTTCGTGATGCCATCGCTCTATGAAGGTTTCGGGACGACAGTCCTCGAAGCTTTTGCCACTGGTGTGCCAGCTATTCTTTCCAATGTTTCTTCGATTCCAGAAATTGCTGGGGACGCAGCAAAGCTTGTGAATCCATTGGATGTGAAAGAGATTGCGGACGCAATGTTTCAATTTTCTCAAGATGAAAATTTGAAAAACAGCTATCGCGAGAAAGGCCATGCTCAAGTGGAAAAATTCAATTGGGAAAAAACGGCCAGGGAGACTCTGGAGCTTTATAAATCTTTGAAATAACTAAGTCTGCCTCCTCGCCCTTCGGGAGAGGATGTCGCGAGCACGTGATAGGTGAGGGTTTTCACCTATGTAGAAAAAACGAACAGTTAAATTAAAGCATCGATATTGCCAAGAACTCCCTCATCCGGTCTTCGACCACCTTCTCCCGGAAGGAGAAGCGGATATTTCTAAGATTTACTAAATGGAAAAATTCTGGAAATCAATTTCAGCCGTAGAGGCGAAAGAAATCATTAAACAAAAATCCCACGATGGGGATTTTTGCATTTTAGACGTGCGAACGGAAAAAGAATTTTTGAGTGGGGCAATCGATGGTGCGATTAATTTGGATTTTTACGCTTCAGATTTTTCGCAAAAATTAAACAAGTTAGATAAAAATAAAATTTATCTGATCTATTGTCGCAGTGGCAATCGTAGTAAATCTGTGCTGATGATGATGAAGCAATTAGGATTTGGGTATGTCTATGAATTGGATAGTGGGTTTATAGCTTATTAGGTGCAAGGGTTGCCAAATTGGAGATATTGCGATATAGTAACTATCTATTAGCAGGCTCAGGCTAATAGATTTTTTTTCTTTTCAAATTTAAAACGGAGGAAATTAGCGATGAAAACAAAAGCGTTTTTGGTGGCAATGGTTGGTATTCTGTTGGCGTATGCCCCGGTTATGGCTGGCAACTTCTATGTCGGGAAAATTCCCGCGCCGGGAAGCGGCGATAGATTTCTTTTGCAATCCAATAAGGTCTGGATCGGGAATATCCCTGGTCCGGGAGGTAGAGAAGGGGAGACGCTAATCAACGAAAGAAATAGCGACTCCTGCAAGTTGTTGAATAAGTGGGGTCTCGTTTTGGACGAGTGGAAAAATGGTAATGCCGAGCATAATATGACCCCTGCTGAAATACTCGTTTTCGCTACTCAAGAAAACGACGGGAACGTCGCTGCTATGCTGGTGAAAATGGAAATGTCACAACGGCTAATTACTGTCGGCCAAAAGTGGAACAATGATTTCGAGTACAGGTTGCTCGAGCCAATGAGTTACGGAGCCAACCAGGCCGACAGGTGCCGATGGTATGGCTATGCTCCAAATATGGTGGGCGAGTCATATCAAAACTCTTTGGATGAAAGTCGTGGATTAACATTCAAGGAGACGTTTATGAAATCCACTGACAATCAGGGGAATTGGACAGAATTTCAAGAATTGTATGTCGCTTGTGCCCAGTTTATGAATGATAACCTCGGGCTAAATACGTCATACGAGACGAAACCAAGCTCTAGCGGCTATTATCACGATTTTTCAGTTACGCCGGAAAATCGTGACAAATATGTCGCTGCTGTCCAACTCCTCTTCGAGGTAGTTGGATCGCCACTGGCGGACAAAGATCTTTTTAAAAAGTCCGGCACACCCAGCATCATCAACTATGATGCGCCGGAAAAATTTTGCCAGTGCCAATAAGGCACGAGTGGAAGTAGATGGGATGAAGGGCTATGGTTGTTAATCATAGCCCTTTTGCATTTTTAAACTTAGGCGCGCTACTGTTGCCAAAAGTCCAAAATTAAGATAGAATCACATTACAACTAAAAAGGCATTTGAGGGGGCAATCAACCTCCGAGCCGAAGAAAGAACTTTCGCGGTTTTACACGAAAAAGTAGACTCTTCCGGGTAAGCCCGTTAAAGCTGTCACGAGGATCATGTAACATGCAACATGAAACATGTAACAAATTTGTTATATGCTATATGCTTCATGTTCCATGATTAAATTAAGGTGGTACCACGATTTATTCGTCCTTATGCATTGTTTTGCGTAAGGCGTTTTTATTTTTAAAAATTATTTATGTCATCCTGAGCGCAGCGTAGCGGAGTCGAAGGATCTGCCGTGAGTTATCGCAAGTTTTGTAGTGAGTTGCAAAAACTACGATTACGGCGAGCAGATCCTTCGACTGCGTCCTGAATACAGGACTCCGCTCAGGATGACAACTATTAGTATGTTCAAAAAAGTTGATTCAAGGAAAAAGTATTCTGAGATGGAGAGGGAAATTATCCAATTTTGGAAAGAAGATGGTACTTTTCAAAAATCTGTCGAGCGCAGAAGCAAGGATAAATATTATAGTTTCTATGATGGACCGCCATTCATCACTGGTGTGCCACATTATGGCACTTTGCTTTCTTCCATTGTGAAAGACGCAGTTCCTCGTTATTGGACAATGAAAGGCTTTCGCGTTGAGCGGCGTTGGGGTTGGGATTGCCATGGGTTGCCGGCGGAGAATATGGTGGAGAAAAAACTCGGTCTCAAAAGTAAAAAAGATATTGAAAAAATTGGAGTGGATGTGTTTAATGAGGCATGTCTTAAAGAAACTTCGCAAATTGCCAGTGAGTGGGAAGATGTGATTGATCGAGTTGGTCGTTGGGTGGAATTTAAAGGTGCTTATAAGACAATGGACAAGGGCTATATGGAATCAGTTTGGTGGGCATTTTCGGAGCTGCATAAAAAAGGTCTTATCTATGAAGATGTGCGTGTGTCACTATATTGTCCGAGATGCTCCACTCCGCTCTCGAACTTTGAGATTGCGATGGATAATTCCTATGAGATGGATAGCGATCCTTCGGTGTATGTGGAGATGTCCGCCCGAGGCGCCACGTCTGCCGGCGGGCAGGGATCCGTCTTGGACGGAAAAGTCGAAGAAAATACTCGTTTCCTAGTTTGGACAACAACGCCATGGACGCTTTTGGCGAATGTAGCACTGGCCGTAGGAAAAGATATTAACTATGTGATGATTGAGAAAAAGGATGAAGGAGTTGGAGAGAAAGTTCGATTTATTTTAGCGAAAGAGCGATTGGAAAAAGTTTTTGGTAATGACGCGTATGAAATTGTAAAAGAAATGAAAGGCGCAGATTTAGTTGGCATGGAATATGAGCCGATCTTCCCCCAGGAAATTGAAAATGGTTATCGTGTGATTGCCGGAGATTTTGTGACGACGGAAGATGGATCAGGAATCGTGCATATCGCGCCAGCCTTTGGTGAAGATGACTTTCAAGCTCGGAAGTCGAATAATTTGCCGATCATCATGAACGTGGATGAAGAAGGACAATTCACGGAGGGGGAATGGCAAGGGAAAAAAGTTTGGGATGTGAACGCTGAAATTGTGAAATGGTTAAAAGTTAATAATTTTCTTTTTAAGCGCGAACAGATTACACATAGTTATCCGCATTGTCACCGTTGTCACACAAAATTGATTTATAAGGCTCAACCGGCGTGGTATGTGAACGTGGACAAAATTCGCCAGAAGTTGCTCGATGAAAATGAAAAAATCAATTGGTATCCGGAATTTTTGAAACATGGCCGCTTTCAAAATGGAATTGAAAGTGCGCCAGATTGGAATATCTCGCGTGATCGTTATTTTGGAACAGCCATTCCGGTTTGGAAATGCTCATCAGAAAACAGTGATCCCTCCATCGCTAAAGCTACGGCGGGCAAGCAGGAAGAAAAATGCGGGAATATAAAGGTTGTTGGGTCTTACGAAGAACTGAAAGAGTTATCGGGAGTGGAGTTGCCTGATTATCACCGACCGGGGGTGGATAATATCACTTTTAAGTGCGAGAAGTGCGGAGGGGAAATGAGAAGAATTCCGCAAGTGTTTGATTCTTGGATTGAGTCAGGGTCAATGCCGTTTGCGCAGTTTCATTATCCTTTTGAAAACAAGGAAGTGTTTGAAAAAAGTTTTCCGACGGATTTTATCTCAGAATACATTGCCCAAACAAGAGCGTGGTTTTATGTGCTCCATGTGATGTCAGTCGGAATTTTTGGCAAAATCAGTTTCAAAAATGTGGTGACGACCGGGACGATTGCTGGATCAGACGGGAAGAAAATGTCCAAATCTCTTGGTAATTACCCTGATTCAAGTATTATCTTGGAAAAACACAGCGCCGATGCTCTGCGGTTCTATCTTTTGTCTTCGCCGCTACTCAACGCACAAAATATCAGTTTTTCGGAAAAAGCGATTCAGGATATTCAGAGAAAAGTGCTTTCTACCCTTTGGAATAGCTATGCATTTTTCACGCTCTATGCCGGAGTGGATAAATGGGAACCTAAGAATAAAACAGGCGCGGTAAAGCAAGACGCGATGAATCGCGTCTCTACAAAGACAAATCTTTTGGACCGTTGGATTGTTTCTGAGTTGCACAAGTTGATTGGAGAAGTGGATTCCAATATGCAGGGCTATGACCTCGTGAAAGCGACGAGACCTTTTGAACTTTTTGTGGACAATCTTTCCAATTGGTATATTCGTCGCAGCCGCAAACGTTTCTGGAAAAGTGAAAACGACGGCGACAAAAACAGCGCCTATGAAACTTTGCACTATGTTTTAGTGGAACTAGCTAAAGCAATAGCACCGTTTACGCCCTTCATTGCCGAGGAGATGTTTAAAAATTTAACGGGTGAGGAGTCTGTACATTTAGTTGATTTTCCCGTGAGTGATGAAAAATTAATCGATGAGAAATTAAATGCTGAAATGAAAAAAGTACGCGATGTGATTAGTGAGGGCTTGCAGCAGCGGGCACTCTCTAGGATCAAGGTTCGTCAGCCATTGGCAGCTGCTACGATCAAGCATAAAATTGAAAACGCCGAACTAGTAGAAATTATGCAGGAAGAATTGAATGTGAAAAATGTTGCTGTTTTGGAGACGCAAGAAGAAAATATCAAGCTTAATACAAATATCACCCCAGAGCTGCGACTCGAAGGCACGGCGCGTGAGTTAGTGCGGGCGATTCAGGAAATGCGCAAAGAGGCGGGCTATGAGGTGGATAATCACATTAAAATCGGTTACGTTGGCGCCGAGGAAGTTTTCGCTAAACATGGTGATTTAATTTCCAAAGAAACGCTGGCGGATAACATTTCCGCAGGGGAGTTGGTGGAAGCCGATTTGCAAAAAGAGGTTTTGATTGATGAGGTGAAATATGTTATTTTTATTAGGAAGGATTGATAGGTTCCTCCTCTCCCTTCGGGAGAGGATGTCACGTACTCGTGACAGATGAGGGCAAGGGTGTTGCTAGTAGTGAGAGCTTTGTATCATAGAGAATAGTAAATATGTCAAACGCCCTTGCCCTCATCCGCCCTTCGGGCACCTTCTCACTAATGAAGAAGAAGACATAGATAAAGTTTCACTCAAAAATTATGCTCGAATTTCAAAAAACAAAAATTGAAGGAGTGTTTTTGATTAAACCCCAAGTAATTGGCGATCATCGTGGGTTCTTTTTGGAGACTTATCGCGAGGAAGAATTTTTGGCAGTAGGGATTGACGTGAAGTTTATCCAGGACAATCATTCTTTTTCCACTGAGAATGGTGTGCTACGTGGTTTGCATTTTCAAAAACCGCCGTTCACGCAAGCGAAACTGGTGCGTGTGATCAAGGGTAAGGTGATTGATGTGGTGGTGGATTTGCGTAAATTTTCTCCCACTTTTGGACAATGGGAAAGCTTTGAGCTTTCAGAGGATAACTTTCAGATGCTGTTTGTTCCGCATGGCATGGCGCACGGATTTTGTCTAGTCACGGAAAACACGCACTTTGTCTATAAGGTGGATAATTATTATCATGCCGATAGTGATGGGGGAGTTCTTTGGAACGATCCAGATTTGGGCATCACTTGGCCAGTTGAAAATCCGATTGTTTCAGAAAAAGATTCCAGATTGCCTATCTGGAAAGAGTTTCTAAAAGATAATCCGTTTTGAAAAAAATAAATGGCGACTCAACCGAACAACGTTAGAATAATAAAGAAAATTATTTTGGGTGTAATCGTAGCTATTCCCGTGGTGATTACTTTGTTGACCTTGAATGAAACGCCCGGGTCAGGGATGAGCTACTTTTGGATGCTTCCACTCATTGCGCCATTATGGGTTATATATCCCGTATATTTTACAATGCTTGCCTTGAATTATGCTAAAGAAAAAAGTGCAATGGACATAGTAGATAAACTAACATTCTATGTTCTTCTAGCTCATATTGGGTGGGCATTTCTTGGGGCATTGGGCAAATTATAAATTAACCGAATTAAAACTATCTTATGAAAATCCTCATCACCGGTGGAGCTGGTTTTATTGGCTCCAATTTTATCCACTATTGGACGCGAAAATATCCAACTGATACAATCGTCAATCTGGATAAATTAACCTATGCAGGGAATCTGGAAAATTTGCGCGCGGTGGAAAAGTTGCCAAACTATAAATTTATCCAAGGCGATATAGCGGACGAGAAATTGGTGGAAAAATTATTTTCCGAAGAGCAGTTTGATTTAGTGGTGCACTTTGCGGCGGAGAGTCATGTTGATCGATCGATCTTGGATCCGGACGCATTTATCCAAACCAATATTGTTGGCACGCACAATCTTTTACGCGCAGCGCTCAAAAGCAAAACCCGTTTTCATCATGTTTCAACGGATGAAGTTTTCGGCTCGCTCCAAAAAACTGACCCGGCCTTTAATGAAAAAACGCCTTATGACCCGCGCAGTCCTTATTCGGCATCGAAAGCAGCCTCGGATCATCTTGTTCGTGCCTACTTTCATACATATGGCTTGCCAATTACAATTTCCAATTGTTCCAATAACTATGGTCCCTATCATTTTCCTGAGAAACTCTTTCCGCTTTTCATTACCAATCTCTTAGAGGATAAGAAGATTCCGGTTTATGGCGATGGAACGAGCGTGCGTGATTGGCTCTATGTTGAAGATCATTGCAGTGCAATTGATTGCATTATTCGAAAAGGTCAAATTGGCGAAACTTATTGTGTGGGCGGGAACAGTGAGAAAACCAATAAAGAGTTTACCACTAAGATTTTGGTGCTGCTAGGCAAGGGTGATGAAATGATTGAATATGTCACAGATCGTCCCGGGCATGATCATCGCTATGCCATCGACGCGACGAAAATTAAAAACGAATTGGATTGGGAGCCTTCAGTGACTTTTGAGGAAGGATTGGAAAGAACTGTGAAATGGTTTCGGGAAAATGAGGCTTGGTGGAAAAGCATCAAAAGCGGAGAATATCAAGATTACTATAAAAAGCAATATGGAAAATAAAAAAACTAAAGGTATTATTATTGGAGCGCAGGGGATGCTTGGCCAAGCATTGACTGAGGTGTTTTTCGGCGAAAAATATGAAACACTACTTTGGGATCGCGAGCAGATTGATGTTACTAACGGCGAGATGGTCGCGAAGATGATTAAAAGGGAAGAACCACGGTTAGTCATTAACGCTGTTGGACATAACGCGGTGGACAAAATTGAAGAATATGATGTGACGTTCGAACTAGCGAGGAAGGTTAACGGCGAAGGGCCGTTAAGCTTGGCGCTAGCTTGCAAAAAAATAGACGCAATTCTGGTGCATTTTGTGTCTGACTATGTGTTTGACGGAGAAAAAGGGGAATATGTCGAGACCGATCTGCCTCATCCAATTTCTCGTTATGGTGAGACAAAACTGCTTGGCGAACAGAATGTCATGAATAATTGTGAAAAATATTATCTCATCCGTATATCCAAATTGTTCGGTCCGCCGGCGATTTCTGAGGGCGCGAAGAAAAGTTTTTTTGAAACGATGCTCACACTGGCAAAGACCACTCCGAGCCTAAAAGTTGTCGACGCGGAATTTTCTTGCTTTACCTATTCCAATGATTTAGCGGATGCCGTGAAAAAACTGTGGGAAGAAAAGTTTCCTTTTGGGATCTATCATCTTGTGAACGAAGGACCGGAGACGTGGTGCACAGCGCTCAAAAAAGTTTTTGCGATTGCGGGAGTGGAGAATGTGGATATTATTCCTGTTTCGTCTGATGCATTTCCACGACCAGCCAAGCGCGCAACTTCAACGGTGCTCATGAATACTAAATTTCCGAAATTGAGAAATTGGGAAGATGCGGCGAGAGAATGGATGGGTAAATAAATTTCCAAAGCCTAATTTCCAACCTTGCCTACCGGCAGACAGGTTTCTAATCAAATTCGAAGGTCTAATAACTAAAATATAAAAAATCCAACCGGGAGGTTGGTTTTTTGTTGCTGATATTTTTCCCAGAAAAAAAAGAAAACCATGAAGATTCAAGGGAATCTTCATGGATGTGTGGGGGTAGGGGTTTGGGGTAAGATATGTTAAGATATTTGGGAATTTTTTTGTGTAAGGTTCTACACGAATTTTTTCCGAAATATCGAAATTGCTTGTTTCTACTAGCAGAGACGATTTTATCTTGCAAGAATCGCAATAGGGGATCGTTCTGCTAGCAGAAACTGGGCGTTTGGAGGCGCAAGGTACAACGTCTATAATCTAGCACGTCAGTTAGTTTTGTCAAGTTAGTATGGGTCCAATTCCTGGTTAAATGGGTATATTTTGTCTCAGATTAGCCATGTTAGAGTTGGCAATATTTAGTCAGAGGAGGCCCTGTTTAATTATTTAATAAAACCCTTGCTTTTTTTTTAATTTCATGCTAGCGTATATCCAAGATTGGTCTTTCCCAATTTAGCAAAAAGCGCCAGCGAGCGCAAACAATAAACAGGAGAGGTGCGCTAAAAAGCGTGTCAAGGAGGTAGTATGAAAAAAATAATATGCCGTTGTAATTGCAGCGAGAAGCCTTGGCGAGTCACTGATGCGCAGTTGGCAGCAATTGACATGCCCGGAAGAAAACCTAAGGTCTGGGGCGGTCAGGTTCTGGCCAAAATCAAGGCGGTGAAGGCAAGAAAAGCCGCTGAGCAGTTGGTAAATGTTTGATTCTAGACGTTTGCCAAAAAAAAGAGACGGTCTCCATGACGTCTCTTTTTACATTTCAAAAAAAGGGGGGGGCATGGAAAATGATGATTTTTTAGTAAGATGTCAGCAGCATTTGAGAACTTTAAACTCTCTTATTAGAGAGGCAAAAAAGGGGATTGGCTTGGTGCCTAAAAAAATTGTGCTAGAACTGATTGCGCTAGCTCTTTACAGGCGAGCAACTGATGTGCATATATCGGTTGGTGGAAAAGCTATCTCGCTCAGAGAAAATGGGAAGTTAATTTCATTGGATTTGGGTGCGTTGAATAGGGAGTTGCTGGAGAGTGTTATTCGACACTTGGTGTCACTAGCAGAAGCAAGAAATGCTACGACAGTGAATCAATTTCACCAAGGAAGTTTTGTAATCACAGTTCCCAATGGTCAGGGAAGTATCGAAGTTAGTTGCAGAATTTCAGTGATCCCATTTGCGCAGGGTCAATCGGCCGATATACGGCTAAGAAGTCTCGAGAAACTTCCACTTTTTAGCCAACTAGGATTGTCAGAGGAAATTGAAAAAAAACTACGACTTTGGGTAATCGAGAGATATATTCAAGGAGGTGTCGTCGTTGTGACGGGACCAACCGGTTCTGGCAAATCCACAACAATGCTTTCTCTGCTATGGGAGGTATTTGAAAAAGCTGGTCGCGAAATCGCGATTGGAACGATTGAAGATCCTGTCGAAATAATCGTCCCAGGATTTCAACAGCTTGAGGTTAGTGCTTTTGGGGACATTTCCTGGGAGACGGCGCTGTTGCATTTTCTACGACACGATTTGGATGCCGTATTGGTTGGTGAAATCAGGGATGAAGTCATAGCAGAGAAGGCGCTGGAAATTGCTATGACCGGGCATTTAGTTTTCACAACTCTCCATACAAGCGGTGCGCTCCAGGCCATTACAAGATTAAGAGGCTTGGGCATTTCGGGAAATATCCTCGCGGAGCAATTAATCGCAATCATTTCACAAAGACTCTTGCATGGTCTTTGCCCGGAATGTAAAAAGGAATGTTTCATGAGTGAAAAAGATTACCGCTATCTTGAAAGTAAGGGTTATGGCAATGTAAGGACCTTTGAGATTAGTGAAGGTGGTTGCAAGGAGTGCGACTATTCGGGGGTATCAGAAGGAAAGATTCCAATCGTAGAGTTATTTCTAAATACCCCTGAAGCAAAAAAAGAATTTATAGATGAAGGGGTCCTTGAAAAATTTGAAGTAGTCGCAGGAAAACAAGGAATGAGAACAATGTTGGAGGATGCCTTAGAAAAAGTGGCGGATGGGATACTTTCTTTCGAGGAAGTTAGACTCGTCTTGATTACTCCTCAGGATTACGAAGATAATTCGTAACCCTAATCAGCCACCAGCCAATCGGACAGAAAGGATTTTTTCTTTTTGTCCGATTTTTATTTTAGGTGCTATTTCTATATTTGTCGGCTCGCTCGCTTTGACAAAGCCCTAAAAACCTGCTATAATGGTAGTACAGTGAATCGAGAAGTGTCGAAACGATGGGTGAAAGCCCGTTTTTTATTTATTTCAAAATTCATTAAAAAGGTGGGGGAAACCCCGAAAATCCCGCCAAGGCAGGATAAGGGGCAAGCACCAATATGAAACAAAATAAACAAAAAATTAATAGATTAACTCTGGCTGTGATGAGTCTGGTTTTGACTTTGATTTTTGTTTCTCCAGTGTTGGCCAGTGAGATTAATGCGGAAAATGTGGTTCGCTATGTCAATGAAGCGCGTGCTAAAGAAGGACTTTCAAAACTTGTGGTCAATGATAAGTTAAATGAGGTGGCAACGGCGAAAGTGAATGATATGGTGGAGCACAAATATTTTGCTCATACCTCACCAGCCGGACTCACTCCTTGGCATTGGTTTGAGCTCAAAGGCTATGACTATAAATATGCGGGAGAAAATTTAGCGATTAATTTTTTGACCTCTGAGGCACAACAGGCAGCTTGGATGAAAAGTCCGACACATAGAAAAAATATCTTGAACGTTAACTATCAGGAGATTGGCGTGGCGGTAGCAGCAGGAGAGGTGAATGGAACAACAGGAATTATTGCGGTACAGGAGTTTGGAACATTGGCGACTGGTGCGGCTAGTGATGGCAAGAATTTTGCTCCAGTCAAAGATAGAGCATTACCAGATACGACCAAATTCGCTCCCGCCGTACTTTCAGTTGGAGACAATAAAGTTGGAGAAGAAAATTTGAAAAGAATTGGTGAAGAAATCACCGGACCGAAAAACAGTTGGTCACTGCGAAATGGAGCGGGCAATACTTTTTGGTTGGTACTCTTCATATTAATCGCTTTGCCACTAGTGATTGTGCAAATTGTTTCCGTCGGCAAATTTATGGGGCTATCTTGGTTTAAACTAATTGTGCAAAAAAGCTACGAATCAGCTCAGATGGGTAACACGCGAGAATATTTTAGAAAATTAAAAGTCAGGGACTATGGAGAGTATAGTGTTATAAAAGTTAAGATAGTCGGAGTGTAAAAACTTCTTTGTCTCCCATCAAATCTGCGTCAGAAAATGGCTTGGAGTTGGTGGGGGGTAAAACAAAAACAAAAACAAAAGAGGTAAAAACAAATAGCAAAAACAAAAAATCCCTAAAAAAGGATTAACATAATTAAGGCTAGATTCCTTGCCTTTTTCCTCGAAAGAGGAAGAACACATAAAAAGAGCGGTCTGGGCGTTATCGTCCAGGCCGCTTTTTTTTGTCAAAAAAGAAAAATAATTTTTTTAGTGACGGTTTAATCCTCCTACGCTGAAGCTTCGGCGGACGAGCTAATTTGGAGTGAATTCTCCGTGGCTTGCCACGAATAGGGTCCAGAGCTTACCCTGAGATTCATGTCTTTGATTTCGTGGTATAATTAAAAACAAGCGGTGGAATATTTATAAAATAAATATAATAAAATGAACAAAAAAATCAATACTATCTTGGCAGTCGTAATTATGCTTTCGATTGCTGGTATTTTCGGATTTTTATTCTGGCCAAAAGGAACTGGGCAAAAACCAGCAGTATCAGTAGCGAAGAAAGACAATAAGTTGGTCGAAAGTAAGAATGGTGGCAACGCTGCTGCTCAAAAGGCGCTGACGAGTGGGTTTGCGTATAAATTAGGAAATAATATCATCTTGACTGATCCTGAAAGTGGACAGGAGAAGATAATTTTTTCTTCGGACCGACTGATTGATTTTGATTATTCGCATGATGGAAAATATTTGGCTTATTCTTTGCGGGAAGATGGATTTTCGGGTAACGCGGATATCTATTTTTTGGAGATTGCTAATGGGAAAACCGTGCGTTTGACTGAGAAAAATAATATTGCTTCTTTCAGTCCGAAAATTTATGCTGACGGGAAAAGGGTGGCCTATTTACGGCGTACGTTTGATGAGAAGAAAGGCAAGTTGCGAGACGGGGAAATTTGGCGGATTGATGCGAGCGGAGAAGTGGCGAGTTCCGTGAAGCTGTTTGGCGATGAAAGCAAGTCCTGGCTTGATCTTGATCCGAATAAGCGGTGTTGTGTTTGTGGCGCTGATGATGAGCCCTATGAACCGAAAAGCATGCTCGAACTTTCCGCAATTAGTGAAGATGGAAATTTCATTAGTTACCGAGAGGGCGATTTCAGCTTGATGTGTATGGCGGGATTCCAGATGGTGGATAAATTATATGACGTGAAAAAAAGAGAAACATTGCTCCAGACAAAAGTTTTGGCGACGAGGAATAATGAATATTACATCAAACTGCATTCGCAGTTTCCTCCGGATCCATTTCCCTTTTGCATTAGGAATACTTTTTTTGACAAAAATGATCAGCTAGTTTGGGATCCTGATAAAACTGGAGACGCTCCATGCCAGCATGATTATTATTACGAGCCAATCGACTTTACGATCAGCGGAAAAGATGTGGACATGCTCTATCTTGGTTTTAATAAAGCGGGTAATGTGACGGTTTTAGCGAGAAGCGCTTTGATTTTCGGCAGTGATCTTGGCGCATATTTTCTGGGGGAGCATCCGGCGGATATTCTTTATCAACCAAAATTAGCCTTTGCGCGTCTTGTTGACGCCAGGAAATTGGGAAATTTTGTGGCCTTTACTGAATGGCCGGATGGAGCGAAATTTCCGACCTTAAATATCTTGGATCTGAAGACAAAAAATATTTTGCGCACAATCAATCTGGATAATGCACAGCAGTTTGATGTTGTTTCGAGTGATTAATCAAGGGAAAATAATTAAAGGCATAAACCTCATAGCAATATCTGGACCCTATTCGCGGCAAGCTACGGAGAATTTACTTAAAATTAGCTCGTCCGCCGACTTGTCTGCCAGAGTTTTAACGGAGGCAGAATCCGCCAGCTGGCGGAGCAGGAGGATTAAAAAAGCAGCCCGAGTTTTAGCAGGGGGCTGTCTTTTTATTTACAGAGACAATATTTTTTGAAATTGACAAAGTCATTAGCTTAGATTAATATTGGGGATTATTGGCAGACCTTAACAATCCAAAAAGGGGGAGGGGGAGCATGGAAAAGGGGCAAAGACGAATCGCATTATTAGGGGCAGTGGTGGCTATCATAGTAGCTTTGGTAGCGGTTAGTTTTGAGGGACTTTTTAGAATGGTCGATGAAAAGGAGATTGTCGGGATTCAGTTTCCCTTTAAGCGGGGCATGACTTGGCACACCAGCCCAGGGTTGAAACTGAGACTTTTTGGTAAAGTCGTTCGATACGACAAGGAGTTCAGTTTTAGCATAAACAGCATGGACGCTGGACATATCAAAATTGTTGCCTCGTCTTATGTTAACATGCCATGCGATGAAGTTAATTTGAATAAATTGGCCCATCAGCTTGGCAGTCAGTATGCGATTCAACTCAAACTGTTGCAACCCGTATTTGACCGTGCGATTTTTCGGAGCAGTATTCTTGTGGCAAAAATCAAGAGCGATGCGGACAGGCAAGCGCAACTGAGGTTCTTTATTGAAGATCAAGCTGCGATTGGGATATATAAGACGACGGCCAAAAATGAAGTAATCCGCGATCCAGCCACAGGTGAGGAAAAAAACGTGATGGCTGTTGAAGTTGTTGCTGATCCTCAAAATCCCAGTGACTATTTGCGGGCAGAGGTTTCGCCGCTGCTGGATTATGGATTGAAAGTTCATGATCTCATTATCCATGAACTTGTTTTTTATAGGAAAAACGCGACATATTTCGGAAACTCGAATAGGTATTAATGGGAGGGAAAGGAATGAGAGAATTCAGGCTGCTTATTGTTGAGGGAATCTCACAGCTTGGGGAGTCGACGGCTCAAAAAATCAAAAGTGTTTTTCCTGATTGTCAAATCGATATTGTGGATAGTGCCGAGCGGGCTTCTCAAGCCGTGAAGAATATCCGCTATGATGTTGTCATGAGTTTTTTCGATTTCGGCAAAGAAGATCGTAATGGAGTGGATGTCCTTTTTGCTGTCAAAAAGCAACATCCCAAAATTGGGACGATTCTCATTTTGCTTTATTTCAAGGGTGGGATGGTTATTGATCGGACAAAACTGGTGATGGCGGTGGATTATATCCGTCAACAAGCCATTGCGGACGAATGGGTCAAAAGGGTATTTGGCAGCTTGCTGGAAGAAAAAAAGTTTGTCCAAGGGAACTTCTTTCATTTAGCGATGCACCACGGACAAGTAAATAGAGCGAAATAATTTTGAAGGGAAAAAGGTGAACACACCTCGTTCCCTTTTTTCTTTGGGAAAAATTTGCATATTTTTGCATTGGGCGTATGATGAAAATATCAAGGAGTAGGGTTAGTTAAAATTAAATAGGTTTTCCCATAAGGATTGTTTTTATTGAGTATGAAGAATGGATATTTTGGGATATTTTTGCAAAAAACCAACTTAAGACAATAGTCTCGGGTTGGTTTTTTGTGTTGGTCCTTTAAAAAAGAAAGTAGCGTTCGCAAGGTTTAAATTGATCCATTAAAATTGGGGGTGAAAATGGAATGCAAGCGTTGCATTAGACACAGGGTTGATAAATGTGATGACTTTCCCAAGGAATCGATTCCCAGCGGGAAACGATGTTTGTATGGCAATAAAACTCAACATGATGCGCAAGTAGGAATGGTGTTGCCGGTATGTGCGTCAGAACCGATTGTGTTTCGCAAGCATCTCGGCTTGGCACTTTGGCTGTTTGTGGCAAAAAAGCTGGCAGGGATTTTTTCCGGGATGCAAAGAGTGTTTCCTGTCAAAGCCGAGAGTTTGGAACAAGGGGAAGGGGGTTGAGCTGTGAAAATAGACTGTTGTCCGCTGTGTGAGGTCGGTGAAAATTGCCGAAAGGTGAGAGAGGTTAGTTTTTGGCGTAGCTGTGGCAATGCACATCGCCCAATTAACTTCCAGCTTTGTGTCTGTCCTGGGCAGGTCAAGGGTTCATCTTCTTTCGGGTTGTCATTTGGCGGTTCGCAAAACAGGGGTATCATTGAAGTCCAAATGTGGGGACTTGTTCGTTAGTGGGGAGATGGGGAAAGAGCAGCGACTCTTCCCCCCCCCTAATCCAAAAGCACCAAAAGGAGGTGTGCGATGGCAAGAAAAGATGATGTTTGCAAACATTGCAAAAAAAGAGTCAGTTGCGTCAAAGACGGAATTTCCATGGGGCCATGTTTTGATTGTCAGGCGAAACAGTGCGAATCTGCGCTTGCTCAATGCTATTGCAGCCCAAAAGATATTCCCTTGCAAGATCTCATGAGCTTTGCTCGTGTGAGATATGTATAGGCGCGGAATGGGGGAAGAGAATGTTCTTTCCCCGTTCCATTATTACTTAGTATTTTAGATGCTACTATATATAGAAGGGGAAAGAGTTGAACATTTTTTAGTTTAGGACCATCCTGGGTCCTTTTTTTAATCAAAAAATACAAATACAAATATCTTGACGATATTTCTCTAGTAATGTAAGATTAGAAGGTTGTGAAAAAAATATTGTAACCCGTCAAAATATTTTTTTTGATCAATAAAAACGGGAAATAAAAAAATAATTTAATTAATTTTAAAAAAAACATATGAACAAAAAAGTTCTCTATTCCCTGGGTACAATCGGCATTATTACGGGCCTGACTATCAGTGGGACGTATGCCTATTTTACCGCCAATCAAAAAACAGGCACAAATCGATTCATGGCCGGAACATTAGACCTTGATGTTTCCGCTAACGGAAATAAGCTGGAGCCATTTGTAATTGAGAATATTGGTAGTGACGGTAATGTCGGTGGAACAAAAACTTGGACGATAAAAAACACGGGTTCTTTACCTGGTCGGCTGTTTATTGGATTGCAAGATGTAGTTAATCTCGAAAATGGTTGCAATGACCAGGAAAAAGCGGTTGATCCTACTTGTGATAATCCAGAAAAGCAAGGTGATTTGGGCAAAATTGTGACTTTGAATATTGCCCTGGATGGCGTTGATAAGGTTAGCTCGACTTTGGCGCCTAATCAAGGGCAAAAGATTGGCTCTGATTGGGAGGCTTTGTCGGCCATTATCTTACAGCCGAATGAGCAAAAGACGCTGACTGCTTATTGGGCGGCTGATGCCAGTTCCTATGGAAATGAAATCCAAAGCGATGAAACGCAATTCAATATCAACTTTCGCTTGAATCAACTAATTGCCGGCGCCCCTTCGAGCAACTAACAAAATTAACAATGGAACGGGTCGAAGCGTCATAGCTAGCACCTTTTCAAGATAAGGTTAAGATGATGATCATTAAAGTAATTTTTGATTTGCTAAAATCAGTGCTGACGATTTGCACTTTGCTTCTAGCTGTGTGGTTTCTCAACGCGCATTTTAATTTTTTTGGGAATTATCAACCGTTTCTCGTTCAGTCCGGATCGATGGAGCCGACAATTATGATTGGGGATATCGTTCTTGTTCAAGATAGGCCTGCCTATGCAATCAATGACATCGTAACTTTCAGAAATGAGACTGGTCGAGTGATTACGCATCGCATCGTGACGATGGAGCAAAAACAAGGCGGGACCTATGCAACCAAGGGGGATGCTAATCAAGCGGAGGATGATAGTAATATTTCAGAGGAACAGATTGTGGGAAAAGTCGTTTTTACTTTGCCCAAGCTTGGATTTGCAATTTCTTTTGCCAAGTCTCGCTGGGGGTTGGTTCTACTTTTGATTGTTCCCGCAATCTTTTTCATTCTAGACGAATTGCTTAAGTTGAAAAGAAATGCTAACGCTGTGGATTAGGAGGATTGCCATCCTTTCAATATTGTTATATCTATTCTTTAGTCGGACTGATTATACTGATGCTGATATGTTTGCCGAAAGAGTGGTCGCGCATAATACTTTTTCTGGCCTGACACTTAGTTTTTCAATCGGAAGTTCAGCGAACAATAATCCAACCACTAAACTTTTTCAGTTGTCTGATCTGCAATCAGGTGGTTTTGATCTTGGAGCACTGAGAGTCAATGTGGGAGCGGGGAGCGAATTCAATTATCAACTAAGAGCGATTAGGCTGGGTGGCGACGAGGCTTTTTGTGATTCTTTGCAACTGAAGGTTACGGATCGCAATTTGGTCGAACTTTACGCGGGTACTTTGGCAAATCTTTCTCTGTCGGCCGTCTCTACTGATGTTGCTTTGAGAGAACTTGTTTTTATCGTGAGCCTGGATGAGCAAAATGAAGCACTCAAAAACAAAGACTGCGAATTCAACTTAAGTTTCAAAACCTATCGGGATAATCCTGATGAAACGGGGGGTATTAATGCTTGGCAATTGATCCACAACTCAATTTCAAGTGGTTCCTGATAGTATTTCTCTGTTTGACCAAAAAAGACTGGATTTCCTATCTTCCCCCAAATTTTTTTGTGGAAATATGAATTATGACAAAAAGGGACAGCGGATGCCCGAAAGGATGCCCAAAAGATTGACAAAGTGGTTCTTTTAAGCTAGAATTTTGGATTATGGAAAGAACATTGAAAATAAGGAGAAAGGAGAGAGGACATGCGAGATTTTAGTTGTTTGGTAGTCGGGCGCGAGTCTAATTCATTTGGAATAACAATTGCCCAAATGATTCGACGAAAATTTCCGCGAAGGTATGTCCGTTTCGTGGACAATCCAGACTCGGCGCGCAATAGTTTGGACATATTCCAATATCAGATTGTCGCTTGCGATTTTTAACTCAACGCAAATTATACTGGGGTAGAATTTCTTTTGGCGGTGAAAAATCACCAGTCAAAAACAAAGACTATTTTGCTGGTGAAAAATTTTTGCGAGGATTGTCCAAAAATCAAATTGGACACCCTGGAATTGCTCAGGGCGGTTGATTGCATTTTGAGAGTTCCCGCTACCATCGAGCGTGTCGTGGTGACCGTTGGTGGATTTTTGCAAGCACAAGATGTTCGCTATAATTTCAATCAAAAGGAGGGCGCACATGACAGAGTCGGTAGACTGCGATGGATGTAAGGAGTTAAGGGGGTGCTTTGATGGAGAAGAGATCCTTCTCTGTCGTCGTTGTGCCAAACCCAAGGCAAATTGTCAGCATAGAGGGCGTTCGTATTGCGGATGCTTCCCGCAACCGTACCCGCTTGTCGGGGATGATCACCTTGAGGTCGGGCATGCTTAGCCTGGTGGCCAGTTACTAATTGTTTCCCATAGAGAAAGGAGGGATAGATGCGGATATTAGTAATCGAGGGAAGCGAGTCCTCGCTAAAATTGATGAAAGTATTTCTGTTAAGATGGAATATCTCCGGTGAATTTTTTTCGAATTCGCAAGATGCACTGAAATTTTTTGAGCCAGGTCGATTTGACCTGCTCATTACGAATTTCGGGAAGAATGGCGAGGGGCCAGCTTTGATTCGAAAAATCAAAGAAATCCAGCCAGGGATAAAGATTATTTGCCTGACTGGCTACAATGCTCGGGAAGTCAGGGAGGCTTGCTTAGCTGCCGGTTGTGACAGTTTCCTGAGTAAACCGTTTGGTCTGGATGAATTGGGGTCAGCAATCGAGAGATTGTCTGAAGAATGATCAGCACTTCAGGCATATGCTCTGTTCTATGTGGCGAGGGAGGGACAATGGTTCCCTGCCTCGCTTTTAATTTTGGAATAGAGGTTAAAA
The DNA here is from genome assembly GCA_903937035.1 of uncultured bacterium. Classification (GTDB taxonomy): domain Bacteria; phylum Patescibacteriota; class Minisyncoccia; order Moranbacterales; family UBA2206; genus UBA9630. The sequence goes on from CAIZXS010000024.1 coordinate 25,394, forward strand.
TTATTTAGACCATAATTTTTTCCTTTTTTAAAGCCGAAGAAGACCTTTATTTGACAAATAGCTCGAAATATTGTAAACGGTAAGTATGAATAAATCATACCTATAGACGACAAAACACTATGGATGGGTTTTTACTAAAAATATATAGCGCTAAGCAAAACGTGCTGACGAGTCGAGAAATCGCTCTAATTACCGGTGATATGTGAAGCGTGGAGATCTTTTGCGTCTGCGCAGGGGGATTTTTGCCAGGAACAAGGATTTTGACGAAAAGGAATGCGCGGTGCGAATCTATACGCCGGCCTACATCAGCTTGGAAACCGTCCTTGCTCAGGAAGGAGTCATTTTTCAATACTACTCCTCAATTTTTGCGGTGAGTTATCTTTCGCGCGATATCGCCTATGGGGAAAATAAGATAACGTACAAAAAAATCAAAGACGGAATCCTTTTGAATCAGGCGGGGCTGGTGGACAAGGGGACATATTTTGAAGCGACTAAAGAGCGGGCATTTTTGGATCGGCTATATTTGAGCGGCGATTATTATTTCGACAACTTGCGCAACATCGATTGGCAGGCCTGTTTTGAACTGGTGAAGATCTACGAGAATAAAGCGCTGGAAAATAAACTTAAAAATTATTATAAAAATTATGCTCAACAAAAATAGACACAAATTAGTGATGACGCAGATCATTAAAGATATCTATTCTGATGTTTCGATTTCATCGCTTTTGGGATTCAAGGGCGGGACCGCGGCGTTCATCTTTTTCGCGCTTCCCAGATTCTCCGTCGATCTTGATTTTGATCTTTTGGAGGACAGTGAAAAAAACAGGGAGTTGGTTTTTGGAAAAATAGAAAAAATTCTTTTGAAATATGGCGAGATAAAGGACAGTCAGCAGGAATTTGCCACGCTCTTTTTCGCGCTTTCCTATGGCGCCCATGAGCATCAGATTAAAGTGGAAATTAACACAAGAAAGACCGGTGCGCACTATGAGTTGAAAAGCTATTTTGGCATCGGCATGTTGGTTGTGGAAAAGGCTTCGATGTTGGCGGGAAAATTAATGGCGCTCACGGGAAGAAAAGTTTTTGCGGCGCGTGACCTCTTTGATACGCATTTCTTTTTGCAACAAAGATGGGAGATTGAAAAAGACGTCCTTGAGGCTTACGGCGAAAAATCAACAAAAGCCTATCTTGGCAGATGCATTACCTATGTGGAAAAGTTGCCGGAGAACAAATTACTTGGGGGCTTGGGCGAATTGATTTCGGAAAAGGAAAAAACTTTCGTGCGCAATCAACTGAAGCGAGAAGTCCTGTTTTTGCTCAGGGCTTATCAGGATATTGAAAAATAATTCGATCCTTTCAGTTTTCGGCAGTTGAACTTTTGCGAAGGGAACAAATAAATCAGGCCATAAATTTTCCTGTTATCAATCCAAGAAAAGTTTGTCTATTTTTCTCGCAGTGGTATAATTTAAATAGAAGGAAATGAAACTATTTTTATTTTTAAAATCCAAAGTTAATTAATTTAATTTAAAATAAAAAAAACAATGAAACAAAAATGGCGGAAGAGTATAATTCGATCCGGAGCATTTATTATGATCTTGGGATTGCTTTTAGGAACGTTGCCGCTCACTCCAACGGTTAGTGCGAAAACAGTGCATAAAACTTTGTCCTATGATGGGACGATTGAAGAGGCAGAGGATTTTGCCAAGGGTGAGGGGAAAAATATCAAAACCAAAAAAACCGAAAAAGGGGTTGAGTTGAGTTTGGCAGGGGAGGGCGCGGGAGAATATCTTGCACCGGTGATTGAGGTGCCCTTCAAGGCGATGTTTGTCGGTTTGCATTGGCAGGAAGAGACGGCTGATGAAAATTTGCTTTCAGCCTCTGTTCGTTCCAGCGAGGACGGAAAGAATTTTGGTGAGTGGGTGAAGATTTCGGTCGAAATGGATGAGCATCGTGACAACTGGGACAGTGATGAAATATTTGGCGCGCTGGTCGGTATTGAGAAAGCTTCTTTTGTTCAAGCTAAATTTGAGTTCTCTCCTCAAGGGGGAAAATCTCCCAAACTGAAAAAGATTACCGTTACCTGCCTCAATACCGGAGAAGAATCGGCGCGAACGGAAAAGGAATTGAGTTTTCTTCCCCAAAGTAACGCGGAAGGTGTGGGAGCATTGAAAACTTCACCCAATGGACACACGGTCAATGTCATTTCTCGTGAAGACTGGGACGCCGATGAAACAATCCGGCTCAATAGTGATGGGACTGAAAACTGGCCTCGATCGTACCACGGCACCAGAAAACTGGTCGTCCATCACACTGCTGATCCTGCCTCGAACGGCCAAACTGATTTGGAAGCCAATAAGGCTGTTGTGCGAGCGATCTATCAGTATCACACCATAACAAGAGGCTTTGGCGATATTGGCTATAACGCGTTGGTTGATGCGTCCGGCAATGTCTATGAAGGGCGCTATGGAACGCATGGTTCGATCCAGCGCACCGATCCGACAGCGGATCCGCTTAGGGCGGGAGAGATAATGGAACTGGATGTGGAAGCGGGGCATATGGCCGGCTATAACAGTGGCAGTTTCGGCGTGTCGGCGTTGGGCGATTTCACTTCTTTCACTCCTCCAACAGCTCAAGTGGAAGGCATTCAAAAAGTGTTGGCTTTTGTGGGTGACAGTCGGGGAGTCAATCTGCAAGGCAAGAGCGATTTTCGTCGCTATGACGGAAGTTGGCACTTGGGATTGAATAATGGCTTGGCGCATCGTGATGGCATAGCAACCGCTTGTCCGGGTGATAAGCTCTATGCAGAAATAACCAACATCAAATCTGAGGTGGACCGTCGTCTTGATCCTAATCTTTCTGAATTTGACACTCTGACAGGAACAATCAATGGTTTTCCGATTAGTGGAACAAACGCCGTGGCGGGAACGATTAATTTCAGTTGGTCAGAAGGAGGCGCCACCAAGTATCAATATGTTCTAGAACGGGTTCACGGGGTTACCGGTTCGACGGATAATCAAACTTGGCAATCGGCTTGGTTTGATGAAAATTCAGCAGTCACAACGACTACTACGAACGCTGATACTAGTGTGGGTATTGATTCAAGAACTTTGCTCATCGGCGGTAATTATGTTTTCTATGTACGCGCTTTGGACGCCGATGGGAAAGTGATTTCGACGGTGGCGCATCTCAATTTCACTCGCTCAGATACGGATGTCCAAAAACCAATCGCAAAAATTAGCAGTCCAACACTCACAACCCCAATCATCGGTATTGTCCCGATCAGCGCCAGCGCGACGGACAATCTCAAAGTGACTTCGATGAAACTGTACATCGGCACAAAATTGGTGGCGAGTAGTTCGTCAGGAACATTGAATTATAATTGGAGTACGGCAAAAATAAGAACTGGATCTTATACCTTGAAAGTCAACGCCTATGACGCGAAAGGCAATGTGGGCGAAACCTCGATAACAGTCAGAAAATAGTTTTTTCGAGCGGGATAATAATTAATTACTTAATAAACAAATGAAGAAAAAATTGATTGTGAGTTTGCTAGCGGTGTCTGCTTGGGCTTTTGGATTTTTGGTTGTGCCAACAGTCAATGCGGAAAGTAAGGCTGAGGGAAAAATTCCCGGGCAATACATTGTTGTTTTCAGAGACAACATTGAAGTGGAATCGGTGACCAAGGAGTTGGTTAAAAATCAAGGTCTCGGGCATCTTTTCACCTATGCGCATGCGCTCAAGGGTTTTGCCGCTACCATTCCTGACGCGAAACTGGCAAAGATCAAAAATGATCCGCGCGTGGCGGCTGTGGTGGAAGATCGGATTGTGACGGCGAATGTCAAACCGGCTCCTGTGGTTGCCCCGATAACTTCGCCGACACAAAAAGTGCCTAATGGAATCAAGCGGATTGGTGCGGAAGGTTTAGCCAATAATGGTCTTGGCGTGACCGTAGCGGTGATTGACACCGGGATTGACCTGACACATCTCGATCTCGCGACTAATATCTTAGGCAAAGGAAAGAGTTGTGTTCCAAGAGTTGCTTCGGCAAAGGATGATAATGGACATGGGACGCATGTGGCAGGCACAATTGCGGCCGCTGATAATAGTATTGGTGCGATTGGAGTGGCTCCACAGGCAAAATTGGTGCCAGTCAAAGTGCTGGACAAAACAGGTTCCGGCAGCACATCCAGCGTGATCTGTGGAATTGACTGGGTGACCGCGAATGCCTCCACACTGAAGATTAAGGTGGCCAATATGAGTTTGGGTGGAGGAGGTTTGAGCGATAATAATTGTGGCTATACTAATGGTGATTTGATGCATCAGGCGATTTGCAAATCTCGCGATGCCGGTGTCACCTATGTTGTGGCGGCGGGAAATGAAGGTGTAGACGCTTCAAATTCAGTGCCAGCGGCCTATGACGATGCGGTCATCACCGTTTCCGCATTAGTTGATACGGATGGGAAATTCGGTGGCTATGGCGGCTTAACCAGTTATGGCACCGATGATACTTTCGCCAGCTTTAGTAATTACGGAACGGTGGTTGATCTGGGCGCGCCGGGAGTGAATATTTATTCGACTTGGAAAGGTGGAGCATATAATACAATCAGCGGAACCAGTATGGCAACCCCGCATGTCAGTGGCGCGGCCGCGCTGTATCTTTCCGCTTACCCAGAATCTTCATGGACGACAGTGCGGGATGAGTTGCGTTTATTGGGAGAAAAAATCGGCGATGGGCACACGGACCCAACCGGAAAATATCTTGACCCGGTAGTTAATGTTCTTGGTTTCTAGTTTTGCGTTTATTGAAAAAAATTAATGTAAAGGTCAAAAGGATCAGTTAGTTTTGAAATTTCAAAAACAATCCCGCAATCGCTGGGGTTGTTTTTTTGGAGAAATATATTTACGACATAATTTTTCCTTTTGTCAAACCTAAAAACAGCATAATTTGACAAAATATCATAATATGTGTATAGTTGATACATAAATTAGATATAAAATATGTATTACTAATACACAAATTTATGATTAAGCGCTTTTTTAGCCCCATTGAGCCATTGTTAGCACCGAACAAGGTGCTGATTATCTATGGTCCAAGACGGGTTGGCAAAACAACCCTGCTCAATGAACTACTTGAGAATACAGCTCTAAAATATCGTTTTGATTCTGGAGAGAATATCCGCGTGCAAGAAGTGTTGAGTTCGCGCGACTTTGAAAAAATCAAAGAGTATGTTGGAGACAATGAACTGATTGCGATTGATGAGGCGCAACAAATTCCCAACATTGGAATGGGGCTGAAAATTATTGTTGATCAAATCCCGGGGATAAAAGTTGTTGTGACCGGCTCATCAAGTTTCGAATTATTCAATCAAGTTGGAGAACCGCTGGTGGGCAGAAAAAAAACTATTACGTTATTTCCCTTTGCCCAACTGGAACTGGCTAAACTATACAATACTTTTGAGCTTACCGGGCGTTTGGAAGAATTTCTGGTATATGGAGCATATCCGGATGTTTTTTTGGCAAAAACGAAACAAGAGAAAATGATTTTGCTCAACGAAATTGTCGATGCCTATCTTTTGAAAGATGTGCTGGCGCTGGATGATATCAAAAAATCGCGCACACTAGTGGATTTGGTGAAGTTGCTCGCACTTCAAATTGGCTCCGAGGTGTCGCTCAATGAATTGGCCAGGCAGTTGAGCGCCAATGTGCGCACGATTGAAAAATATTTGGATATTTTGGAAAAAGGTTTTGTGATTGTTTCTCTCTCTGCGCTGAAGCGCAATCTGCGCAATGAAATTCGCGATAAAAGAAAATATTATTTCTATGATTTGGGAGTGCGCAACGCTTTACTTTCCCAGTTTAATGACGTAACTCTCAGAAATGATATCGGGGCACTTTGGGAAAACTTTCTTTTTATTGAACGGCTGAAAAAATGTTCCTACCAATCCTTGTTTTCCAGTCGGTATTTCTGGCGCACCTATGATCAAAAAGAGCTTGATCTCATCGAGGAATATGGTGGAGTTTTTCATGCCTATGAGTTTAAATGGAAAAAAATCAAAGCGCCTTATCCGAAGAAATTTATGGAAAGTTATCCACAATCCAAATTTACAGTAATTAATCGGGAAAATTTCTTGGAGTTTGTAATTTAACGGTTGAGTTTTTAATCGTTTTTCGAAGGGAAAAATCATTCGGGCCATAATTTTCCCTTTTGTCAAGCCAAAAAGATGCTTGACAAGTTTCAAAGTGTTGGTATACTTTAGCCAATAATAGTTTTTCGTAAGGGTGAGGCCAAAATAATACACAACTGAATAGCGGTTTTTCATGCGTGGATTATTTTGCGTGCAATGGAACTATGAACAGAAATAAAAATTTTAACGTGAATTTTTTTGTCGACCAACTCTAGGCAGTTTGCTTTGGGTTGGTTTTTTTATTTTCTACGAATTACGAATAGATACGAATGTACGAATATACAAAAAGTTTCCTAGTGTCATCCCCGAGAAGTCGGGGATCCAGGTACCTCGGGTTTGGTAGATAGAAAAAAGAGCGATTAGGTAAGAAGCTGACTGTAACATAAAGTAAAAAGATTTATAATTCGATTTGCTAGAGTTTATAACTAGTGGAACTTGGATTCCCGTCTTCACGGGAATGACACGCAAGGGGTGAAGGTGGTATAAGCTAAATAATTTATTGTAACATTTTTTTAACATTTTTTATGATAGCATGATAGTAAGCTTAATAAATAGGTATTTTTTAATATTAAACATATGAACAAAATGAAAAAACTGTTTCAAATGCAGTGGACGCAGAAAGAACTGCGAACGGGGAAAAGAATTATGGCAAGCATCATGCTTCCGATTTTGATTTTCCAAATGACCTCTATGAATTTTCTGGCGATGGAGATGATGACGGCGATGGCCGCCGATGGATCGGGAAATATGACAATTGACCGCGACACAACAGCGGCTGGTGCGACGCATGATTATCGCTTGACTTTTGATCCAACCGAGGCGATGGATGGTGGAAAAGTTAAAGTTAATGTGCCGGATGGTTGGACAGCACCTGACTGCAGCGGAGATGATGCGAATGTTGCAATGCATGATGTGGGGAGCCCTACTGGACTTTCTTTGAGTTGTAGTGGGAGAGATATCGAGGTGACTATTGGAACAATGGCTTCCAATCAAGGCTTCTATTTGAATCTAACTGATTTTGTGGCACCAAATACAACAGGAACTGCCAGGTTTAACACGGAAACAAAAATTAGTGCCGGTGGGAGCTATAATGGGATCAACGATGATCCTGAGGTGACAATTACTCCTGGAGCGGTTGCGAGTTATCAAATCAGCACGATTGCTGATCAAACTGTCGGTGTGAATTTTCCAGCGATAACAATTACCGCGAAAGATATTAATGGTAATAAGACTAATGGAAGTGCTAGTGTTAATATTTCAGTGAAAACCGGAACTGGAAATTTAGTGGGTGATACTTCGGCTAATACTTCAACCGATGGAGATGACACCGTTACTCTGAAATATGACAAGGTTGAAAATGGTGTAATTCTCGAGGCGGACGATGGAACGATTGATGATAACAGTAATGCTTTTGATGTGGATAATATTTTGGCACCGGTGATTTCTCTGCCGGCATCAAGCACGAATGATTCAACACCGCTGGTGAATTGGAATGATGTGAGTGGAACGGGATTGGAATATGCAATGAAACTCATTCCTAAGGTTGCGGGCAGTTGCGATGCTGACGATTATTCTTCCCCGCTTGTGAGTTATTCTGGTGCGACTTCTCAGTATCAGGTTTTGCCTGGTGAAGCGCTTTTGGACGAAACAACTTATTGTATTCAAGTAGTGGGAACGGATGATTATGCTAATGTGGCTAGCGGGTATAAACAATTTGGTCTTTTGACCGCCAAACCGGCAACACCGAGCGCAGTGACGATTCCAGCTTCGGTTGATACGCCAGCAAATACGATTAACATATATAATAATGAATCCTTTGATACAATCACTACTTTTGGAGGAAATCTTGATGGTGGAAATGTTTATGTGAAATTGGTAGATGGTTTGAGTTTACAAGCGCTTGATGATGCGGCTATTTCTGGAAATGGAACCACCGCGACAACTAGTGGGGGAGATGCAAGCTCTTTGCAACAAGGATCACTCAATCTTTATGCTAGAGTATCTGATTCAGCCACTAATTCGAGTGACTGGAGTGGAGCGCAAGTGATTAATAAAGATACGGATACCCCAGACAAGCCAGCTGGACTTTCAGCGACGACTCCAACAAACGATTCAACTCCGGATTTGAATTGGGATGATGCTAGTGGAGCTTCGCATTATTATCTTGAATTGGACAATGATTCAAATTTTTCTTCTCCAGTTAAAAGCGTTGCTGATCACACAACAATTACAGCGAGTAACTATACTTTAGCTGGAACGACACTCACAACTGATGGCACATACTATTGGAGAGTGAGAAGTTTGGACGCAGCATGGAACAAATCCAACTGGAGCACCAGCGGAAGTTTTGTGTTTGATGGAACGGCGCCGATTGTTGATGCGGGAGCAAATATAACAACGAACACATTATCTCAAGCAATAAATGCCACAGTCGATGGTTCAGTTTCTGGAGTAGCGACATATCTTTGGGAACAAGTAGGAGGAGCTGAAGTATCTTTTAGTGCAACTAATGTTAAAGATCCTGATGTAACTGCCATAAGTGCGCAAGGGACATATACCTTAAGATTGACTGTTACTGATAATGCTGGAAATAGTGCTAATGATACGATGACGTTTGTGTATGATACAACCGGTCCAACTCTTTCATTCACGGATGATGTATTGGCTGGGCCAGTTACTAGCGATACGGTGGCTGCCGATTGGGGAGATGCAATTGTCTTGAAGTGGGACTATGATACCGACGGAACTTGCTCAACAACTGCTGGAGATTATTCCAAGAC
>CAIZXS010000025.1 GCA_903937035.1 uncultured bacterium
AATTTTTTCATTTTTTTATTAATAATTAGTGCTATTTTTTTCACACGTCAAAATGTAAGCAAAATTTTAACACATTTTCCTACTACCTGTCAAGCCTCGCAAACTCAAACAATACCAATTTGCCATTGAATCCTCAATTAAAGCAAAAAAACCCGCACTGGCAGGACTCATATGAGAAGCAAAAAAGATCTATTTTTCGACCGGAATGTCTTTTTTTGTCTTAAGATACATTGGAAGAGCAGAAAAGCTGAGAGCCATTTGCAAGAAGCGCCCAAGAATCGCCACAACAATAATCAACGAACTATTCACACCAAATAGCCCAAAAAAAGTCACGTAAGCCCATTCCTTGAGACCGATATTGTTAATTGTAATGGGAATTGAAGAAACAATTGTAATGAGAAATATGACGGATAAATAGTTGAGAAGACCAATATGCACACCCAAGGCAAGCATTAGCACATAGTTTGACATCGCCATTCCAAGAAAAGTAAAAACGCAACCCCAGCCAATCGCTTTCCAAAGCGTTCCATGATCGTGACTATAGGCTTCGAGCTCACGAAGAAAATTAAGAATCTTTTCTGGCAGATATTTTGCCGCCAGTTTTTGCAAATAGGTAATCTTTTTAATCCTCATAAGAACCAGATCAAAAACGAGTGAACCGATAACGGCCAGGTTCATAAAAATCAAAAGATTGTTCTTGAGAACAGTCTCCAAATTCAAAAGACTAAATATCACCGCCAGAATTGTGGCAGCAATAAGCCCAGTGACACGATCAATGACTACCGTTGAAGCAGCTTGGGTATATTTTTTCTCCGGCTTTCCCAGTTGAAACGCGCGATAGGTATCACCGCCAATAAAAGATGGCGTAAAATTATTCACGAAAGCGCCTGTCAGATAGAATTTAAAATAATCAAAAAACGGCCGGTTAATACCTTTAAACTTTGCCAGCAGTTGCCACTTCCGAGAAGAGATGAGCATGCCCAAGATGACTAGGGACAGATAGAGCGCTATTTGCCAGATTTGCACTCTTTGCAAATAGACCCACGTCTCGGCCCACTCAACCTTAAAAATAACCCAAACCAAAAGACCTAGGCTGACTAATAATTTTAGAGTAAATTTCGCTATCTTTTTTGTTCCGCCCGATGCGGATCCGCCTTGGGCGGACATTTTTTTAGCCATTATTTATTTTTACCGACCTGCTTATAGACTCCAAAATATTTCTGTGCCACACTTTCCCAACTCATTTTTTCAGCCAACACTCTACTTGCTAACGCCATCTTCTTTCTCAATTCTTCGTCGAGGATTAATTTTTCAATTTTGTCGGCAATATCCTGACTGTCTTTAAATTTGATTATAAACCCGTTTTCTCCGTCAGTCACCAATTCGCTTGCACCTCCCGTATTGGTGGAAATTAAGGGTAAGCCAGTTGCCAAAGCCTCCAACATAGCGTTACTCATCCCTTCATTAAGTGATGGAAAAACAAAAAGACTTGCTTCCTGATAATAAGGCAACACAATTTCATGCGGGATACGACCAAGAAGTGCAACATTTTTTTCCAATTTGAAATCTTTCACAAGTTGCTCCAATCTTTCTCGGGCATTTCCATCCCCCATCAGCTTTAAATAAATCTGAGGATATTTTGGCGCCAATTTCGCAACTGCCTCAACGAGATAGTTTAGCCCTTTCCTGTCAGTTATCCTTGAGGCTCCTGAAGTAAGAATGAATCTATCCCCCACTTCACTTGCCGACTTTGGAAAAAATTGTTTTATGTCGATCCCATTGTAAATAATTTCGATTTTCTGCTTCGAGCTCGATCGGAAAGCTAATTCGCGCAAACCCTCACTATTAGAGATGACCTGAGCAGACCTGCTCCAAATAAATTTAATCAGTGGAGTAATCAGCTTGTAGAGAAAAGTAAATCGATCACTATAGTATGGAACATCTGATCCACGCAGAGAAATGATGTACGGCAACTTAAATTCAAATTTCAAAAGCATTGACAAAAAGCCACAAGGTACAGTGAAAAAGGAATGAGTCAAATCATACGGCTTGTTATTCTTTCGCGCATCCCTCGCTAACTTTCGAGAAAAATTATACGCCCGCCATGAATAGACCAATAAATCTTTTTGTGATTGAAAGTGTAATTTTTCCGCATTTTTTCCAATGGGCAGTCGATGAATTCTGATTTTTTCTCCCAATTTCACGAGATGATATTTCTCATCAATCGAAGATGTAACCAAATCCAGCTCTAACTCAGGCATTTTGACAAATTCACGCAAAATACATTCCGTCGCATTAGCCGCTCCGGCGCCCAACGGCGGATACTCATAGTTGAAAAATAATACTTTCATAGTTATGTGGCTTTCTTGATAGATTTACAAAGAAGCCCGACCAATTGAGTGATATTCAAACCCAAGTTCCTTCATTTTTTTTGGTTCATAGAGCAGTCGTCCATCGAAAACCACAGCTTGCTTTAGACGTTTTTTGATTTCATCAAAATCAACACTTCTAAATTCTTTCCATTCCGTGATGACTAGTAGTGCATCAGCGTGATCAAGCGCGTCATATTTACTTTCGAAATAAGTGATGCTCGCATTGTCACCAAAATATGCCGGGGTCTTGGCCATTGCCATTGCCTCCGGATCATGGGCTTGAATTTTCGCTCCGAGACTAATGAGCTTATTGATGATTGTTATAGCGGCAGATTCGCGCATATCATCCGTTCCCGCCTTGAAAGCCAATCCCCAAACAGAAAAAATCTTGCCCTTCAAGTCCTGCCCAAATTTATCCACAATCATATTACTGAGGACTTGTTTTTGCTTTTCATTTGTTGCAAGAGTCTGTTTGAACATCTCGGCGTCATAGCCATGATCTTTAGCAATTTTGACCAAGGCTTTCACATCTTTCGGAAAGCAACTACCGCCAAAACCTGGTCCGGCATAGATAAAATGTTCACCGATTCTTGGATCTGCGCCAATCGCTTGTCTAACATGATTAAAATCAGCTCCGACACGCGAGCAGATATTAGCGAGTTCACTGCTAGTAGAAATTTTGACCGCCAAAAAACTATTTGCCGCATATTTAACCGTCTCAGCTGTTTTTGGATCCATGGCGAAAAATCGACTTTCTCTGCGCATAAATGGTCCATATAGTTCGCGCATCGTTTCGATTACTGCCGGATCATCTGCTCCAATGACCACTCGGCTTGGATCCATAAAATCTTTAACAGCTGAACCCTGAGCAAGAAATTCCGGATTACTCACAACATGAAAAGGGATATCGGAACCACGCTTTTTTTGCTCCTCGGCAATCGTTGCTCGAACCAACTCAGCCGTACCAACCGGCACAGTAGATTTGTCAACTACAATTAACGGGTGATCAATCATTTGACCGATTGAACGAGCAACATCGAGAACATGACTGAGATCCGCGCTACCATCTTCATTGGGCGGTGTTCCAACAGCGATAAACAAAATATTACTCGCTTTCAAGGCTTCTTCGAAATTAGTTGTGAAGCGCAAGGTTTTCGCTTTCAAGTTTTCTTCCACCAACTCATCGAGATCGTCTTCGTGCAATGGCACCTTGCCAGAACTAAACAAATCGATTTTCTTTTGATCCTTGTCTACGCAAATAACTGTGTTGCCCATTTCGGCAAAACATGCCCCAGTAACTGAACCAACATAACCCGTTCCAATGACTGCAATCTTCATAATATTTCATGAAACATGAAGCATGTAACATACAACAATAATCTTTTAGACTTTTTCCTTTATGCCTTTAATTGTTGTCCATAACATAGCTCCTATTTCTTCAGCTAGATTAATTAGTTTTTTATAATTATCCTCTTTTATATAACCCTCTCTTTCTGAAAAATATAACAAATATTTAGCTTCTTTTAGCGACCCATACGACATCTGCAAAAAATACTTCAACTGATTGTCACCTAGTCTTGCATAACCTTCGATATAATTAAGAACGATAGATAGGGCGGCTCTGCGCAATTGCGACGTAATCCCATATATCTCCTCCCTCGGAAACTCCTTTGAAGTCTTGTATACCTGATATGCAAAATCGTCTAATTTTTGTTTGAATAATTTGTGAAAATTTCCCCCTGTTTCATGTTTCATGCTACATGCTTCATGACTCTATTATTTCCTTGATCGAATAATTCATGTGTCCTTGGCTTTTGTAGTAGTTCTTAATGAGAATGTCAGCTAAAAGTCCGAAAATAAATAACTGGATGCCGATAAGAATCAAAAATATTCCCATCAAGGGCCAAATCTTTTCGGAAAGTGAAGCGTTAAAAAATATTTTTTCAATCGCCATCCAAATTAAAATCAAAACTCCCACAAAAGATAACACTATCCCACTACCGCCAAAAAGGTGCAACGGACGGTTGGCATATTTTCGCCAAAACCAGATCGAAACCATATCAACAAAACCCTTCACTCCCCGCCTCCAGTTATATTTCGTTACCCCGTGGACGCGTGGATGATGGCTAACTTTCACTTCTCCAACTTTAAAACCCTGCATTTCCAAAATGGCAGGAATGAAGCGATGCATTTCACCGAAAAGATCAACCCCCACAAAACATTCCCTCCTATAGGCCTTGAGACTGCAACCAGAGTCATGAATCTTATCTTGAATCAAAATCTTTCGCAGCATATTCGCACCACGAGAAAAGATTTTTTTGCTCAATGGATCTTTCCTTTGCCAACGCCAACCAGCAACAACATCATAACCCTTCTTCATTTCCTCTAGGAGTAGCCCGATATCCGCCGGATCATTTTGCAAATCACCGTCTATCATTACAATGATATCCCCATGAGAAGCTTTGATGCCAGCATCAAACCCAGCTGTTTGTCCAAAATTTTTGCGGAAATTAATCAAGCGCAGTGGTGAAAGACCCTGGCACTCCTGGGCTGTCTTATCCTTCGATCCATCATTGATGAAAATAATTTCAAAACTTTTTCCCAAATCCTGGCAAGCCTCCTTGATTCTCCTGTGCATTTCAATAACATTACCCTCTTCATTGTATAGAGATGTAATAACTGACAAATCAACTTTTTCTTCCATAACTATGTAATCTTACGCATTTACCAAAATCAATCTTCAGAGCGCGCAAACTTTTTGAGTTCATTTTTTGTTCTTTATAGCCATTTAAATGCCGAGAAGCTCCTCTCGCTGACTTTGGCTATGGAAAAGTTTGTTTTTGGCAAACGCGTAAGTCCTCAAATTAATGATTATTTATCCTTGGCAATTGTAGCATTATTTTCATCACTTTGCAATTCGGAAAAAGAAAGCATGGCGGTGAAAATCATAAGATAATAGGCCCAAATAGCGCTTATTTCAGCCCAGTCACTTTGCTTTGCCGCAAGAAGAATCGCAGTCACAACGAGAAAGCTAATTGCGCCAAAAGCCGCAAAACGACTGGCAATGGGATGGAGAATTAGAATCACAAAAAGCAAGAAAAAAATGAGATTAGCAATTTCCCATTGGAAATAAATCCCCATGCCCAAGGAAAGCAAGAGCAGCCCTGCTTCCAGACACATCTTAAGAGAAATTTTTTTGATCAAATTATTTCGCATAATATATATACTATTTCATTTTTAAATCTGCGGTAATTTTCAAATTCTTGAGTGCAAAAGATTTTCCTTTGCTCATGTCGGATGGATCATAGGTGACTTTGAAATAAACTGTTTTTACCTCTTTGGTCGGGATAATATCTGCATCAAATGTTTGCACAGTTTCCTGCACCGATTCTTCTGCTGTACCATCAGACACATCAGCCGAAGAATCACCTGCCATTGCATCACTACTATCTGCGGTGTCAGCATCCGTACTATCAGCTGTTAGCGATTGATCTGGTGCCAAATTATCGGCAGGATTTATCACGACTTCTGACTTTTCTGAGAATGGCAAATCAAGCCAATTATTTTTATCCAAAGAATAGCTAATCTTGACTTTCTTCCAGCCTGCCTTGATTTGCGTAGCGGAAAAATTCATCTTACTAATTGGGTAAAGCGTATTCACAGCATAACTAAAGCTGGCATCATCTTTGGCAAGGGCATAAACCACCTTGTCATTATCACTAAATTCCGTTCCCGGAGAGGCGGTCTCCAAATCAAGCAAATCAATGAACTTTCCCTTGGTAGCATAGGAATATTTGCCAGTTCCCTTGCCCAAATATTCAATCTTGGCACCATTTAAAATCTTTTCGCCATTTTCCACCAACAGGTTCGCACCATGAATCTTGAAATACAAATCACCATCAATTTTATACAGCTCCTTATATCTTCGCATCACA
The DNA here is from genome assembly GCA_903937035.1 of uncultured bacterium. Classification (GTDB taxonomy): domain Bacteria; phylum Patescibacteriota; class Minisyncoccia; order Moranbacterales; family UBA2206; genus UBA9630. The sequence continues at coordinate 6,308 of CAIZXS010000025.1, forward strand.
GCCGAACCATTGGGATAGCTATTATCATCCTTTGCACCCCTAAATTCCAAAAAATTCTGATTGCTAACCCCTACCTTAGAATTATCCACGCCTAAAAGATAATATTTGCCTTTTTCCAGCGTCGCATAGATTGGGAAAAGAAAAGAGCCATCGACTTGCCGATATTTCTCAATACTATTCATGGAAAAAGTCACATCAACAATTGTTGGGCCAACCAAAGAAACTTTGTCTCCACTATACTTCGCTTCTCTCAAGCTCAAGACATATTGCCGACTGCCCGGATTGAGATTCTTGTTGATATCAATTTTGAACTCCACCGCAGAAATGACAGATTCATCGGCCTGAAAAATTTGTCCCAGCACGATCTTGTTTTCTTTGAGCCAAGGGAAAGAATAGTCGGAAACCAACTGACTGATTTTGACCGTATCCATATCTGTTTCTCCCAGGACAGTCTTTTTTAGCAAGGCCAATTCTGATTTGTCAGTGATGTTAAGCTTAGTTATCCCAACTCCCTGGATAAAAATATTTCCGGAAGAATTTGAATTTTCTTTTTGAAACAATAAGCTGTCAAAGCCATCCGGCAAAAAGAAAAATATTTCTTGTTTTTGAAGCTTACTAGAAGGTTCAAACGTCAATGTCTCGAGCTGATTTTCTTTTTCAGAATAGGTATTTAATTTCAAAAGTACCTGCTCAGCTTGATCTGACTTCCCTTGAAAAGTCAGACGATAAAAACCAGACGGCTGATCTTTGAATATATCATCTACATAATAATAGCCACTCTCTTTTGTTAGCTGTGGTTTTTCCGGCAGAGCAATCAAACACTTCCCTTCCGTGCACGACTCGGTAGTTTTTTTATGATTAGCATAGAGCACATAGTTGACAGTGAAAGCCAACACCAAAAAGCCCAGCGCAAAAAAAATGCGCTTTTCCTTTTCGACAAAACCAACTAATTTTCTATAATCCCATTTTTTCATCATCTTTTTTCTTTTTGAGCAATATTCCCATTATGCCTCTTTTCTCTCCAAAAAACAAGCGTCAGAAGTGAAAGAAAGATAGCTGCAAGCGAGACTATTCCGCCGAGATAGAGATAGCTTTGGGGACGATAATAGAGACTAAGCGCAACCTCACCACTTTTTCCAACTGGACAAGTTTTTTGCAATTCACTCGAATTAAGCAAAAATGCATTCAGACCAGCATCGGTTGCCCGGTGATTTTCCGGCGAAAAAACATTTTTCTTCAAAAGCATGACATACCACGAAGTATCGCCACAAACTACCTGCCAATCGGGGTGATAGCTTTCCGAAAAATTGAGCCAAACCGGATCAGCTGATTTTTTGAGTGTAAAGTTCCAGCGCGAAGAGTTTTCCATGGAAAGGTCCACCACTGATTGAAAAGCGACTTCACGATGAATTGTCTCCGTCTCATTCGTTAGATAGATTCGAGGACGAACTTTTTCGTTTTCAAAAATCAACTTACCTTCCAGTCCTAAATCTATTCTCTTCCATTCAGGATTTGATAGTAAATTTTCCACCATGAAAAGATTACCTTTATCCGAAATCAAATAGCGCACTGCCGACTGTGAAAGCAAGCGAGAAGCGAAATTTTCAGAAAAAAACAACTGATTTTTTTCTCCACCACCCGGCTCTCCACCTTGCAACCCGGCATAATCCTTGATTTTCTTCCAACGGTCCCTCCTTGTCTCAATTTCATTTATTTTCGGACGATAAGCAGAGAAACTGGCCCACTTGGAATCGCTCGGATTCCAAAGTGTCCGAAATGATCCATCTTGCGAAAATTGATAGTCACGAATTTTCAATTCATCCTCAGCTATTTTTTGCGGGGTAAACATGCGATGCATTTCTCCACTTAAAATCGGTTTTGCATTCCAAAGAAAAATTAAACTTGCCCCAAGAAAAACACTCCATTTCAAATACTTTTTCTTCGCGTAATGTTCGGAAATATAGGCCACAAAAGCGCCAATGAGGATGGAATATGCAAGTAGTATCGCGACATAAAATTTACTCGCTTCGCGAAAAGCATTGAAGCCGGGAAAATGCCCATGCAACCAAACATAGGCGCTTTTCAAAGGCAGCGCGTCTTGCTTGGAGACAAAGACGGCAAAAAGAGCGACAACAAACCAAAAAATGATTTTTTTATTCCGCCTATTCCAGTAAGCTCCCAAAATCGCCATCATTGGAATCAGCCAGAAATAGATTGGGATTTTTTGCGTATCAAACCAAACTGGCTCGACCCCATTCCAAAAAGGATGAAAGAGTGTCAATGTCTTAGTGATATCCAATGAAAAGTTATTTCCCACTAAATCACGCGCCAAAATGTCATTGCCAGCAAGTGAGCCAGTCATTGCCGTAGGCATAAGCCAAAAAAGATTAAACAAAAGAATGAGACAGAAAAAAAGCGCCATGGCGAAAAAATTTTGGCGAAAGAATGTTCTTCTCTGACCCATCCCCTTTTGTGCTAAAAGAAACCAAAAAGGCACGAAAAGTAGAATAAAAAATAAGATATAGAAAACACGAAAATCATAGGCCCCCACAAAAAGACAAGCCAGTGCTGAGGCGATTAAATTTTTCTTTTTCCCGGTGTCAAAGTATCGCCAAAAGAAATACATAGCCAGTGGCGCGAATGTCCCTGCGAGTGACAAGGAAAAATGCCCCTGGGTATTAATCGCCAGATAATAAGTATTAAAAGAAAAAACAAGCGCAGAGACGAATGCCCCAGTCTTGTTTTTTAAAACTTGCTTTGCGAATAAATAACTAAAAAGCGGAGTGAGAAAAATAAGCGGCCAAAAAATAACAAATTTATCCGCCACATTAGAATTAAAATTAAAGGCGCCAAAAAAGGCTGGCAAAATTTTCCAAGCCCACATCCATAAAAATAAATTGGAAGAACCCAGACTAATCTGAGAATCCCAGGCGCTATAGTGCAAAAAATCGCGCGATGTCTCAGAAAACCAAAACCAATAATCGGCATGAGTGAAGATGCCGAAAGATAACCACGAGCGATAGACAACAGCGGAAATCAAAACAAGTAACCAAGTTGGCCAATGCTCTTTTCCCCAAATTTTAACTTTTTCGAAATATTTTTGCATCTATGAATGTCTTCGATAAGCATCCCTCATATCTCCATTATACCAATATATTGCTCAAATGTCACTTTTTACGCCAAATCCTCCAGCCTAGGAGAATATATACCAATGCATCGCTAAGAACAATCAAGAAATCACGCTTACTAACTTTTGACATGCTCCAGTATTTCCAAGGTCTTTTGATTATCATTTTTAACGATTCAATGAAGGTCATATACGTCCCCATAGATACATTTCGAACTACTACTGGTTCACCAAGAGCACAAGCAACAGCATCTGAAATAAAATCCACTCCAGACAAAATTGAGGCATTCATTGTCCCCCACGCTCTTGGATTACATTCTAACACGAAAATTTCCACGGTTTTTCCATCAACCCGCAAATCAATATGCAAAAAACCACTATACCTTTCACGCGCCACAATTTTTTCGCCAATAGCATAAATCTCTGGGTTAGATATAAATTCAAAAAATCCATGCCTGGTCCACCGTTGAATTGTCGAGTTTATGATTTTTCCGTTCACAGCTAAAAGACTCAAATCAATATCATATCCATCAATGTACTTTTGCGCCAAAATTGGAAAAATCCCGAAATATTTTTGCAGGTCAGTTGGATTTTCCATCTTCACAATTCCAACACCAGAATCCCTATCAAGTGGCTTTATTAAAAAAGGATATTCCATTATTCCATGCACGAGATATTTTTTATTTTTAACCAAGACAGTTTTTGGATACAATATTGAAAGTTCATCAAGAATTTTCGTCAGCTCCCACTTATTATGCAATCGCTCTATTACATCAACATTACTAACTAATAGTGTAGGCTTTTTTAAATTGGACTTATTTTTCACCACCCAAAGTGTTGAGTCTAAATCTAGTGGGATAATAACATCTATCGCATATTTAATGCTGACTGCATTAATATACTCAACAAGCACTTCGTTTTTGTTTGTATCGGAATATTTTGGATAAGGAAAGTATTTTCTGCAAAATCGCGAAAACCGAACCGGAGATGCCGCTGGTCCCATGATAAAAACCCCGAACGCGCGCCGATCAATCGAGCGAATTACTGGCAGAGTTAAAAAATCTCGCTCTGAAAGAAAAAGAATATTTCGACGCATAAATCGCTAAAACACTTCCAATTAATAAAGATTGATTGTAGCATCCTAATCAGTTTTTGTCCAGCATGTGTATCTTGCATTTTACATAGGCCTATACGGACTTGCTGTTGACAGATATCCTATTAGCCCCTATAATAAAATCAAATGTTAGCCAAACACTGTCCGTACGGCAGGTTTCCCGCAAGGGATAGGCTATTCCCCCTATAAACGGGGGTTTTTGTTTTTAGAGTTCAGAAATAAGTTTTTCTTTTATCATCCTAGTCACAGTTTTTTTGGCCCAATCATTATTATCATCCCGATCCCTAATTAATCCACAAATAGCATCCACGAGACGGATGAAAGCATTATTTTCATCTTTTTTCACTCCCCTTATTTTTCTAGTTCTAATTCTCAAATCCCGAAGTCCCCGACTGAAGACCTCAATTTCTTTCTTTTTTAACCCATCAACAAACACGGTGACTTTATAGTCATACTTACCAGATTTTTTCAATATGGCTTTCGCTGTGGCAAAAGAAGTTAGTTCTATATATTTTCTTGTATCACTGAACATCTCAAAAAAAATTCTTTCCTTCAGCTTATCCATTCTTAAAATACTTTCGATGTACGCCTTGCGAAACTCATGACGAGCTTTGTTCCATTTTACGTTTTTCTTCCCGCTTTCAATCTCAATTTCTTCTAATTCTTCACAAATATCTTTAATCTCATGTTCTAAGATCAAAATACTCACCACAAAAACAAGGCCCTTTGTGTCCTGACCTGATTCATCGACATAGGCATATAGTTTTTTCATTATAGCCATCATTTTTATTTTTTAATTAGTTTGAGTTATTACACTGATATAATAACACTAAGCTATTTTCGGGTCAAGACTTTTTTTCTTTTTCCATTTGCGATGGTCATATGCCAAGTAAATTACACAACCTAGTAGTGTCGACAAAGATATCGCCAAGCCGACATAAAAAAGTCTCTGCGGCCAAAACTCCACCACCATTTCAAAATCATAGGAACCATCAGGGTTTTGAACACAGTCCCCAGATAGACCTCGATCCCCCATTTTGATATTTGAGATTTGATTTTTTAATTTAGAATTTGATTGACAAATCAAATTCGTATCGATCACCCAAGAATTGGCATACCCATTCGCCATCAAATGATTGGCGTTATTCTCAATCGGACGCCGAAACCAAGTTTCAAACAGATTACCATTGGGTAAATTGTCATTTTGAATGGTATCTTGGAAATTCTTAGACACAAAATCAATCTTATATTTTTCCACATAATCAAACTGCTCTTTTCCATCGACCCATTTTTTGTGTTCAATGGTTTTTAGTTTTCCATCACCCAATGTTGTAATATAACCATTACTAAGATAGTTTTGCAGCTCATCTTTTGATGCTTGGTCATCAGTATTTCCGTCTAATATTTTATATTTGGAAGTTTGATCGTCGAAAGTTTCCGCCCTAGGCGGATCAGCCTCGGGCTGAAATTTTGAATTGTCATTTTGCATTTTGAGATTTACATTTTGATTTAGATATGCTTTCCACCCATCATTAAAACTCTCCGAAAACACCAAAGGAAAAACACCCGATGCGCCGTGCACTCGCACGCGATATTTGGTCGGATTGATTTTTTTGAATTCCAAGGTTGGCGACATCACTCCACCTTCTGTCGCACAACTATTGTCATTCCCGCGGAGGCGGGAATCCAGTGTGGAATTATTGCTACTACTATCCAGTTCACTGCTACTGCGATTATTATTTTTTAATTTATCCAGCATCCCCTCTTTCCCAGTATTCTGCCCAGCCAAAAAAACAGCTGAACGTATTTGCCAATCTTTATCCGAAAGGATCAGGGGAAGGCTTTCAATTGGACGACCAGAAACAAGAGAGTATTGTGGAGTGTAGAAATGAGGAAGAAATTGATCTTTGTTTAGTTCATAAATCGACAACTTTCCAATCTCAGTTTTATCCGTTAAAAAGCTACTATTATCAGCACCCGCCAGAATAACATCTTGTCCAATGAAATTCACATCCGTTTTTTTCTTTTCTAAAAAACCAGCACCCAGATCACTTCTAGCCACCAAAAATCCCACACTTCTAATATTCTCATAGCTCAGAAACCGCTTGTCATTAATAATTAAATATTTTTGCAACCGCTTATTGAGCTTGTCATTATAGTTTTCATCATAAGTAACGCTGTTGATAAAAGTTGGCTTTGAAATAAAATAACCAAGCGGATCTTGCATATCATAGTTTTGGTTTGACCACTCAAATGTCTGCATCCAACTGATAACGGGTGCTACTTGAACCTTGCTATCAATTTTCTTTTTTGAAATATATTCATTAATCTGATAGTAGTAATCTGGAATTCTAAATGGCTTATATTTAGGAAAAAGGAAATAATAGGGAACGAATTTGATTAAAATCATCGTCAAAATAAGTCCAAAAAAAAATGTTTTGCGTTTTTCTGTTTTCAAAAAGTCAAAAATTTTAATAGAAGAATATGAAACTAACACAATTAAAATTGGTAAAATAAGCCGATTAAATTTAAAATAATCCCGGAAAAGCTTAAACCCAGGAACATAGCTCCAAAAGATATTAAAAATTCCCATTGGATTATTTGGTCCTAATGAAAAAGTAAGGAAAACAACATAAAGAATCCAAAGCGTGATGAGCTGGATTTTTCTTTTCTCATTTTGCTCTTTTATAATAAAATATATACTAAAAATCGCTAACGAAACAAAGAAAAATGAAGCCACAATATCAAAAGGGATAAGCGCGGCTGGATAAAACTTACCGACATGATCACTGGTTGTGGAAAAGATAAAATTCAAAGATGGCCGATTTAAATATGCAGTAACAAAATCCAATACACCATCCGTATTGGCACTGTTTTCTGAATATTCCAAATAGGCTGAACTTTTTGATAATGCCAAGTTGATATTATTAAAAATCCAATAACTATTTAACAATAAAAAAGCAGCAACGGTTATAAGGATACTTCTGGGCAAACATTCATAAGCTCTTTTTTTTAATAAAAATTTTTTAGCAAAATACTCCACCAGCAAGAAAGAAAAAATAAAAAGGACTGACAGGAGCAACGCATGAAAATCAATCGGCACAAGGAGGAGCGCAATGAATACGAAAAATATGTATGACTTATTAGCCGGATTGTTCTTGAATTTTATAAAACAAAAGAAGGACACAAGAAAAAAAAGAACACTCCAAATAATAGTCAAATTGGAAGTAAGCCAAGTCCTCATCATTTCATTAGAAATCGAGAAAAGTGAAATTACCAAAATCAACCAGTCAAATCGCGTCTCATGAAAATCGAGAATTTCCTTGGTTATTTTGAATGAAAAATAGACGATAGCCCCAAATAATACTACTGAGGATAAGATACTCGTAAGTGGGAATCCTATTGATTCAAAAAACACCTTCAAGGTGATGGCAAACAAAGATGGAAAAAGCAGACCCTGCGAATCAAGAGTCTCACTCCAAGAAAATAAGCTGCGCCAAAAATCACGAAAACTATTCACACTTAATTGAGTATCCGAATTTGCAAATAAAAACGATCCCAAATCGGCCTCTTTTGCGATTAAAAAGATTAACGCAAAAAATAGCATCCATAGGAACACTTTTTTATTCAAACATTTAGCAACAAAACATTTCTTTATTAGCATCTGCCTTTAAGATATTATTGACCTATTAGATTATACTCCCTAAAAAAATAAAACGATAATTATCAAATATCGCAAACAGAGAAATTAATCAAGTTTAAATTTTAAATCAATTTATTCAATATTTTCGTTGGCTTCGCAGGAACACATTAGGAAGAATAATTGTCACAAAACCAATAATTACATAAATAATAAAGATTTCCTGCAGCATTAAATATGAACTTATTTTTTGATAAAAATGAAAACGTACAGTTATCCTGTCAGTCAATACATTGGTAGTATAAAGATTTTCTCCCCTATATTCATTGATTGTAAGGGAAAATCAAAAACACGACCTCCCTTTGTCAATACGACTTTTGCTTTTTATACAAAACAATTCAAAAGCTACCAACGGGATAAAATAAACAAAAATCTGACTAATTGCAGCGACAATAAACCAAAAGGGTTTCGGCCAAAATCTTATTGAGGTCATAAGATCGTCCCCCATTGTGTCACCCTGCACCTCTTGGCGTAAAAATTTCAAGCCCGCCAAACCATGACTGTGATATCCGAGTTTTTTCATCTTATCATAATCCCAACCAGATAGGTGCCTCTGTAACGGATTATTGTCCACGGCCTTTTGCGCGACAAATCCATTCGGTGAAGAAACTATCACTTTTTTCCTTGCCCATTTTTCAGTTTTTTTCAAAATTTCCACTCCCACCTTTTCGGGTAAGTGCTCCAACACCTCAATCATAATCACTGCATCAAAGCTGTTTTCTGGGAACTCCAAGTCTTCAATTTTTTTATCCAAATACTCGCCATGAATATTTTTCTTTTTTGATTTCTCCAGATAAGGAGCAAACGCTTCCACGCCAACACTACGCCTTATGTTTTTGCAATATTGCAGCGGGGAATCTGGTCCGCAACCAAGATCCAAAACTGTTTCACAATCTTCCAGCTCCTTCTGTAAATTATAAACCAGGGTATGCAAGACCCTAGAAATAATTTCATTATGGTATAGTTTTTGAATAATTTTTTTCATCGTACTATTTTTTAAATAAATAGAATAAATGGAAATCTTTCAAAAACTTCCTTTCCACTTTTAAGCCAAGCTTTTTAGCCGAAAATTCAAACCAGTCAGGAAAAAATCTGACCGTATCTATGGGATAGCGGTGATAAGTATATCCTGGCATCACAGAATGAACAATTAAATATCCATCATTTTTTAATAATTTTGATAAATCCTCTAAATGCTTAAATGGGTTTATGAGATGCTCAATCATAGCCTGACTAATTATTAAATCAAAATTGTTCGTTAGTTCCTTAGGACAATCATCCTCAAAATTCCAAAGATAATCAAAATCTCCACCCAAACCAACAGTGGATACTGTTGATTTATTAAAATTAAGTCTTTCTTTGAATTGAGCAACAACAGATTTATTGTCACCATCTAATAAAATATTTTCAGGATTCAGCTTTAGATCCACTAAAATTTTTATTATCTCACCATAAAACCTACCGCAAACATTTCTAGAACTATTGTTGAAAATCAATGTATATCTATCAGAATCTGACTTTTTCAATTTCTCAAACTGTCCAAAAACATTTATTATCTTTTTTAAATCTCTAAAATAAACAATACTAAAATAAATTGGTATATAAATATAGTCATAGATTGCGCTAATTACTTTAGATTTTATCTTATCCATATAACTTATTAATATTCGACTAATTATTAAATCTAGTGCATACCAACTTAGATGCTATTACATTCGATTTATACCAATCAACCAACGGAATCAAAATAAACCTTGGAGTAAGCACTGTCCCCAACACGAAAAACCAAAATTTCAAATCAAGCATATTTTTTCTTCGCTCTCTCAATAAGATCTTTATTTCTTTCAAAAGCACTCCTGATTTGGCATAATTTTTCAATTGAACTAGCCCCATAAAATTGGTCAAAATATGCTCCTCTCCCCACTTTCTTTGCTTTTCATATTCTTTTCCAGTAAAAACCGTTCGATACATTTTGAGCCACGATTCGGTCGGAGAAAGATCATAAATAGAAGAAACCGATCTGGTTTGACTGTCCATTATTCCAATTGCGACAGTATAATCTTTGAGAAATACGCATTTATGCTTTCGCAGAATTCCCGCAAAGGGATAGATATGCGCCGGAAAACATTCATCATTAAAAGTTACTTCTAGGAATTCTCTGCGATAAGCCAATCCCGAGAGCTGGCCAACTGATTCAAAAATTTTCATAAACTCCTTCTTGCCATCAAGAATCGAAATGACTCTAGTTTTATTTTCATCATATGGCAAAACCGCCCGCACCGGCTTTTTAATGTCTTTTTCAAACCAAAAATAAGGCCTTGTTACGACGCCAACATTCTCATCCAAGAGAAACGCGTCATGGGTTTTTCGCAAAGCGTCTTTAGCTAGTATATCATCCTGTGCCATCAAAAACAAGATGTCTCGACTCGCCCGCGAAACAATATTTTGCAGATTAATCGCATAGCCAAGATTTTTTTCATTTTTATAATATTTAATTCTTGAGTCACCAAAAGAAGCAATGACTTTTTTAGTTTTCTCAATTTCTTCTTTTAGCTCCGGCGGGTTATCATCACCAATTATAATTTCAAAATTATCAAAATTCTCCTGTTCCAAGATACTTCGAAGCATAGTCCCTATCAGATGAGAGCTTTTGTACACAGGAACACAGATGCTAAAACTAAAAGATTTCTTATTCAACATTTTCTTGCAATATCCTCAAATGATTAAGCGCGATCGAATTCCAATCATACTTTTTTATAAAACCTCCCGCCTCATCAGCAATCTTCTTTCTCCTATCATTATCTCGCAACATATCAACAACTTCCTGCGAAAATAGCTCCAGATTATTCTCTGCCAATTGAACAGAAAAATTTTCGAAAATTTCTTGATACACTGGCAAATTCCAAGAAATTACTGGCACGCCACAGGCCATCGCCTCTGCCACTGCGATACCGAAGCCTTCTTCATGGCTAGGGAACAGAAAAACACGGCTATTTTTAATAATCGAAAATGATTCATCATTTTCTAAAAATCCCAGTAAATCAATATTTTTCCCCAATTCGGCTTTGTTTATTTTTTGTCTCATCTTTTCGTTAACCTCTTTACTTCCGCCTCCCATAATCGCCAACTGTGCACTTGGATTTTTTTCAACAACCTTTTTCCAGATATCGATTAAATCAAAAATTCCCTTGCTAGGATTAAGTCGAGCCAAAAACGTTGCGTCATACTTTTTTGTATCTTCCTTGACTTTAAGGTTTTGAAAATATTCAACATTAATCCCTGGCGTATTCACCACAAACCTAGCCTCACTTAATCCAAGCTGTATTAGTCCGTCTTTGATTTGATAATTTATATTGATTATTTTATCAGCACGCCTTGACAATTGGAAGGAAAATCGCTGGCAATATTGAGCAAAAAAATTCCGCATTTTATTCCCCGGCCGTTTTTTCCAATCAGGATAGATATGGAAAATACACTGGATCCATCTTGTTTTTGGATGGAGAATCTTGTACAAATACGCAGGAATAACATCCGGAAAAAAATCTGATCCAACATGAATCACATCAATATTTTTTCTAAACACAATACCACTGGCATAAATTGTCCTAAAAATATAATTTAATGGCAACCAAAGTTTGTCAAAAAATCTAAGTGAGACATAATATTCAAAATCATCGACATCTTTTTCGATATATTTTTTTCCATCAACATTCGTCACACAGCAAACAAACCCAAATTCCTTTCGGATTCGTTTAAATATTTGAATCATCATCTGATCGCCGCCGCTCATTCCCTTGCCATTATTCCAAAACGCATTTAAAAGAAGAATGATGTTTTTTTTCTTCATCTGGTTATTTTTTGATTAATCTTTCCATGTCAGCATCCATCATCATTTTGACCAATTCTTCAAATTTCACTTTCGGCTTCCATCCAAGTTTTTTTCTTGCCTTATCGGATTTACCCTGCAAAGTGAAAAGTTCCGCCGGTCTTTTGAATCTTGGATCTAGCTTGACGTATTTTTTCCAATCATTGATTCCTGCGTGCTTAAATGCAATATCTAGAAAATCACGGATTGAGTGAGTTTCTCCAGTAGAGACGATATAGTTATCCGGCTTCTCTTGTTGAAGCATGAGCCACATCGCTTCAACATAGTCACCCGCGAAACCCCAATCCCGCTTACTATCTAAGTTTCCCAGCCTAATCTCATTGGCCAAGCCTAATTTAATTCTTGCAACACCATCAGTTATTTTTCTGGTTACAAATTCAATCCCTCTGATTGGCGATTCGTGATTAAATAGAATGCCATTAGCGCAAAACATCCCGTAACTTTCCTTAAAGTTTATCGTCATCCAATAGGCATACAGTTTCGCAATAGCGTAAGGACTGCGCGGATGGAAAGGTGTTTCCTCAGTTTGAATTCCTGCTTTATGACTATTGCCAAACATTTCACTCGTTGATGCTTGGTAAAATTTAGCATTAGGAGTGAAATTCTTAATTGCATTTAAAAGATACAGTACACCCAAAGCATTTATTTCTGTGGTCAATTTTGCTTGATCCCAAGAAGCGCCCACAAAGGATTGAGCAGCTAAATTGTAAACTTCATTAGGATTGACATTTTTTATAATATTAGTTAAAGAATTCTCATCAGTCATATCGCCGGAAACATATTCAATTTTATCGGCAATTCCTAGATAATCCAAGTTGGAAAAATTCGGGTTAGTGTATCGCCGGATGAGACCATAAACCTTATAGTCCTTTTCCAAAAGCATTTTTGCCAAATATGGCCCATCTTGACCAATGATTCCCGTGATTAAAGCTGTTTTTTTCATATATTTTTATATTACCAATATCTCCTATCTTACCACATTTCCCCCAATTCACCCAATCTTCCCTGTAAAAAAATATCGCCACCCATCCCAAAAACCCTTCCAATATAACCCCATAAGATCGGCTCGTTTGGCTTTCAGCATCAGAAAGGAATAAATCAACGGCCAAAACCAGGAAAAAATAAGCATAAAAACCAATTTATGCTGCCATGTGCCATAGCGCACGATGATAATTATGCGGTTACGAGTCAGATAGTAGGCTTTTTCATTAAACTGTCCGGCTAGCGTTCTTGTTCCATGCAAATCTTTTTGGGCGATATTATGATAGGTTTTCGCCTCAGGAATCATGCCACATTTGAAACCAAATTTTCTCGCGTTAAAAGCAAAGTCCGGTTCGGTGTAATCATTTAGCAACTTTTCATCAAAATAGCCCGCCTTTTCAAAAACTACCTTTTTTATCAAAAAAACATTCGGAATGCCGTCGCTGTCAAAAACTTTCTTGGAACTATTCTCCACTCGCCCATATGTTCTGCCGGTGAAAAAATTGATTTCTTGAAAATTCAAATATTTCTGCTTGTCATGCCACCAATACATCGCCGGTCCTAAGATGCCATACTCCGCATTTTTTTCGACAAAATCAAATAACGCTTTAAACATTTTTTCGTCCACGATATTGTCGTCATCCACAAATACCACATATTTCCCTTGCGCTGCCTGCGCCCCGATATTTCTCGACTTCACCATCAACTGATTGCGCTCATTATGAATGATTTGACTATTTGCAATCGGAAAGTCTTTCGCCGCTATTTTTTCCGTCCCATCACTTGAATTGTCGTCAATCACAATGAGCTCCCACGCAATACCGGAAAAATCCGCCTTTTTGATAGACGCAATACATTCCAAGAGTTTCTCTTTTCGATTGTAAGTTGTGATAACGACTGATAGATCCATAATAACTATTAATGCACGAGATAATAAATCTTCAAAAGCACCCGAAAAAACGGATTGATTGTTTCTGTCATAAAATCATTTGGGAGTGTTAGGATGGTTTTTTGCGTATCTTCCGATTTTTCAAGCGCTTCAATTTCGGCTGGGGTAAATTTTTCCGGAAATTTCAAAAGCAATTTTTTCATATTATTGCTATTATTTTTCACCTCGCGAGTCCAATAGGATTTTCCGTCCACTCGGTGAAAATATGCAGTGCCTTTGACAATCTTAAACTCATAGCCAGCAAGAAAGGCTTTATAGCCAAAAGACCAAGATTCGAGTGCGCCAAACTCCGTTTCATAGCCACCGACTTTTTCAAAAACAGCGCGGCGAAAAAGATAGTTTCCGTCCACCACCGAGTGGTAGGCCGTACGACGCAAATCATCGAATACCATTCTGTCTTTCAAAAATAGCCAGTTTTTATAGACCAAATCCAACCCGCAAAAGTCATAGAAAAAGCGGATATTTTGAAAAGTGATCAAATTGTCTTTCTCTGTTAGGGCGGATAATAATTTATGAAAAGATTTTTTGTCCAGATAATTATCCGAATCAATAAGAAAAAACCAATCAGCCGATGCCAACTTCACACATTCATTGCGCGCATATCCCCCGCCACGATTTTCCGGATTCTTGCCAATCCGAACCACTTTTGGATATTTTTTAGCATAGGATTTTAACAGCTCATATGTCGCGTCTTTCGAGCCATCATCTACCATGCAAATCTCAAACTCCGAAAGTTTCAATTCCAATATTGAAGAGACGGTATCACCAAGAGTTTTTTCACAGTTATAGCACGGAATGATAAAAGAAATTTTCATTATTTTCTATATTAATCTGCTTAAATTATTTTCAAATACTTTTTCCCAATCAAACTCTTTCGCATAGGCAATGGCATTCTCGCGATATTCCTTCAATGTTTTTTCGTCCTCGAGCAGTGCCACCACTTTCCGAGCAATCTCATCCCTATCTTGGCTAATGACAAAGCCACAACGCTTTTCTTCGATTTCTCTGGCGTTATGCGAAACGTCGCAAAGGAGGATTGGCAATCCGCCTGCCAAATAGGCTTTGATTTTTCCCGGATCGGCAAAATAGGTGAAACTCAGCGCGCCATTTTGATCAAATTTATCATACAACGCAATAGCACAAGAACACTCAGAGAGTATTTTTTCCACATCGCTATGCTTTTCCACATAACCGGCAAATTCTACACTCTTTTCTATGCCCAAATTCTTCATTTGTTCTTTGAGTTTTTCCAGATATTCCCCTCCGCCAATTATCAAAAACTTAAAATCCGGTATTTTTTCAGCGATAACAGGAACGGCATCCAGTACATATTGCACGCCTTGTTTTTCCAAGATATGCCCCATGAAAACCAGAGTATGTTTTTGAATTTGGGAAAAATCGAGACGCGGAAAGCGGGAAAACCAAATACCAATCGGCACCGTCACTTGCTTGCCAGCGGAAAAATCAAAATATTCTTTTCTAGCCTGCGCCATCCGTGGCGAAAGATTCCAAGTTTCATCAGCGTGTCGCACGCAAAATTGATCAAGTTTGTGATAGAAATAATTCAGAATTTTCACATCAAATCTTTTTGGGTTGTAATCGATAACATAATAGATGACTTTTTTCGTTTTTCCAAAAAAACGAAGAACGATACCGGAAAAAGCATTGAGATTGTCGCAACCGACATAGAGATCACTCTCGGGCAGCTTTCTCCAGGTCCAAAAAATATTAAGCACTATGTCAATCGAATAAACCAACAGCGCAAAATTCTTCTTAATTTTGCGGTATTTTTCCTCTTTCAGCTCTCCTTTTTCATAGACCTCATAACCGGAGCCGGACAATTTCTCATCCCAAAAAAGCGGATGCCCGATGAAAAGCAGTTTTCCGATTTTTTTCGCCAACAAATATTCCCGCAAGTCCTGAGCAGGACCAGTGGTATAGATATGCGTCGCGATGACAATTTTTTTGGTTTCTAGCTCAAGCATCGTCATTATCAAGTCAACTATTAATTAGTAATCGCTACAGAAAAAAATTATTGCTTCCAATTCTCCCGGCTCATCTCGGCTTGAGAGAAAATTCCTACAAACTTGCCCCAAGCATAGACAAAAAGAGTCACCCAGCAAGCCGGCAGATGGAAAAACCAGGCTGAGTCTTTTTTTCGCGAATAGCCAATCAGAGATTGGATGAGCAAGGGAAAAATCAGGATTGTATAGAGCACGAATTTCAAAAGTCCCAGCGAGGCTTCTCCTCCAATTTCAAATTTGCTCCAATCAAAAACGCGAGATTTGTTTTTTTTGTGAAAGGTATAATCTTTGATACGTCTTTTTTGTTTGCGAATAAACTTACCAAAATTGGCTTCACAAAAAGTGTGAATAATGCCCACTTTAACTTTAGTAATATGAATCGAACCTTTTTCGGCGATTTCCTTGGCGATCACATCAATATCAAAAAGATAGTTTCCTGTGTTAATTTCTTGCAAAAAAGTGGTACGAAAAATTGTGCCATTCGCTCCCACGGTCGGAATCCCCGCTTTCGTTAGCTTTATTTTTAGATATCCCCCCAAATCTTTTTCTTTGTGAGGGACATCGGTCCATTTTTGCGTTAAATAATTCCAACGATCATAGTTTCCGAGGAATAGGCAGACGGGATCATTCATCCCAATGAGTGCGCAGTAACGCTCAATGTAACCGCCCTCGCGGCGCCAAGTATACCTTATTGGCTCAGAAAGCATAATTTCCGGATCAGAAAAAGGCTCGACCATTTTTTTTAGCCAAGCATTATCTGGCAAAAAATTATCCGAATCCAAAATTAGCACTAATTCGTTTTTTGCCTCACGAAGTGCCACAGCCTTTCCGGATTCGCCGGTTTTCAAAATATTTTCAAAAATCTTCCCCCCATATTTTTTCACAATCTCAACTGTCGAATCAGTCGATCCACCTTCTCCAACAATCAACTCAATCTTCTCTTTGGGATAATCTTGAGTAGACAAACGAGAAAGACATTCCTCAAGCGTCAGCTGCGCATTGAGCGTCGCCATGCAAACGCTAATTGAAGGTAAATTATTTTCCATATAATAGATCTAGCAACTTTCTTTTTTTGACTTGGAAAAATCAATCATTTTCCCCAGCCATTTCCAGCCAGTAACGAACAGAAATTTAATATCAGCAAAATTACGGATAGAAATCAATTTGCGCCAAATAAATTGCGGGCTGGCAAAAGATTTATACAGTCCTTGCACCAAGTCTTTTGCTTCTTTCGAATTAATCTGGGATTTCATCACCATTTCTCTTTGATCATAATGAGCATAGTCCTCGGTGAGTAGCAAGTTGTTCTCTAGACAATATTTATGCAGCGGCGTGCCGGGATAAGGGATGACGATTGTGCCTTGCAAAGTGTCCACATGCCCATCTTTGAAAAGTTTTTTGGCCAATGCGATTGTACGCTCAGCCATTTCTTTGGTTTCCCAAGGATAACCAATCATGGCGGTGATATGTGGCTCAAGACCAGCTTCTTTGCAAAGTTTCAGTCCCGGCTCAATCTCTTCCACTTTGAGATTCTTATCAATCCGATCCAATGTTTCTTGATTAGCTGATTCAAGGCCGAAGAGTACAAAGCGAAAACCAGCTTTTTTCATCAGCGCCCAGATTTTTGGGTCACGAATTCCGGTAATGCGCATATTGCAACTCATGGTGATTTTTTTATTATACCCTCGCTCAATCATTCCATTGCAAAATTCTTCGAGCCACGGTCCAATCGGCAATGATCCGGAATCTTCCATGATTTCCTTTGTACCAAGTTTGATCAAATTTTCCACCTCATCCAAAGCTTTTTTGGCTGACATAGTGCGAAAATTTTTGCCCGGAAAAAGAATGGTCCAAGCACAAAAAGTACATCTTCCCCACCAGCAGTCTCGTCCGCTCATCATATATGCCCCGGGGGTATATTTGAAATTACCATTCTTGTAGGCATAGAGTCTCCATTTGGTCAGTTCGCGATCAATGAGAGGAAGGGTGTTGAGATCATGCTTGGAAAGATCTGCCGGACCGGTGTTGGAAATTTTTCCCTCTCCATTGCGACACCAAAATCCGCCCTCCAAAGCTTCACCGTTTTTCAAGTGGTTAGCCAGGTTCAAAAGCATAAAATCATAGTCACCGCTAGCAATCACAAAATCTGTGAGTGAATTTTGCATCGATTCTTCCGGAAAAGCCGTCACATGGTCTCCCATGAGCACTATTTTCGTCTTCGGGAGTTCCAATTTAAGCTTAGCTATCACTTGCCAGTGCATCTTGATAACAGGAGTTTTTGTTTCAAAGGCAATGAGATCTGGCGCTTCAGACACAATTCTTTTCCTCCAAGCCTCATAAGTCAACCCCTCAGCAATTCCCTCATCCCACATCACCTCATAGCCCTTGTTTTTGAGCAGGGTTGCGGCGTAAGCCGGTATGACGGGATAGATGTAGGTTGGGGTGTTAAACCATTGAAATTGGCGATTTTGGCCAAGACAAGCGATGCCTTTTTTTGACTTCAAAGGTGGATAAGAAATAGCGATTTTCATAGAAATAGTAATTGATATAGTAATTAAATAGCCCTATATATAATAGACCGGATTACCTTTTTCTCCAAGGCCTCCCGACTATATATGCTAACGAAATTTGCTCTTTAAATTTTTTGTAAATAAAAACCCTTGCAGAAATCTTGCGCCATAAACAAGGTGGGTCAGAAATACATAGATCAGTGCGTAGAGTGCTACCGGCAAATTTTTTTGACGGCGCGTGATGTCGAAAAGCACGATCAGCATTGCAAGGCCATAAAATATCCAACCGAGCAGATAGAGAATTTTAAAATCAATGGAAAAAAAACTCAAGAATAATCCGCCAACCACATAGCACAAAAAAAAGCTGGGAATGAAATAGCGCAATTTAAATGAAGTCTTGGGATATTTTTTAGCAAAAAATCCACGATGAATCCCATAGCTTCCAATCTGTTTCAAATGTCGCAAAAGTCCCTCGCGCCTATGGTGCCAGGCAATCACATTTGGATCATAAAGAATTTTATTATTTTCTTTCAACTTATCGATTACATCAAGACAGAATTTCGTATCTTCGCCTGGCCAAAAATTACAATCAAATCCCCCGGCTTTCAAAAACGCGCTTTTTCGCACAGTCAAATTCACTGTTGGCCAATCAAATACCAAATGCTTTTCGCCGATTGGCACATAGCGCTCAGGAAAACCACCAGAAAGATGACTGAGAAAAACAGCACCGGAAACTTTTTGCAAAAAGCTATCCGATCCGGGTGTAATAGCTGGCCCACCGACAGCAGCGATGCTTTCATCGGAAAAATCCACATCCAAAATATCCAAAATATCTTTTCGTGGATAGGAATCATCATCAATGAAAACCAAAAAATCACCCAGCGCATCCCTGACCGCTAGATTTCTTTTAACTGCCGGACCACGACCACTGGCAATTTGCCTTGTTTTTGGCCAAGTCTCAGCTGTTTCATAGCCATGATCGGGATAGATGATGATTTCGTAATCCTCTCTGGCAATTTCCAGAATCTTGGGAACTGATTCGCGGATATAGTCATTCACTTCTTTGACTGGAATTATGAAACTGTACTTTATCGGGTTAGTCATTTTTGTAGATTAGGCTTCTTTTTTGCACTCGTATTATACACCCAATTGGAATAATCATACAATTACTTTTCATATCCATCGGGATGTCCGTCATACCATTTCTTCAAACTTTCCACGCTATCTGCAATACTCTTTCGTGGTCGCCATTTGAGTATTCTTTGTGCTTTTTTGGGATTAGCAAAAATCTTAGCATATTCCCCCTTTCGGGCTGGCGCCTTTACCTTTTTCAACTTTACGCCGAAGTTCTGCTCCACCTCGCTGACAATTTCTTTCACAGAATAACCCTTACCATTCCCCAGATTAAACACGTCGCTTTTTCCACCAACTCTCAAAAATTCATAGGCGGCAAAATGCGCTTCAACCAAATCTTCCACGTCGATATAGTCACGGATTGGTGTTTCGTCAGGCGTTTTCACCTTAGCACAAGTAAAAGCGAACGGCTCAATTCCCATCGCCCCACGCACCGCATTTTGCATCAAAAGTTGTGAGGGTTTTTTACTATCTCCGATTATGCCCGACGTAGCTGCGCCGCAAATATTAAAATAGCGCAAAATCACATAGCGCAAGCCAAATGTTTCATACCAAGGAAGCATTTTTTCCACTAAAAGTTTTGATTCTCCATAGGGATTGACTGGGTTTTGCGGATGCGCCTCGTCTACTGGGAGATATTTTGTCTCACCATATGTCGCGCAAGTTGAAGAAAAAATAATCTTTCCCACCTTAAATTTCTTCATTGCCTCAAAAAGATTGAGACTGCCACAAACATTGTTCTCAAAATATAGCCCAGGATTTTCCATTGATTCATTTACGAGGCATAGCGCAGCAAAATGCAAGACACAGTCAATTTTGTGCGTACGAAAAACTTTTTCAATATCCACCTTGTTTCGCAAATCACCCTGAATGAAACTAAGCTTACCGATTTTTTTGAGAATCTGGATCGGTTCTTTGAAGCCGCGAAATAAATTATCAAAAACCACTACTTCGTAACCTTTTTCCAGAAATAATTTAACCGCATGACTGCCAATATACCCCGCACCACCTGTCACTAGAATTTTTTTATGCGTCCTGGTAAGTTTCTTGGCTTTGCTTTCGGTCAGATGGTGAGGGGTGATTAGAATTTTCTTTTTCATAGAGATACAGTCCTAAAATACTCGATTGTTTTTTGAAGGCCCTCTTCCAATTGAATCGTTGGCTCCCAGTCCAATTCTTTTTTGGCGAGACTGATATCGGGCTTTCTTTGTTTTGGATCATCTTGTGGCAAGTCTTTGAAAATAATCTTACTTTTGCTCTCTGGAATCATCGCAATTACTTTTTCGGCCAATTCCTTGATAGTAAACTCAATGGGATTGCCAATATTAACCGGCCCGACAAAACCATTTTCATTTTCCATCATCTTGGTCATACCAGAAATGAGATCGTCAACATATTGAAAACTGCGAGTTTGCGATCCATTACCATAAATCGTAATGTCTTGATTTTGAAGCGCTTGCACAATGAAATTAGAAACTACGCGACCATCATGCGGATGCATATTTGGCCCATAAGTATTAAAGATGCGAATAACACGGATAGGCAGATTGTGCTGTCTATAATAATCAAAAAACAAAGTTTCAGCGCACCTCTTGCCCTCATCATAACAAGAACGGATCCCGATTGGGTTAACTCGTCCCCAATAACTCTCCACTTGCGGATGAACTTCCGGATCCCCATAGACTTCCGAAGTGGAAGCCTGCAAGATTCGCGCCTTGGTTCTTTTGGCCAGCCCAAGCATGTTGATCGCACCATGCACAGAAGTTTTGGTTGTTTGCACCGGGTCAAATTGATAGTGAATTGGAGAGGCAGGGCACGCTAGGTTATAGATCTGATCAACTTCAACATAGAGCGGAAAAGTCACGTCATGACGCATGAATTCAAATTTTTTGTTTTCCAAGAGATCAAGAATATTATTCTTATTACCCGTGAAAAAATTATCCACACAAAGAACCTCATTACCCTCTGCAAGAAGTTTCCGGCAAAGATGCGAACCAATAAAACCTGCTCCACCCGTCACTAAGATTTTTTTTGTCATATTGTTTTTAATTATTTTAGGACTTACGCATTTACCAAATACGTAGGTCATATACTTATTCAAATTTCACATGCATTCTTCTTTCCACATGTTTTTCATAGTTTTCCGCCTTTACAATTTGAGCAATTCTGAAATCATGCGCTATTCGATAATTGAGGGAGTAGGATTTAACTGGCATATCATCGACAACAACATCGGTCGCTAGGTGAAAAAAAATGCCTAAAGCCAAGCTCAGGAGAATTGTCTTTGCGTATCTATTTTTAATAATAAACAAAAGTAATACTAAGATAATAACATATTCCCACCCGTGAAACAAAACATAGATGTTGCCTGATTTTAGGAATTGATTACCTTTTTCAAAATATTGCCATTTCCAATCGAAACCAAATGCCAAATAATAATCAATAAAGTGATCCAAATCGATAAGAAATCCTCCCAGAACGCCAAAAATAGCCGCTAAAAACGGCTTCCTCCAGATCCTCCAGGCAATGAGGCCTGCCAAGAGACTGAACATGAAATGAATCAATAGATGCAAAGGCAAAGATAAACTCATAAGACTAAAAGTATCAAATATTTTAGGACTTACGCATATTTACTACCACCCTTTTTCCTCCAAAGCTTTTTCAGCTGCGCTCCTTTGCGCTTCTTGCTTGGAAAGTCCCTCGCCACTCGCAATCATCTCTTCGCCGACATAGGCACCGACGACAAATTTTTTGTCATGGTCAGGACCAGTCTCTTCCAAAACACGATAAGATGGCGTAAGGCCGGCCCGATCCTGCGCTTCTTCTTGGAAACGGCTCTTGGCATCGAGATAGAGTTTTTTTTCAATGATATTGGGCAGCTTCGTCACAACATGTTTCAAAATGAAATCACGACAAGCGTTATAGCCTTTGGTTTTTTGGTCAAGATAAATTGCTCCAGTAATCGCTTCAAAAGCATTGGCTAAGAGATATTGCCTCGCCCGTCCGGTGTCTTTGGCTTCACCCCTGCTCATCATCAAATATTCTTCCACTCCAATTTCTTTGGAAATCACCGCCAGCATCTCGCCGTTCACCAAAGCCGCTCTCCAGTTAGTCATCTCGCCTTCCGGATTATTGGGATAGTTGTTATAGAGATATTCCGTCACAACCAACTCCAAAACTGCATCGCCTAAAAACTCCAAACGTTCATTATGATCCAACTTATAGTCCCGATGTTCGTTCAAATAGGACCGATGAGTAACGGCTTGTTGCAACAGATCCAGGTCATTAAATTTTACCCCAACTTTTTTTGCTAGTTCTTCAATCACGAAAGTAAAATTTCCAATCCACAGTTTTCAATTTCAGGTTATTAGAAATTAAATATTGTGAGTTGAAAATTAAAAAATAATTAATCAATTTTCTCTTTTTCCGCTTTTTCCACATCTCCCTCGTCTTTATTTTTGCTCACTTTCTTGCTTTTCTTTTTAGTCGTATCATCTTTCATCGGCTCGCCCAATTCGCGGTAGATTGTTCCCAAAACACCATTAACAAACCGTCCAGACGATTCTCCACCAAAAGATTTAGCAAGCTCAATTGCTTCATTGATGGCCACTTTTGGAGGCACTTCTTCGTAGTTACCAAAAAGCAGTTCGCAAATTCCTAGACGTAAAATATTACGGTCAACCAGGGTCACTTGATCAAGCGGCCATTCCGGAGCACATTTTTCAATTAATGGATCAATCTTGTCTTGATTATCCAAAGTAGCCTTCACTAATAGCTCCACAAAAGAGCTGTCATCCATCCCAGGAGCAAATTCCTTGATGTTTTTTTTCATGATCTCAGCCATCATTTCCGCTTTTCCACCCTTAAAATCCCACTCATAGAGAGATTGCATTGCTATTGACCTTGATAAATGCCGATTTGCCATTTTTTATTTTTTATGAAAAAGACTAAAAAGTGCTTATTTCTTCTTCGCTTTTCGGGCAAGTTTCTTGGTGGTATCAATCACTTCTTTTCCCTTATATTGGCCACAATTGCTACAAACAATGTGGGCCTCAATTTGCGTTTTGCAATTAGTGCATTCTACCAAATTTTTCGGTTTTAACTTATAGAACACTCGGGCTCTGTCTCTTCGGGCCTTAGTATGGCGTTTTCTTGCTACTGGCATAGTTTAAAATAAAATAGTTAATCTGTTATGTAATATATCACTAAGTTCGGTTTTTGGCAAACTTACTCACTTACCCCGATTAAATATGGGACTTCTATCATTTTTCCTCCACAATAAACCAGTCAAAATCGACATCTTCCAGTATGACATCCTTGACTTCAACATTGAAACTAACACCGGGAATAATATTTGTCACAGCGAGCGGTTGAGTAATCGCCAATTTTGGTG
This sequence comes from uncultured bacterium, assembly GCA_903937035.1. Classification (GTDB taxonomy): domain Bacteria; phylum Patescibacteriota; class Minisyncoccia; order Moranbacterales; family UBA2206; genus UBA9630. The sequence goes on from CAIZXS010000025.1 coordinate 30,126, forward strand.
TAACAAATATCTTGGAATCAGCTGTGACTGATGTAGTTTTAATGGTCACACTCCTTCCATTAGCTGGTATCATTTGCGCATTAGCACCATAATAGATCACGCAAGCCCCATCCTGAAGTGCTTTGGCCGACTGACAAATAGCAGATTTTCCAATCGTCGCCGCACTCTCATCTACCACCTTCACACTAAACGCCCCAGCCACCATCCCCCCTGCTTCCAATTGTCCAGTAAAGGTGTTAAGTGGAGCATTCTTTTTGGCTTTATTTTTTTGAAATAAAGCGCTACCCCTTATGGATTAATTGTAGCATGAAAAAGAAAGATTACACAGGAAATGCAACTGTGGATAACTCTATGCAAATATCAGCTCCAAGGCACAAAAAAATACCCCGACAATTGTCGGGGTATTTCTGTTATTTTTCTAATAATTCCACACTCTTTATTATCACATTTTCCACTGGTCGATCGGGAGTGGTTGTCTTGACATTTTCAATCTTAAGCGCTGTGTCCATTCCACTCACAACCTCACCAAAAACTGTGTAACTTGGAGGAAGTGGAGCCTCAGGACTAGCCGTCACGATGAAAAATTGACTACCATTGGTGTTCGGACCGGAATTGGCCATGGCAAGCGTCCCTTGTGGATATTTCTCTTTCCCTGACAATTCATCCTTGAATTTATAACCTGGGTCTCCGGTTCCCCATCTACCTTGCATTGCATCATTTTTGGAAAGCGGATCACCAGTTTGGATCATAAATCCCTTGATCACACGATGAAATTTCACATTATCATAGAATTTACTTTCCGCTAATTGCAAAAAATTTGTCACCGTTAGTGGCGTGGCGGTTCCATTAAATTTAACTTTAATATCTCCCAAACTAGTTTTAATCGTAGCAAAAGGATATTTTTTGATTATCTCCTGATTCACTGTTGGGGCTTTTGGCGTTGATATGCTCATATTATTTTCTTCGTTTAATGTATTATTTAGTCTCGCATTCTCACTTTCCGTGGACCTAGCAATATCCTCGTGAGCTTTTTTATTCACATCAAGGAGCCCACCAGACAAGCCTGATTTATCTGTTCCGCCATCATTTCCAGCACAACCGGAAAATATGACAAGAAACAAACACAACCCAAATACGCTGATAATTTTTTTTGTTTGCATAATAATTACTTTTAAATTTATTTTTTAAGTATTAGGCTACCTTTAGTTTTGACCTAGAATGCACAAAAATTCGCAATTTTTCCATATCTTTTTCTATAACAGCTATTCTTTTGGAAAATGACTTAGTTTCTTTGGAGGAAAGTATTTTTTCACTGAGTCGAGCTAGCTCAAATTTAATTTCTTTTAATTCTTTTTCCATTACCTCAAATCTTTCATCAGTACAAAAAAGATGATCCAGCGTTATTTTCTGATTAGCTTCAACTTTTTCAAATCTAGCATTAATTTGTTTAAATCTAGCATCAACTTGTTCAAATCTAGCATCAACCTGTTCGAATCTAGTATCAATTTGTTCAAATCTGGCATCAACTTGTTCGAATCTGGCATCAACTTGTTCGAATCTAGCATTAGTTTCTGCGCGAAAAGAATACACTTCATCAGTCAAACCATCAAGTTGTCTTTGGACTCCCATCACGCCTTCGGCCACTACCCTGATTCCGTCTTCCATTCTTTCCAAAATTGCCATGACTTCACTCTCAGCAAAAACTTTTTTCACCTCTTTATCTTTTGAAATTATTTTTAATTTTTTCATAAATTTAATCTATACTACCACTCTCTTATTATAGTTAAATATTGACTCTCAGTCAACCACGTAAAATTACTTCTGAACAGCCCAATAAGTCCTTTAAAAACTCGCTGTTAGCACACATTCACTCTTGACACTGGCACAATCATAAACCACATCACCAGAAACGTCCGTACGCAAAACTTTGACCTTATCGTCCTGCAAGCGATTCAAAATTTCCGCCGTCGGATGCCCATAGCGATTGCCCTTTCCAACTGAGATAATTGCGTCCTTAGGATGAACAAAAGTCAAAAATTGCTCACTTGTGGCTGATTTTGAACCATGATGGGAAACCTTGAGCACGTCAGCAGAAATAGGCAAATCAACGCTGATAAGTTGTTTTTCCATTTCCAGCGGAAAATCCCCCGTAAAAAGGAAGCTATTTTCGCCATAAGTTAGTCTCGCCACAATGCTCGCTGAATTAGTATCATCCTTTGGACTATCAACCGCTGCATCGGTCGGACTAAATACTTCCAGCTCCGCCTCATCAGAAAGCTTTATCTTCATACCCCGCCGGGCAAGTTGTTTTTCCACCTTCTTTTCTTCAATACTTTTTTCTAGTGCCCCAAAAACTTGCGATTCGCTTTTTGCACCGCTTTCAATCACCTCATCCACTGAATAGTTTTTCAAAACATCAACAAGACCCGAAATGTGATCCGCATCGGGATGCGTCGCAATCACCACATCAATTTTACGATCCCAAAAAGGCACATATGCACCCAGCTTCTCCATCAGCTTTTGCCCACTTGGCCCGCCATCAATCAGAATTTGCTTCTCACCCTGGGAAATCAAAATAGCATCCCCCTGACCCACATCCAAAAATGCCACTTGCAATTTCTGGTTTTGAGCATTGGAAGAAACACCAAAAAAAATCAGACAAAAAATCAGAAGTATTCCCAAGCTAGAATAGATTAGTTTTCTATGAATCATAAAATATAACCGTGAATTGCTAAAATTATGTTCATGTCCCCTTCGCCCCTCGGGAGAAGGTGGCTGAAAGCCGGATGAGGGCAAGGGCGTTTGATTAAAATATTATTATCCTATCATATAACACCTCTCGATTTTAGTAATACCCTTGCCCTCACCTGTCCTCCGGACATCCTCTCCCGAAGGGAGAGGAGGATTTTTCATTAGTTTTCTTCTTCAAATAATAAACCCCACTTACCAAAATTATATACCAAACCAGCATCCCTTGCCATGAGAGTCCAACTTCTAGTGCAGAATATTTCAGCTTGGCAAAATAGCCGATCACTGAAATTTCATAATGCAGCGGAAGATAAACAAGCCACGAAAAAAGTATCGCGAGTGGGTTAAAAATATAACTTATCACAATTGTTAAAAATCCCATAAGCATTGTAATTGGCAAGATTGGCAAAACTAAAATATTGGTCACGGAAGAAATAAGTGAAAGCGTTCGAAAGTTGAAAAGAATAATCGGTAAAACAAAAATTTGGGCGCTAAGTGACATGAAAAGAATTTCGGCAATGAAAGAAACGCCAGTTGGATATTTTTTTAGTTTTTCACCAAAATATCTATCCACTAGTGGATAGAAATAGACAATGCCGATCGTGGCCAAAAATGACAGTTGAAATCCAACGTCATAGCGCAAAAGAAGTGGATTCCAAAAAAGCATCACTGCTGCAGAAAATAAAATCGCATTACCGGCGTTGGCTAGTCGCCCATTTCTCATTGCATAGAGCAAAAGTGTGCCCATTACACCAGCGCGAATAGCTGAGGCCGGAAAGCCGGTCATGAGAATAAAAATCCAAATCCCGATGAGTGCAAACCAAAATGCTTGTCGTCGCCAGAGACCTAAGAAGAGTCCGATGAGCATTAGATATTCTGCCACGATTGTGATGTTATACCCAGACACCGCCACAATGTGCGTCATGCCGGTACGCGAAAAATTGGCCTGAATTTCCTTGGACAGCTTTCCGCTTCCGCCAATAATTAATCCTTCGAGCAATCCTGCCTCTGGCGATGGAACAAACGCAAACATCTTCTCACTAAATTTATTTTTCACAACGACTATCGCGCCATAAAAACGATTGCCGAAATTGCGACCAGTTTTTTCAATGCTTGGTTTTTGACAGAGATAAAAAATATCTTGCCTAGCTAGATAAGCCTTATAATCAAAATCGCTGTCCGCCATATTCTTCGGCGTTTCCAAGTTGCATTTCAAATCGATTTCTTCGCCGTAAATATATTTTTTAAATGCGCTTTCTTGGATCAACACGCTATAATTTTTATTATATGGTGTGAAAATTAAATCTTGCTTACTATCTTTGATTTTTGGCTCCGCCGCGAGCACTCCTCTTCCAGAAAAATCCACTACTTCTTCTGCACTGGAAAATGAAGTCATCTTATCCATTTTTTTCTGTGTGACAAAAAAGCCAAGGGCAAATAACAGTAGAGTTAATGAAATCAATAGTGTACTTTTATTTTTATAAAAAACGAAGAGGAGAATGACAGCTGAAAGCAAAATCAAATGCACGAAAAAAGGAGTGAGCATGCTCGGATAAAAAAACGAGGCGCCAAAAACGCCAACCATAAAACCAGAGGAAATTACCAAGAAAATTTTCGCCTTGTTCATGGAGATATTATAGCAGAAAATTAAATCCACCTCGCATAACCAGCATAAAAAAAATAATTGTCATTCTGAGCGAAGCGGAGCGGAGTCGACCGCGTGCCGCCTTAGCTTTAGCGGTGGCGCAAGAATCTGCCACAGGTTATCATTAGCGTTGCTATAAATCACAAAAATTACGACTATCGCAAGCAGATCCTTCGGCTACGTTCGAGTACGAACTCCGCTCAGGATGACATTTTTTTGTCCCATCCCCTTCAGGAGAGGGCTAGATTGAGGTGAATTTTTAAATTTCAAAACAAACAAAAATGGAGAGCTTTGGCGAAATTGCCGGTGCTCTCCATTATAACTTCGTATCTTTTATGGGCAGTATACGCACCCACCTGCTAGATTGCAGGATTTCTTACCATCATATAAGCAAAGGTTGAAAACCCAATGTCCCTTCCTCAGCCTTTTCGCGCGAATAGTTTTGTTGGATGCAAAACAAGCGCGTATTCGCACCAGAAGCAATGGAACTTATCCCATTAATAAGAAGGCTTTCCTCTGCCAATTCCCTCTCAGTTGGAGTCTCCAGCGACCACACCTCTTCGGCAGTCAATCCATTGACTCGGCCCGCGATAATTCCCCTCGCTTCTTCGCGAGAAATCACCCTAATATTCCAGATCTGATGTTTTTCACACAAGCAATCTCCAAGTTTTAGTAGTTTACTTGTGAAACACTCAAGTGAATACATTTTCCAAACTCCATCCGTCTTATTGAAACGGACAAAATCCTTCGGGGATAATGATCCCCCTAAATTCCGCATCCTACTGATAACAAACATTTTCTGTTTTACTCCTTTATATGTTATTTTTAAAAAGATTCCTCATTGATAATTCCGAAACTACTCGGTCGAATAGCTATAGAATTATCAACGAGAAAAATAAAATCAATACCACTTGTTTTTTCAAAGATCTAATTTATGATAATAGCACATTTTCAGCTATTAGTCAAACACGCAAAAATAAAAAGGCTCGCTTAAAGCCCCTATTCAATTTAGGCCATCTACGTCGACCATTTTTCGCCGAGTGCTTTTTCCGCCAACAATCGAAATGACACTTTTGGCCACATCGAAATGCTCGGCTAAAAGTTTAACCAACGCTTCGTTCGCTTTGCCGTCCACCGGTGGCGCATTCAAGTGCACGCGATATTCTCCCTCGCTGATTTTTTCAACAAGATTTCGCGAAGAACGTGGGATTACTTTTATATAAATTCGCATTTGGTTTCATACTTGTCATTCCCGCGACCGCGTGCCGCCTTAGCTTTAGCGGTAGCGCAAGACGGGAATCCAGGTTCCACTCGTTATAAATTACAAAAAATCGAATTATAAATTTTCTAACTTCTTATTATCTACCAATAAATTCTGCTTTTCTTTCCTATATAGCCTGAGGCGCCTGGATTCCCGCCGGAGTTTATACTCGTGAAACGGGTGCGGGGATGACACAGAAAAAAGAAAAGTCCAACTCAAGCAATCTCGTCTTTTTTCGACACAAAAACACTTCTTAATTTCAAAATCAGACTCACTAGCATCAATCCAAGAAGCAGAATATTCATGCCGAGAAAAATTTCCCGCGCGATACCGACTTTCAAATCTGTTCCAAGATAATAGGCGTGGAAAAATGCCAGTCCATAGAGCACGATATTTAGAAAATGTGTGACACGCCAAATGCGCTGAGAAATATATTTACGGAAATAGGATGTGAGGATAACAGCAACCATCGCGTACATCCCAAGCACGCCCAGCGTTACCAGTTCCGGTTGATAGGTGGAAGAGAGCGGTATAAAAAGATCTTTGAGACTAAAATTGAGATATTCATCAGTCAAAAGCACGAGACCATGGATAATCACAAAAATTAGTGCCTGAACAGAAATCCAAGCGTGAAAGTCATAGGAATCAACCGGTTGAAAAATCTTTTTGAGACCAGGAAAACGAATCGCAATGCCAAAGAATATTGCCAGGTAGAGTAATAAAAAAGAAATAAGTCCACCGGCTCTTGTAAGATACCATGACCATTTTTCTGGAGACCCTTCGGAATATTCCCGTACAGTTATATTTTGCACGGCGCTGGGGCTGGTGCTGTCTAGTGGATTAGTACCATTAAGCACTTCTGCGCCATCGAGTATTCCATCTCCATCGGTGTCTGGGTTATTTGAATCAGTTTTATAGATTTGTTTTTCACCTTCATCGGTAAGGCCGTCCAGGTCATTGTCCAGTATGGGACTATTTTTGTAATCCACTTTTGGCGCCTCAGCTGCTATGGCCACGCCAAAATGTGATCCAAAAATAATTATCGCGATGATGAATAATGTTTTTTTCATAAGCTATTTTGTCATTCTGAGCGAAGTCGAAGAATCTGCTATGATTTATCGCGAGCTTAACGATATTTTTAGAGCGCACGGTAATGGGAAGCAAATCCCTGCCTACCGGCAGGCAGGCTTCGACTGCGCCCAAGTACGGACTCCGCTCAGGATGACATTTTTTTATTAATCACACTAATCATTTAATCAGCTAAATCGTGGTTCAAGACTTTCTTCATCTCCCCAGAAATCCAAGCATTACCCCGATAATCCAAAAAGATACTTTTTAATTTATTTTCTGACGAAAACTTTTTGCCATCTTCCTTGCCTTTCAAAAATAGCATCTTGGCCCAAAAATCAGTTTCGGTAACCGTTTTAGCGATGACCGTAACAGATTGCAAGTCAAAGGAAAACTTATGCGGATTTTTAGGATCAATTAAATGATGAAATCTTTTTTCCCCTCTTTGCCATTTTCTTTTTCCAATTCCCGAAGTAGCCACCGCTTCATCTTGTAGTATTAATAATATTCTCTCTTGCGAAATTCCCTCGATATCAATTCTCCAAGCGTCCAAATCTGCATCCTTGCCAATCGCGAGCATATCGCCACCAGAATCAAGCAAAAAATTCTTCCAGCCCGCTTGTCTCAACATTTCCCCTGCCACATCTGTGACATATCCCTTTGCAATCCCCGCAAAATCCATTCGCTGATTAAATAGGATTGTCTCATCTTGAATTACTAAGTCATCTTCCAGATTCGAAAACTTAATCCCCAAAATATCCAACTCAGATGCAGTGGGAAGAAACAGCTCCATTTGATTGAAATCTTTCGCATAACCAATCTGTTCCAAAACAGCAATCACGCGCGGGTCAAACACTCCCTTGCTCAACTTGTAATAATCTAAAATTTTTCTCGCTACCGCCAAAAAATGCTCCGAGGCAATATTAAATTCTCCTAAATTTTGATTAAACTTATTTAACTCACTCTCAGGATCAAATCGGCTAAATATTTTTTGAGCTGACAAATAAAATTCTTGCAGCTCGTTTAGTTTTTTTTCAGCATCGTTCCGAGAACTTTCAGCACAAACCAACTGCACAGCAATATCCGTCCCCAATGCCTTGAAATTTTTTCTTATCACTTCTCTTTTTTTCATCTTACAACTTTTCAAATTGATCAACTATTCCATTTCTATCATCATCAACCACTATAAATATTTCTGGAATATTTGGATGAGGATCATTTGGGTCTAGCAATCCATCACCATCACTGTCCTTTTGGACAATTGTTTTTGTGCTGACGCTGGTCGTCACTTCAGTTTTTGTTGACCCACTGCCAGAACTTGAAGAGCTACTGCTCGAGCTACTCGACGCGGGGCGCTCATCATCATCCTCTTCATCATCATCGGCCACGGCAAAATTTAACGAAACCAGAAAAGTAACGGCAAACAACACTAACACTAAGTAAATTTTCAGCTTAAATATTTTCATAATTTTATTATTGCTGTTATGATTTTTTTGTCGTGCTACTGCTTTTTTTACTTGAACTCGACGAACTAGGCTTGGTCACGGCTGTGTTTGTGGTTGTTGTAATCTGCTTAGTCTGCAGAGCTTGCGGAGTACTGCTCAATTCGCGCAATTTATTTTCTCTATCCGCAGAGATGGTATTTTGTGCGTCCAAAACGCCTGCATCAATCGGATCGATCGTCGCATTAGTATCAGTCTTGACCGATAAGTTTTTTTGATCTTGATTCTTGATCACCAAAACTGCAATAACCATCAGAAGGATATTTATCACGAAAACGAGAATTTTATTGAGCTGTTTTTGCATAATATTTTTGTTTAGTTCTTGAAGCGAACCTCGGAAAAGTATACCACAAAAACCCCTTAACGTCGAATCCCCATCTTTTCAAAATTTTTCGAAATTTTGCTCTGTATCTTCTCCAAATCAATCTTTTTGCCTTTTGTTTTTAGCTTTAGCTTCTTATCCAAAATCACGTCTTCGCGATATTCTTGCAGATAATAGGCCTTTGCTCCGGCTATCCACTTGGCAATTTCCAAAAAGTCTTTTTCTTCATGAATTCCCGGCACTACAGTTGTGCGGAACTCATAGTTCACTCTACTATTACGAATGAGATCGACACTTAGGCGTATTCGCTCAGTATCCACTTTCACCCCAACAGTTTTACTATAGTTTTTTAGTTGATTTTTTATGTCCATTGCCACAAAATCCAACAGCTTTAAATCCAACAATTTTTTCAAGATATCCGGCCGAGCGCCGTTTGTATCCAACTTTATCAAAAATCCCATTGCGCGCACTTTTTTAATAAAATCAATGAGGTCCGGCTGCAATGTAGGTTCGCCACCAGTAATGCAAACACCAGCTAATTTTCCTTTTCTTTTATTGAGGAAAGCAAAAAATTCTTGTTCGGTCTTATTTTGGGTCCCTGAAGCAATTTGACCAGCGCCCAAAACAAGTTCCGGATTATGGCAAAATGGGCAACGAAAATTACAACCGACTGTGAAAACAGTAGTCGCCAGAGTCCCGGGAAAATCAATCAGAGTTAATTTTTGGTAGCCACCGATGTTCATGCAATATGTAGCATGAAACATGAAACATGTAGCATAAAACAATAAAGCAGGCACTCCTGATTAGCTCTGCATTGCATGTTATATGTTACGTGTTATATGTTACATGTATAATTCAGGGCAATCCCGAAAAATTCAAGATTGCCCCACTATCTTTCTTAGGTTTTAGCAAGCACAGGCCGCGTCACCTACCTTAAATTCCTTGCGATCATCAAATTCTGCCTGCTTGCCACCATTCCACTGCGCCACTGGACGAATGTAACCCACAACGCGGGAATAAACTTCTGTCTTTTGAAAATTTCTCAGCATCGGATCCGCCTCATGGCAACTTTTACATTTACAATACTCCCCGCTTTCCATCACATAGCTCATGTATTCATCATTCATCTTAAGTTCACAACCACAATCGTGGCAAATTTGTTTTTGCATATTGTTTTTTTTAATTATTATTTATATTTTAAATTTAT
>CAIZXS010000026.1 GCA_903937035.1 uncultured bacterium
ACTGTGATAAATTAAAATTATTAGAGAGATCTATTTATACTCAGGTATGAGAAATTGCAGGACAGTTTTTTTTAAAATTTATATGAATAATTAAGTTGCATAATTAAGAAAGATATGAAAAAATTAATAATTAATAAAAATAATCTATGAAAATAGTATCGTCGAAAAAAACAACCGAAAAGGTTTTCCTTGTTTTTTTCTTTGGAGCATTTATGGCTCTTCTTTTTTTATTCCAAAGTCAAAAAGTCGAGGCTGCCTGCAACTATCCTGCGCAAGTCTTGGACATTTCAAACTGCAAACAAACTTTGCCAATTGGAAAGTCTGGTAGTCCAAAAGAAATCACTCAACCGGCACTGGCAACATACACGTCAGATCCCTTTTTTAAGGCCAATGCGACATGTGATGGTGTGATATTTCGAGCACCGGTCAATGGTGTGACAACCAGTAATTCAGGTTATCCACGTTCTGAGCTTCGTGAAATGACGAACGGTGGGAAAGATAATGCTAAGTGGTCAACTAAATCAGGAACGCACACCATGTTTATCGACCAAGCGATTACTGCTGTTCCCAAAAAGAAAAAACATGTTGTGGCAGGGCAGATTCACGGTGCCGATGATGATTTGATTGTCATTCGTTTGGAATTTCCCAAACTCTTTATCGATATTAATGGCAAGACTGGTCCGACTCTGGACGCTAAGTATACTTTAGGAAAAAGATTCACTGTTAAATTCGTTGCTGAGGGCGGAAAGGTTAAAATTTACTATAACGGCAGTCAAAATCCAATCTATACGTTGAGTAAATCAACTTCTGGCTGTTACTTTAAAGCTGGAGCCTATACTCAATCGAATTGCTCCAAGGAATCAGATTGCTCAAGTAACAATTTTGGTGAGGTGGTCATATATGATCTATCTTTGAATGGGCAGGTTATTATCCCAAAAACTGGCACAACACCTCCACCAGCGTCTTTGACCATGAATGAGGCCTCGGTCGATTCAGCGCCCGTGGTAGTCGCCCTAGCGTCTGAGGCTGCGTCTGAGCCTGTAGTGCAAGTCGCGGAAGTTAAGGGAGCTTCAAATGATAATATTCCAGAAACTACTCAATCTGACTTGGAAAGGGTCGTTCCGGTTATCGTAGTAAGCCGCTCAAGTGGCTGGTTTGAGGGAATTAAATCCTTTTCAATAGTTCAAAGTGGAAAAATCGCAATCAATTGGACTTCCAATTCGATTATAAATGTGATTTCAATGCTAGCAACGCGCTTGTCTTAAGGGCGGAGATAGTATCTGAGCCAAAAAAGAGCTTCAAAAAAACAGGACTAAAAATCCTGTTTTTTGTTTTCTGGCTTGACATTAGTCCTGATTTGCGCTATGTTTATCTATTAAATTGGCTAGTGAATATGAGAGTTTTTGAACATTTTAAAATAAAATAGAGGAGGGACAAGGAGGCTCATTGGGAAAAACGACTATCTCACTTAAGCGGAACTCGCTTAGGGGGTAGTGAAAAAATAACGCAATAAATAAGGAGCATCTAATGGAAAGACTGTATTCAAATTCACCCATTCCTGGTTCTGTGATGCCTTGGAGTAAGACAGGTGAAGAAGTGAAGCTTGCTGGAAAATTTGGTGTTAACTTGATTTCCCAGGGGTTTACGAATCCCAAAACCGGCGAAGTGGATCAATATGTATTCTGTCGCAAGGGCCTGGGATTTACGGTTGTTCCTGTGCTTGTTAATGGCAACATGGTTGTTACACGAACTTTCAAGCACGGAGTCAACAGAGTTGTATGGGAATTTCCGGCCGGTATGAAAATGAGCAATCAGGAAAAAGGGACGCCTTTCGATTTGGCAAAGGTGGAGCTATCTGAAGAATCTGGTCTGCGTGCAGGAAAAGTCGTCTATTTGGGGACAACATCAACAGCTCCGCGAAAAATTGATACGGCTGAACATCTCTATCTTGCCTTGGGTTGCACTGTCCTTGAGCAGGGGCCGACACCTGAAAAAAATGAAATTCTTGAGGTCTGGGAGTTGTCCATTGAAGAACTTTGGGGGCTTATCCGACTTCATGATGGGTCTTTCTCTGGTTTTTCCGAGATGGCTGCCATGCGCGCTGCCGACCTGGGGTTGATACGAAAGCCATAAAATTGGAGGATTTAGTATTATTGATGTTTAAGTAACGCCGCAAGAGATGCTGTTTTTTGAAGAAAAAACAGCATCTTTATTTTTGATAAACCATAGCATATAATTAATATATGGGGAAAATAAACTTAATAATTGCTCCAATTCTAAAACTGTCCCAATTTAGGGAGATGAAGTTTCTTGGTAAGAGAGTTGTTTTGGCTGGTGGAGCATTTGATATTTTACATATTGGGCATATCGAGCACTTGAAACGAGCAAAAGCTAAGGGTGATATTTTAATTGTGCATATAACAGGGGATAGGAGATATTTTGAGAAGAGAGGGTATTATCCATTAAGTACTCAGATTGACAGAGCTAGAATTGTAGCATCTATCCGTTTTGTTGATTATGTTTTCATTTATAATAAGCCACACTTTAATCAAAAAATCGTTGACATCATAAAGCCGGATATCCTCTTTTTTAATATGGAATCTTTCCGAATTGTTGCTACAAAATATATAAAAAATAAATTCATTTTTTCTGGCAAGGTGATTGTGGACAAAGCAAGAAAGATTCGCTCTAGTAGTATTATTAGAAAAAGAATGGATGATGCCAGAAAGAAAGTAGCATGAGCCAACATTCGGAGTTTTTGTTTTGACAAAAAAGCTTGACAAGTCATTTTTTAAGTGTTAAAAATAAATGCCATTCAATGTGATGGCAATTTTTTGTTTTTTTACAATTTGGCGTATTTTTTTGAGAGGTTTCTCAATTTTTTTATTGTTTCTTCGTGTTTACATCTATTAAGAAAGGGGGAAGGATTTATGCAGTGGAATATGATGTCGATAGAATGTGCAATGGGCTTGGCTTCAACAATGAATTCGCTCGGCGAAGGTCCATTATCGAGCGGTGTCAAGGAAACTTTACGATTGGAGCTTGAGGAAAACGAAGAGAAGGGCGATATCAGTGATGTCGATTGTTATGCAGCAGCGGATCATGTTTTTGCGAGGGGTATCTGGTCATCGTTGCGAAATGTCAAGATTCAGTCAGGTAATAATATTACATTTGATTTTGAAAAGACTCCTTACCGAGGCATGGTTGAGCATTTTTTTGACTATGCTACGCGAGGTAGTTCGGTAGAAGCTCAGTGGGCAGAAGCCTGTGGAGCTGCTATTCAGTGTGCTATCTATTTGACTGATGCAGATTTTTCTCCCAAGCATTTTCCTTTGAGTTGGAAATGTCTCCTAGATGCTCAAAAGGCTCTAGGGGCTTTTTTCGGCCTTGACGTGGCTGGAAAAGCGCTATTGCCTGAGACGCGACGTTTGATGTGTGTTTATCGAGAGTCTATTCACTTGCGTGACGACCATTTGGGTTTGTGGGAAATCTTGCGTGTCATTCCTCAGATATCAGAAAAACCTCCTCGAAATGAATGCTTCATTGCCAGTCCTGGTAAATATAAATTAATCGGCACAAAAGCAGGAAGAGAGTGTGTCGTTTTGGGCAATGATTTTAACCTGGAGCAAGCAATTAAGATTTCAGGTCTCAAAGAGGCTAAATTCGTTGCGAAAGAAGTGTTTAACGATGAAGGATTGTGGGTTTGGTAGTGCCAACCAAAATTATAACCACTAACTTTTGATAGCGCAAAAAAAAGGGATTTGTTGATAACTCGCAATCCCTTTTTTCTATACTTTTTTATTTAGGAATATCTAAGAATTTTAGTTTGAGGACATAGCTGAGTCCGGATTGCTCAAGATAGGCGACAGGCACTAGATTTGTGTCGTCGAATTTTTCTGGCACGTTTGGATATAGCTTGCCTTGATTTTCGAGGCGTATTGGATCTTGGAATATGCCAGCTTGCATGAAAGAAATCAGACTGGAACCGGAACTGGGATCTTCTCGGGGAAAATCAGAGGGGAGTGAGTTTTCCATCCAAGTGATATAGACCTGGTCGTTCTTGGTAATTCCAATATTGGGGAAAAATTGATATTGAGTTGATGTTGGCAAGGGCAGAATATTGCCCCATTCTCCGTTTGCCAGTGCGCTATAAAATATCTGTGATGGTTGAGTTGTTGATGCTCCGGCGCGCCAGGCGACGTGAATCACGTCATGGGAATCAATCGCGATACTTGCGTGTCTTGAGTCAAAGAGTGGATCGGAGATTGCTTGCCAGGCTGACCAAGAATCACCTCGATCAAGCGATGTTGCATATTCGATTTGCTGAATGTCGCCCATAGGGTTGCCCTGCGAAGAATACATAAAAAGATGCAGGTTGCCTTTTTGATCAATTACGAGACTTGGGCGTGACTGGGTATTTTTTGAGATAGCGATATTTTTCCACGGTGACCAATTTTCTCCACCATCCTCAGATTTACTGAATTTTATTTGTTGGTTTTTGTTTGACGTGTCTTTTCCTTCCCATACGACATATAGAGTGTCATCTGGTCCGACAAGGAGTGTAGGATGTTCTTGCCAATAAAGTTCTCTTGTTGTATAGCCAGCAACGGGGGCGATATTTTTCCATTTAGACCAAGTTTGTCCAGTGTCGCTGGAAGCAGCATATTTGATTTGCCGATTATTTTCTTGCCAATTATCTGAGCCATACCAGACGGTATGTATGATTCCTTTGGAGTCAACTGCAATAGCGGGAACTCGTTGGCTTGCGGCGTTGATAGTGGCAATTGGATTTTTTGTTCCAGAAATCTCTGGCTTATCATCTCCCGTTACGCGCGCCACAAAAATCTCATATAAACCCAGATATTTTTTTCTATAGGCGATGTAGGTATTGCCTTTTTTGTCATAAGCAATTTTTCTTTGTCCGCTATATCCAAGACCTTTAGCGTCTTCCGTGCTATCAATCGTCAATTCGAGATTTGAGAAATTTTTACTACGTGTTTTGCCTTCTGTCGCTAATTCTATTGTGGCGGGGGTCTCGCTTGGAGGGGGAATTGTATTTTTGCTGGGTTTCATTTTCAAGATGGAAAAAATTGCTAGTAGTGCAATGGTAAATAGTATGAATGGCAGTTGCTTGGTTATTTTGTTATTGGATATTGTTGTCATAAGCATCTGATGTTACATTTCCATCCTTTTTATTGTCTGTTGAATGAAAATTATTAAGAAAGGTGTTTTGACTTGCGTTTTTCAGCGTGATGCCAATCTCACTGCCACGCATAGTGTTGTTTACAAAGATATTATTCCTGGAGTTTCCATAGACATACATGCCGTAGGCGTTTTCAGCAATGGTGTTATTTTCGAAGAAATTTCCCACAGAGTCAACATTAAGTCGGATGCCTTTTTTATTGTTGTGGATATTGTTGTCTAAAACAATATTTTTGCTGGATTGATAGATAGTAATACCATCAACATTTTCGTATACAGTGTTTCCTTGAATGAGATTATTATTCGATTCGCGATCGATCATGATGCCATGTAAGCGATTGTCAAAAGAAGTGTTATTGATAATTTTATTATCAAAACAGCGTTTTGAAATGATGATCCCATGATTACCATTATTATGCGATAGATTGTTTTCAATCAGCATATTATTAGAGTCATCATGCGGGTCAAGCCCATATTGAATATTATCATAAAATTCATTTTCTTGAAAAATCATGCCCGTTATTCCGTAGGTATAGGCCCCAAAATAATTGTCGTGAAATTTATTACCGCGTACAATTCCAGTGAGCAATCGATCATGTAAGCTTTTGCCCTTGAGTTTCCAGGAGACTCCATAGGAACCTCCAAATTGCCCTCCTCGTCTCGGCGCGCCGACATAGCCGAGGTAGCCTAGTTCTGAATCGATGATGTCCATTCGGCCATCATTTTTGGCAGTAATATAGCTTCTTCCATCTGCATAGTTAGAGTCAGGAGCGTTATTCTTTTCGTCCCAGGAGGTAATTTTTGTCTTTGAGATGAGGATGCTTCCAGATTCAGAACGTAACCAAATAAAGCCATTTTCATCACTTTTAATTTTCAGATACGTCACGTCTTTTTCATCCAGCACTAGCGTTACATCTTTTCCGATATAGAGGTTGGCGCGGAGTATCCATTCGCCCGGAGCGGTCTGCTCAAGAAGTCTTCGATTTATGAAACTGAGCGAGCGGCTAATTTTTGTGAGCGTGGCAATACTGCCAGCTTGTTTGACAAAAATGGTATTGCTCGCAGCATCAAAAGTAACTCTTGGTGGTTTGGCAAAAGTATTGGGAATAATAGTGCTACTAAGGGGATTCCTAAGATCTTCAACGGGAATTGCTATTTGTTGGCCAACTGTCAAAAGTGTTAGCCTGCCGAGTGGTACTTTCGTTTCTGCGTTTACGATACTTCCAGTTGGTGCTAAATTAAATCTTCTCCGGATAAGCGGTAATGTGTCGCCATTTTTTACAATATAATAACCGTAAGGATCATTCTGATTTTCACCAAGAAGGGTGGTTTTAATATTTTCTGTCTCGTCACTGCTAAGTCGTGGTTTATCTGGAGTTAAGTTGCTCAATTTTTGCGATTGTACTTTTTTCTCAAAATTTGGTGTTTTCCAAATTCCTGTTTGCGCTAATTTTATAGCGCTACTCTTGAAGTAGAAAACGATAAAAAATAGTGCAAAAATTATTGATAAAGTTGCAATAAAAGAAAGGCCTCGCTCTAGAAAGCCCAAGCCTTTTAATCGACTTTTATCCCAGCGTGTGATCCAGCCTTGCTTGTCGATGGTTATGAGAGCATAAATTTTAATCGCTGCGACAACGAAAGTCATTGCGACATAGATGGGCAAGATAAGAATATCTCTAGGCTTTTCTTTGAGATGGGGGTATATTTTTATAATGCGACTAACTAGCCACCAACATGCGATAATTAGGGCGACTTGCCAGTGTCTAAGATACAGGGAAATTATGAAATAGGAAAAACCGAGAAGAAGAGTTACTGGCGAAACTAGTTTGTCCAGCATGTGAAGCGCTAGCATTTTATGGTTTTTCCAAACCCAGCCACTGAGGAGAACTCGAGAATCAGAGCGCAAGCCATTGCGAGCCCAACGTAATTTTTGCTTAAGAAAGCTGGTTACATCCGTTGTTCCATTCGTATAAACTTTCACATCTCGAAGATAGCGGGTTTTCCAACCTTTTGCGTGGACCAAATTAGTAAGTGTCTTGTCATCGCCACTTATCATTTTTTTACCCCAAAAAGTTTCATTCTCAAGTTTGTCTAGCTCATCAATGATGGCAATTTTGCGATAGACCGCGGTTCGGCCAGAAAGACAGAGTATTGCATCGCTAACAGTTGCTAGAAATGGATATTCAAGTAGATATCTGTCATCAAGCAAAAATTTGAATAATTTTCGTGAGAGTGTATCAGTTTTCAAGATATCTTGTCTTGTGACAAGTCCGCCAACTTCCGGATCGGCGAATGTTCCCAAGAGTGTGTCTTTTATATCCGCGCTCCAGATAGTGTCACTATCAACAAAAGCGATGATTTCACTGCTTGATGCTCTTGCGCCATCAACAAGCGCTGGGCGTTTTCCTGGTTTTTCGGTGACAATCATTTTGGCACCAGAAAAAATTTTTGAAAATTTTTCAAAAATCTCAATTGAGCTCTTGTCAGTGTGATCAATTACGGCAATAATCTCGTCTGGCTTATTAGCTTCCCAGGAATAGAGTGCTAGTTGAAACATTTCCGGGTCTTCATTATACACCGGAGTTACAATGGAAAGATTTGCTTTGTAAGTGCCTTCGGGTGATTTGTAGAAAAGAGAGATAATTTTTCGAATAATCCAAACACTCCAGCGCCAGATGCCGATAATGCCAAGGGGGATGTAGAAAAGAATGAACTGGCTGTATTGATAAAGTGAATTCAAAAAAGTCTCCATAGAATTATCTTTGGGTTAGTGAATTGTTATAGCAATCAAATTAATATTCCAAGTATTGTTTATTTTTGAGGTGTTCATTGACTTGAATGACAGCGTGGAGCAGGCGCATTTTTTTCTTTGCCTTTTCATTGGCCCAACTGAGAAATGCCAAGGTGTCTTTTGGCAGGCATGAGCCGTCGAATGGTCCAAAATTCCGGATACCATATCGCTTATTCCAAGATGCTTCAGCGCTATCAACGACAGTGCGGAAAACTTTATCAGCATCTACCCCGATTGATTCAGCGACTAAGCGCATTTCATTAAAAAAGGAGATTTTTGTTGCGTTGTAGATATTGTGCACATATTTCATCATTTCAGCCTCTTTAATCGACATATGAACAATTGGCGCACTAAATGGTTGGTATAACTCATCAAGAACTTGAGCCACTTTAGCGTTATTGCTTCCAATAACGACAATCCAGGGGTGCATAAAATCTTCTTCGGCGCTAACTTCTCGCAAAAATTCGGGATTCATGGCAATGCCAAAGTCTTTTTCCACTTTTTTCCCAGAATATTTTTCAATGATTGGAACGAAGCGGGTTTCGACGGTTCCAGGGGGAACTGTTGAGCGAATGACGATAATTGGCCAATTCGTGCTGTCTTTTAGGACTTGTCCGAGACTAGCGAGGGCTGAGTCGATAAAGCGAAAATCGAGGTGATCATTAATTGTCGGCGTAAGCACGCTAACGATGTAGATGTCACGGTCATGGGAGCAGTCAGATCCAATATTGCAGGCAGTTAAGCCATCTTTATTCAAAGCTTCAATGAGGATGGTGTTGATATCGACAAAGGTGACATCGTGGCCAGTAGCCAGGAAACCTTTTCCGGCCGCTTTTCCTACGAAGCCAGAGCCAATTGTCGCAATCTTTTTTTTGTTAATTTTGCCAGGAGAAAGAATTCCTGTGGTTTCTTGTGTTTCCATAATATTTTGATTTAGGTTGGTTAGAAATATGTAGATTTAAAGAAGCAATTATTAGCCATTCTATATACAAAAATAAAATAAGTCAATAATAATTTGCTTGCTATGTTTGCAAGGAGATAGTGCACTAAATTATGAATTAATCAGGATTTGTAATAATTCACATTTTGTTTTATAATTAAGTTGCAAAAAGAATCGTAAAATAGAATTATTAATGGGAATCTTTTCTAAAATTTTTAGCACAGGAAAATCTTCATCAGATTACTATCTGTCGCTTGATATTGGGACTGAAGTTGTTAAAGCTTTGGTGTTTAAGGTTGACACGGAAAATGGTTCAGGAATAATTAAAGGCGTTGGTCGTTCAAGGCAAGGCCTCAAAGATATGCACAGTGGAGCAGTTTCCGACATTACTGGTGTGATTGAGAATTGTCGTCATGCGATTGATGCAGCTGTTGCGATGGCAGGAATAAAAAAAGTTGAAAAAGCTATTGTGGGAATTGCTGGGGAGCTGGTTAAAGGAACGACTACTACGGTTCATTACGAAAGAATTAAGCCAGAGATGCGGATTGATTTTCCGGAGTTAAAAAATATCATCCAAAAAGTTCAATGGAAAGCTTTCGATCGCATACGCCAGCAACTTGCTTGGGAAACAGGGCATAATGAAATTGAAGTAAAGCTGATTAATGCAGCAATTGTTGATGTGCGAATCGATGGATACAAAATAACGAATCCTTTGGGCTTTCAAGGAAAGGATGTTTCCATTTCAGTTTTTAACGCCTATGCGCCGATGGTGCACTTGGGTGCTTTGCAAACGATTGCCGATGAGTTGAAGCTGGACTTGCTTTCGATTGCGGCGGAGCCATATGCGGTGGCAAAATCAATGGGCGTGGACGATATTGTTGATTTTAGTGCAATTTTTGTTGATATTGGCGGAGGGACGACGGACATCGCTCTTGTACGAAACGGAGGACTGGAGGGCACAAAAATGTTTGCATTGGGTGGCCGAGCTTTTACAAAAAGATTGGCGGCCGAATTGGGTGTTGGCTTTGAGGAAGCGGAAAGCTTTAAGATTCGCTATGCCGAAGGGAAGCTGGGCAGGGACGTGTCTGGGAAAATTGAAAAAATGTTTACTGATGATTGCAATGTCTGGCTTTCTGGAGTCGAGCTGTCATTGTCGGAATTTTCTGAAAATGATTTATTGCCAAATAAGATTTTTCTGTGTGGTGGTGGCTCTGGATTGCCTGGCATAAAAAAAGCACTTATGACTTCGGCTTGGACCAAAAATTTACCTTTTGCCAAAGAAGTGGAAGTGAGTTTTCTGCAACCAAAAGATGTGGTGAATATTTTTGATGAAACGAGAGAGCTGCGTGATCCGCAAGACATTACTCCGATGGGGCTGGCTAATTTGGTCATAGAGTTAGTGGGCGAGGAAAAGGTTTTGGCAGGAATCCTTAGGAGGGCAGTGAAAATGATTCAGAAATAATTTTTTTGATTTTTAATTTTTGTTTTAAATATTATGCATCAAACATTCTATATTGACATCGATGAGGAAATAACATCAATTGTCGAAAAACTAAGAAAAACTGAAGCGCCAGAGGCGGTTATCGTTGTGCCTAAAAGAGCTCTCCTTATCCAAAGTATTGTGAATTTGAAGCTACTGCGAAAAGAGGCGGATAATTTGGGGTTGAAAATAAGCATTGTCACTCAAGATAAGTTGGGCAAGATGCTTATTAAAAAGGCGGGGATTTCTATTGGGCAAAAACTAGAAGATAGCCTCGACGAATTAGGTCTTGACACTGATGATGATAGGCCAAAAAAAGAATTTAAACGAGAAATTGAGACGACTGAGTTGGGTGGAGATAATTATCGAAGCCAGAGAAATTTAGAAAAAATTGGATCTGCTGATTATTTCATATCAAATGATGCCAAGGATCGCTTTTCTGATGATGAGCATGGATGGGAGGAACTGGAGGAAATAAAGGAAAAAGAAGTCATTCCTAATGCCAATGCCAGTGGCGGTCAGCGAATAAATGTTGGTAGCGGAGTTTTGTCGAATAATGAAGAAAATATTAAGAAAAAAAATGTACTCGCGATGGATGTGGCCAATTCTAGCCGTGTGCCTAACAGAAATTTATCACAAGTTAATCTGGACGTTCCTGTTCGCAGCGCCGTATCGACTCGTAATGATGTAGTAGTTTCTGGTAGTCGTCCTACATTAGGTAGCCTAGCTCGCTTGGCCGTTCCGAGGAGTGAGGGCGTACGTACGGGGAGTCGATCCAATGATGAAATAAGTGGTCTTGCTCGAAATTCCAACGTTGCAGGAGGTTATGGTCAAAGAGTGGGCGCGGCGATGTCGGATCCGGTCGATAATCGCGCTAAACTTCCTTATGCTAAGACCACTCTAGACTATGAGAAAAGTAATAATCGCAGATATGAGGCTCGGCAAAAAGAATCTCCTCGTGATGAACAATTGGAAAAGTTTTTTTATGCAAATAATTTTTCCCAAAAGGGAAAAGAGAACTATACTGATGAAAAGAAAACAGCGACTTCACAGTCAAGCGGGGGATTTATGAAAGCGGTAGCCGTTGTAGGTGCAGTTATTTTGGTTTCGGGGTTGGCATATATCGCATATCAATATGTTCCAAAGGCGATTGTTACCGTTTTTGCAAAGAAAGAAGTTAAATCTGCTGATATAGAAATTTCCGGTGATGTTAATTTGGATAATATTGACTACGAGAAATCAACTATTCCCGCAAAGCTAATGGAATTTGATGAGGAGGTTTCAAAAACGTTTAGTTCAACTGGAGGGAAGAGTGTTTCAAATCAGAAAGCTAAGGGAAAAATAACAATATATAATGAGTTTAGCTCTTCAGCTCAACCGCTCGTAGCAACTACTAGGTTTTTGAGCGATAGCCAGAAGATGTTTCGTTTAGTGCAAGGTGTGACAATCCCTGGCACAACTAAGGTGGGCGAAGAAATTAAGCCTGGTGTTGTTGAGGCGGAAATTGTTGCTGATGAAGCGGGTGACTCATTCAATATTGATGCGACGAATTTTAGTATTCCAGGATTTAAAAATAGCGGAAATGATAAATCAACCAAGATTTATGCTAAATCGCTCTCCCCAATGACAGGTGGAGGCAATGGCAACGATGAAATCCATGTTGTATCCGAAAAGGATGTGAGCGACGCAAAGGATAAGATCTCCTTGGAAATAACCAGCATGATTAAGAATAAAGTTAAGAGTTCCGTGTCAGATATGGTGATTCTCGATGATGCTATTATTATTGATGAGCCGGTATATCGCATTTCCAATTCTGCTGGCGAAACGGCTGATAATTTTGAAATAAAAGCTCAGGCGCATGCGCGTGCGTTGGTTTTTTCTGAAAGCGATGTTAAAAAAATTGCTAATACGGTTATTTCAAAATCGGGCAATGGAAAGATAAATATCGATAGTGGATCAATATTGGTTGACTACGGGAAGTCTAATGCTGACTTCAAACTTAGCGTAATCGATATCAAGATGCATGCCTCAAGTGTTATGCAGCCCAATATTGATCTAGAGAATTTGAAGCGAGGAATTTTGGGAAAGAATAATGATGAGTTGGCTGATTATTTGAAAGGTTATCCAAGCATAGAGAAGGCTGAGGTGGAATATTTTCCACAAATATTTGTCAGTAAAATTCCATTAAACGAAAAAAGAGTTGAGGTTATCCTCAACGCTACAATGCCATAATGAGAAAATAAAAACCCTCCTCGCCCTCCGGGAGAGGATGTCACGAGTACGTGACAGGTGGGGGCAATGGCTGTATATTAAGAAAAATCTAAGCAAAGCTAATCAAGCTATTTATCATTGGAGCCATCTGTCGGGATTGAACCGACGACCTACGGTTTACGATACCGTCGCTCTACCAACTGAGCTAAGATGGCTTATGTGGTTTTCGAAGAAATAATTGACTGTCGCTTGAACTTTGCTCGCCCACTGGCGGAAGCTGAAGTGACACTAATATATAATAGAATAGAATCTGAAATAATTCAATCATGTAATAAAATGCAGCATAGCAAGGCGAAACAAGACGATCATCAAATAATAGATGGGCAAATTGAAAGCTTTGAGAAGGCGGATTTTGCAAAAAAGGAGGCGGGCACCGATAATGTTGTAAAAATATTATCACTAGTTTCCGCTGCTTATTACATAGTACGAGGGGTACTTATCGACGTCGGGATGGTTCTTTATTTGGGTATTTTTATTCTTGTTGCGCTATCTATGATATGGTTTCCTGAGACATACCAATCTTTTGGATTCAGATTTATATCAACAAGTTCGACTGCTGATGGTCAAGGAGAGTCATCTGTCCCATTGATAAAATTGACTGGCTGGGTTTTCCTATTTTTAATCGGTTTCATATTGTTTTTTATTAATAACTTTTTAAAATGATTTAATTATATGAATCTATACATCTGTGAAATTTGTGGTGACGCCTATATTGGCGTGGAAAAACCAAGTGATTGTCCTTTTTGTGGAGCGAAAGGGAGTTTTATAAAAACGGGTTCAGAAGCACAGCCGATTGCGGAAATTAAAGATGAGATTAGTGAATTGTCTAAAAAGAATCTCATGGAAACCTTGGCGCTAGAAACTCGAGCAAACGCGATTTATCTTTGTATAGCAGGGGAGGCAAAGGACTATCAAATCATGAAAATGTATAAACGCTTGGCAAAAGTGGAATTGGAACATGCAATCATCGCAACAAAGTTATTGAATATTACGTTACCAGAAATTGAGTCTCAAAATTGTTCAAGCGAGGATTTAGAAAATTTTAGAAAGACTATTGAGCTAGAAGATCATGCCGTTGAGCTATATAAGAAATTTGCCGCAGAGGCTAGTGAGGCGCATGTGCGCAAATTTTTTGGTGCGATTATGCAAGCGGAAATGGGGCATATTGAACTAATCAAGAATTATCTCTAAAATTTATGCTTTGGATATATGCACTGACTTCTGTTTTTGTTGTCAGCCTAATTTCACTTATCGGGGTTTTCACATTATCGATAGATCGTAATAAGCTATATAAATACCTGATTTATATTGTTAGTCTTTCTGCCGGCACATTAATGGGGGATGCTTTCATTCATTTGATCCCTGGAGCATACGAAAAATCTAGTAGTAGCACAGTAGTCTCGCTCTATATTCTTCTTGGTATATTGGTTTTTTTTGTATTGGAGAAGGTAATTCATTGGCGACACTGCCATGAGGAGCCCTGCGAAAAACATCCCCATCCCTTTTCGTACATTATTTTAATGGGAGACTCATTGCATAATTTTGTTGATGGTATGGTTATTGGCGCTAGTTATTTGGTAAGTATTCCCGTAGGAATTGCTACCACGGTAGCGGTTGTTTTTCATGAAATTCCTCAGGAAATTGGTGATTTTGCATCACTCATTTATGGTGGATTTAGTCGAAAAAAAGCACTAATTTTGAATTTTTTGAGTGCACTTATGGCTGTTTTTGGCGCTCTTTTAATCCTGAGTTTTGATCTTAAGATTGACGGCCTAGAAGAATTCTTAATTCCTTTTGCTGCTGGAGGTTTCATCTATATCGCCGGAACAGACCTGATTCCTGAATTACATAAACACAATGAAGCAAAAAAAGGAGTTTTTCAAGTACTTGCTTTTTTGCTTGGAATCGGGCTAATGTTGGGAATGCTACTAGTAGAGTAATTGTCTCATCAGCGACCCACTGGAGAAGTAGGGAAAGAGCGGACTGTCCACTGCGGAATGCTTGTGAAAATATTATTATGCAAAACTATACTCAAAGAATAGAAGAATTAAAAAATAAACTCCCGAATCTTCGGGACTGTCTTTGACTTGGCACAGAAAAAGCAGAAAGTTCTTGAGCTTGAAGATCAGTCTCAACTGAACGATTTTTGGAGTGATAATCAAAAGGCTTCACAACTGATGCGCGAACTTGAGATGCTAAAAGAAGATGTTAATTCTTTCGAAAAAATAGAGAATGAGCTAAACGAGCTAATTGAATTTGCGGGCATGATAGAGAAGGCCGAAGATGAAAAGGAGCTAGAGCAAAAAATCAGCGAAGCGGAGAAGAGACTTGATGAGTTGGAATTTAAGACGCTCCTGAGTGGAGAATATGATGCTAATGATGCAATTTTAAATATCTATTCCGGCGCCGGTGGGGTTGATGCCCAGGACTGGTCAGAAATGCTACTTCGTATGTACCTGAAATGGGGCGAGAAAAATGGGTTTAAAATGAAGCTTGTTGATGAGACGCGTGGCCAAGAGGCGGGAATAAAAAGTGCGACACTGGAAGTTAGTGGCGCGCACTCTTATGGCTACCTTAAAAGTGAAATGGGCACACATCGTCTTGTGCGTTTGTCACCATTTAATTCAGACAATCTTCGTCAAACTTCTTTTGCGGTAGTGGAAGTTTTGCCAATTATTGGGGAAATTAGCGAGGTGAAAATTAGTCTAGAAGATTTGCGAGTAGATGTCTATCGATCAAGCGGTGCGGGCGGGCAAAGTGTAAACACCACCGATAGCGCCGTGCGAATTACGCACATTCCTTCTGGAACCGTCGCTTCGTGTCAAAATGAAAGGAGTCAGTTGCAAAATAGGGAGCAAGCGATGCGAATCTTGAAAGCCAAATTGCACAAAAAATATCTGGAAGAGGTTGAAGCGGAAAAAAGAAAATTACGCGGTGAACAATCAAGTGCGGAGTGGGGCAGTCAAATTCGTTCTTATGTCGTTCATCCCTACAAGCTGGTCAAAGATCATAGGACTAAATGGGAAACATCACAGGTCGATGAAGTTCTCTCGGGCGATTTGAAGGCGGTCATGGAAAGCTATTTGAAATATTCTAAAAGTGGTGTATAATAATAGCGTATTTGAAAATAATAATAAATAGAAATGATAATGATTAAGTTTGATAAGGTTTCAAAAATATATAAAGATGATTACATCGCTCTTGAGAATATAAATCTCGAGATTAAGGCGGGCGAATTTGTTTCAATTGTTGGAACAAGTGGCGCTGGAAAATCCACCATCCTAAAATTGATTTATGCCGAGGAGGCTCCAACGGATGGTCGGGTATTTTTTGCTGAAAAACCGCTTGATAGTATCAGTAGGAGACATATTTCTCGACACAGAAGGAGTATTGGCACGGTTTTTCAGGATTTTAAGTTATTAAACAAGAAAACAGCATTTGAAAATGTGGCTTATGCCCTGGAGGTTTGTGGTGTTTCCCGTGAAGAGATTCTCGAGGATGTGCCTCAAATTTTGGAAATTGTTGGTCTCGGAGATCGGCAAAATAAGTTTCCTCATGAGCTCTCAGGTGGTGAGCAGCAACGTGTGGCAATGGCGAGAGCCCTAATCCACAAGCCATTGGTGATTATCGCTGATGAGCCAACTGGTAATCTTGATCCTGTGTCTTCCTTGGAAATAATGCAATTATTGCTGAAAATAAATAAATTGGGCACGACAGTTGTGCTTGCTAGCCATGACAGGGATATCATCAATAAGGCTGCAAAAAGAGTTATTACGCTAGAAAAAGGACGGATTATTTGTGATGAGGAAAAGGGCAAATATAAAATTTGCTAACAATGTGTAAGCTATTTGATTATAAAATAAAAAACTATGTTTTTAACTATTGGCAGAACGATTAAGGGTGGGTGGAATAATTTTTTTCGTAATGGATATCTGAGTATTGCAGCAGTTAGCGTAATGCTTCTTTGTTTGTTTACGATGAGCTCTTTGTATCTGATTGTGCTTACGGCAGATAGTGTTCTTGCTGGTATGCAAGGAAATGTGAATGTTAGCGTGTATTTCAAAGCTAGTGTGTCCGAGGAGTCAATTTTAAAAGCGAAGAAGGATTTGGAAAATTACAGTGAAATTAAAACTGTAGACTATATCACCAAAGAAAAGGCCTTGGAAATATTCAAAAAGAATAGCGCATCAAAGCCAGTCATTTTGCAATCCTTGGAGGAAATTGGGGAAAACCCACTACTATCCTACTTGGTTATCCAGGCAAATGATCCAAATCAGTATGATATGGTTGGAGAATATTTGAAAAACGCTTCGTTCAAAGATGATATTAGCTGGGTAAATTATAGGGATAATAAAGATCGAATTGATCGATTAAATAAAACGATTTCAGAAGTTCGTAAAATTGGCCTAGGCGTAGCTGGTCTTTTCTCAATTATCTCGCTTCTCATTATTTCCAATACAGTTAGAATTACGATCTATACCCATCGGAAAGAAGTGGAAGTGATGCGTTTAGTCGGTGCGTCTAATACCTACATTCGTCTTCCTTTTATTTTTGAAGGAATTATTTATGGACTCGTCGCTTCTATCATTTCAATGCTTTTTCTCTACGTCTCACTGAGATTGTCAGCGCAATTTACTCTGCGTCTCGTCCCAACTGTTGATATGGTCTCACTCTATCTATCTAATTTTGCTGTAATTTTCGGCATGCAAATCCTTGTTGGGGCATTTTTAGGAACTGTGAGTAGCTGGTTTGCTATTAGGAAATACTTAAAGATATAACGCTTGACAAAACCTAAAAGAGCCACCAGGGGGAACTTCCGGGTGGCTTTTTACTTTTTGACGAGAGAGTACAAAAGAGGTAAAATGGAGTAAATGTAAACAATTCTAATAATGTTAAAAAAATATGAAAATCATCTTGGGGATAGCGGGGGAGATTGGCAGCGGCAAGGGAATGATTGCACGTCACATCGAAGAGAAATATAAGGGAAGTTATCACCAGTTTTCAACGGTACTTCGTGATGTGGCAAGGAGGATGCATTTAGAAGAAAGTCGTGAAAACTTGCAAAAGATTTCCTCTATTTTCCGACAAAATTTCAACGAAGATATTCTATCAATGGTTGTTTGTAAGGATGTTGAGATGGATACTCATCAGATTGTGGCGATTGATGGTGTGCGCCGAATGGCAGATATCAAATGTCTGAAAAATTTAGAGGGCTTTAAGCTTATTTATGTCGAAGCGAGTATAGACATCCGTTATCACCGGATTGTCGATCGGAGAGAGAATACCGATGATGCACATAAGCCGTATTCAGAATTTGTGGCTGATCACCAAAGAGAGGCTGAGTCGCAAATTGCTGATCTCAAAAATTATGCCGATTTTGTGGTTAATAATGAAGGAACTTTTTTAGAGCTGTATCACCAAATTGATCAAATCATCAGCGGATTAAATAAATAATTTTTTCGAAAAGTGGTGATGTGGACTAAGCTAACTAGATAAGCAAAGAAACTATGGAAAAAAAGAAAAGACAAGAAGAGGATGCTAAAGATGAGAAAATTATCCAGCCAAAAGGCTTTTTCGGAGGCAAATGTATCTTGGATCCCGAAGAATTGGAGGCTGCTGTTAGTCATTGCAAGGGCCTGGGGATGAAAGTGGTTCTCACTATGGGTTCTTGGGATATGGTGCATATCGGGCATGCTAGATATTTCATGGAAGCGAAAAAACACGGCGATATTTTGGTGGTCGGTGTGGATAATGATGAAAAGATTAGAACCAGAAAAGGACCGGATCGTCCGATTGTTCCCCAGAACGAACGGTTGGAAATGGTGGCACATTTGCGCTATGTGGACTTAGTAGTTCTCAAAGCTCATGATGCGCCCAAATGGCAAATGATAAAAATGGTGCAGCCAGATGTCCTTATTGCAACCCAAGAAACCTATAGCAAAAAGCAACTTGAAGAGTTGAGAAAAATCTGCGGAAAAGTGGTTGTACTTGAACCACAAGCGACCACTTCGACCAGTGCAAAAATTCGACGTTTGCAAATTTCAACTGCTAAGAAATTGGAAGAAAAATTAACCCCACGGATCCTTGAGGCAATTGAGAAATCTTTAAGTGAAATTAAGGAGGAAAAAAAGAAAAAAGATCCGACAAAAAAGTAGTAAATCAAAAAATATGGACATGGAAAACAAGAAATTGAAAAAAATAATTATTGCCTATGTTCCCGTGCTTCATGCGGGCTACCTGAGATTCTTTGAAAAATATAAAGATGCCGATTTATATATTTTTGATGCGAATTTGATTTCTAAATTTGATTATCTCTACAAAGAAATTCGTGCCCTTGATCCAGAGAAAATGCAAAAGGCGGTTGAATCGCTAAAAATTTTTGAAGAAGTTAATCTTTTGGACGAGAAAAAACTTGAGCAATTGCAAAAAGAAGAGCTGGAAATTATCATGCCCAATGAAGATATTATGCGGACACTCGCAAGAGAATATTTTTCTGATAGAAATGTGACCTTTGACGCAATTTTTTTGCGCTGGGACAAGCACAATACTGTCAGGGAATTTCCCGTTAATCCTGATATAAAAATTTCGCAAGCTGAGTTTGATAAGCAAATGATGCTTTCAGCTAATGATGCGTCAAAAGAGAGTTCGGATTGGTGGCGCAGAGTTGGTAGCGTTGTCGTGAAAGACGGAGAAATTATTCTTTCGGCAAATAATAGTCATGTTCCATCAGAGCATATGCCGTTTGTAAATGGTGATCCACGCAGTTGTTTTCACAAAGGAATGCACCTTGATCTTTCGACTGCTATCCACTCGGAAGCGGCAATCATCTCGGAGGCTGCGAGACAAGGGATTAGCCTTGAGGGAGCAAGCATCTATGTCACAAACTTCCCTTGCCCACCTTGCGCTAAGTCAATCGCCTACAGCGGAATCAAAAAGCTTTACTATAATATTGGCTATGGCGTCCTAGATGGAGAAAGTATCTTGAAAGAAAAAGGGGTGGAAATAATTTTGGTTGATATGGAATTGCCACAAGAAAAAGATTTGGGGAATGTGGCTTATGAAAAATAAAAAATAGATTTAATCGTAAAAATAGCCCTAATCATGTAGATGACCGGGGCTATTTTTGTTTTGTCGATTTCGGCGGATTTTTATTTGAAGGTTTTTGCGCGTTCTTCGCGCGCAGCGACTTTTTCCGGCGACATGTCCTTGATCAGTGTTTCGGCGACTAGGTCTGTCCCATCGGGTACTACCAGGCTTTCAAAATAATGATCATCAGGTAATGAGCTTGAGTGGTATTTTTTTCACCCCAGCGATGAATATCACCGCCGCCTCTATTGCCATCTTGCTGATGCACCCAGTGGCGTCCTGGAAAATTTGGTAGCACTCTTCAGGCGTCAGATCTTCCATTTGGCAGGGTGCTTTGAGAAGCTCGAATTTATTTTGTGAGCTTTTTATAGCCTAATTTTACCTTTAACTTGTCATGTTCTACGTCCGTTCCTTTGGCGTCACCAACGAGCATTTGGACGTGGTAGTGGTCAACGCTTCCGCCGGTGTATTCGCTTTTGCCAAAGCGGACAAAAAATGAGCCACCTTCCATTTCATATTCTTTCTCCGCCCAACCAATCAGGTCAAAAAGTTCTTTGGCTGCTTCCGGATCAATTTCCGAGGTGAGGTTAGTATGTTTTTTATAGAAAAACATTAGATGCACTCTCGTGCCTTCATAGGGGCTCATATTTTCTGATACATACCACCATTTACCTTCCTTGAGAATTGGCTTTGGGTGATATTTTAGCAGGTATTCTGGGCAAAAGGGGCAAACGCCATCTTCCATAATTTTTTTCATCAGTTCGATTTGTTCTAGGGTTCTGGCGTGATTGAAATCTAGGTAGCCCTTTTTTTCTTTTTCCGTATATTTTTTGCTAGCCATATTTTTTCTTAGATATTTTATATAGCGACGGGAATTCCTTTGATGCCTGGATGTGGGTTATAGTCAGAAAGCTCAAAATCTTCTCGACGAAAATCGAAAAGGTTTGTTTTTTCAGTGTTGATTTTCATCGTTGGTAGTGGGCGTGATTCGCGCTCAAGCATTTTTTCTACGGCAAAAATTTGATCAACAAAGATGTGCGCATCAGAGATAGTGTGAACATACTCATAGGCTTCAGTGCCTGTGACGTGAGCCAGCATCATAGTGAGAGCAGCATATTGTACCATATTGGATGGTACACCGATGGGTGTGTCTCCCGAGCGTTGCATCATATGCAGTGTGAGCTTGTTGTTGACAATGCGAATGTTGATCCAGCCATGACAAGGACAAACAACCACTTTTTGGGTCTTGCCTTTTCCGCGTCCCACATATTGCGGGATCCATGGGGAAACAAAATGTGTCCGCAATTGGGGTTCTTCTTTGATTTGTTCGACAATATGTTGAAATTGATTAAAGGGTGTCCCTTCGCTTGTTGGAAAATCATGAAAAGCAGCGCCATATGAGCCTGGGCCCAAATCACCTGCAGGAAGACCACGTTTCGAACATTTTTTTTCTGTGCACCACATATCCCACCAGTAGCAACCATATTTTTCGAGTTCTGTAACTGTACGAGCACCATTGATGAATCCGCAAATCTCACCAATCGCTTGTTGCCAGATCGTGACCGGGAGAGTGGCCATTTTTGGATTCATATTGCGCTCGGTGATCATTGGAAAACCATTTTCTAGGCGAAATCTCATTGGGATTGAACCGATTCTAGTTATAGCGTTAGTGCCTTGTTGGGAGATTGCTTCTACGCCGTTTTCCAAAACATCGCGAAGCATATTTTTATATTGCTCATCTGGTGTTCTCTGCGCATAGGGCTTCATAGGTACGATATCACTGAATGTTGGCATATGATAAAAAAGTTAATATTTAGCAAGTTTACTGGCTAGCTCAAATATGCTAGTATATGGATTATACATAATCTTTAATTTGAATGCAATGCAAAAAGATATTGATTTTCTGTATGAGGTTGGGCGAATGAGATTTATGCAAAGGGCTTGGCAGCGGTTCTTTTTAACTAAAGTTGCCAACGACACGGAGCATACCTTTCGGGTAATGTGGTTGGCGCTGCTTATTGCCAACAAGGAAAAGAAGGGCAATCAGGAGCGGATAATGAAACTGGCGCTTGCGCACGATATTTCTGAAAGCCGATCGATGGATGTAGACTACATGTCGCGACAATATGTCAAAAGAAACGAGGAGCAGGCAGTTCATGACACGCTTAGCGGGACTACCTTTGAAAAAGAATTTATTGAATTATCCAAGGAAATGGAAAAGAGAGAAACGATTGAAGCGAAAATAGTCAAAGACGCTGACAATCTCGACATTGATTTGGAACTAATGGAACAACGAGAGACAAATGAAAAACTTTTTCAATCAAAAACAAGAGGGCGAAAAAAAGTGATTCCTCCTAAATTATTCACAGCAACCGCCAAAAAAATGTTTAAGGAGATTTATTTGAGTGATGTGAATGGTTGGCATGCGAATTCGAAGCAAAATCGATATCGAACAAGTGATTGGCATAAATAATAAATTTAAAAGTACGTCATAATTTATGAAAGTAATAATGATGATGGCAATGACTTTGGACGGCAAAATTGCCAAGTCTAGTGATCATTTTCCAGACTGGACAAGTAAGGAGGATAAAAAGCTATTCGCCAAAACTTCCAAAGAGGCGGGGGTTGTAATTATGGGGGATAAAACTTTTTTTACTTTTCCTGCACCGCTGAAAGATCGTCTGAATGTTGTTTTTACCTTGGAAGAAAATCCTAAGCCAATCGAAGGCGTGAAATGGGTGAAGGGTGATCCAGAAGCAGTTCTTGAAGAGTTGGCGTCTATGGGGCATAAATCAGCCATCTTGGGTGGTGGTGCTTTTGTAAATGGCCTATTTTTGGAGCACAAGCTAATTAACGAAATATGGATTACTGTAGAGCCAAAAATTTTCGGTGAGGGCCTTTCGCTTTTTAAGGGTGATTTTGATGTTAGCTTGAACTTGAATAGCGTCGAGAAGATTAATGATAATTCTGTAGTTTTGAAATACGAGGTTTTATATTAAGTTATAATGGGACTGATCGTTGAGATAATATAAAGTTGAAGCTAGACTTAATTTTAGT
The DNA here is from genome assembly GCA_903937035.1 of uncultured bacterium. GTDB lineage: Bacteria > Patescibacteriota > Minisyncoccia > Moranbacterales > UBA2206 > UBA9630. The sequence goes on from CAIZXS010000026.1 coordinate 22,828, forward strand.
TAAAAAAATGAAGTTAGAAAATTATAAAAATGCTAAAACACCAAAAGAAGCAGTTGGAGGAACGCGCGAAGGATTGACCGATCCCGTTGTTGATGATTTAATTGCTGTCAGAGAGCGCTGGGATGAAGAATTTGAAAAAAAACAAGCAGAAAGACGAACAGAATTGCTAGAAGCTGAAAAAGAAGGGCGCTTAACTTTTTCTAAATATAAATAATTTTTTACCATATGAACAAATACACGGCTGTTATTGGCATGGAAATCCATGTTGAACTGAAAACTAAATCCAAAATGTTTTGCTCGAGTAAGAATGGTATGGGAATGGAAACAGAGCCGAATGTGAATATTTGTCCGGTTTGCACTGCGCAACCTGGAACGCTTCCTGTGCCGAATCGCCAAGCAATTGAATTTGTGCAACTGGCTGGATTGGCTTTGAATTGTCAATTAAGGTTAGACAGTAAATTTGATCGTAAAAATTATTTCTATCCTGACATTCCTAAGGGCTATCAGATTTCTCAATATGACCAGCCGTTTTGTGAGGCAGGACACCTGGATGTTTTAGGAAAAAAAATTGGTGTAACCAGAATTCATCTCGAAGAAGATACGGGAAAGTTGGTTCATCCCAAGGGTGCGAATTACTCCCTGGTTGATTTTAATCGGGCGGGCGTTCCACTGATGGAGCTCGTCACCGAACCGGACATTGAAACGGCTGAAGAGGCACGCGTGTTTTGCCAAAAATTACAACAAATTTGTCGCTATCTCAAGATTTCTGATGCCGATATGGAAAAGGGACATATGCGTTGTGAAGTTAACCTATCGCTCTATAAAAAAGGTGAAGAGAAGCTTTCTGGCACGAAGGTGGAAGTGAAAAATATCAACTCGTTCAAGTTTGTAGAAAAAGCCATTGCCTATGAGATTGAGCGGCAGACGGAAGTGTTGGAGAAAGGCGAGAAAATTGTGCAAGAAACGCGTGGCTGGGATGCTAATCGCAATGTGACAGTATCGCAGCGAAAAAAAGAATCCGCCCATGATTATCGCTATTTTCCTGAACCAGATATTCCTCCTTTTCAATTTACTCCAGAATATGTCGAGGAGATGAAAAGGAAATTGCCAGAATTGCCCGATCAAAAAGTGAAACGTTTCAAAGTTGAATATGGTCTCGCCGACGATGCAATTTTAGTGCTCACAACCGACCCAGCTTTGGCAGATTATTTTGAGAATGTTGTCAGTGAAATAAAGGAAAAAATTGATTGTAAGGAATTTTCAGTTCCTCTGGAAAAAGCCTTAGCACTGGCTGCCAATTATATGGTGGGGGAACTCCGAAAACACTTAATGACGAATGGTGGAGAAATTGCTGAGTTAAAAATCACTCCAGAGAATTACGCTGAGCTTATCGCGATTGTGGGGGAGGGAAAAATCAGCTCGTCCGGGGCGCAAACAGTACTAAAAGTTATGTATGAAACTGGCGCTGATCCGTCGCAAATTATTGAAGAGAAAAATCTGATCCAAATGAGCGATGCGGGAGAGTTGGAAAAAATTGTCGATTTAGTTCTAGCAAAGAATGAAAAGTCAGTGACGGACTATAAGGCAGGAAAAGAAAATGCTTTGAAGTTTCTTGTTGGGCAGGTGATGGCAGTATCAAAGGGAAAAGCGAATCCTACTGTTGCATCTGAATTATTGATTAAAAAGTTAGCGGAGATGGCATAATAAGTAATTTAATTTTTAACAATAAAAATATGGGAGAAGGCTATGGTTCATTTAACAAGTTTCCAGGATCTAGAAAATCCGCAGGAATTGAATATAAAAATCCCCCTATGGATGTTTGGGGACGGGTGTCAGAAGAGGCTGAAAGAATAGTTTTAGGTCGCAAGATAGATTGGAATAATAATTCCAAGGCTTTGGCACTAATAAAAGAAATTCTAAGTGATCCAGAGTTTAAGATAGGAATAAAGGGGGTCTGGGACAATCAGGTTCAGCTTGGGAGTTTTGATAGCAGTGACCCTGAGAAGCAAGAAGTCGCATGGGCAACGAGATTAGCTGGCGTATTGGAAGACAAGGTTGCAATTAAATTGAAAGGCAGGGTTTATCATTAGAGAAACATCTTCACTTCTTGCTCAATTTCTTGATATTTTTTCTTGTTCGTTGAAGCTGTAGGTAGCCAAATAATTCTCTCATCTTTTTTAAACCAAGTCATCTGACGTTTGGCGTAATCTTTTTCAGAAAAATAGACCTTAGAAAACAGCTCCTTTTCCGGGAGTTGTTTTTGCAAAAATTTTGCAATCCAAAGATAGCCCAGGCCGAAGCTTTCCATTTTTTTCCAACTGATTTTTTGTTCACGATGGAGTCGTACGACCTCTTCAATCATGCCTTCGTCAAATCTTTGCTTTAGCCTTTTTTCAATATTTTGTTGTAGTTTTTCTTTAGGAAGAGATATGCCGATTTGCAGAAAGTCGTATTTAGTATTTAGTGTTTGGTATTTAGTATTGGGGACACAACCGAGAGTTTGGCAGATTTCGATTGCGCGAATGAGTCTTACTGGATTTTTGGCATCAATATTTTTCGCGCGAACCGGATCAAGTTTTTTGAGTTCCACAAAAAGTTCCGCAATGGATTTTTTGCCTAATTTTTCTCGTAATTTCCAGTCTGGTTTTACTTCAGGGTAAACCACATCATCAACTAGGGCTTTAATCCAAAAACCGGTTCCGCCGCAAATTATGGGTAATTTTCCACGTTTTAGGATATCGGCTATAATTTTATTGGCCTTTTTCTTGAAGTGTGCCGCGCTGAAATTAGTTTTAGGACTGACAATATCAAGCATATGGTGCTTGGCAAGCGCTTGTTCCGCTTTGGTGACTTTGCCTGTGCCAACGTCCATTCCGCGATAGATTTGGCGACTATCAGCCGAAATTATCTCACCATTAAACTTACGCGCCAATTTTATAGCGACAGAAGACTTTCCAGAGGACGTGGGGCCGAGAATAACGATTATTTTTGACTTTTGAGTGTTTATCATAGTATCCTATATGATAATACTATTCGTACTGATAAATCAAGCAAAGCAATGAAAAATATATTTGAAGGCAATGTGGTTCATGGGCAAAAAGAAGGTCGAAAGCTTGGCTTTCCCACGGCTAATGTTGAATTTTTTGGAGAGCTAGATGAAGGCGTGTATGCCGGCTGGGCTATTGTTGACGGTAAAAAATACAAAGCAGGGATAATGTATCGAAATGGAACGACTATTCTGGAAGCCTATATCTTGGACTTTTCAGGAGATATTTATGGAAAAAAGATGGAACTAGAAATCGGGAAAAAAATTAGAGAAATTATAAGATTTGAAAATGATAGGGAGCTGATAGCACAGATTAAAAAAGATGTGAAATTAATCAAAGATAAAATTTAATGTTCACATAAAACTAAACCCTAGCTGTCATCCTGAGCGGAGTCCTGTACTCAGGACGCAGTCGAAGGATCTGCTAGCCGTAACCCAAAGCTTTCTATCTACTAGTGGGGCTTACGGTAATGGAAAGTAGATCCTTGCTCCACCGCTAAAGCTAAGGCGGCACGCGGTCGACTTCACTCCGCTTCGCTCAGGATGACAGTTTGTAATTAAGTTCACAAATCATCATGTTCACAGGAATTATAACTAAAGTTTCAATTGTAGAAAGCGCCAAAGAAAGAGGCGGCAGTTTTTTTGTGGCTATTAAAAAACCAAAAAGTTGGAAAATAAAATTGGGCGATAGCATTTCAATTAATGGTGTTTGCTCAACTGTGAAGAATATTTCAAAAAATAGTTTTGAAGTGGAATATATGCCGGAGACGATTAAAAAGACCACTGCTGGAACTTTTGCCAAAGGGCGAGTGGTTAATCTGGAAAAAAGTCTGACGCTGAATCAATTACTGGACGGTCACATCGTTCAGGGGCATATTGATGCGCGAGGAAAAATCATTGAAATTCAGGACGTGAAAAAATCGAAAGTGATGAAAATCCAAGCGCCAAAAAAAGTGCTGGCGCTCATTGTGGAAAAAGGCTCAGTGTCAGTGGATGGCATTAGTCTTACAGTTATTGAGACAAAAAAGGATTGGTTTAGTATCTCATTGGTTGAGTATACTCTTAACAACACTAATTTAGGAGTGATTGAAAAAGGTGCTGAGGTGAATATTGAGACTGATATCTTGGCGAAATATATCTATAAAATTTTGAAGAAACAAATCCATGCAAAGAAAAACTGAGATTTTAGAAAAAAAACTAGATGGAAGTAGATTGAAAATTGCTCTGGTGGTTTCCCGATTCAACTCTGACATCACAGAGAAGATGCTCGCAGGGGCTCTTCGAACATTGGAGGAGAATTCTGTTCCCAAAAAGAACATCGAAATTGTTTGGGTTCCAGGCTCATTTGAAATTCCTCTTGCTTGTCAGCGCGTGGCAAAAACCAAAAAATATGACGGTATTGTGACCATTGGGTGCGTAATTAAAGGCGATACAGACCATTTCTATTACATTTCCTCTGAAGCAAGCCACGGAATTATGCGAGTAATGCTCGATTTCTCGATTCCGGTTGGTTTTGGCGTAATTACTACCAAAAATATTGAACAAGCCCAGGAACGTTCTGGTAATAAAAATAATAAAGGCTCCGAAGCCACTCAGGCAGTCTTGGAAATGCTATCTTGATGGATTCTTAGGGCCAAGCTAGCTCATTGACAGATTGGAAAAATTTGATTAGTATGAAAAATCAAAAGCAATAAATAGTAGGAATAAGTACCTTAATCATTTTTATGTGAAATTATAAGGCGGGGTAATAAGTTAACCGGAGAAAAAAAGGAGGGTATCCCATGAAAGAAATCGTTGGAAGCGGAGTCCGTGGAAAAAGCTTTGCGCGGGTAAATGTGGGTAGTTCGGACATAAATGGCATTAGGCAGGAAGTGGTGTCCAATAATATGGGGATCAGCGCTGCAGCCGGGATGATTTTAGATAGAATTGAAATCAGCCCCACGAGAAAAGAGGTATTATTATGGGAAGTTACTGGCAAGGAGCTGGGTCAAAAACTGCCCGCCGAACAGCCTGAAATTTTCGGCCTGGCTCTCCAGTGTGGTTTTGTGGAGTCCTCGGCAGAGGCAATTGCGAGATCGCGAGTCGCCTATGCTGGCCAGGGATGGAAAAATGGCGGAATGAGTCCAATCCAAATTGGGAGTGCACTTTACTTGCTCGATTTGCGCTGGACTAGCATGCGGAGTTGGCTGGGTGCAGTAGTCATGAACGATGGCTATCTATTCAGTCCGGACAGTATTTGGCTATTCGAGCGCCCTTCTTAATAATGATTTCTGAAAATCAAAAAATGGCCTGATGGATAAATCCGTCGGGCCATTTTTAAATTAAACTTGCTTCAAGGTTCCAAATGTTAGATTTTGTGATTTTAGCTTTTATGAAAGTCCCGACTAAATTTTTCTGGTCGGTTTTTATTTTTACATCTTTCCCTGAACGCGTTCGGCCAAAATAGATCCCAGCTTTTTCCAGGTCAATCAAGACTTCTAATGTTTTTCCAAGATATTTTTGATTATTGGAAAAAGCAGTTTTTTTAAGAATTTCATTGAGGAATTTTTCTCGTCGAGATTTTTCTAGTTTTAAAACATCATCTTTCATTTTCCAGGCGACAGTACCAGGGCGGGGAGAAAATTGACCAAAATAGATCAGGTCGAATTTTACTTCTTTCATAATTTTGGCCGATTCCAAAAAGTCCTTCTTAGTTTCACTAGGAAATCCGACGATGATATCCGCGGATATTGAACATGGCACATCGGGTTTATATTTTTTGAAAGTGGTGCGGATTCTTCTGATTAAGCTCAGATAATGCTTAGCAGTATATTTGCGGTTCATCGCAAGGAGAATCTTATCTGAGCCAGCCTGGATTGGAAGGTGGATATGCTCGCAAACTTTTTTTGATTTAGCAATTGTCTCAATTAAGTCATCCGAAACATCTTTCGGGTGCGAAGACATAAAGCGAATCCAAAAATTTCCCGGGATTTTTTCGATTTTTCTTAGGAGTTTAGGAAAAGTTGTTTCCTTGTGATTGTAGCTATTAACATTCTGCCCCAAAAGCGTGATTTCTTTGCAGCCGTTTTTGAGCAAGTTTCTAATTTCAGCAATAATCTCCGCGCTAGGCCTGGAAACTTCTCGTCCACGGGCATAGGGCACGACGCAATAGGAGCAAAAGTTATTACAGCCGGTCATGATCGGCACTTGTGCTGTATGCTTATGAGAATATTTTGGGATTATTTCCAGATAATTGCAACTAGAATTGAGAGTGGGCAATATACTTTCTATATCTTTTATCGCACAAAAAAAATCAACTTTATCTTTTAATCTTCTTTGTACGTCTTTGCGGTTAGCAAGGCAGCCAGTCAGAATGATTTTAATTTCCGGTCGTGCTTTGCGCAAAGTATGAATAATGCTGTAGGCTCTATTTTCCGCGGTTTGGCGGATTCCACAGGTGTTGAAAATAACCAAATCTGCCTCAGTAGTTTTTGAAGCGGGATTGTGATTATTTTTTTCCAAAAAGCTAGCAATCCGTTCCGAATCACTGATGTTCATTTGACAGCCGAAGGTTTTGATGAAGTAACTCATAGAGTTTATATTTCCAAGGTGTCATCCCCGCGGAGGCGGGGATCTAGTGTAAACGCTCAACTAAGAATCCCCCAACTTAGTGTCTTAGTAAATTAAGTTAAAGGCCGGATTAAAGAGAGATTTGATTAAGCGTAGCAATTTTTTTGTAGTGAGATTTGAATTCAAATTGGGATTTGAGACTGGATTCCCGCCTTCGCGGGAATGACAAGGAAAGCCGTAAAGAGTTTTTTATAGTTTTTCGTCAATCTCTTTTTTAATATTCTCCAAAAACTCCTCCATCTTCAAAATCTCCTGCTTTTTTTCTTCTCCACGTTTTCGAACAGCTATGGTTCCGTCAGTCATTTCTTTTTCTCCCACAACTAGAATGTAGGGAATTTTTTGTTTCTCAGCCAGGCGAATTCGTTTGCCGAGGGACTCATTGGAATCATCGACGGTTGCGCGAACATTAGACGCAACGAATTGTGTCTCTATGGAATGCGCGTATTTATTAAATTTTTCAGAAATCGGAACAATCATCACCTGAACAGGGGAGAGCCAAGTTGGAAATGCGCCGGCATAGTGTTCAATGAGAATGCCCATGAAGCGCTCAAAAGAACCCATGATCGTGCGGTGAATGAGAACGGGAGTTTTTTCTTTTCCGTCATTGTCAATATAGCGACAGTCAAATTTCAAAGGCATCTGGAAATCTAATTGAACTGTGGCGCATTGCCAAGTGCGCCCAATTGCGTCTTTTAATTGAAAATCAATCTTTGGTCCATAAAAAGCACCGTCCTTATCTTTGAGACCATAGTTTTCGCCGTAAAGTTCTCCGAGAATTTTTTTCAAATCGACTTCGGCCTTGTCCCATACACTGATTTCTCCCATGAAGTTTTCTGGGCGAGTTGAGAGAAACGCTTTATATTCGAGTCCAAAAGGTTTATACATTTTATCCACCAATTGGATTACTTTTTTGATTTCTTCTTCCACTTGATCTTCGCGAATGAAGATATGAGCATCATCCTGAGTAAACTGTTGCACGCGAAACAATCCTCCGAGCTGTCCAGATTTTTCTTTTCTTGTGATTAATCCTGGTTCAGCGTAGCGCAGTGGCAAATCGCGATATGATTTCAGGGAATTATTATAGATAAGAATTGCTCCCGGACAATCCATTGGGCGCAAAGCGAATTGTTTTTCACCTTCTTCGTTTTGAATGAAATACATATCGTCCTTGTAGTGCTCAAAATGGCCAGATTTTTTCCACATTGAGACATCGAGCATGGAAGGGCAAAACACCATATCATAATTAAATTCTTTTTGAGAATCGAGCCAGAAATTTTTCAACTCTGTGTAGATGATGCTTCCCTTGGGATGAAAGAAGGGCATCCCGGGCGCAACATCATGAAAAGAAAACAAATCTAACTCTTTTCCAATCTTTCGATGGTCTCTTTTTTCCGCTTCTTCGAGCATGCGGAGATAATTCTTGAGTTCTGGCTTACTCGCAAAAGCCACGCCATAGATTCGTTGTAGTTGTTTATTTTTTTCGTCTCCTCTCCAATAGGCACCAGAAATTTTTGTGAGCTTGAATCCATCGGTGGGAATCTCTCCGGTAGAATCTAGATGTGGGCCTGAACATAAGTCGACAAATGGACCAGATTTATAGACGGACACATTTTTATTGCCGGCTTTGGCTAAATCGTTAATTAGTTCAATCTTGTAATACTGAGCTAATTTTTCAAAATCCGATCTTGCCTCAACGATAGAAATCTCCGCTCGTTCGAATTGGTGATTAGTGTTGATGATGGCGCGCATTTTTTCTTCAAGGATTGCTAGATCTTCTGGAATTAAAGTTCTTGGCAAATCAAAGTCATAATAAAAACCATTTTCAATGGCAGGCCCTATTGCGAATTTGGCTTCAGGAAACATTTCCAGAACCGCCGCTGCTAGGACGTGAGAGGTTGAGTGGCGCAATATTTCTAAACTCACTTGTGCTTGTTCTTGTGACATAAATTTATTTTTTAAAATAATTATTTATAAATAACAAAACCCGTCTCAAAAATCTTTAAGTGCAATATGCAAAGCATAGAGCAAAAGATTTTTGGGACGGGTCTTTTTTATTCTGACTCGTGGTTCCACCCAATTTTCCCGTCATTCGTGACTGACAGGACACTTTTTATTAAGCTATTTCGCCAGCTCTTGGCCGAAGTTCAGTAGTTGGTTAGTCTACATCAATACTTCATTTAGATTTCACGGATTCATTATAGCCGGTTTTGTTATTGGCGTCAATTGGTGAGAAAATCTATATCTGTAGAGATGCATTGCAATGCGTCTCTACAACGCGCGATATCTTTACAATTTCCCTATATAATGCTAAGATAATGATGAAAGAAAGGGAGATAATTAGGCTCAATTTAGCCATTTATCAAAGCAAATTGGGTAATTACTCTAAATCATTTCGGTGAGTTGGAGAGGAAAGTCCGGACATTTACCCCGCCTCGGCGGGGAAGGGTAATGGGTAACACCCATACGGAGTAATCCGCGAGGTGCGAGCAGAGACGCTTTTGCTAGCGATAGCAAAGGCATCCTGAGCAATCAGGGTGAATCTTTGATATAAGCTTGAGGCATGCCGAAGTCGAAAGATGGGGCCTGCCCTGAGTAAAGTCGAAGGGTGAAACGGCTAAATCCTTATCTGAATGCAAGGTCGTGTCCCAATGCAAATTGGGAAGTGCCGCTTGAGGTTTTGAGCAATCAAGATCCCAGATAAATTATTACCAAGGAATTTTTCCAAACAGAATCCGGCTTATAGATTTGCTTTGATAAATGGTTGACTTGTGAAGATGGTGTAATGTATTTTTTGAAAAAATATGAAAAAATCCGAATTATTTTTTAGTGCCATTCAAGTTCCGGTTGATTTTGCCATGATCGTTCTGGCAGCTCTGACTGCTTTTTCTGTCCGCAATGTTCCCAGTATTATTCAACTAAAACCACTACTTTATTCTTTCCCGTTTGATATTTATTTACGGATAGTCCTTATGACTGCGCCGCTTTTTCTTTTAATCTATGCTTTTGAGGGACTTTACGATATTCGTTCAACAAGAAAGTTTTGGAAGGAAGCTTTGAAAATTTTTGCAGCAACTTCCATTGGTCTCGTGATTATCATCGTGGCAATATTTTTAAAACGAGAATGGTTTTCTTCTCGTTTTATTATTTTGGCTGCTTGGCTTCTCGCGACGATGTATGTGGTTATTGCCAGGTATCTGCTGCAACTAGTGCAAAAATGGCTTTTGCGAAATCGAGAAATCGGAGTGCATCGCGTTTTGCTTATTGGAAAAAATTCCAAGATGAACATTATTTCGCGAACTATCAAAAATAATAAAAATCTTGGTTACAAAGTAATTGATCAAATTGACACTGCTCATCTCAAGGTAATCAAAATAATTAAGGATGAGCGAGGCATTGATGAAATTATTCTTTGTGAATCCTCAATTACTGATGATGAGCAGGAAAAGCTGGTCGACTACTGCACCATTCATAATGTTGTCTACAAATACATTCCCACTGGGTTGCAGACTTTTAAGTTTGAAATCGGAATGCTCAATGGTGAGCCATTGATTGAGGTTAAAAATACTCCACTGGATGGTTGGGGCAGGATTGCCAAGCGAACATTCGATATCTTTGCTTCACTTATTGGGGTTATCCTTACCTCTCCGATTATGATTATCACCGCTATTGCGATTAAATTTGATAGCAAGGGGCCGATAATCTATAAGAATGAACGCATTGGCAGCGATGGGAAGAAGTTTTTTGTGTATAAATTTCGCTATTTCAAAAATGAATACTGTATTTCAAAAAATAATCCAAAATTGCAAGCAGCGCTTGAATATGAAAAGGAATTGATAGAGAAACAGAGTGTTAGGCGCGGACCACTCTATAAAATCAAGGCTGACCCAAGAAAAACTCGCGTGGGAAATTTTATTGAAAGGTATTCCATCGATGAATTGCCGCAACTTTTTAATGTATTATTTGGCTCTATGAGTCTCGTTGGGCCTCGTCCACATCAAGAGCGTGAGATTGAAAAGTATATGGAGTATCACCGTCGCCTACTTACGATCAAGCCGGGTGTCTCAGGAATGGCTCAGATATCAGGTCGTTCGGATTTGGATTTTGAGGATGAATACAAGCTGGATTTATATTATATTGAGAATTGGTCAATGTTACTCGACATAATAATTTGCCTCAAAACCATCGGGGTGCTATTTTCTAAGCGAAGAAATCTATAAACGCGTAAGTCATAAAATAAATAAGAAATGCGGATTGCTCTGGCTCATGATTATTTGGTTCAATGTGGAGGCGCGGAAAAGGTGCTCGAATGTTTTTGCGAGCTTTTTCCATATGCGCCGATATATACGATAGTCTATGATGAAAATCTGATGCATGGCATGTTTAAGGGTAAAAACATCAAAACTTCCTATTTGCAAAAAATTCCATTTGCTCCGACAAGGCACCGGATATTTCCTCCCCTTATGCCTATGGCAATTGAGCAGTTTGATTTTTCTCAGTATGACATTGTGCTTTCTGATTCGTCCGCTTATGCTAAAGGAATAATCACGGGACCAGAAACATTACATATCTGCTACATGCACACACCAATGCGTTACGCCTGGGATGACTGTCACAAATACACAACTGACTTCTATTTTCCAACCTTCATCAAAAAAATGGTTCCTTTTTTTATGAACTACATTCGCGTTTGGGATCGATTCAGTGCGGATCGTCCAAATAAGATCATTGCCAATTCAAATTTTATCGCAAGACGAATTGTGAAATACTACAAGCGAGATTCTTTAGTTATTAATCCTCCAATAACCTTGAGCAATTTCTATATTAGCGATAAAACCGAAGGCTATTTTTTAATGGTTGGACGTTTCATGGCCTATAAGCGTTTCGACATTGCAATTGAAGCTTTTAATAAATTGAAATTGCCTTTAAAGATATTGGGTCGAGGACCTGAATTGAAGCGGCTTAAAAAAATCGCCGGACCCAATATTGAATTTCTTGGTAGAGTTTCAGATGAAGAGTTATTTAGCTGTTTTTCTCGCTGTCGAGCGTTTATCTTTCCACAGGAGGATGATTTTGGTATTGTTGCAATTGAAGCAATGGCATCGGGCCGACCACTTATCGCTTACCGAGGAGGGGATATCCCTGAGCACATAGAAGAGGGCAAGACTGGGATATTTTTTGAAAACCAAACACCCGAAGATATTATTGATGCAGTGGGAAGATTTCGAGATAGCGATTATGATCCTAAATATATCAGAGAAAAGGTTTTGAAATTTGATAAGAAAATTTTTAAGGAAAAAATTAAAAAATATATTGATCAAGAGCTAGCAGTGCACTTGGCAAAGCGAGAAAGACTAGTTTCATAATTTTTTAAAAAATATTTCATATGGAATTAAAAGAATATTTATTGATCATAAGAAAACAGATGAAGCTTTACATGGGAGTGATTGTCTTGTTTGTTTTAGGCGTATTGGGGTATTTTATTTTTCGCCCAGTAACTTTTGATACATCTCTTTTTTTAAATATCACTCGGGTAGGTAATCAAGTTTCTGAAGGGTATAAGTATGATGATTTTTATCGTCTGCAAGCTGATGAAAAATTTACCGAGACAATCGTAGAATGGCTCAAGAGTCCGCGTATCGCTATGGACATTAGCAGTGTGGCTGGAAGGAGTGTTGATGGGCTAAGCTTGAAGCAATTAACTAGGATTTTTCAAGCAGAAAAAATGTCTTCACAGATTGTTTCTGTGAAATTTTCTTCTGCCGACAAGAAAACGGCCGAAAAAATTGCACAGGCCATTTCTGATGTTTTAAGGAAAAATACTGAAAAGTTAAATGAGGATCAGCGGGAGGACACCTGGTTTGAGATTAAGGCTGACAATCCCGTGATCATTGAGAATAATCCAGATTTGCGGATTATATTTCTAGCTGCATTGGCCATGGGGATATTTATGGGCTTTTGGATTGTTATGTTGAAACACTACTTGAAATAAAGACTTAAATCTTGATTTGGGAAAAATACGATGACTAGAATCTGTATAGATGTGCGATGTCTCTCTGAAGGAAGAAGGACCGGTGTGGAAGAATATGCCTTGGGACTCTTTTTGAACTTGTTTGAACTTGACAAGAAAAATGAATACGTATTATTTTTAAGTGCTTGGAAAAAGCTTGATTTTGATTTTTCGCTATTTTCTCAATACCCCAATGTTAAATTGAAAAAAATTCGCATTCCCAATAAGCTCCTAAATTTTTCCTTTTGGTATTTTGGCTGGCCTAAAATTGATAAACTGGTTGGTGGAGCTGATATTGTTTTTTTTCCTAATATTATTTTTGGCGCGGTCAGCGCGGAAGTCAAATCCATAACAACCATTCATGACCTATCCTTTGAGAGGTATCCACAATATTTTTCCTGGAAAAGGCGACTTTGGCATGTTTTTGTTAATCCCAGGAAAATTTGCCAAACCGCAAATGAAATAATTACTGTTTCGCATTCTTCAGCAGCTGATATTTTAAGCATATATGGAATTGCAAAAGAAAAAATTTCAGTCATTTCGAGTGCAGTAGGGCGCAATTTTTGCGTGCTTAGTCGCAATGATAGAAAGCTAATTGAGGTAAAGGAGAGATATAATCTACCATTCAAGTTCATTCTTTTTCTGGGGACAGTTGAGCCAAGAAAAAATATTCTCGGTGTAATCGAAGCCTATAATGCCTTGCAAGAAATTGCAATTAAGGAAGATGATGCGGAGCTGTCAAAATATAAGTTGGTAATTGCTGGTTCTTCTGGCTGGCTCAGCGCTGAATTATTTGACGAAATTGAAAAATCAAACTTCAAAGACAGAATAATATTGCCTGGATTTATTGCAAGTGATGATATGGCTTATGTCTACAATCTGGCTTCGCTTTTTGTTTACCCATCTTTTTTTGAGGGTTTTGGTTTTCCACCACTCGAGGCGATGGGGTGTGGCGTGCCGGTAGTCACTTCCAATAACTCATCACTTTCTGAAATTTGCGCAAATTGCGCTATTCTCATTGACCCCCATCAGCCAGGAGAAATTTGCGAGGCAATGCGGCAAGTTTTATCAAATAAGGTTTTGCGAGAAAAATTAATCCAGGACGGACTGGAAAGGGTGAAGGAATTTACTTGGGAAAAAACTGCCAATAACGTTTTGGAAGTATTAAATTTTGATATGCATAAGTAAGTCTGTAATATCGGAGGCAGGGCTGTCTTTGCGGGCAATTGTATGCTATAATTGCATTATGAGAATTGGTATAGATGCGCGCTTTTTCGGCCCGATAGGCAAGGGATTGGGGCGTTATACGCAAAAATTAGTTGAAAAATTAGAAAAACTTGATTTGGTCAATGAATATTTGGTTTTCCTTAAAAAGGAAAATTTTGACGAATATCAGCCTCAAAATCCAAACTTCAAAAAAGTATTAGCTGACTATAAATGGTATTCTATCTCTGAGCAGCTATCCATGCCACGATTGCTTAGAAAATATAAGTTAGACTTGGTGCATTTCCCGCATTTCAATGTTCCTTTTTTGTATAAAGAAAAGTTTGTCGTTACCATTCATGATTTAATCTTAATTCATTTTCCGACAATCAAAAATACCACCCTAAACCCGTTGTATTATTGGATTAAATTTATTGCGTATCGGTTGATAATAAATTTTGCCATTGGACGATCAGAGAAGATTATCGCAGTTTCAGAGTTTACCAAGAAGGATATTGTGGAAAATTATGAAAATATCCCTCTGGAAAAGATTATTGTTACTCATGAAGCTTGTGAAGACTTCTGTATGCTTAGCCCCAATAAGGATGTGGAAATTTTAAAGCGTTATGCTATAATAAAACCATACCTCATCTACGTAGGGAATGCTTACCCGCACAAGAATTTGGAAAAATTGGTTGGAGCATTTTCTTCGCTACATGAAAAACATCCAGATTTGAGCTTGGTGCTTGTTGGTAAAGAAGACTATTTCTATCGAAGACTTAAAGATGTGGTTGCGAAAAAGGGAATAGATATGGTTGTATTTGTCGGCTATGTTCCTGACTATGATCTAGATACATTATTTCATAATGCCAAGGCTTTCGTCTTTCCTTCTCTCTACGAAGGATTTGGCCTTCCACCCCTGGAAGCGATGGCGAAAGGATTACCAGTGATTTGTTCAGACCATCCTTGCATGCGAGAAATTCTGGGAGAAAGCGCATACTATTTTAATGGAAAGATTGAGGCTGCAATAGCGAAAGCGATTGATTTGGTTTTGCTAAATAATGATTTGCAAAACAAAATAAGAGAAGCGGGTTATCGACAGATAAAAAAATATAGTTGGAAAAAAATGGCGGAAGAGACAATGGGGGTATATAAAAGCGTCAAATTATAGATGATGCAACAAAACAAAAAACCTCAAAATAGAATTATCCAGCAAATGTTCGATGTCCGGCCGGTCGATAGGGCGGGCAATTTGGATTTGGATAAGATTAATCAGATAGCGCGTGTTTCAAGGATTGGTTTTTCAGAGAGAATGAAGAGTACGGAGCAAAGAGTGGCACCTACTCCAGCCTTTCACGATATCTACGCCTCGACTCCGCAAGAAGATGAAATTCGAAGATTTCGAAAATTTATCGAGGAGGAAAGAGATGATTACGCATTTTCAGAAGAGACTGTCACTGCGAGTGGTTTACGGAATATCCACATTACTCATGCAACCAAGGTTGAGCGCCTCATGCCTAACAGTTGGAAGGATCAGCCATCGCTTCTAAGATATTCTTCGATTGAAAAAGCGAATCAAGTTCGGCTAGCACCCGCTCGAAGCAAGGCTCGAAAGCCTTTGTTTATACGAAAGAAAGTTGCAAAAATATTTCACAAGGGAGTGCGGATGATTGCTGGTTTTATGGCAATTGCAATTACCATATTTCATAATATTTTTGCTGGGGCAGAAATTCTAATTGCCACCAATACCAAATCATTTTTTACCTCTGTTCGGGACTTTTTCGAAATTTTGAACAACAGCAGAAGGAGATACTATGGCTACATCGATGAATCAATCAGGAAAAGAAACACATTTTCTTTTTTTGCAACCGCTACCTGTGTCTTTGTTTTGGTCTTTGGTGTAGGTTTTTTCTATCGCAGTCTAAAAATAAAAAGCTTGGCAGTTGAAAATGGAAAAATAGCTTATGCTAGTCTTAATGAAGCAAAAGAGGGAATTAAAAATCGTGATTTTGATGATGCGACCTTTAAATTTAATGACGCTTATGAACGTTTTGATATGATTCAAAAAGACATTGATAGTTTGGGGAGTGTCATCGTTGAATCCTCAAGATTTGTTCCCTATCTATCGAAACTTTCTTCTGGTTCGAATCTGTCTGAAGCGGGAAAGAATATCTCGCGTATCGGAGTGCTAGCAACAGAAATTATGAAAAATTTAAATAATGTCAAAAATCCGCTTAATAGCGAGGATTCGATATCGTATTTAAAACTTTTTCAAGAATCGGATAAAAATTTGACTGAAATCGCCCTTCGTATCAATGATTTAGCGGGTAATCTGGACAAGATTAATATTGAAGATATCCCTGAAGCACAGCGAAGTCGTTTTGTGGATTTGAAGAAAAAAATGCCTGAAATCAATAAATTCGTAACAAGCTTTTCTGAGGAGGAAAAAATATTAGCTGACGTCTTGGGTGGTAATGGTCCTCGAAAATATCTTTTTCTGTTTCAAAATAACCAAGAAATGCGAGCGACCGGTGGATTTATTGGAACATACGCGGTGCTAGATATCTTTGATGGAAATGTTAAGAGTTTTTTTGTTGATGGCATATTTAATCCCGATGGACAGTTGCGGGAAAAAGTGATTCCACCTGCGCCAATCCAAAAGATTAGTGCTGCTTGGAGCCTGCATGATAGCAATTGGTTTCCTGATTTTCCAATGTCTGCTGAAAAGGCCTCGTGGTTTTATGAGAAAACTGGCGGTCCAACTGTGGATGGGGTAATTACCATGACGCCAACGGTGATGCAAAAACTCTTGGAAATTACCGGACCAATCGAGATGTCTGATTATGGAGTCACTATCGACAAAGATAACTTTCTTGAAAGCATTCAATATGAAGTAGAGGTGGATTATGATAAGGAATTAAATCAGCCTAAGAAGATCTTAGCTGATTTGGCTCCAAAGATATTGGATCGCATATTTAACGCGAAAAACTTCGCAGATATTACGAAAACGATGGACGTTCTTCTTACTAGTCTCAATGAGAAGCATATCCTAATTTATTCCAAGAATTACGATGTTGAAAAAATGCTTTCAGCTAATGGTTGGTCCGGTGAGGTTTTGGACACGGATAAAGATTATTTATCTGTGATCAATACTAATATTAATGGGTATAAAACGGATGGAGTGATTGATGAAACCATTTCTCACAAAGCAGAGATTCAAAACGACGGCTCGATTATCGATACCGTAACAATAACTCGTGAGCATAAAGGTGGTGACACTCCTCATGACTGGTGGAATCGTGTAAATGCGGATTATATGCGAGTCTATGTCCCGAAGGGTTCTAAGTTCATCAGAGCATCCGGAGAGACAAATGAATTTAATTCTCCTCCGATTGATTACCGCGCATTAGGTTTCAAAAAAGACGCTCAGGTGGGAATGGAAGAAGATTCTATGATAATCGATGCTGCTAGTGGCACGAGGATATATGAAGATTCTGGCAAAACCGTTTTTGCGAACTGGGTCTATGTTAGTCCGCAAGAGTCCGTAACGATGAGCTATTCCTACTTGTTGCCATTTAAGCTGGACACCAATTTAACCGTGAATCCTGCTGATACTTATTCACTTCTAGCTCAGAAGCAATCAGGTAGTGTGGGCAGTAAGTTTTCAACGAAAATCACATTTCCTAATTTTTATAAGATGATTTGGAAATATCCTAGCGAAGAAATCTCTAATTTTTCGACTGACAATGAAAAGATTAGTGGCATTGAGATGGAAAGTGATTTGAAGACAGATAAGTTTATTGGAGTGGCATTTGAAAAAAATAATCAGTAAGTTTCCTTAATTTTGTGATAAAAAAAATTCTTCGTAGCAGATTGCTATTGAACTCTGAGCCGTCGCATTCGGTTATTTCTGCCGCATTCATAATCACCATAGCAGGACTTGCTAGTCGGATTCTCGGTCTTGTTCGGGATCGTTTTTTAGCCTCAACCTTTGGAGCGGGGGACACACTAGATATCTACTATGCAGCTTTTCGTATTCCCGATTTAATTTACAATTTTTTGATTCTTGGCGCACTAAGCGCAGCGTTCATTCCTGTCTTTACGGGGCTTATCAGTAAAAAAAAAGACAAAGAAGCCTGGGACGCGGCAAACGGAGTGATGAATTTGGCAATTGCTCTTGTGATTGCGTTGTCGCTCATATTTTGTCTTTTTGCTCCATATTTGATGAAAATAATTACCCCGGGTTTTCCAGTGGAGAAAATGGATCAAGTCGTTCTGTTTACCCGAATAATGTTTCTTAGTCCTGTTTTTCTAGGCATTAGTGGGATTTTTGGAGGGGTACTCACTTCTTTTAAGCGATTTATGATTTATTCGCTCGCACCCGTTCTCTATAATCTAGGTATTATCTTTGGGGTTGTTTTTTTTGTCAAATTATGGGGACCAATCGGGTTGGCGTGGGGAGTTGTTTTGGGAGCGTTCTTGCATATGTTGATTCAATATCCTGCCGCCAGAAACTTGGGTTTTCGTCATAGATTTGCTTTTAGGGAATATTTTATCAACAAAGATATTCGCCATATCTTCAAACTCATGATTCCTCGAATGATGGGCATTGCTGTTTCTCAGGCTAATTTATTTATAATCACAATTTTTGCTTCAACCCTTATCGCTGGCAGTTTATCAATTTTCAACTTTGCCCAAAATTTGCAAAGCGTGCCACTGGGAATTTTTGGCGTTTCATTTTCTATTGCCGCCTTTCCGACACTTTCCGCTCTCTGGGCTACAAATGATAAGAAGAAATTTGCCAAAACGTTTGCGGAAACATTTTGCCAGATCATGTTTTTTGTCATCCCGCTCAGCATTTTTATATTACTCCTTCGTGCCCAGATTGTTCGCGTGACATTGGGCGCGGGAAAGTTTGATTGGGAAGACACAATTCTCACCTATGAATGTTTAAAATACTTCACCCTTAGTCTTTTTGCGCAAAGCGTTGTCCCGCTTCTCACTCGCTCATTCTATGCCATCCACAACACCCGAACGCCTTTCTATATCGCAATATTTAGCGAAATAATCAATATCATAGCAGTGCTACTTTTGATTGGTAAATATGAAATACAAGGCCTCGCGATGGCCTTTTCACTTACCAGTCTCATTCAGATGTTTTTGCTATTTATTGCTCTGCGTTCCAAATTCGATGATTTGGGGGATAAAAAAATCGTAAAATCAATCGGACAAATTGCGTTCTCTGCCATTTTTTCCGGTATTGGAGTGCAGATATCCAAATATATCGTAGCAAGCTTTGTTGACATGGATACTTTCCTGGGCGTTTTCGCACAATTGGCAATTTCAGGAGCCATAGGTATATTCATCTTCCTCGCTCTTTGTCACTTTTTGCGCCTAGAAGAATACTTGGAATTTAAAAAATCCTTGACGAAGAAAATCTTCAAGGATAAAAAGGCTATTACTGAAAATACGGGAGAGGTGAGTGGGGTGTAGTTTTATATTGTCATCCTGAGCGAAGTCCTGTATTCAGGACAAAGTCGACCGCGTGCCGCCTTAGCTTTAGCGGTGGAGCAAGGGTCTACTCGCCAATGCCTCAAGTTTTGTAAATATAAGCTAGGCTTCGAATAACACAAAGCAGATTCTTCGATTCCGCTGCGCTACGCTCAGAATGACAAAATCTATATTTTCTTTACTTTATTTATATTCCTCGACCCCAAAACCGCTAAACCAAGAATAACAACTTTTAACGTGTAGTGACCACTTGGATCGATGAAATCTCTTGTCATCGGCGTGATTGGACCAACAATAAGATGTGTTACGATGCCAATGGGCAAAGTCAAAAAAACCCAATTCTTTTTGGGAACTTCTAGTTTGAAGATTTTGCGGCATAGCCAGGACAGAAGCGGGGAAAGTAATGCTAGCCCTAAAAATGCTACCGTGAAATCAAATATGGCATATTCTCCGATTCTAAATTGGCGTAAGAAAGTGACTGTTAGCATGGATTAAGTATAGCACAGATATCATTAGTTTTTTAAGAATTTTCCAATTTTTGGCTTTGTATATTTTTCGCCCTTAACCATCTTATACTGGCCATACTCCTTGCTCATATTTGAAGCATGTACTTCTTTGAAAATATTTTCGATTTTTTCTTGCAGTCCGTGCTCTAGGATTGTCCCATAAACAGCATATAAAATATCGCAGAGCTCCTTGGCGATATTTTCTAAATCATTATTTTTGACACCCTCAAAATATTCTTTTACTTCTTCCGCCATCAGCTTATGTCTCAAGTCTGATCGATCGCGAGGGATTAGAGATGGCCTCTTTAATATCGGAACATTGAATTTCCTGTGAAATTCTTTTACAAGAATCAGCTGTTTTTTCATATATTTTCTTTTGCTATTTTCTGATGTCAACTAAGCCACCAATATACTTTGCTTTGTAAGTTTCATTTCCGTCCTTGGACTTGATAATTTCTTCGCCAAAAAAATTGTCAATTTCTCCTTCGAAAACATTGGTATATTCGACGCCGTCTAGGTCGTATCTTTTTGGACCACGAAACGGTTTGTCTTCGGGGATGAGTGTTAGCGCACCTTGTAAAGCTTTGTAAACAGATTGGGCATCAGTAACGCCTTCAACTACCCAGCCATAATAAACCATCATATAAACTGGTATGTTTTGGAAAAATACAACTTCGCGTCCACCATACGGTTCTCCACCAAAATAGTTATCGTGATATTTCCAATCGCCATCTTCAAAAATCAATGTCGTAGACTTGTCAGCCTCGACGGTTTTTTTGGCAGCCTCACCAGCCGCATAAGTCGATTTCTTGGCTTTGACTAAAAATTTGCAAAGCTCATTCAGGTCAATCATGTTATTGTATTGCCATATTAGAAATAAATTTTATTTCGCCACAACATGTGTGAAACGGATGCTCAATGTTATGCAATGTAAGATTTTGCGTCGTTACATTTCGCAAATCTCTAGTGGCAAATCATCAGGGTCTTTAAAGAAAGTCATTTTCTTTCCCGTTCTGTCATCAGTACGAACTGGCTCAGTTTTTATTCCAAGTTCATTTAATTTATTAATAGTTTCATCAAAATTCTCAACGTCAAATGCTAGATGCCTCAATCCACAAGCTTCAGGATAAGACAGACGTTTTGGCGGAGAAGGGAAAGAAAATAATTCAATCATTGTGTTGCTAGCGTCTAAATAAAGGATTGAAGATTGTCTTTCTGGGCGATCAATTTGGTGAATAACTTTAAAACCAAGTTTATTGACATAGAAGTCCTTGGAAATCTCAACGTCCGAAATGATGATGGCGATGTGATTGACTTTTTTTAAAATCATATTTTTGTTGATCAATTGATTATCAAAATTTTTCTTACCTTGGATTATAAATGTGAAAAATTCCTGAACCAGATATGCCGTGCTATCGGATGTTTATTTTTGATTTTATTTGCGACATTCACAAAATGCTTTTGAATCATTTTCCATTATAAAATAATCACCAAAATTACCGCTGATAACGCCAAATGACTTATCACATTCTTTAGATCCATATTTACAATCATGATATTGCTTCATCGTAATATTTTTTGGAACAAGAAGGTGCTTGAATTTTAAATCGGTCTTATATTTTTTTTGAAGATAATCAGAATCTAACGGAAATATTTTATCATACTCATAGGGAATATCATTACTGGTTGCCCATTTACCAGTTTCTTCATCAGGATAAACTCTAAAATTATCGTACTTACAGTGACAAAAAGTATACTGATCAATAGGAGGAACAAAATGTATAATTATGATCCATAACAGTATAAGTAAAAATATTATGACTGAAAATATAATCAGTACTATTTTTAGTGGTTTTTTCATATGATTAATAAAATCAAAAATAAATTTCCGATAACGTTTACGAGTATCCGAAGTTTTTCTGTAGCGAAGCGAAAGAAAAATTTGGGAGAGAAAATTTTACTTTCCTTAATTTATTATAAAGTGCAAAATTCTCGAACCGGATATGCCTTGTTATGTGATGTAAAATTCTTTTTTTTCTTTTTTAAATTTGCTTTTATTCTAAATTATAAATAAGTTTTTTTGTTTTTGATTTTGGGCAGAGGGGTCAGGGGTGAATGCCCAAAATCAAAAACTCCCTCTATATCTTTTTTGCTAAAAGATCATTAAGTAGCTTTATAATGCCCTCGCCTTTTGTTTGATAATTGAATTTAATTTCTTCGCTACATTGTCGCGAGTCGCGCAAAACTAAATTAGTTTCATCAAAATCACGGTGCAAAGCCCAAAAATCAAGCAATGTCACATCTTCATCATTCATGGCTCGCTCCTCGGATCCTCCTTTTTTGTTATAATAAGACCCGCCTGTTTTATAAAAAGCCACTTCCTCTAAACCATCTGTACAAAAGAATAAAGCACCATTGGAGCGCAAACAATAATTATTACAGTCTTTTTCTGTAATGATTAAATCATTCTTCTGTTCTTCACTCCAATAGATTCGTTGTTCCAAAACCCAGTAGTCCTCCACAATGTGAATCGCAGTCTTTTCTTGATAAGTTTCTACCCGCCTTTGAAGATTTAAAAAACCACAGGATACCGTTCGTTCCTTAGTTTCTAAAATAGTTACATCATGCTCAAAGCGTGGCGCTTTCGTTTCTTTTGCGACACGCTTAGCCAACGCATTGATTTTATTCCAGTCAATATTTGACGTATCGTAAATATTTCTATCAAATTCCATTGGTGTAAATTAAAAATTACCAACCGTACTCATTTCTCAAAAATGAGACTACTGATTTATGGTTCGGTGCGGTTATCGTTAGTCTTGTCTGGGGACATCTTTCCAATCTCTATTAGCACGAACATCAGCCAGTGTGCCGTCTGGATTATAAACCGCAGATGCCTTGCCATCTTTGTTTTTCTGAGTATGATAATATCCGCCCTCAGGAACCTTGGGATTGTCCGTTGGATTAACCGTGTGAACGGTTCCATCTGAATCCGTCCATTGCTCACCATCTTTATTGCCCATAAATATCACCTCCATTCTAGTTATTTCAATTGAGACATCTCTGACTTCAAATAAGAAATATTTTTATTTTTAATAAAATTTTTCTTGTTATCTATCACTTTTACAATAGTATTAATTATTTTTTCTGCAAAAAGCTTATCTGCTGTTTTTAAAATAGCAACCCAATTTCCGTTCAACGCCCCTCCAGGCTCACACATATATACTGTATAAGAATTATTTTTATAGTAACGATGGCGAATAGTAAATGCAGAAGAGAGAACAAAAAATATCAAAGCAATTAAAAATCCATTATGATATCCAATGGCATATCCTGCATAAGTAAGTATTATCAACGCTATTATGCCGTATCCAAAAAAAGCTACAATTACTACCTCACTCAAACTTTTGGCTTCTACTGGAAATCTGATAACACCATAACCATCATCAAACAAAAACTGATTATTTTCACATACAACTCTTTTGTTCGTTACGATTATACCACCTTCCTCAAATATTTTTTTTTCTTCATCATCGGACATATTTTTTAAATTAGTTACTTATAAACACTCAAATAAGACACTTACCTTGCATATGTATTTTCTGCGCTCATATCCCTGCTAACATTATTAAGTCTATTATTATCTCTTGCGCTTCTAATGGCATCGGCCGCCTCTCTGCCGTCTGAACCTGAAATCTTGGCCCATTTGATTAACGTGTAATAATCGCTTTGACTCAATGATGAGCCATACTTCGCACTGTCGATTGCCCTTCTTAACTCGCTGTCCATATTTTTATTGTTTAAAAATTAAAACTAATTACTACTATTACTTTACTACTATGCCACTTTTAGTCAATGATCATTTTTTCTAAATCGTTTTTTACTGCCCCTTTGTGGGCAGAAAAAACACCTTATACCCCTATATAAATAGATAAAAAAAACTTATTTTTCCTTATTATAAAAAGCGAATTTTAAAAAAGAAAAAAGAAAGAATTTTATTTCACACAACGTATCGGCATCATCTGAAGTTTCGACACCTCATTATTAAAATATAAAAGAGTGTCGAAATTTGGGCCGAGGAAAATTGACTTTCCATTGAAATATAAATGTGTCAATTTTCTGATCCAGCTATGCCGTGTTATCG